>NZ_JAHUWG010000001.1:0-739745 GCF_019219115.1 Pseudomonas sp. PDM28
GGCTCAGCAATCGTTGGTTACATCTTTGATTTCTCGCGGAGTAACTTGTGATGCTGATAATCTGTTGACTAGCAGTCTGACTCCACAAGCACCCACACGAATTGCTTGATTCAGTTGTTAAAGAGCGATTGGTTAAGATCTTTCGTCTCAACCGAGGCGCGCATTCTACAGCAGCCTCATTTGCTGTCAAGTGATATTTTTCAGAAGTTTTCAAGGAATCCTTAACAACTTCAACCACTTGCGCTTTCGATCTCTCGTCAGCGGGAGGCGAATTCTACAGCGTTATTCGCTGCTGTCAACACCTCTTTTTCAACTTCTTTTCGGCTTCGATGACCTGAAGCAACCTGCTGTCGAAAACTGCGTAACTCTTTGTTTATCAAGGAGTTTTCCGTTTCGACTGCGCCGGAAGTGGGGCGAATTATAGACACCTGAGATCTGCCGTCAAGCACCGAATTTGCTTTTCTATCAATAACTTGCAGAAAGCGCCAAAACGCCTGATTTGAGGCCTATATAGAGAAGCAAAAGCGCTTCCCTATATAGAAGAGAGCAATCAGAGCACACCAGACGCCTTGAGCGCAGACACCGCTCCAGCATCCAGCCCCAGGACCCGATGCAATACCTCCTGCGTATGCTCACCCAGCAAAGGTGGCGCAAACCGGTACTCCACCGGGGTTTCGGACAGACGAATAGGGCTCGCCACCTGAGGCACCATTCCCGCCAGCGCATGCGGCAGCTCGATGGCCAACCCGCGTGCCTTGACCTGAGGATCGGCAAACATCTGCGCCAGGTCATTGATAGGCCCGCATGGCACTCCCGCCTGCTCCAGCTGCGCCACCCATTCAGCAGTGGTCTTGAACACCGTTGCCTGGCGGATCAGCGGAATCAGCACCGCGCGGTTCGCCACCCGCACCTTGTTGGTGGAAAAACGCGGATCGTCCGCCCACTGCGGCTGACCGGCCACTTCCGCGAACTTGCGGAACTGCCCGTCGTTCCCGACGGTAAGGATGAAATCGCCATCCGCCGTAGGAAAATCCTGATAGGGCACAATGTTCGGATGAGCATTGCCCAAGCGTTTAGGCGCATTGCCTGTCGTCAGGTAGTTCATGGCCTGGTTGGCCAGACAGGCCACCTGCACGTCCAGCAGCGCCATGTCGATATGCTGACCACCGCCGTCGTGATCCCGATGCGCCAGCGCAGCCAGGATCGCGACAGTCGAATACAACCCGGTCAAGATGTCGGTCAGCGCCACGCCAACCTTCACCGGCCCCGCACCGTCTTCGCCTTCAGGTCGCCCCGTGAGACTCATGAGACCGCCCAGCCCCTGGATCATGAAGTCATAACCCGCACGCTTGGCGTAAGGACCGGTCTGGCCAAACCCGGTGATCGAGCAATAGATCAGGTCCGGATTGATCGCCTTCAGCGATTCATAGTCCAGGCCATAGGCCGCCAGACCACCAACCTTGAAGTTTTCGATCAGGATGTCCGACTTCGCCGCCAGCTCACGCACCAGCTTCTGCCCTTCGGGGCGAGTGAAGTCGATGGTGACCGATTGCTTGTTGCGATTGGCCGACAGGTAATAGGCGGCCTCGCTGGTGTTTTCCCCATAAGCGTCTTTAAGGAACGGTGGCCCCCAGGCGCGCGTGTCATCACCGTTACCGGGGCGCTCGACCTTGATCACTTCGGCGCCGAGGTCGGCCAGGATCTGCCCGGCCCAAGGCCCGGCCAGCACCCGCGATAAATCCAGTACCCGTAGATGCGATAGCGCGCCCATGGACGTCCTCCTGTTAATAGAACGCCTGGATGCCGGTTTGCGCACGACCGAGGATCAGTGCATGGACGTCGTGCGTACCTTCATAGGTATTCACCACTTCCAGGTTCACCAGGTGGCGAGCAACGCCGAATTCATCGGAGATGCCATTGCCGCCCAACATATCGCGAGCCATGCGCGCGATGTCCAGGGACTTGCCGCAGGAATTGCGCTTCATCATCGAAGTGATTTCGACCGCCGCCGTGCCTTCATCCTTCATACGACCCAGACGCAGGCAACCTTGCAGCGCCATGGTGATTTCGGTCTGCATGTCGGCCAGTTTCTTCTGGATCAACTGAGTGGCTGCCAATGGACGACCGAACTGCTGACGATCCAGGGTGTACTGGCGAGCGGTGTGCCAGCAGAACTCGGCCGCACCCAGTGCGCCCCATGAGATGCCGTAACGTGCCGAGTTGAGGCAGGTGAAAGGACCTTTCAGGCCACGGACATCCGGGAAGATGTTCTCTTCGGGCACGAACACGTTGTCCATGACGATTTCACCGGTGATCGAAGCCCGCAGGCCAACCTTGCCGTGAATCGCCGGAGCGCTCAGGCCTTTCCAGCCTTTCTCCAGAACGAAGCCACGAATGTCGCCGGCATCGTCCTTGCCCCAGACCACAAACACGTCGGCAATCGGGCTGTTGGTGATCCACATCTTGCTGCCGGTGAGGCTGTAGCCGCCTTCCACTTTGCGCGCACGAGTGATCATCGCGCCCGGGTCGGAACCGTGGTTAGGCTCGGTCAGGCCGAAGCAGCCGATCCACTCGCCCGAGGCCAGTTTCGGCAGGTACTTCTGCTTCTGCGCTTCGGTACCGAACTCATTGATCGGCACCATCACCAGCGAGGACTGAACGCTCATCATCGAGCGATAACCGGAGTCGATACGCTCGACTTCACGGGCAATCAGGCCGTAGCTGACGTAGTTCAGGCCGCTGCCACCGTATTGCTCCGGGATGGTTGCACCCAACAGACCCACTTCGCCCATTTCGCGGAAGATCGCCGGATCGGTCTTCTCATGGCGGAAAGCTTCAAGAATGCGCGGCGCCAGGCTCTGCTGAGCGAACTGCGCAGCCGTGTCGCGAATCATGCGTTCTTCTTCAGTGAGCTGTTGATCCAGCAGCAGGGGATCGATCCAGTTGAAGCTAGCTTTACCGCCCATGAGTGTGTCCTCTCGAATCGGGTCAAATAACGTGGAGTGATCCTAGGCCTGGATCGACGCTACGGCAAACGAGGATTTCGCATACTGTTGTGCTAATTTCTCACTCCGAAACGTCGCAAAAGAGCTTTTATGCGATGCATTAGTGAGGTTGACGTACATGCGCAGGAAGATACCCAGCACCACCGCCCTGATCAGCTTCGAGGCCGCGGCGCGCCATGAAAGCTTCACCAAGGCCGCCCAGGAGCTTTCGCTGACCCAGGGGGCGATTTGCCGACAGATCGCCAGCCTTGAAGAGTTCCTCAGCGTAGAACTGTTCCGACGTTCGCGACGCGGAGTGAAGCTGACGGAAGCCGGGCTTTCCTACAGCCGCCGGGTCGCCACTCAACTGGATGCGGTTGAGCGCGACACCTTGTCCGTGATGGGTCAGCAGGGCACCAACGTTATCGAATTGGCTGTGGTTCCGACCTTCGGTACCCAATGGCTGCTGCCACGACTCAAGGACTTCCAGCACAAGCACCCGGAAGTGACGGTCAACCTGACCAACCGCACACGCCCGTTCCTGTTCGCCGACACTGATTTCGATGCCGCGATCTACTTCGGCGACGCGGATTGGTCGGGTACAGAATCCCACAGGCTGATGGGTGAAAATCCGATGCCTGTTTGCAGCCCCAACCTGCTCGGAAACAAGACCAGCCTTACGCCCGGCGAAATCGCCGATTTGCCCCTGCTGCAACAAACCACCCGCCCTTATGCCTGGCGCCAGTGGTTCGATTCCCAGCACCTGAATGTCCCGCGAGACATGACAGGCCCCCGCTACGAGCTATTCTCCATGCTCGCCCAGGCGGCCATGCATGACATGGGCATTGCCCTGATTCCGCCGTTCCTGATTCAAAGGGAGTTGAAAGAAAAACGCCTGGTGATCGCCAACCCGCAAGCACTGTCCAGCATCAAGGCTTATTACCTGATGATTCCTGAGCGAAAGGTCGAATCCGCGTCTTTAAGGGCATTTCGTGACTGGCTGGTAAACCAGGCGCACAGCTACAGCCTAGAGGAGTAAAGGCTCCTCCACGCTACTTGACCCCGTAGTCAGCAAAAACAAAGCCCTACAGATATACGGATTTGTCGCATAACAGCAAACTGTATCGAAAAGTCGTACAAACGTCCCACAAGCGCCTGATCATGCGGCTTTGCGCCACTATTTCGAGGCGATGCCGCATCATTCATACGGCCGATGTATAAATTCTTCAATTTCGACCAGAATCCTTGTAAAGCACGGTGTGCAAGGGATAGAACCGGTTGGTTGCGACATTCGGTCACGGGGTGACTTGTAGTTAATTTTCCGTCACCCGTCATAATCCCTTGAAGGGCACAAAGTTCGCCTGCAAAATGCCGCGCCCCGCCCTGATTTGGCGGGATCGTGCTGATCGGCCGCCCCAGCCGCACCATCCGTAGTGCATGGGTTTACTCAATAAGATCACGCAGGAGATTTGACGTGCACATTGGTGTTCCTCTCGAAACCCAGACCGGTGAAACACGGGTTGCTGCAACCCCGGAAACCATCAAGAAGCTGATCAGCCAGGGTCATAAGGTCACTGTACAAAGCGGCGCCGGCGTTAATGCCAGCGTTGTCGACAGTGCCTATGAAGCGGCAGGCGCAACCATTGGCAGCGCCAATGATGCGTTTGGAGCAGAGCTGATTTTGAAGGTGGTCGCCCCCAGCGACAGCGAGCTGGCGCTGATTAAAAGCGGCACCGTTGTGGTGGGTATGCTCAATCCGTTCAACAACGAAACCATCGCCAAGATGGCCGAGTGCGGCATTACCGCCTTCGCCCTGGAGGCTGCGCCACGTACCTCCCGCGCCCAAAGCCTGGATGTGCTGTCGTCGCAAGCCAACATTGCCGGTTACAAGGCTGTCTTGCTGGCCGCTCACCATTACCCTCGTTTCATGCCGATGTTGATGACGGCTGCGGGCACCGTGAAAGCGGCGCGCGTGCTGATCCTGGGTGCCGGCGTGGCCGGATTGCAGGCCATTGCTACGGCAAAACGCCTGGGTGCGGTGATCGAAGCCTCCGACGTGCGTCCTGCGGTGAAAGAGCAGATCGAATCCCTCGGCGCGAAGTTCGTCGACGTGCCTTACGAGACCGACGAAGAGCGTGAATGCGCCGTTGGTGTCGGTGGTTACGCCCGGCCGATGCCAGCCAGTTGGATGCAGCGCCAGGCCGCGGCCGTGCACGAGCGCGCCAAGCAGGCTGACATCGTTATCACCACAGCGCTGATTCCCGGCCGCAAGGCACCGACGCTGCTCAGCGCAGAAACCGTGGCACAGATGAAACCGGGTTCGGTGGTCATCGACCTCGCGGCAGCCCAGGGCGGTAACTGCCCGCTGACCGTAGCCGATCAGGTGGTCGTCGAGAATGGCGTGACCATCGTTGGCCCGACCAACCTGGCGGGCGCAGTGGCGGCCGATGCTTCGGCGCTGTACGCACGCAACCTGCTGGACTTCATGAAACTGTTGTTCGATAAAGAAGGACAACTGGTGATCAACCTTGAAGACGATATCGTCGCCGCGTGCCTGATGTGCCGCGACGGCCAGATCGTGCGCAAGAACGGCTGAGGATAAAAACAATGGAAGACATGCTGATCTCTCACGGTATCTACAACCTGATCATCTTCGTGCTGGCCATCTATGTCGGCTACCACGTGGTCTGGAACGTTACACCTGCACTGCACACGCCACTGATGGCTGTTACCAACGCCATCTCGGCCATTGTGATCGTCGGCGCCATGCTCGCCGCCGCCCTCACTGTGACCCCGCTGGGCAAGACCATGGGCACCCTGGCCGTGGCCCTGGCCGCGGTCAATGTGTTTGGTGGCTTCCTGGTCACCCGGCGCATGCTGGAAATGTTCAAGAAGAAAGCGGCCCCGGCAAAAGCTCCGGCCGCCAAGGCCGAAGCAGTCAAGGCTGAGGTGCAGCAAGCATGAGCATGAACCTGGTTACTTCCCTGTATTTGATCGCCTCGGTTTGCTTCATCCAGGCGCTCAAGGGCCTTTCGCATCCCACCACGTCACGTCGCGGCAATCTGTTCGGCATGCTCGGCATGGGCCTGGCGATCCTCACCACGGTCGGCCTGATCTACAAGCTCGGTGCCGAGCTGGCCCATGATGGTATCGTCTACGTGATCGTCGGCCTGCTGATCGGCGGCACTGCCGGTTCGATCATGGCCAAACGCGTTGAAATGACCAAGATGCCCGAGCTGGTCGCCTTCATGCACAGCATGATCGGCCTGGCCGCGGTGTTCATCGCCATTGCGGCGGTCGTCGAGCCACAGTCGCTGGGTATCGTTGCGCAACTGGGTGACGCGATCCCGGCCGGTAACCGCCTGGAGCTGTTCCTCGGTGCCGCCATTGGTGCGATCACCTTCTCCGGTTCGGTCATCGCCTTCGGCAAGCTGTCGGGCAAGTACAAGTTCCGCCTGTTCCAGGGCGCACCGGTACAGTTCACCGGTCAACACAAACTGAACCTGCTGCTCGGCGTGGCCACCCTGGGCCTGGGCATCACCTTCATGTTGACCGGCGACCTCAGCGCCTTCGCCTTGATGCTGGCCCTGGCCTTCATCATGGGTGTGCTGATCATCATCCCGATCGGTGGCGCGGACATGCCAGTGGTCGTGTCGATGCTCAACAGCTACTCCGGCTGGGCAGCGGCAGGTATCGGCTTCTCGCTGAACAACTCGATGCTGATCATCGCGGGTTCGCTGGTGGGCTCGTCCGGTGCGATCCTCTCGTACATCATGTGCAAGGCGATGAACCGCTCCTTCTTTAATGTACTGCTCGGCGGTTTCGGCAATACCGCCGATGCAGGTCCGGCAGGCGCCAAGGAAGCCCGTCCGGTGAAATCCGGCTCGGCTGACGACGCGACTTTCCTGCTGACCAACGCCGACACCGTGATCATCGTTCCGGGCTATGGCCTGGCGGTAGCACGGGCGCAGCATGCGTTGAAGGAACTGACCGAGAAGCTGACCCATCGCGGCGTGACCGTGAAGTACGCGATCCACCCGGTTGCCGGTCGTATGCCGGGCCACATGAACGTGTTGCTGGCGGAGGCCGAAGTGCCTTACGACCAGGTGTTCGAGATGGAAGACATCAACTCCGAGTTCGGTCAGGCCGACGTGGTGCTGGTGTTGGGCGCCAACGACGTGGTCAACCCGGCCGCGAAGAACGATCCGAAATCGCCGATTGCCGGCATGCCGATCCTCGAAGCGTTCAAGGCCAAGACCATCATCGTCAACAAACGCTCGATGGCCAGCGGCTATGCCGGCCTGGACAACGAACTGTTCTACCTGGACAAAACCATGATGGTGTTCGGTGACGCCAAAAAGGTCATCGAAGACATGGTAAAAGCCGTCGACTGATCCTCTGCAGTAAACAGAACGCCCCGACTCGTCGGGGCGTTTTTGTTTGCGCAAATCGTCGGACAAACTATCCTTTTGTTACCGATCCGGTAACGGTGTTTTGCTTGAAAGGCCCGGAATAGACGCCTCGATTGCGACCTTGGTAGCGGGACAGAAGCCAGCGCAATTCACTAGACTGCACGTCCTGCTACCTGTTGCCCGAGATAACAATCCATGTACCGTGACCGTATTCGCCTGCCTTCGTTGTTGGACAAAGTGATGAGCGCTGCCGACGCTGCCGCTCTGATTGAGGACGGCATGACCGTCGGCATGAGTGGTTTTACTCGCGCCGGCGAAGCCAAGGCCGTTCCTCAGGCGCTGGCCGAGCGCGCCAAGGTCACGCCGCTGAAGATCAGCCTGATGACTGGCGCAAGCCTGGGCAACGACCTCGACAAGCAGTTGACCGAAGCTGGCGTGCTGTCGCGACGCATGCCGTTTCAGGTCGACAGCACCCTGCGCAAGGCGATCAACGCCGGTGAAGTCATGTTCATCGACCAGCACTTGTCGGAAACCGTGGAGCAATTGCGCAACCAGCAATTGAAACTGCCGGACATCGCCGTGATCGAAGCCGTTGCGATCACCGAGCAAGGGCATATCGTGCCAACCACCTCGGTAGGCAACTCGGCCAGCTTCGCGATTTTCGCCAAGCACGTGATCGTCGAGATCAATATGGCGCACAATCCGAACCTCGAAGGCCTGCACGACATCTACATCCCGACCTATCGCCCGACCCGCACTCCGATTCCGTTGGTCAGAGTCGACGACCGCATTGGCAGCACCGCCATCCCGATTCCGGCGGAAAAGATCGTCGCCATTGTGATTACCAATCAGGCTGACTCACCCTCCACAGTGCTGGCGCCAGACGCAGAGACCCAAGCCATTGCCGACCACCTGATTGACTTCTTCAAACAGGAAGTGGCCGCCGGACGCATGACCAACAAGCTCGGTCCGCTGCAAGCCGGTATCGGCACCATCGCCAACTCGGTGATGTGTGGCCTGATCGACTCGCCGTTCGAAGACCTGACGATGTATTCCGAGGTGCTGCAGGACTCGACTTTCGACCTGATCGACGCCGGGAAGCTGAGTTTTGCTTCGGGCAGCTCGATCACCCTGTCGAGCCGGCGCAACGCCGATGTGTTTGGCAACCTGGAGCGCTATAAAGACAAGCTGGTGCTGCGCCCGCAGGAAATCTCCAACCACCCGGAAGTTGTACGCCGCCTCGGCATCATCGGCATCAACACGGCGCTGGAGTTCGACATCTACGGCAACGTCAACTCCACCCACGTCTGTGGCACCCGGATGATGAACGGCATCGGTGGCTCGGGCGACTTCGCGCGCAACGCACACCTGTCCGTGTTCGTGACCAAGTCGATCGCCAAGGGCGGCGCAATCTCCAGCGTGGTGCCGATGGTCAGCCATGTCGACCACACCGAACATGATGTCGACATCCTCGTGACCGAAGTGGGCCTGGCAGACTTGCGAGGCCTGGCGCCCCGGGAGCGTGCCCGGGTCATCATCGACAAGTGCGTGCACCCGGATTACCGCCAGGCTCTGAATGATTACTTCACCGCAGCGTGCGCCATCGGCGGACACACCCCGCACATCCTGCGTGACGCACTCAGATGGCACATAAACCTGGAAGAAACCGGGCACATGCTGAAGAAGTAATTGCTACAGATAGCAGCTGGCGCAAACACAGTTTCGCCAGCTGGCTCTTGCCACTCTCGCAATATGAAAAAAACTGTACTGCTGTACTGGTCATTTCCTACGGAAAACTCCTACCTCCTCGGGCAAAAACTGCGGTTTTGCACTCAAACAGTGCAGACAGGTACAGTTGCCTCAATTTCGACCAGTACACCCCCTATAAACAGTTAACTGAGCTCTCACAATACAGATGAACTGTATCTACAGAGACTAGGCAAACAAGAGGATCATGGGCACCAGTTAAACCACTACCTAATCCCGCCACAAGCGGAAGGATGACCACCATGGAACGTACACTCAGTTCCGATCTGTTTTTCGAAGACACTGCTGCAAAAACCCAGGCTTCCCTGCCTCTGCGCGTTATCGCCAACCTGATGTTGTGGCAGCGCCGCATTACCAGCCGCCATCAACTGGCTCGCCTGGATTCGCGTCTGCTGGCTGACGCCGGGATTAGCGAAGCACAACGCTACGAAGAGCTGAGCAAGCCGTTCTGGCGCTAAGTTAGCGTCGCTGGCTCTGACCTTAAGGTCCACCGCCAGCAACCCGAATTGAAAAAACAGAACCCGTCGTGGGCAACCACGACGGGTTTTGTCGTTTTAGCCTGGCAAACCCGGTCTTACAGAAGAGAAACCTGAGCACAGGTACAGTTTGCAAAAAGTACAAACTGTATGAGTACAATATTGCCTCTGTGTGTCTGTAGTGGATATTCGGCGGGTGTCAGCATGGAGCTCTCCACTTATCAGGACAGGGACCGTGCCATGAAGAACGTACAGGATTTTTCCATTCCCTCGGCTCAACCGAGACCTTGCCAGCAGAGGCTTCGAGGGCTGCTGAAGGGGCTCTGCGCTGGCCTGGAAAGGGCGAGAACGCGACGTTTGCTGACTCAACTCGATGATCGCCAGCTAGCGGATCTGGGTATCAGCCACGCCGACCGCAGCCATGAATTGGATAAGCCGTTCTGGCGCTGACTTCCTGCGTGCAGGGTCAGGACTGTTCGAACCGACACATACAGGCCTAATATCACTTCAGAACGTGGCGAACGCCGAGTGCCTGGCGTCTGACTTTGCAGACACTGCGCCATATTTCAAATGGTCTACCAAAAGGAGTTACCCCATGTCCCGTCTTCGCCTGCTTAGCGCCGCGGCCCTGTTTGCCGTGGCTGCCGGTGCCCAAGCCTCCAGCTTCATCGTGACCACGGATGCGGTGGTCAACGCACTCAAGGCCACTTCCGATGCGACCACCAACATCGTTTCGTCGTCGTTCAAGGATGACAAGATCGTCCTCGCCGCCCGTGACGACGCCGCCAGCTTCGTCGCCAGCGAAGGCTCCATCCGCGGTGTGAAGCTGGAAAGCGCCCTCGATCACATTCGCCATAAGGCGCCGCAACTGAGTGCAACAGACGCACAACTGGCTCAGGCGATCCTGACCATCTAAACCGCGGTACAGACATGGGGTACGCCCGGCGTGCCCCAATGTTTCGGCACTGGCTCTAGACCGGCCCTTGCACTAGCCTTGGGACTCACTTTCAACTGTCGAGTCTCATGCGTTTTCCTTCCCATTTCCTGATCACTCCAGTCTTTCTCACCCTGGGTTACTGCGCATCAGCCCACGCTTATGACGCCTTCAACCTGTCCACCCAGGGCACTGTCGCCAGTGGTTACGCCACAAGCCTCGTGACCTCCGCCCCCTTCGACCATAAACTATTGATCGCCGCCCACGATGACGCCGCGGCATTCATTGCCAGTGACGGCCAACTGAGAGGCGCAAGACTGGAGTCGGCCCTGCGGTATCTGCGCCAGACCCAGGCAAAACTTCATGCCAGCGACCTTGAACTGGCGCAAGCAATTCTCGTCCAATAGTTATCCCTGCTTTTCTGGAGTTCGTTCCATGCGTAACCCGCTGATTGCTGCCATCCTCGGCCTGCTGCTGTTGGCCGATGTGGCCCAGGCACATACTCTGGTTGCCACCAGTAACATCCTGATCCGTGCGACCCAGCGCACCCTCGATTTCACCTCCGACACCACCACGTCCATTCGCGATTCGAAAATCGTGCGCGAAGCCCAGGACGACGCCGCCAGTTTCGTCGCCAGCGATGGCGACATTCGTGGCGCTCACCTGGAGTCCGCTTTCAACTTGCTGCGCACCCGCGTGCCGGAAGCGCGCGACGCCAGCGATCAGGATCTCGCCGAAGCCATCCTCGCACTGTGAGGTGTGCACGCGCCTGGCTGCTGACCGGGGCCCTGTTGCTGCTCGGCAACACGGCCCACGCAGGCCTTCAGTTACAACTCAAGACCGAAGGTCTGACGCCCGCGCAACAGCAAGCCAGCCACGCGTTGCTTGATGAAGCGATGCAGGCGCTGCCGCCACGCTTCATCGAGCAGTTGGACCGACGTATCGTGGTCGGCTGGACCGATGACATGCCGCGCAATGCCTACGGCCAGGCATCGCTGGTGTCCGAGCTCGATCTGAACCGCAACCTGCTGGCGGGCCTCACCGATGGCAGCGCCGCGAGCAAAAAAACCCATCGCCCCCATGGCACCGTGCGCCGGGAAATGCTGGCAACTGTGCTGCACGAGCTGACTCACATCTACGACCGTTCGCGCCTGTGGCCGGATGACGAGCGCAAGCTGATTCAGCGCTGCACCCGGCGCAACAACAGCTCAGGGCTGGTCGGCATACCCGACCAATGCAGGGGCCAGTCCGATCGGCGCTTTACCCTCAGCGATGATCCGCGCCTTCTCGACCTGGCCGGCTGGCAGCAATACGTAGGCCGTCGGGGTGAACGCGAACAGCACAATCGCCAGATCGCCCGCAGTCCGGATATCTACGAGACCAGCAGTCCCAAGGAATTCGTCGCGGTCAACATGGAGTATTTCCTCCTCGACCCGAGCTACGCCTGCCGCCGTCCCGCACTGTATCGCTACTACAAAGAGCATTTCGGCTGGGCGCCCACCGCCAGTGACACCTGCAGCAAAACCGTCGCGTTCCTCAATGCCGGTAACGACTTCGCCAAGACACCGCTGGGGCAGGTCGATCCGGAGCGGGTCTATGCCGTTGACTATCTGTTGGCCGAGGCTAACCAGAACCTGTTCAGCCGCTGGGGCCACAGCATGCTGCGTCTGGTGATCTGCGCGCCGGGCCGCCCCCGTGGCCCGGATTGTCGGCTGGACCTGGACCAGCATCTGGTGCTGTCGTATCGCGCCTTCGTCGGCGACGTACAGTTGTCGAGCTGGGATGGCCTGGTCGGCAAATACCCGTCGCGGCTGTTTATCCTGCCGCTGTCCCAGGTCATCGACGAATATACCAAGACCGAACTGCGCAGCCTGGCCTCCGTGCCCCTGAACCTGTCGCGCACAGAGATTGAAGACGTGGTGGAACGTGCCGCCGAGATGCACTGGAGCTACGACGGCAACTATTTCTTCCTGTCGAACAACTGCGCGGTGGAAGAACTGAAATTGCTGCGTGGCGGCACCAACAACCCGAAACTGGTAGGGCTCGACAACATCATGCCCAACGGTTTGCTGGAAGTGCTCAAAGGTCGAGGGCTGGCGGACACCAGTGTGCTGGACGATCCGCGGGAAGCCTTGCGTATGGGTTATCGTTTCGATTCCTTCCGCGAACGCTATCAGGCGATGTTCGAAATCCTGAAAAAGCACTTGCCGATCAAACAGGAAACTGTCGAAGAGTGGCTGGACTTGAAAGCCGCGGAACGTCGGCAATGGTTCGAGCAGGCGGACCTGCGCACCAGCGCAGCGTTGCTCCTGCTGGAACAGGCCAGTTTCCGCCAGCAGTTGCTGCTGGCTCAGGATGAAGTGAAGCAGCGCTATCTGGGCGCCCGGGAATTGCAGAATGGCGGCATGGACAAGGCCAACGAAACGCTCAAGGACATTCTCGCCAACAGCGGCTTCCTCAGCCGTCCGGCGGAACTGCTGGGCACCAACGGTTATGGCTTGCCACAGCCGAGCGAGTGGGAGCATCTGGAATCGGAAAGCAGCCAGCGCCAGAAGCAACTCCTGGCGCTGTCCGGGGACCTGGACAAGGAAGTGAGAGCGTTGCTCGAACCGGGTCGTGCCGCCGAAATGGCCGCCAACGAAGCCAACGTGAAGCAGATTGGCGAGCATTTGCGCAAACTGCACAAGGCAGCAGGCGGCATAGAGTTGCCTTGACCCGCACCTGTGGGAGCGAGCTTGCTCGCGATGAGGGCTGCACATCCAGCATTGATGTCGGCTGACACGCCGCTATCGTCGGATCGCCGCCCGGAGCAAGCTCGCTCCCACAAGGTTTACAGCGTTTTGCTGTTTGGCCTGTGCCGCGAGGCTCTAATTCCTCTGTATCAGGAACGGGCCTTGCGCACGCCGTCCGCCAGTGCCGAACACAGGCTCAATACGCCGTCGACGGCCTGGTCCGCAGTTGCTGCATTGGCGATGTGATCGATCAACGCCGAGCCCACCACCACGCCATCAGCCAGGCGTGCAATGGACGCTGCCTGTTCCGGAGTCCGGATACCGAAACCGATGCTGATCGGCAGGTCGGTATGGCGGCGCAGACGGGCGACCGCTTCCTCGACGTGCTCCAGCGTGGCGGCACCGGCGCCGGTCACACCGGCCACCGAGACGTAGTAAACGAAACCGGAGCTGCCGTTGAGAACGGTCGGCAGGCGCACATCGTCGGTGGTTGGCGTGGTCAGGCGGATGAAGTCCAGGCCCGCAGCCTGCGCCGGGTCACACAGCTCGCCGTTGTGCTCCGGCGGCAGGTCGACCACGATCAGGCCGTCAACGCCGGCCTCTTTGGCTTCGGCAATGAAGCGCGGCACCCCGTACATGTGGATCGGGTTGAAGTATCCCATTAGCACCAGCGGTGTTTCGTTGTTGTCCTGGCGGAACTCGCGAACCATTTGCAGGGTTTTCGCCAGATTCTGTTTGGCACCCAGCGCACGGATGTTGGCGAGCTGGATGGCCGGGCCGTCAGCCATCGGGTCGGTGAAGGGCATGCCCAGCTCGATCACATCGGCACCGGCCGCCGGCAAGCCCTTGAGGATGGCCAGGGAGGTGTCATAGCCCGGGTCGCCAGCGGTCACGAAAGTCACCAGGGCGGCGCGGTTCTGTTCCTTGAGTTCGGCAAAACGCGTTTGCAGGCGGCTCATCAGTGTTTCTCCTGCTTGGATTGTTCCATGTGGTGCATCACGGTCTGCATGTCTTTGTCGCCACGGCCGGACAGGTTGACCACCATCAGGTGATCCTTTGGCAAGGTCGGTGCGCGCTTGAATACTTCAGCCAGGGCATGGGCGCTTTCCAGCGCCGGGATGATCCCCTCCAGGCGGCAGCACTGGTGGAATGCAGCGAGGGCTTCGTCGTCGGTCACCGAGGTGTACTGGACGCGGCCAATGTCGTGCAACCAGGCGTGTTCCGGGCCGATGCCCGGGTAGTCGAGGCCGGCGGAGATCGAGTGGGCATCGATGATCTGGCCATCGTCGTCCTGCAGCAGGAACGTGCGGTTGCCGTGCAGCACGCCTGGAACGCCGCCGTTCAGGCTGGCCGCATGCTTGCCGGTCTCGATGCCGTAACCGGCCGCTTCAACGCCGATGATCTCGACACTCTTGTCGTCGAGGAACGGATGGAACAGGCCCATGGCGTTGGAGCCACCGCCAATGCACGCCACCAGGCTGTCCGGCAGGCGACCTTCCTGGGCTTGCAACTGCTCGCGGGTTTCCTTGCCGATCACGGCCTGGAAGTCGCGGACCATCGCCGGGTAAGGGTGCGGACCGGCCACGGTGCCGATCAAGTAGAAGGTGTTGTCGACGTTGGTCACCCAGTCACGCAGGGCTTCGTTCATTGCATCCTTCAGTGTGCCGGTACCGGCGACCACCGGGATAACCTCGGCGCCCAGCAGCTTCATGCGGAACACGTTGGCCTGCTGGCGCTCGATGTCTGTGGTGCCCATGTAGATCACGCAATCCAGGCCGAAACGCGCAGCCACGGTGGCCGTCGCCACGCCGTGCATGCCGGCGCCGGTCTCGGCGATGATGCGCTTCTTGCCCATGCGTCGCGCCAGCAGGATCTGGCCGATGCAGTTGTTGATCTTGTGCGCGCCGGTGTGGTTCAGCTCTTCGCGCTTCAGGTAGATCTTCGCGCCGCCACAGAACTCGGTCAGACGCTCGGCGAAGTACAACGGGCTTGGACGTCCGACGTAGTCACGCTGGAAGTAGGCCAGTTCTTCCTTGAATGCAGGATCTTCCTTGGCCAATTCATATTCACGGGCCAGGTCGAGGATCAACGGCATCAGGGTTTCGGCAACGTAGCGGCCACCGAACGCGCCAAACAGGCCGTTGGCATCAGGGCCGTTGCGCAGATTAGTCTGGGTCATTTGGCGCTCCAGTTGAATGCGTGAAGTGATGCATAAAGAGATAGTGGGCTTCACTCTACCCCTGACACCTCAGCCTGAAAACCGATAAGATCGCCACAACCTGTCAGGAAAACTCACAGATCCCATGAGCCATGACCTTCCTCCGCTGAATGCGCTTCGCGCCTTCGAAGCCACTGCCCGCTTGAACAGCGTCAGTCAGGCCGCCGAGCAGCTGCATGTCACCCATGGCGCGGTCAGCCGGCAGCTCAAGGTGCTTGAAGAACACCTCGGCGTCAGCCTGTTCATCAAGGACGGTCGCGGCCTGAAACTCACAGATGCCGGCCTACGCCTGCGTGACGCCAGCAGCGAAGCCTTCGAGCGCCTGCGCAGCGTCTGCGCGGAACTCACACAAAGCACGGCCGACGCCCCGTTCGTGCTCGGTTGCTCGGGAAGCCTGCTGGCGCGCTGGTTTATTCCGCGACTGGGGAGACTCAATGCCGACCTGCCGGACCTGCGCCTGCACCTGTCGGCCGGAGAAGGCGATCTCGATCCGCGAAGACCGGGACTGGATGCCTTGCTGGTCTTTGCCGAGCCACCCTGGCCGGCGGACATGCAGGTTTTCGAGCTGGCCAGCGAACGCATCGGTCCGGTCATGAGCCCTCGGTTCGCCGGCTACGAGCGGCTCAAACAAGCGCCGGAAAGCGTACTGCTGAACGAACCCTTGCTGCACACCACCTCACGCCCGCAAGCCTGGCCAAACTGGGCGCAACAATGCGGCCTCGACGCCAGGGCGTTGAAGTACGGTCAGGGATTTGAACATTTGTACTACTTGCTGGAAGCCGCCGTCGCGGGTCTGGGCGTGGCGATCGCCCCGGAACCTTTGGTGACGGAGGACTTGAAGGCCGGCCGCCTGGTTGCGCCATGGGGCTTCAGTGAAACCCCGGCACAACTGGCGTTGTGGCTACCCAAGCGCGCCGCGGACGGGCGCGCCCGGCAACTGGCGCAGTGGCTGAAAAACGAGCTGCGCCGGGCAGATTAATCACGCTTGCACAACAGATAAGCGGCCAGCAGGCCCAATGCGCCCACGGCGACACCGGCTGTAGTCCAGGGGTGCTCCTGGGCGTAGTCCCGGGTGGCGATCCCGGTTTCGCGGGTTTTGACCTTGACCTCTTCATAGGCGTCGGCCAGCAGATGGCGCGAGTGCTTCAAGGCATTTTCGGCGTTACTTTTCAGGGTCTTGAGGGTTTTACGCGACTCGTCCGAGGCGTCGTCCTTCAGGCTTTCCAAAGACTTGAGCAGACTCTCGATCTCGGCTTCCATGCTTTGCAATGAGGCTTTGCGTAACGAGGTGTTGGCCATGGTGGCTCTCCTGCATTGGTGATGAGTGGCGTGTGTTGGTTGGGACTTCAGGGGTTCGAGAAAGTGCAGAAAATCTGAACTTCACTCTCAGAACGGCCAACAGAAGAAATAGGAAAAATCACTGCTAGGCTGTAATTCACACGCCAAGGAGAACGCCATGTCTGACCATCACACCTACAAGAAAGTCGAGCTGGTCGGCTCGTCCACCAGCAGTATCGAAGATGCGATCAACAACGCATTGACCGAAGCCAACAAAAGCATCAAGTACATGGAATGGTTTGAAGTCACCGAGACCCGTGGGCACATCAGGGACGGCAAGGCTGCGCACTTTCAGGTGACCCTGAAAGTCGGATTCCGGATTGCCAGCAGCTGACTTTGGGCTAGTCTTCTGAACTTGCACGCCGGACGAATGCCATAGGGAATGGCAAAGCGCTGAATGAGTGCGTCCGGCTGACGGCTGGTTACCCCTATGATCCGACCAGGGAATGCAACCGATGAAGAAGTTTATGTTGGCGGTAGGTTTGTTGAGCCTTGCGGGGACCGTATTGGCAGATGGTGGCAAGCCATGCGAAGAGCTGAAAGCCGAAATCGCAGCGAAACTTGATGCCAAGGGCGTTTCCGGTTATTCGCTGGAGATTGTCGATAAAGGTAGTGCATCTGGCGGAAAAGTCGTTGGTCAATGCGAAAAGGGCGCCAAAGTGATCGTCTACAAAAAGTAGGCTGATCCTCGCCTGAAAGAAAAAGCCGACGCCCTGGCGCCGGCTTTTTCATGTCTGCCACTTGAGTATCAGCCGCGCATGACCTGCGCCAGCAGCTCGTAGGAATGCACGCGATCCGAATGTTCGTACAGGTCACAGGTGAAAATCAGCTCGTCAGCCTGGGTCTGTTCGATCAGGACCTCGAGTTTGGCGCGGATTTTCTGTGGGCTGCCAATCATGGCCAGACCAAGAAAATCGTGCACAGCCTCTTTCTCATGGGGCAGCCACAAGCCGTCCATGGTCTTCACCGGCGGACGCTGTACCAGGCTTTGGCCGCGCATCAGGGCGAGAATCCGCTGGAACACCGAAGTCGCGAGGTACTCGGCCTGCTCGTCCGTATCGGCCGCCACCAAGGGCACGCCGAGCATTACGTAAGGTTTGTCCAAAACGGCTGAGGGCTTGAAGTGATTGCGGTAGACCCGAATCGCTTCATGCATGTAGCGCGGCGCGAAATGCGAAGCGAAAGCGTAGGGCAAACCGCGTTCACCGGCCAGCTGTGCACTGAACAGGCTCGATCCCAACAACCAGACCGGCACATTGGTCCCGGTTCCCGGCATGGCGATGATCCGTTGATCCGGGGTACGTGGCCCGAGGTAGCGCACCAGTTCCGCCACATCTTCCGGGAAGTCGTCGGCACTGCCGGAGCGCTCACGGCGCAACGCACGCGCGGTCATCTGGTCGGAACCGGGGGCGCGTCCCAGGCCCAGATCAATCCGGCCCGGATAAAGGCTTTCCAGGGTGCCGAACTGCTCGGCAATCACCAAGGGTGCGTGGTTGGGCAACATCACCCCGCCTGAACCGACTCGAATGGTCGACGTGCCACCGGCCAGATAACCGAGCAGCACCGAAGTCGCGGAACTGGCGATGCCGTCCATGTTGTGGTGCTCAGCCACCCAGAAGCGGTTGTAACCGAACTTCTCGACATGCTGCGCCAGGTCCAGCGAGTTGCGCAGCGACTGGGCCGCGCTGCCGTTCTCGCGCACCGGCACCAGATCGAGGGTCGAGAACTTGATATCGGACAGTCGTTTCATAAACCTGCTTCTCCAATTGAGGGCGCAGGTTTGTTCTTGCGAACGCAAACCTGCCGAATCCAAAAGCGTGTTCATGCAATGTGGGCATATACCCGAGTTTCAATAGCCCGGTAAAAAATCCCGCGAAAAAAGCAGATTGATCGGACGAAGTGAACTTTGCCCCTTCGTCTATCCTCACAATCCTGGCAACCGAAACCTCGCAGGCGCGACCTTCGCGCCGACCTTTAGGAGACTGGCATGGCTATCGTCAAGAAAGCATCGGCCCATTGGGAAGGTGATCTGAAAACCGGCATCGGCTCGATTTCCACAGAAACCGGCGTGCTCCGGGAAGCCCCCTACGGCTTCAAGGCGCGCTTCGAAGGCGGCCGTGGCACCAACCCGGAAGAGTTGATCGGCGCAGCCCACGCCGGCTGTTTCTCCATGGCGTTCTCCATGATCCTCGGTGACGCCGGCCTGAAGGCCGATAGCATCGATACCCAGGCAGAAGTCACTCTGGATCAAGTGGACGGCGGTTTTGCGATCACCGCAGTGAAATTGATTCTGAAGGCGAAAATCCCCGGGGCAAGCCAGGCGCAGTTCGAAGAACTCAGCAACAAGGCCAAAGAAGGCTGCCCAGTGTCCAAAGTGCTGAATGCCAAGATCAGCCTGGAGGCAACATTGGTCAGCTAGATCTTTCATTTTTGCAAAGAAAAAATCGCAGCCTTGCGTAACCTGCCGGGATCATTCGGCAAGAGGTGCCCAAGGCTGCGATCTTTTTTGTGTCGTGACAGATTTGCCCGCCAATAATATGGTCGAATAAATGACAGCAGCAAAAACCTGTGAATAGGCGTGCTGCCTCAAAGGAGCTTCAACCATGAAACGTTTTGCCCTGGCGGTTATCTGTTGCGTACTGGCCACGTCGGCCCTCGCAGCACCGAAACCCTGCGAAGAGCTCAAGGCCGAGATCGAAGCCAAGATCCAGGCCAGTGGCGTCACTTCCTACACGCTTGAAGTCGTCACCAACGACGAAGTGCACGACCAGAACATGGTCGTGGGTTCGTGCGAAAACGGCACCAAAAAAATCATCTACCAGAAGAACGACCGCTGACATCTCACATCAGGCAGTTGGCTTCCCGGTCTTCAGCGACGATCTCGCGCTTGGCGTTGTACAGGCGGGCGCCGGGGGTAAACGCAATGGAGCGGCCTTCGAGTACATAACGCTGACCGGCTTCGAAATGATCGTAACGGATGGTCAGGTAGCACAGCCGCTCAGAGGGCCCGCTCATCATACTCAAGCCGCCGCCGCCGGGGACTTCAAAGTCGAAACGCACGATCAGTTCGTGGCTGCCGGGCGTCACTTCGAAATAACGCCCATCGCGCAATCGCTGTTTGTCCAGGCGTTCGGCCATCAACAACTTGTCGTTAGGGAAGGGCGTCGAAAAATCAACCCAGGCCATTTTTGGATCAGGTGTCGGCATCGGGCTTTGACAGCCCGCGACGACACCGACGGCGAGTAACAGCATCAACCTGCGCATGATGGATGTCCCAGGGGATATGCATCCAGCATAACGCCGATCAGGTTCGTTGACAGCCCGCAGGGGTACCCTGGCCGATCACTTTTCGTTGCTGATCATAGAGCTTGGCCCACGGCCGAAAACCAATGTTCCCCGCTTGCAGTTGATAGCGTTCGCCAGCGTTGAAATCCTTGAATTTCACGTTCAACTGACAATCGCGCCACAACGGCTCGGCGTCGGGGCCGATGTTGGTGGGCTGCACCGGAAACTGGTAGCGGACTGTCAATTCATGGCTACCGGGCTGAACCTCGAAGTAGCGCTTGTCGTCGGTGGCCTTGTCATCGACCTCCAGTGCCTGCAACGCCGTATCTTCTTGCTTCGAGTCCAGGTCGATCCAGGCTTGCGCAGGATCATGGCGGGGTATTCCGAATCCGGCACAGCCGGCCAGCAACAGCAGACTTCCTGTCAGTATCATCGTGCGCATAGCGGAGCTCCAGTGAGGCGGGATAGTCTTGCGGGAAGACTCTCCAAGGAAGAATTATTGTGTTCAGGCCGCTTCCTAGCCTTGGGTTACTTGATCGCGTTTTTCGCGTTTTGTTTCCGGGCGTGTTGTTTTTGTTGCTCAACGGTTGCACCAGCATCAGCTATTACAGCCAACTGGCCAGCGGCCAACTGCAGTTGCTGCGGGCCAGGGAGCCGGTTTCCAGCGTGATTGCCGACCCGGCGCGCGACCAAAAACTGCGTATACACCTGGAGCAATCACAAAAGGCCCGAACGTTCGCCAGCCGGCAATTGCACCTGCCGGATAACCAAAGTTACCGCTTGTACGCGGACATTGGCCGTCCCTTCGTCGTCTGGAATGTCTTCGTCACGCCGGAATTTTCTCTCAAGCCTGTAAACCACTGCTTTCCCATCGCCGGCTGCGTGGCCTACCGCGGGTACTACAGTCAGAGCGCAGCGCGCGGCGAAGCAGCCTTGCAACGCTTGCAGGGCATGGACGTGTCGATCGGCGGCGTCGAGGCCTATTCGACACTCGGCTGGTTCAACGACCCGATCATCAGTTCGATGATGGGCTGGGGAGATGAGCGACTGGCCACGCTGATTTTTCACGAACTGGCCCATCAGCGCTTCTATGTGAAGGACGACACTGAGTTCAACGAATCCTTTGCCACCTTCGTCGAGCAGGAAGGCACTCGCCAATGGCGTGCCTATCGCCACCTGCCACCGGACAACAATGCGCAGGCGCGTCAGCGCGACCAGTTCACTGAGTTGGTGCTGGAAACCCGCGCCCGGCTGGAAAAGCTCTACGCCTTGCCGTTGCCAACCGAACAGATGCGCCAGCGCAAGGCGGCCGAGTTCGAGCGCTTGCGCAGCGAATACCGGCAACTGCGTGACAGTCAGTGGGCTGGAGACAAACGCTACGACGCCTGGGTCCATGCCCCCATGAACAATGCCCGGTTATTGCCGTTTGGCTTGTACGACCAGTGGGTACCGGCATTTGATGCGCTGTTCCATCAGGTGGATGGCGATTGGCCCAGGTTCTATGCCGCCGTGGAAAAGCTAGGTGGCTTGCCGACGGAAGAGCGCAAGGCCGCGCTCAAGACGCTGGCTGACGGCGCCGATCAACCAAAGAACCAGTAGCAAACGCCGATTGCACCCAGCACCCCGGCAAGCTCCGCCAGCAAGGCGCAGCCAACCGCATGGCGCGCGCGCTGGATGCCCACGGCACCGAAGTACACCGCCAGCACATAGAACGTCGTTTCGGTACTGCCCTGGATTGTCGCCGCCACCAGCGCCGGGAAGCTGTCCACGCCCGAGGTCTTCATGGTTTCAATCAGCATCGCCCGGGCGGCACTGCCGGAGAAGGGTTTGACCATCGCCGTCGGCAGCGCATCGACGAAGCGCGTGTCCCAACCGGCCCACGCCACCAGATGACGAATCCCGTCCAGGCCGAAGTCAAGCGCCCCGGAGGCCCGCAGGACACCCACCGCGCAGAGCATTGCCACCAGATAAGGCAGCAGGTTCTTGGCGACGTCGAAACCCTCCTTGGCACCTTCAACGAAGGCCTCGTACACCTTCACTTTGCGCAGCGCACCGATCAGCAGAAACAGCATGATCAGGCCAAACAGCGTCAGGTTGCCGAGGATCGATGACAAGCCGGCCAGCGCGGTCGCCGAAAGGGTCGCCAGCAACGCCATGAAACCACCGAGGGCGAGGGCGCCGGGGATCAGGTAGGCCAGCACCACCGGATCCCAGACGCGCAGGCGCTGCATGAACGCCACCGACAGGAAGCCGACAATGGTCGAGCAACTGGTCGCCAGCAGGATCGGCAGGAACACCAGCGTCGGGTCAGGCGCGCCTTGCTGGGCGCGATACATGAAGATGGTCACCGGCAACAGGGTCAGCGAAGAGGCATTGAGCACCAGGAACAGGATCTGTGCGTTGCTGGCGACGGTAGCGCTTGGGTTGAGTTCTTGCAGTGCTTTCATGGCCTTCAGGCCAATAGGCGTGGCGGCGTTGTCCAGACCGAGGCCGTTGGCGGCGAAGTTCAGGGTGATCAGGCCGATGGCCGGATGACCCGGCGGAACTTCAGGCATCAGGCGCAAAAACAACGGCCCCAAGGCCTTGGCCAACCATTCGACGATGCCGGCCTTCTCGGCAATGCGCAGAAAACCCAACCAGAGGGTGAGGGTGCCGAACAGCAGCACCATGACCTCGACCGACAGCTTGGCCATGGCAAAAATGCTCTCCACCATCGCCGCGAATATCCCGGCGTTGCCACCAATCAGCCACTGCGCCAGCGCCGAAACGGCTGCCACGATGAAGAAGCCAAGCCACAGGCCATTGAGCATCAGTCAAATCCCCCAAAAGATCCGCGAATGATAGCGGGGTGGCCAGAAACGACAAACCCCGGATTTCTCCGGGGTTTGTCTGGTGCGGCTTTCGTAGATCACTTTGGGAGCAGCCGGTCGACGCTCGATTGCTCGCGATAGCGGTGTATCAGTCGACATCAATGTCGGCTTTAGTCGGTCATCGCGAGCAAGCTCGCTCCCACAGGTTTTGTATCAGTTGCTGGAGGTTTCACCCGCCGGCAGCTTTTCCTTGCTACGCCAGTGCGGCAGAGAGTTCCAGTAACGCTGGCCCTTGGCGTCGTCGTACATGCCTTCCCAACGAGCGATTACAAGAACAGCCAGGGCGTTGCCGATCACGTTCAGTGCGGTACGGGCCATGTCCATGACGCGATCGACACCGGCGATGAACGCCAGGCCTTCCAGTGGAATACCGACGCTGCCGAGGGTGGCCAGCAGGACCACGAAGGACACGCCCGGTACGCCGGCGATGCCTTTGGAGGTGACCATCAACGTCAGGACCAGCAGCAGTTGCTGGCTGATCGACAGGTCGATGCCATACAGCTGGGCAATGAAGATCGCCGCAATGCTTTGGTACAGGGTCGAACCGTCGAGGTTGAACGAGTAGCCGGTCGGTACCACGAAGCTGCAAATGGCTTTCGGCGCGCCGTAAGCTTCCATCTTCTCGATCACGCGCGGCAGCACGGTTTCGGAGCTGGCAGTGGAGTAGGCCAGTACCAGCTCATCCTTGAAGATGCGCATCAGCTTGATCACCGAGAAGCCGAACAGGCGAGCGATCAGGCCCAGGATCACGAACGCGAAGAAGGCGATGGCGACGTAAACCAGGATCACCAGCTTGGCCAGCGGTATCAACGACGCGAAGCCGAAGTTGGCCACGGTCACCGCGATCAGTGCGAACACACCGATCGGGGCGTAGTTCATGATCATGTGAGTGACCTTGAACATGCTTTCCGACACGCCCTGGAACATCTTCACCAGCGGTTCGCGCAGGTCCGCCTGCAGGCTCGACAGCCCGAGACCGAACAATACGGAGAAGAAGATGATCGGCAGCATTTCGCCGCGAACCATGGCCGCGAAGATGTTCGACGGGATCAGGTTGAGGATGGTTTGGATGAACGCGTGTTCATGCTGGACCTCGGCGGCAGTCGCCTGGTACTTGGAAATGTCCACAGTGCCCAGGGTGCTCATGTCGATGCCGGCACCCGGATGGAATAGGTTGGCCAGCAGCAGACCGACCACGATGGCGATGGTGGTGACGATTTCGAAGTAGATGATGGTCTTGAAGCCGATGCGCCCCAGCTTCTTGGCGTCACCGACACCGGCAATGCCGACGATCAAAGAGGAGATGACGATCGGGATCACGATCATCTTGATCAGACGGATAAAGATATCGCCTGCTGGTTGCAGGACGTTGCTGATCCACCAGGCTTTTTCGGCACTGAAATGGTTGAGCAGTGCACCGATTGCTATCCCCAATACCAGACCGATGAGGATCTGCCAGGCGAGGCTAAGCTTTGCCTTCTTCATATCTTTACCCTTACTTGCGTTTGACTCAGGGAGATGCGCGAACTGGAACGCTCGTGGCGAAAAAGTCTAGTGCATCTACCCCCCGTATAAGGTGCCCCGGAACGCGTGTTTGCGGCTCTCTGGCAGGCGAAAAAAGGCGCAACTATTCCGATGCAAGGAAGCGCCGTCTAATGCCGTAAACGCCTACCCCATGCCGAATCGGCATGAGGTTTTTTTACTGAATGTGACGTCGCAATCGGTTCGATTGCGACATTTCGGCAGGCATAAGTGCCGTGAACCGGTCATCACAGAGCAGATTGAATGTTTTTTGAGCAGTGGCCGAGCGTTGATTTTTCAACAAAATCCCGCAGGACAAAGCGAATAATCGCAGCCCAAAAAAATGGATTTTTCTCGATATACGGTCGCCTGTGAAACACCGAGAAAAGTAATTTCCGACGTAACAGGGACAAGGAGGCGATAACAGTGATGAAATCGAGACGAACGCTCTATTTCAATGTGTTGCGTGATCCAGCCCTTCGCAAGCTCGTCGAGCCATGGTGGTCCGGCGAACTTGCGCAGCAGCTTTTCCTGACCCGGCCCTTACGCAGGTACTCCCTGTACCCGTAGGTCACTCCGCCCCTGAAACAGGCAGAACGTCCCGACCCCTTGGTCATGCGCCAGCCTTCCTCAGGTGACGCAGATAGAAAGAGGCGCTGTGACCTCCTTCCTGTACAAATTCTGTTCTATCGACAAGCCCTGCATGAAGGCCTCAGGCATGCCGGAGAGAAACCTCAACCCGCATGCCGTGGCACTACCGCCCTGATAGCAGGGCGGCTGCCAGCGTCTTGAACAAACCTTTCATGTCAGCCTCGACCGCGACGGCCAAAGAAGAAGGAAGCAATGAACATCACCAGGAACACGACAAACAGAATCTTGGCGATACCCGTGGCGGTGCCCGCGATACCACCGAAGCCCAGTACTGCAGCGATGATGGCAATGATCAGGAATGTGATTGCCCAACTCAACATGGTGATTCTCCTTACGCTTCTATTTAGAGGTGTTGCGTTTCCCGGCACATCGCTGCGGCGGAAATTTTTTACCTAGAACACCCAGCGCTCCTGATGACGTATCTCGCCTGCAGGCCCGGCCTGGTCGACGTCCATCATTCGCAGCGGGGGGCTATCGGCCTGAACGCTGCCAACAGCACTGAAATGGGTTTGGGTCGGATGCTGAATCGACAGTTGTGGCGCTTGCGGCTGCTGACTCTGCTCCCAGCGCAGAAACTGTTGGCCGCCGATAAGGGTGAGCAACAGCGCCAGAACAGCAAACAGTCCTTGCTGAATATGCACAGGCGAGAGGTGCAGGTGGGCGGCACGTTGACGGTTCATCCTGGAGCTCCTACCACTCGGGTCGGTATTCGATAGCGGGCGTTTGTATTTGAATGCCCTGGTCAACCAGACAATTGCAGCCCGCATGCCAGCATTGAAATGAATTAATTTCCTTTAATATCAATACCTTAAGATCATCAAAGAAATCACATCGTACGCATCCTGCACGATGCCAGGTGTGCGGTCGTGCGTATTGCACGATTCGTTTGAAGGAAGGTGTAAATTTTTTGAATTGAGAGGAGGACGCAGATGTCAGAAATACACGCTGGCCGCTGTCAGAAACCGGACATCGATTAAAAGAGCCGCGACATCAGCTGGCTAACCGATGCATCGGATGAAAGTTACCCTGCCATGACAGGAATGGCTCAGAATCAATCATGCAACTTGCCCGATTTCTCCGGGACTAAATCAAGATCATTCATTAAGGAGCGTAGGAAAATGGAATCAGCCACTGAGCACCAAGGCCGCATTCTGCTGGTGGATGATGAGTCCGCCATCCTGCGTACTTTCCGTTACTGCCTCGAAGACGAAGGCTACAGCGTTGCCACCGCCACCAGCGCCGCGCAGGCAGAAGCCCTGTTGCAGCGGCAGGTCTTCGACCTGTGCTTCCTCGATTTGCGTCTGGGCGAAGACAACGGCCTCGATGTGCTGGCCCAGATGCGTATCCAGGCGCCCTGGATGCGGGTGGTGATCGTCACTGCGCACTCAGCTGTCGACACGGCGGTGGATGCGATTCAGGCCGGTGCCGCCGACTACCTGGTCAAGCCGTGCAGCCCCGATCAATTGCGCTTGGCAACCGCCAAGCAACTGGAAGTGCGGCAGTTGTCGGCGCGACTGGAAGCCCTGGAAGGTGAAGTGCGCAAGCCCAAGGATGGTCTGGACTCCCACAGCCCGGCCATGAAAGTGGTACTCGAAACCGCGCGCCAGGTGGCCACGACCGATGCCAATATCCTGATCCTCGGTGAGTCCGGCACCGGCAAGGGCGAGCTGTCCCAAGCCATTCACGGCTGGAGCAAACGCGCGAAGAAATCCTGCGTCACGATCAACTGCCCGTCGCTGACCGCCGAGCTTATGGAAAGCGAGCTCTTCGGCCACAGTCGCGGCGCCTTCACCGGCGCCAGCGAAAGCACCTTGGGCCGAGTCAACCAGGCGGACGGCGGGACGCTGTTTCTCGACGAAATAGGCGACTTTCCGCTGACATTGCAGCCGAAATTGCTGCGCTTCATTCAGGACAAAGAATATGAGCGCGTCGGTGATCCGGTGACCCGCCGTGCCGATGTGCGCATCCTTGCAGCCACCAACCTCAACCTCGAGGACATGGTCCGCGATGGTCGTTTCCGTGAGGACCTGCTCTATCGCCTGAATGTCATTACCCTGCACCTGCCACCGCTACGCGAACGCCGTGAAGATATTCTCAACCTGGCGGATCGTTTCCTGGCGCGTTTCGTCAAGGAGTATGCCCGTCCCGCGCGCATGCTAAGCGACGAGGCCCGGGAAGCCCTGCTGGGCTATCGCTGGCCGGGCAATATCCGTGAGCTGCGCAACGTGATAGAGCGCGCGAGCATCATCTGTCCGCAGGAGCGGGTCGAGATCAGTCATCTGGGCATGGCCGAAACCCCCGTCAACAATGCACCGCGCATCGGCGCAGCGCTGAGCCTGGATGAGCTGGAAAAGGCCCACATCGGCGCGGTCCTCGCCACCGCCGACACGCTGGATCAAGCGGCAAAAACCCTGGGCATCGATGCTTCGACGCTGTACCGCAAACGCAAGCAGTACAACTTGTGAGCAATAGGCGATGAAACTGGCGATGAAATTGCGGACCCGGCTTTTCCTGAGCATCTCCGCACTGATCACCGTCGCCTTGCTCGGGCTCCTGCTCGGGCTGGTCAGCGTGATGCAGATGGCCGGCAGCCAGGAAGCACTGACCCGCAGTAACTTCATCACCCTGGACCTGGGACTCAAACTGCGCCAGACCCTGGGTGATCAACTGATCATCATGCTCAGCGAGAAGCCTGACTCCGCCGCTTTCGCCGCCTCGAAGCAGCGTTACTTCCAATTGCTGGAGGAAGGCATCGCCCAGGAGCCCGAGCAGAACGCAAGCGAGTACGGCTTCAGAAAAGCCAGGGCTGACTACGAGCGCTTTATCGAAGCTTATGAGGCGTCCCCGGACCCTTCGACTGTGCTCAGCAGCCATGACATCCTGACGGAAAAATTCAACGCACTGCGCAATGGTCTGATCGCCGAGCACAAGCGCGCCCTGGATAACATCAATGATACCGAGCGCCAGGCCCGGGAGCGGGCACTGCTGATTGCAGGGCTGCTTGCCCTGGTGGGGCTGGCGGTGCTGATCATCGGCTTCGTGACCGCGCAGGCCATTGCCCGGCGTTTCGGAGCGCCCATCGAAGCCTTGGCCAAGGCAGCGGACAATATCGGCCAGGGCAATTTCGATGTCACCCTGCCGATCTCCTCGGCAGTGGAGCTCAACCAGTTGACCCGGCGTTTCGGGATCATGGCCCAGGCGCTACGTGAACATCAGGCCACCAATGTCGATGAGTTGCTGGCCGGCCAGCAGCGTTTGCAGGCCGTGCTCGACAGCATCGACGACGGGCTGCTGATGATCGACCGTCAGGGCCATCTGGAACACCTTAACCCTGTGGCCCAGCGTCAGCTGGGCTGGGAATCCGATCGCCTGGGACAGGGATTGGGCACGGCGCTGGAGCGCCCTGAACTCGATGAGCAGCTGCAACTGGTGCTGCGCGGCGGCACTCTGGAGCGGGCGCCGGAGGACTTGAGTGTCGAAGTCGATGGCGAGTCGCGACTGCTGACCTATAGCCTGACCCCGGTCAGCCACACCCAGGGCCATATTCTCGGGGCCGTGATGGTGCTGCATGACGTCACGGAGCAGCGTGCCTTCGAACGGGTACGCAGCGAATTTGTGTTGCGCGCCTCCCATGAATTGCGCACACCGGTCACCGGCATGCACATGGCCTTCGGATTATTCCGCGAGCGCGCGCACTTTGCCCCGGACTCCCGGGAAGCCGACCTGCTCGATACCGTGAATGAAGAGATGCAGCGGCTGATGCAGCTGATCAATGACCTGCTGAATTTCTCCCGTTACCAGAACGGTTTGCAGAAACTCACCTTGGCGCCGTGTTCCATCGAGGCGCTGCTGGAACAGGCTGAGTCACGCTTTGCCGTATCGGCCGCCGAGAAAGACATCAGTCTGCTGGTGGAGGTGCAGGGGCCGTTGCCGCGTTTGCAGGCCGATCAGCCACAACTGGAGCGGGTACTCGATAATTTGCTCGACAACGCCTTGCGTCACACCGGTTCCGGCGGGCGGATACGCCTGCACGCCCGGCGCCACGGCGACCGCGTCATCGTCAGCGTCGAGGACAACGGCGAAGGCATCGCCTACGGTCAGCAGGGGCGGATCTTCGAGCCGTTCGTGCAGGTCGGGCGCAAGAAAGGCGGAGCCGGTCTCGGCCTGGCATTGTGCAAGGAAATCGTGCAATTGCATGGCGGGCGGATGGGCGTCTATTCACGGCCGGGGCAGGGCACTCAGTTCTACATGGCGCTGACGGTCTAGATCGCGGTCACGCTTCGTCATCCAGGCGCCGGCCGCCCGCCCGACGTCGCCCCCGGGTTATCAATTCAATGAACTGAACCGCGCTCAGGGCGTGGGCGAACAGCCAGCCCTGGCCGAACTTCACGCCTTCACTGCTCAGGAACTCGGCTTGGGCCTCATGTTCGATGCCCTCGGCAATCACCTTCAAATGCAGCGATTGGGCCATGTGAATGATGTGTGGGGCCACACCGCTGCTGGCGGCGTCATGGCCCAACGCATCAATGAACGCCTTGTCGATTTTCAGGCAATCCACCGGCAGGGTTTGCAAATAGGCGAGGCTGCAGTAGCCGGTGCCAAAATCATCGATCAACACCTGGTGCCCGACATCCCGCAGCGATTGCAGGTTTTCCCGGGCCACCACCACATCGACCAGCCCACGCTCGGTAACCTCGAAGGCGATTTGCCGCGCAGCGACGCGGTGCAGGGTCAGCAGCCTCGCCATGACCTGGCCGATTCGCGGGACCATCACATCACACGCCGCGAGATTGACCGAGATGTACAGTTGCGGGTTGGCACGCAGCAACTGACCGAGTTGCTCGAGCAAGCGTTGCAAGACGAAATCCGTCATCTGGCGAATCTGCCCGGTGTCCTCCGCCATCGGAATGAACAGGTCGGGACTGGTCAGGGTACCGTCCGGCCTGCGCCAGCGCAGCAGCGCTTCAGCCCCGACACAGTTGCGGCTATCGAGGTCGAAGATCGGTTGATACAGCACCTGCAACTCGCCCCGGCGAATCGCCCCGGCCAGTTCGGCATCCAGCGACTGCCGCTGCTGCACCAGCAGGAACACCAGGAACCCGACGCATATGCCCAGCGCAATACTGGCCGGCAGCAGCCACCACCAGACCGACGGGATATGCATGCCCGTACGCAGGCTGATCAACACCAATTGATACTCCGGGTTGTCGGTGGGCATGCGGTATATCAGGCGTGTCTGGGTGATCTGCAGCGCATCGCGGTTTTTCGGTGGCCAGGCCTCGACCGGCGGCCAGATCTGGGAAGAACCCAACACCGGAATCGCGCGAGCGCCATGATCCAGGACGACCAGCAAGCTGCTGCCCGGCGACAGGTCGACCATATCGGTCAAATGCCCCCGAGAGGTCGCGACCCGAAAATTCCCGCGCCCCAGCATCAGGGCAGCGCGGTTTTCATCGGGTTCGGTGGTGGTATTGAGCCAATAGCTGTAGGTCGGGCCTTTGATGTCCGGCGCTCGTATCAGCGACAGCCCTTCCTGGCGAGGGCGATTGGAGCAGATTCGCGAAGAGTCCATGTAGGCGGCTTCGTAGACGAAGCGATAGTTGAACGTAACCTGTTGCAAGGTCGCGATCATTTCAGCATCGCAACCGCGCAACGGTTGCGCTTCAAGGTCGTCGAGGCTTTCACGCAGTTGCCCGAAGAGCTGTTCCAGGCGGGCGAGAAAGCGCTCACCCTGAGCATTCATTTCTTCGCTTTCGTTTTGCTCGACCTGATGAATGGCGACGAACAGGCTGCCGGCCATCAATAACGTTGCGCTCAAGACAGCCGACATCAACCCCAGGAACCAGGGGCGATGGAACCAACTACGGAAGGTCTCTCGAGCAGCAGTCATTGCGCAATATCCGATGGATTACCAATGAGTTATAGCTGCTGATTGGGAAAAAGCCCTGACCGCCGGGCGGGCGCCATTATTTTGTCTGGTTCAACACCAAAAGCAGCGCGGCTGTTTGCGCGTCCGGAGTGCCATCGAAACGTGCCGGGCGGAAGTGCATCTGGAAGGCTGCTATCACATGTCGTGTCGCAACATCGAGCTCGCCGGTTTGTGGCGAGGCATACCCCAGGCGGGCCAATTGCCCCTGAAACCAGCTGATGCTCGGCAACTGTTCGGCGAACAGCATTTGCTGGCGCGCAACCGCCTGCTCGTTCGGCCAGATGCCCAGACCTTCGGCAGCCAGACGCTTCCAGGGGAACAGCGGCCCCGGGTCCAGTTTGCGCAACGGCGCAATGTCGCTATGGCCAATGATGTCGCGAGGCTTGATACCCTGACGCTTGCTGATGTCCTTGAGCAATACGATCAAGGACTGAACCTGATCTTCGCTGTAGGGGTACCAAACGCGCCCGGTTGGAGTGTCCTTGAACCCCGGGTTGACGATTTCGATACCGATGGAACTGGAATTCAGCCAGGTCCGGCCATCCCATTCGCTCTCCCCGGCGTGCCAGGCGCGAACGTTTTCATCCATCAGCTTGTAGATTGTGGCGCCCTTGTCGTCACCGATCAGATAATGACTGCTGACTTCGCCGTGGGTCAGCAGTTGCAGCGAACGCTCCAGCGAGGCGTTGGTGTAATGCACCACCACGAACTGCACACGGCTGTCGTAATTGGTTGAAGGGTGACTGGTGTCAAAACGGGGACCGCTGGCGCAGCCGGCCAGCAAAACAAGTGACACGATCAGAGCAAGATATTTCATGGCGAAAGGCAATACACACAAGACAATAATGCAACAGTGTAACGTAATGCCTTGCGAGCTGACGGCAATCGCCGCGAATTAAACAAAAATGGAACAAATAATACTCAGCCCGGCTCCACGCGGTTGCGTCCGGCATTTTTTGCACGGTACAACGCCTGATCGGCTCTTTTAAGCACTTGATCGCTGTGCTCACCCGGCCTGAACGCCGACATTCCGACAGAAACGGTAATGGTCACCGGCTCTCCCTTGAAGTGGAACGGACAGGCCTCGATGGAGGCACGCAGGCTTTCCAGCAACTTCAGCCCCGCCGCCGGCACCGTGGATGGCATTAACAGCACAAACTCTTCGCCGCCGAACCGGGCAATGAAGTCCGTTCCGCGAAGACGCTTGCGCAACACGCTGGCAATGATCTTCAGCACTTTGTCACCGGCCAGGTGCCCGTAGTTATCGTTGATGCGCTTGAAATGATCGAGGTCGAGCATGGCCAGCAACAGCGTGTTGCCATGTTGCTGCCATTGTTTGACTTCATGATCCAGGCGCTCGCTCCAGGCCGCGCGGTTAGGCAGGCCGGTCAACGGGTCGACCAGCGCCTTCTGCCTTTGCTCCTCAAGATGCTCACGGTAACCCTGGGCCTCCTGCTCCATATGGGCAACGCGCTCGGCCAGGCTGTGCAGGCGCGCAGCGACCTCTTGCTCGCGCTCATCGCGTTGTTTCTGGTGCTGGTCCATGGTGCCCAGCAAGCCTTCGAGATGGTTTTCCAGAACGTGCTTGAGATCTTCCAGATCCGCAGCGTCCTGCATGCTGCTTTGCAGGCCATCAACCTGTTCGCGGATCTGCGTGTCCATCTGCCGCGCAGCCGAACGGTTGTCGGCGTGTCCTTCGGTGGCGGCCTGCAAGTTGCTCTGGAACGACTCGAGGCGCTCGTTCAGTCGTTGCAGGTAGGCTTCGAACTCATGCTGGCCGCTGTCGGTAATAGCCAGCATCAACGTGGCGAAGTCGTCGAGGATCGGTAGTAATTCGTACCAGTTAAGACCGTTTTTCAGACGATCGCGCATGGATTCGGCTTGCGGGCGATGACGCTCGGGCAATGTCAGGTCTTCGAGCAGCCCCAGCAGTGTGCCTTCGATGTGGCTGGCCACCGAGCTGTAGGAGGGCTCAGGGGAATCCGGGAGTGCGTAGAAAGTGTCGTGCCCGGATAGAGGCTGATCTGCGGCGGCCACCTCCGCTGTCGGATTCGCAAGCAAGGCCAGGCTATCCGACGATGCTGACGCGGTCAGCTCGTCGGGGTTCATTTGCGACTCAAGAGGTGTTTCCGGGGCCGGCTTCTCGCCTGACTCGGTTTCTGCCACGCCTGCCATGGCGGGTTGAGGCTGCACGACGGCAGGTGCCATGACCACGACTGCCGGAGCAGGGGAAGCCTCGACTGGCTTGGTCGGCGCGGACTCCTCTGCAACCGGCTCAGCCATGGGCACTTCGCAGATTGCCGTCTCAATCGCGACCGGGGCCGACTCGATAATCGCCGCAGGGCTCTCGGCTACGGGGGCCGCCGGCGCAGGAGAAGCAGTCGTTGATGCCACCGCCTCGTCTGCTTCACGACCGCCGAACAATCGCTGAAGCAAGCCCGGCCGACCAGGTTCCGCCGGGGTCTCCAGCTGGCTCAGGGCCTTGCCTTGCAAGCCACTCAGCTCGCTGAGCAACAAAGGTATCTCACGCGCCTGACTGACCCGCGCATCCAGTTGCTTGGCGAAACTCTTGAGTGGCCGGCTCACATCCCGTGGCAGCGGCAATGTTTGCAGTTGAGTGACCAGTGCGGTCAGGGCGGCACTGGTCTGGTTGATTCGGGTTTCCCGACGCTGTTCGGAGTCGAGCACGGCTTTTTCCAGGCGTGGAATAAGCGCGGCCAGGCCGGCGTCCATGTCGTCGGTGCGCACGACTTCGCGCATTTCCTTCATGCATTGGTCAACCGCGCGGTCAGTACCTTCCGCCGCCAGGGTGCTGCGCACCAGCCCGCGACGCAGCAAGTCGAGCCGCGCGTCCCAGCGACGTTCGAGCTTTTCCTGTTGTTCGATGCTTTTGAGGTATTTCTCTTTCCAGCGCTGTGCTTCGTCGCTCATTCATGGGTTCCGCGAGGGGCAGGACTCAACGCGGGCAATGCATCGGCCGTGAGCGAACCCGGCAGACGAATCTCTACCGCGACCGGCAGGTGATCGGAAATGGGCTGTGCCAGCACCTCGACCTTTTCCAGGGTCAGGCTCGGGCTCAGCAGGATATGGTCCAGGCAGCGCTGTGGGCGCCAGCTGGGGAACGTTGCTTCCATTTGCGGCGCGAGCAGGCCGAGATCGCGCAACGCGGAATTTTGCAGCAGGTCACTGGCATGGGTGTTCATGTCGCCCATCAGTACCTGGTGTTTGTAGTCGCCAATCAGATCGCGGATGTAGGCCAGTTGCAGGCTGCGCGCACGGGCGCCCAGCGCCAGGTGCATCATGACGACCACCAGTGCTTCCGGGCCTTCACCGAAGCGTACCAGGATGGCTCCACGCCCCTTTGGGCCCGGCAGCGGATGATCTTCAATGGCCCACGGGCGCAATCGGCTGAGCACGCCATTGCTGTGCTGGGCCAGGCGTCCGAGATTGCGATTGAGTTGTTGATACCAGTAGGGGAAGGCGCCGAGCTGGGCCAGATGCTCAACCTGATTGACGTAGCCTGAACGCAGGCTGCCACCATCGGCCTCCTGCAAGGCGACCAGATCGAAGTCGCCCAGCAGATTGCCGATCTTCTGCAGATTGTCGGCACGCCCGGTGTGCGGCAGCAGATGCTGCCAGCCCCGGGTCAGGTAATGCCGGTAGCGCTCGGTGCTGATGCCGACCTGGATGTTGAAACTGAGCAAGCGCAGACGACTGTCTGCGGGCAGGCCCGTGGACTCCAGATGATGCTCGTTGACCCGCGGATCATGCAGGCCAACGATGCGTTCAGTACCCCATCGGCGCATGGCAGTGACTGCCCTTAGTTGGCGGCAGCCTTGTTAGCCGCTCGCTCTTTGTCGATCAGTTTATCGGCCAGTTGCAGGGCCTGTTCGGCACCGCCAGCGGAGCCCACGTCGAAGCGGTATTTGCCATTCACAATCAGGGTTGGAACGCCAGAGATCTCATATTTCTTGGCCAGTTCACGGGCTTGAACGACCTGTCCCTTGATTGCAAAGGAGTCGAAAGTGGCCAGGAACTTTTCCTTGTCTACGCCCTGGGTAGCCAGGAAGTCGGCCATATCATTCTTATCGGTCAGTTTCATTTTTTTGTTCTGGATCGCGTCGAACACCGCAGCATGAACCTTATGCTCAACCCCCATGGATTCAAGAGTCAGGAACATTTGGCCATGAGCGTCCCAAGGACCGCCGAACATCGCTGGAATACGCTTGAAGTTCACATCCGATGGCAGTTTTTCGGCCCAGGGATTGATTGTCGGCTCAAAGTGATAGCAGTGCGGGCAGCCATACCAGAACAGCTCCACCACTTCGATCTTGCCAGGCACGGCGACCGGAACCGGATTGCTCAGTTCGACATAAGGTGCGGCGGGGGCTTCAGCGGCCTGGGCAGTCATGCCGAACAGGCTGGCAGCGGCAAAAACGGCGCTGATGATCAGATTACGCATGCTTTACTCCTGGACAAATTTTTCGCCTCGCGCGACGTGTTATCAGACAGGTCCTGGCGGGCTTGAGTTCTGTAGTGTAACGGCAGCGGCCACAAAAAAGGGCGGCCAAGGCCACCCTTTTTATACTCGTTGCAACGGATTAATCGAGCGTTAACGTTGCAGGCGATATGTACAGCGCTCAACGCCCGATCCGCCGGCCTTAGTGCAGGCCCTGGATGTAGCTGGACACCGCAGCGATGTCTTCGTCGCTCAGCTTCTTGGCAATACTCTGCATAGGTTTGGTATCGCCGTCGTTGGTGCGGCCGCCTTCTTCCTTGCGGAAATCGGTCAGTTGCTTGGCGACGTATTGAGCGTGCTGGCCACCCAGGTGCGGGAAGCCCGCTGGTGCGTTACCTGCGCCATTTGGCGAGTGGCAGCCGGTGCAGGATGGCAGGCCCTTGGCCAGGTCACCGCCACGGAACAGGGCTTCACCGCGAGCGACGACTTTAGGATCAGCGGCACCGACGCTGCCTTTCTGGCTGGCGAAGTAGGCGGCGATGTCCGCCAGGTCCTGATCGCTCAGGTTGGTCAGCAGGCCGGTCATTTCCAGAACGGTGCGCTTGCCCGACTTGATGTCGTGCAATTGCTTGGTCAGGTAGCGTTCCCCCTGACCCGCCAGTTTTGGAAAGTTTGGCGCCATGCTGTTGCCATCCGGACCGTGGCAGGCGCCACAGACGGCGGCTTTGGCTTGGCCAGCTTTAGCATCACCCGGTTGTACTGCCTCACCTGCAGCATGGGCTATGCCGGAGATGCCCACGGTCAACAGCAGACTCACGATCAATTTCTTCATCAGCTAATCCAACTACGGCTAAGGGTTAAGAGTTATGGACCGGGCTTACTCGCTCATCCAATGGATGATGGCTTGGTAATCCTCGGCACTGCAGTCCATGCACAAACCACGCGGCGGCATCGCCTTGAAACCCTGGGTCACGTGTTGCACCAGCGTCTCCATACCTTTCGCCAACCTCGGCGTCCAAGCATCCTGATCGCCTTTTTTCGGCGCCATGGGTAATTGGCCGGAATGACAGGCACCACAAACACGGTTGTACACAGCTTCCGGATCCTGTGTAGCCTGAGCGCTGTAAAGCGGCATCAAGATACCGGCAGCTAGCAGCCATTTCGTCATAAAACGACCTTTTCAGGGTTGAGAGCGTGCTGCGTTCTAGTGCGCAATCAAGGTCTGTCGCTCTCGTGAACTTCATCCTACGCTGGGACAAAGCGCACACAAAATCTGCGGCATTATATACTGGCGTCACTGAAACGGAAGCGACACTGCTTGCCGCACCCATTCCTGGCGCCGCCCACATCGGAAATCCCATGCAACTCAAGAATCCCATCCTCGGTCTGTGCCAACAGTCCACCTTCATGCTCAGCGCCGCCAAAGTCGACCAATGTCCGGATGACGAGGGCTTCGAAGTCGCCTTCGCCGGGCGTTCCAACGCCGGCAAATCGAGTGCCTTGAACACCCTGACCCACGCCAGCCTGGCGCGCACCTCGAAAACCCCGGGGCGCACGCAACTGTTGAATTTCTTCAAGCTAGACGATGAACGCCGTCTGGTCGACCTGCCGGGCTACGGTTATGCAAAAGTACCGATCCCGCTCAAGCAACACTGGCAGCGTCACCTGGAAGCGTACCTGGGTGGCCGCGAGAGTTTGAAAGGCCTGATCCTGATGATGGACATCCGCCATCCGATGACCGATTTCGACCTGCTAATGCTCGATTGGGCCGTGGCTGCTGGCATGCCGATGCACATTCTGCTGACCAAAGCGGACAAGCTGACCTATGGCGCGGCCAAGAACACGCTGCTCAAGGTTCAGGCGGAAATCCGCAAGGGCTGGGGCGATCTGGTGACGATTCAACTGTTCTCGGCCCCGAAACGCATGGGCCTGGAAGAAGCCTATACCGTACTGGCAGGCTGGATGGAGTTGGCGGACAAGGGCGCCGAGGTAGAAACCCAATAAAAATCGAAAACTGTTTGTGGTGCGCTCAGGCAAGGCAAAAGCGCGGCTCGAAACGGCCGGGGTCGCGCTCGACTTTAGGGGCCTAAATGAGCATTTCGAGCCGCGCTTTTAACGCAGCATGAGCGTGCCACAGGCAGTTTTCAGGCAAAAAAAACCCCGGACTTCATATGGGGAGGGAGAAGTTCCGGGGTTCAAGCTCTAGACCGCTAGGGCGGGGTCCAGATATCTGCCAACACTTAACACAACATAGGAGCATCGAAGGGCTTCACCAGCCATTCAGTACCTCTGAGTGGTGCTCCGCAGGATTAGTTCAGATTTTTTTCAAATAGCTTTGAAATAACGCCGATAACCTTCCGGACTAAGTTGTTTGCGCTCTTCTGCCGCGGCACCATGCCGCAGCAGAACACGACATTTTTCTGCAGGAGCGAACTTGCTCCTACAGGAAGGCTCAGTGAGCCTCATCCCAGTTATTTCCAACCCCCACTTCGACCAGCAACGGCACATCCAGTTTCGCGGCTTCGCTCATGTGTACGCGAATTTCATCGCGAACCTGGTCGACCAGGTCTTCACGCACCTCCAGCACCAGTTCATCGTGCACCTGCAAAATGACTTTGGCGTCGAGGCCAGACGCGGTCAGCCAGTTATCCACCGCGACCATGGCTTTCTTGATGATGTCCGCAGCAGTGCCTTGCATCGGTGCGTTGATCGCCGTGCGTTCGGCGGCGGCGCGTTCTTGCGGCTTGTTGGAGTTGATGTCCGGCAGGTACAGGCGACGACCGAAGAACGTCTCGACATAACCTTGCTCGGCGGCCTGGGCTCGCGTGCGGTCCATGTACTGGCGTACGCCGGGGTAGCGGGCGAAGTAGGTATCGATGTAGGCCTTGGCGGTCTTGGTGTCGACACCAATGTCCTTGCCGAGCTTCTGCGCCCCCATGCCGTAGATCAGGCCGAAGTTGATCGCCTTGGCGCTACGGCGCTGGTCGGAGGTCACGTCGGCCAGTTCGACCTTGAACACTTCGGCGGCGGTCGCGGTGTGCACGTCCAGATTGTGGCGGAAGGCGTTCATCAGTCCTTCATCCCGTGACAGGTGCGCCATGATCCGCAGTTCGATCTGCGAGTAGTCCGCCGCCAGCAGCTTGTAACCGGTCGGGGCCACGAAGGCCTGGCGGATACGACGCCCTTCGGCGGTGCGCACCGGAATGTTCTGCAGGTTCGGATCGCTGGAGGACAGGCGCCCGGTGGAGGCGACAGCCTGATGGTACGACGTATGGATCCGCCCGGTGCGCGGGTTGATCTGTTCCGGCAAACGATCGGTGTAGGTGCTTTTCAGCTTGCTCATGGAGCGATATTCCATGAGCACTTTCGGCAATCGGTAGTCGTCTTCCGCCAGTTTGGCCAGCACCTCTTCGGCCGTGGACGGCTGGCCCTTGGCAGTCTTTTTCAGCACCGGCAGGCCGAGCTTCTCGTACAGGATCACGCCGAGTTGCTTGGGCGAACCGAGGTTGAATTCCTCGCCGGCAATCTCGAAGGCTTCGCGCTCAAGTGCGACCATCTTGTCGCCCAGTTCGATGCTTTGCACACCCAGCAGGGCGGCGTCGACGAATGCGCCCTGGCGCTCGATGCGCGCCAGCACTGGCACCAACGGGATTTCGATGTCGGTCAGCACGCTGGCCAGGCTCGGAATGGCCGAGAGCTTTTCGAACAGGGCCTGGTGCAGACGCAGGGTGATGTCCGCATCTTCGGCGGCGTAAGGCCCGGCCTGCTCAAGGGCGATCTGATCGAACGTCAGCTGTTTCACGCCTTTGCCGGCGATGTCCTGGAAGCTCACCGTGGTGTGGTCCAAATACTTCTGCGCCAGGCTGTCCATGTCATGGCGCGTGGCCGTGGAGTTGAGCACGTAAGACTCGAGCATGGTATCGAAGGCGATGCCGCGCACGGTGATCCCGTTGTCCTGTACGCCACCGATGGCGCAGTTGGCCAGGATGTTCATGTCGAATTTGGCGTGCTGGCCGACCTTGAGCTTGTTCGGGTCTTCCAGAATCGGCTTGAGCGCGCGCAGGACCGTGTCGCGGTCCAGTTGCTGCGGCACGCCGATGTAGGAATGAGTCAACGGGATGTAGGCCGCTTCGTTAGCCTGAACCGCGAACGACAGACCCACCAGCTGCGCCTGCTGCGCGTCGATGCCGGTGGTTTCGGTGTCGAAGGCGAACAGCCTGGCGTTGTTCAGCTTTTCCAGCCAGGCATCGAAACGTGCCTGATCGAGGATGGTTTCGTAGGCGGCTTCAGCAGCGGCGGTCGGTGCTTCGGCCTCTGGTTCGCTGAACAGATCGACGGCCGGTGCAGGCTCGGCGGCAGCGCTCAGCTCCAGGCGCTTGGCGTCGCGATCAAGGTCGTTCAGCCAGCTCTTGAACTCCAGCAGGCTGTACAACTCGTAGAGTTTCGCCGGATCTTCCGCACCCATTTGCAAGTCGTCGAGGCCAATGTCCAGCGGCACATCGACCTTGATGGTCGCCAACTGATAGGACAGGAAGGCCATTTCCTTGTGCTCTTCGAGCTTGGCCGGCAGGGTCTTGGCACCGCGAATCGGCAGGGTCGGCACGATGTCGAGCTGCGCATAGAGCTCGGTCAGGCCGCCGTTCACACCGACCAGCAGGCCTGAAGCCGTCTTCGGGCCAATCCCCGGAACACCCGGAATGTTGTCGGAAGAATCGCCCATGAGCGCCAGATAATCGATGATCTGCTCCGGAGCGACGCCGAATTTCTCCTTCACGCCCTCCACGTCCATGCTGCTACCGGTCATGGTGTTGACCAAGGTAATGTGACCATCGACCAGTTGCGCCATATCCTTGTCGCCCGTGGAGATGATCACCGGACGATCCGCCGCCGCGCTGCTGCGGGCCAGGGTGCCGATCACGTCATCGGCCTCGACGCCTTCGACGCACAACAGCGGGAAGCCCAGGGCGATCACGCTCTGGTGCAGCGGCTCGATCTGCACGCGCATGTCGTCGGGCATACTCGGACGGTTGGCCTTGTATTCGGCGTACATGTCATCGCGAAAAGTCCCACCCTTGGCGTCGAACACCACGGCGAACGGACTGTTCGGATATTGCTTGCGCAGGCTCTTGAGCATGTTCAACACGCCCTTGACCGCGCCGGTCGGCAGGCCTTTGGACGTGGTCAGCGGCGGCAGCGCGTGAAAGGCGCGGTACAGGTAAGAAGAACCGTCCACCAGGACGAGGGGGGCTTGGCTCATGAGCAGGATCAACCTTTTCGGCGGGTCCGGCGCTAGAATAGCGGGACCGTTGACGACAAAGGGACAAGGTTATCATGCGCACACTAAATCGCCTGTTGCTGGCTGGCTTGTTTGCAATCACACCACTGGCCGTCATGGCAGCGGACGATGCGCCGACACCGGAGCCAGATGTCACGATCCGCACGGAAGGGGACAAGGTCATCCAGGAATACCGCCAAAACGGTTTTCTGTATGCGATCAAAGTCACGCCCAAAGGCGGCAAGCCGTATTTCCTGGTACGCGCCGACGGATCAGAAGGTAACTTCATCCGTTCTGATTACCCGGATATGCTGATTCCGGCGTGGGAAATTTTTAAGTGGTAAGTCGTCCTTAACTTTAATCGGCGCTGGCTCAACAGCGGCGCCCGTACTGGCAGTTTAAACATGTCTGTGTTCACCCCCCTGGCTCGGCCCGAGCTGGAAGCTTTTCTCGCCCCTTATGGCCTCGGCCGCCTGCTTGATTTCCAGGGGATTGCCGCCGGTAGCGAAAACACCAATTTCTTTATCAGCCTGGAGCAGGGCGAATTTGTCCTGACCCTGGTCGAACGCGGTCCGGTTCAGGAAATGCCGTTCTTCATCGAGCTGCTCGACGTGCTGCACGGCGCCGACCTGCCGGTGCCTTACGCTCTGCGCACCACCGACGGCGTGGCCTTGCGCGAACTGGCGGGCAAACCTGCGTTGCTGCAACCGCGCCTGGCCGGCAAACACATCAAGCAAGCCAATGCGCAACATTGCGCACAGGTCGGTGAGTTGCTCGGCCATCTGCACCTGGCGACCCAGGCCAACATGATCAAGCGCAAAACCGATCGCGGCCTGGACTGGATGCTGGAAGAGGGCACGCAGTTCCTGTCGCACCTCGATGCCGAACAGAAAGACCTGCTGCAACGGGCGCTGGAAGAAATCACCCGACAGAAAGAAAAAATCCTCGCTCTGCCGCGGGCGAACATTCACGCCGACCTGTTCCGCGACAACGCGATGTTCGAAGGCACCCACCTGACCGGACTGATCGACTTCTACAATGCCTGCTCCGGGCCGATGCTCTACGACGTGGCGATTGCCTTGAACGACTGGTGCTCGGACGACGATGGCGTCATCGATGGACCGCGAGCACGGGCCTTGCTGGGCGCTTATGCGGCCCTGCGACCGTTCACCGCTGCCGAAGCCGAGTTGTGGCCGACCATGCTGCGGGTGGCTTGTGTACGCTTCTGGTTGTCACGTTTGATCGCGGCGGAGTCGTTCGCCGGGCAGGACGTGTTGATTCACGATCCGATGGAGTTCCAGCTGCGCCTGGCGCAGCGGCAGACGGTCAATACGCCGTTGCCTTTCGCCCTTTAAAATGTGGTGAGGGGGCTTGCCCCCGTTGCAGTGCGAAGCACTGCCATGCGATTCAACTGATTGAATGCATTTGGGGCTGCTTTGCAGCCCAACGGGGGCAAGCCCCCTCGCCACAGGCCTGTGTCAGTTACAACGACTCCAGACACCCCGCCAGATCATTCCCCAATTTCTCCAGCACCTGCTCATAGCCCTGGGCAGTCGCCGGCGTGTACCCGCCCAACGCATCCAGTTCCGCCAGCTTCACCGGCAAGCCCGCCACCAGGGTTTCCGCCAGGCGCGGCCGTAGCGGCGGCTCGCTGTACACGCAGGTCTTGCCGACTTCCTGCAAGCGCGCGCGCATCGCCGCGACATGCTGGGCACCGGGTTGCACTTCGGCCGCGACGCTGAACACACCCACGTGCTTGAGGCCGTAGGCGTCTTCGAAGTAATCGAACGCTTCGTGGAACACGAAGTAAGGCTTGCCCTGAACATCGGCCAGGCGTTTCTTCAGGCGCGCATCCAACGCATCGAGACGCTCGTCGAAGGCTTTCAGGTTGGCCTGATAGCGCACGGCATTGTCAGGATCGGCGGCACTCAGGTCAGCCGCCATTTTCGTGGCGATGACCCGGGCGTTGACCGGCGACAGCCACAAATGCGCATCCAGGCTGCCTGGGCGATGATCGTGGTCGTGATCGTCGGCTTCTTCGGCGTGGGAGTGGCTATCTTCGGCAAAACGGCGCAGTTTCATGCCTGGCAAATCCTGCACGGCGACGCTGGGCAGCGTACGACCATTGAGCACGCGAGGCAGGAAACCTTCCATGTCCGGGCCGATCCAGTACAGCAAGTCCACCGATTGCACCTTGCGTACGTCGGAAGGGCGCAGTGCATAGTTGTGCGGCGAGGCACCCGGTGGCAGCAAGACCTCAGGAATCGCCACGCCGTCCTGCACCGCTGCGGCGATCAACTGCAGGGGCTTGATGCTGGTAAGAACCTTGACCTCGGCCTGCGCCGGACCGATCAGCAGAAAACTTGCGAAAAATGCGACAAAGATAGAAAAAAGACGGGACACGATGACCACTCGAAGAGGCGAGAACGGGTAACATAATAACGTCTCTCACAAAACTCGTCGCCGCTCATGCTAAAAACACCGATTGCCAGCCGCCCCCACGACCACTCGCATTGCGTTCATAGCGCTTTGTCCGAGGCCGATGCCCTGTGCGCTCGTCAAGGCCTGCGCCTGACCGCATTGCGCCGGCGGGTGCTGGAACTGGTGTGGCAAAGCCACAAGCCGCTGGGTGCCTACGACATTCTCGCGGTCCTCAGCGAGCAGGACGGTCGCCGCGCCGCGCCGCCGACGGTGTACCGCGCGCTGGATTTCCTGCTGGAAAACGGCCTGGTCCATCGCATTTCCTCGCTCAACGCCTTCATCGGCTGCAATCACCCGGAACATGCACACCAGGGTCAGTTCCTGATCTGCCGTGTGTGCCACGCCGCCATCGAGCTCGAGCAAAAGTCCATCAGCGACGCGATCATCGCCAGCGCCAGGGATGTCGGGTTTGTCGTCGAAGGCCAGACCGTCGAAGTAGTCGGTCTGTGCTCGGGTTGCCAGGGGGCTTGATGAGCAACGCGCTGATCCGTCTAGAGCAGGTTGCCGTCACGTTCGCCGGGCAACCGGTGCTGGACAACATTGAGCTGAGCGTCGAGCCGGGGCAGATCGTGACCCTGATCGGCCCCAACGGCGCCGGCAAAACCACACTGGTACGTGCCGTACTCGGCCTGTTGAAACCGGACAGCGGCAACGTCTGGCGCAAGCCGAAACTGCGGGTCGGCTACATGCCGCAGAAACTCCATGTCGACCCGACCCTGCCGCTGTCGGTATTGCGCTTTCTGCGTCTGGTGCCGGGCGTAGACCGTGCGATGGCCTTGGCAGCACTCAAGGAAGTCGGCGCCGAACAGGTCATCGACAGCCCGGTGCAAAGCGTTTCCGGTGGCGAAATGCAACGCGTGCTGCTGGCCCGGGCCTTGTTGCGCGAACCGGAACTGCTGGTACTCGATGAGCCGGTACAGGGTGTCGACGTGGCCGGCCAGGCTGAGCTTTACAGCCTGATCACCCGCCTGCGCGACCGTCACGGTTGCGGCGTGCTGATGGTCTCCCACGATTTGCATCTGGTGATGAGCACCACGGATCAAGTGGTTTGCCTCAATCGTCACGTCTGCTGTTCAGGCCATCCCGAGCAGGTCAGCGGCGATCCGGCGTTCGTCGAACTGTTCGGAAAAAACGCACAAAGCCTGGCGATTTATCACCACCATCACGACCACGCCCACGACTTGCATGGCTCGGTGGTCAAGGCGCCCGCAACGGGCCAACCCCATGTTCACGGAGATGGCTGCAAGCATGGCTGATTTTCTGCTCTACGCCCTGCTTGCAGGCCTGGCCCTGGCCGTTGTCGCAGGCCCGTTGGGGTCTTTCGTGGTCTGGCGGCGCATGGCTTATTTTGGCGACACCCTGTCCCACGCGGCATTGCTCGGCGTGGCCTTGGGCTTCCTGCTGGATGTCAGCCCGACGGTTGCCGTGACCGTTGGTTGCCTGCTGCTGGCGGTGTTACTGGTGACCTTGCAACAACGCCAGCCATTGGCATCCGACACGCTTTTGGGAATTCTCGCACCCAGCACGCTCTCTCTGGGCCTGGTGGTACTAAGCTTCATGCACGAAGTGCGGATCGACCTGATGGCCTATCTGTTCGGTGACCTGCTGGCAATCAGTCCAACCGATCTGGCCTGGATTCTTGGCGGCAGTGCCGCCGTGCTGGCCTTGCTGGTTGCATTGTGGCGGCCATTGCTGGCGATCACGGTGCATGAAGAACTGGCCAGGGTCGAAGGCCTTCCGGTGGCCGGATTGCGCCTGGCGCTGATGTTGCTGATCGCCGTGGTGATTGCCGTGGCGATGAAAATCGTCGGCGTGTTACTGATCACTTCGTTGCTGATCATCCCGGCGGCCGCGGCACAACGTCACGCCCGCTCGCCGGAGCAGATGGCACTGGGTGCGAGCCTGCTGGGCATACTCGCCGTGTGTGGCGGGCTGGCGTTGTCCTGGTTCAAGGACACCCCAGCCGGCCCGTCGATTGTGGTGGCAGCCGCCGCGCTGTTTCTGCTGAGTTTTGTTCTGCCCCGTCGAGGGGTGTAGACTTGCTCGTTTTTTGCGCAAATAGAGAGTCGCAGGAATGAAGTCGTTCGCCTCCCGTTATCTGCTCCTTGTCGCATTTTCTTTGCTGCTGGGCGCCTGCCAAAGCACGCCACCGGCGGCCACCGAGGCTGCCAATGCGCGAGCCACGGCCATCGTACAGCTGGAGCAAAACATCGCCAGCGATGAACTGGCCACCGCCGAAGACCAATTGGCGGCCTTGCAAGCCGAATCGCCCAACGATGCGTCCCTTGAGCAGTACCAGCGGCAACTGGCCGAAGCCTATCTGCGCCGCAGCCAGATCGTGCTGCAAAAAGGTGATGTGGATGCCGCTGCGACCGCCCTGAGCCGTGCCCGCTCGTTGATGCCCAAGGCTCCGGCACTGACCGGCGGAGTCAACGGCTCGATTGCCCAGGCGCGCAAGGCCGAGCTGGAAAAAGCCGAAGCGGCCCTGAAGGCTGCCGAAGCCAAGCCAAAAGCCAAGGTCATCGATCTGACGGCTGAAAGCACCACGGTCTCGCTGAATATCAACGATATGGGCAAACTGCGTCGCCAACTGGATGCCATCGCCGCCGATGTGGTGAATTTTCAGTGCGACGTGAGCATTCAGGCTCCACGCACCGATGATTACCCGTGGCTGGCGACATTGCTGACAAAACGGGTGAACAAGCTCGATCCAGAGTTTGACCTGAAGCTGGAGCGGCAGATTCTGCGCAGTGTTCCGGCGCAGATAGTTCTGAGTCCGCGCAAACCTTAAAAAGCTTCGCGAGCAAGCCCGCTCCCACACGAGTTCTGCGGCGGGCACAGATCCAATGTGGGAGCGGGCTTGCTCGCGAAGGCGGCCTTTCTGGCAATAAACATGTTCAGGCCGGAATAGCCTTGGCCTTCGCCTCCCTGCCCCAAACCCGATGCTGCCCGATCGCGGCGAAAAACGCTTTGATCAACTTCGCATCCGCCCCCACGATCAATCCCGCATCAGCCTCCAGCTTCAACACATCCAGCAACTGCTTCGCTTCACCCTGCAAGGCGATGGCCTTGAGATGCTTGTATGCCTCCAGCAGGTAATGCAACGCCACGCCGTCCGTACTCAGCGCCTTGATCGACGCGGCTCCGCCCGGCACGAACACCGCGTCGAATGCCACCGACGGCGAGCCCTCCATCGAAGCATCGACCGCCAGGGTTTTGCCATCGGCGGTTTTCACGGGTGCAGAGGTCGGCCCCAGTAATTTCGCGTGAGCCCCCTCCGCTGCAAGCGCTTTCTTCATCGCATCAATCGCGGCGCTATCAACGCCATTGGCCGCCAGAATCGCGACTTTTCGCGTCTTGATGTTCTCCGGCAACAGATTGGCCTGGCTCAATGCCGGCGAGTGATCCGGTGCGGTTTTACGCACCTCGACGGTTCCTCGAGCCGGCGCAGGCAACCCAAGGTTCTGCGCCACGCGTTTGGCCAACTCCAGATCGATATTGGCGAGAATTTCGTTCACTTCCCGGGCGCGGATCACCTCACGCTCAACCTTGCCCAACTCAAAACTGTAGGCCGAGATGATGTGCTCCCGTTCATGCTCACTCATGCTGTGGAAAAACAAGCGAGCCTGGGAGAAGTGGTCAGCGAACGATTCGCTGCGCTGGCGAATCTTGTTGGCGTCGATGCGCTCCGGATAGCTCTCGAAGCCTCCATCCTGCGCCGAAACAGGCGTTTCCTTTGGCCAGCCGCCATCGATGGAGTTCGGCTCATAAGACGCACGCCCCTTGTCGATGGTGGTGCGGTGCTGGGCATCCCGCTGGCCGTTGTGGAACGGCGACACCGGGCGGTTGATCGGGATCTCGTGAAAGTTCGGCCCGCCGAGTCGGCTGATTTGCGTGTCGGTGTAGGAAAACAATCGGCCTTGCAGCAGAGGGTCGTTGGAGAAATCGATCCCCGGAACGATATGTCCGGGGCAGAAGGCAACCTGCTCGGTTTCGGCGAAGAAGTTGTCCGGGTTGCGGTTCAGCACCATCTTTCCCAACGGCGTGATGGGTACGAGTTCTTCGGGGATCAGCTTGGTCGGGTCGAGAATGTCGAAATCAAAGGCGTGTTCATTTTCCTCTTCGATGACCTGCACCCCCAACTCCCATTCCGGATAGTCGCCGATCTCAATCGACTCCCACAGATCACGCCGATGGTAGTCGGCGTCCTTTCCCGCAAGCTTTTGCGCTTCATCCCACACCAGGGAGCAAGTGCCGGCCGTAGGGCGCCAGTGGAATTTGACGAAGCGCGACTTGCCCTCGGCATTGATCAGGCGAAAGGTGTGTACGCCGAAGCCCTGCATGCTGCGCAGGCTTTTCGGGATCGCCCGGTCGGACATTGCCCACATCACCATGTGCGCCGACTCCGGCACCAGCGAAACAAAGTCCCAGAACGTGTCGTGGGCCGAGCCGCCGGTAGGGATCTCGTTATGCGGCTCGGGTTTGACCGCGTGCACGAAGTCGGGAAACTTGATCGCATCCTGTATGAAGAACACCGGCATGTTATTGCCCACCAGGTCGAAGTTGCCTTCGTCGGTGAAGAACTTCACGGCGAAACCCCGCACATCACGCACGGTATCGCCTGACCCTCGCGGCCCCTGTACCGTGGAAAAGCGCACGAACACCGGGGTTTTCTTCGCGGGGTCCTGCAGGAAACCGGCCTTGGTCAGCACCGAGTGGTTTTCATAGCTCTGGAAATGACCATGGGCGCCGGTGCCGCGAGCGTGAACGATGCGTTCGGGAATGCGCTCGTGATCAAAATGCGTGATCTTTTCACGCATGATGAAGTCTTCCAACAGCGACGGCCCGCGGGCCCCGGCCTTCAGGGTGTTCTGGTTGTCCGCCACCTTCACGCCCTGGTTGGTGCGCAAGGCCTGCTCAGTGGCATCGGAGCGAAATGTTTCCAGGCTGTCGAGCTTGGTGTTGGTGTTGCGGCGGTCCGGGGCATCGGTCCCGGCCAGGACGCTCTTGGTGGCGGCAGGCTTCTTGGTACTCATCAGGCGTGAACTCCTCAGGCATATTCCAGTGGCCTAAGTAGTGACTGGCGAGCTTATTCAGCCGTTCCTTTTTTCTGACCTTTGATCGCGTTATTGCCAAATGACAGGACAAATGCGAAATAAATGCTAAGAACCTCTATACGGACAGGCTAAAATGCGCGCCCGGCTAACCGCTGACCCTTTTCCAACGCGCCCCACAAGGTTCGCTACGTGATCGAGTTTCAAAACGTCCATAAAACCTACCGCGTCGCCGGTAAGGAAATCCCCGCGCTGCATCCGACCAGTCTGACGATTGAGAACGGGCAGGTTTTCGGCTTGATCGGTCATTCCGGCGCAGGAAAAAGTACCCTGCTGCGTCTGATCAATCGCCTGGAAAACGCCAGTGGCGGCAAGATCACCGTCGACGGTGAAGAAGTCACCGCACTCGACGCCAACGGCCTGCGCCGCTTCCGTCAGCAGGTCGGGATGATTTTCCAGCACTTCAACCTGCTGGCCTCCAAAACCGTCGCCGACAACGTCGCACTGCCACTGACCCTGGCCGGCGAACTGTCGCGCAGCGAGATCGATTCGCGCGTGGCCGAGTTGCTGGCGCGGGTCGGTTTGTCCGACCACGCGAAAAAGTACCCGGCGCAATTGTCCGGCGGGCAAAAGCAGCGTGTCGGCATTGCCCGCGCCCTGGCGACCAAGCCAAAAATCCTGCTGTGCGATGAAGCCACCAGCGCCCTCGACCCGCAAACCACCGCATCGGTCCTGCAATTGCTGGCCGAGATCAATCGCGAGCTGAAACTGACCATCGTCTTGATCACCCACGAAATGGACGTGATCCGCCGCGTCTGCGACCAGGTGGCCGTGATGGACGCCGGCGTGATCGTCGAGCAAGGCTCGGTGGCCGAGGTGTTCCTGCATCCGAAGCACCCGACCACCAAACGCTTTGTGCAGGAAGACGAGCAGATAGACGAAAGCGAACAGCGTGACGACTTCGCTCACGTACCGGGTCGCATCGTGCGTCTGACCTTCCAGGGCGAAGCGACCTACGCGCCGTTGCTGGGCACCGTCGCCCGGGAAACCGGAGTGGACTACAGCATCCTGGCCGGTCGTATCGACCGCATCAAAGACATCCCTTACGGGCAACTGACCCTGGCCGTGACCGGCGGTGACATGGAAGCGGCATTCGCCCGCTTCATCGCAGCCGACGTCCACATGGAGGTGCTGCGCTAATGGAAGCCCTGACAAGTTTCTTCGCCAATATCGACTGGTTCGAAATCTGGCTGGCCACTGGCGACACCCTGCTGATGCTCGGCGGTTCGCTGTTGTTCACCGTGCTGCTCGGCTTGCCGCTGGGTGTGCTGCTGTTCCTGTGCAGCCCGCGCCAGTTGCTGGAAGCCAAAGGTGTCTACGCGATGTTGTCGCTGGTGGTGAACATTCTGCGTTCGCTGCCGTTTATCATCCTGTTGATCGTGATGATTCCGTTCACCGTGTTGATCACCGGCACGTCCCTCGGTGTTGCCGGTGCGATCCCGCCGCTGGTGGTGGGTGCCACGCCGTTTTTCGCGCGCCTGGTGGAAACCGCCCTGCGTGAAGTGGACCGCGGCATCATCGAAGCCACCCAGGCCATGGGTGCGACCACGCGACAGATCATCACCAATGCGTTGCTGCCTGAGGCTCGTCCGGGCATCTTCGCGGCGATTACGGTGACTGCAATTACACTGGTGTCCTACACGGCGATGGCGGGTGTTGTCGGCGCCGGTGGCCTGGGTGACCTGGCGATCCGCTTCGGATACCAGCGCTTCCAGACCGATGTGATGGTCGTGACGGTGGTGTTGCTGCTGGTCCTGGTCCAGGTACTACAAACCGTTGGCGACAAGTTGGTCGTCCACTTTTCCCGTAAGTAAGACATGAGCCGGCCATTCGCTGGCAGGCGCCAAACGGGCGCCTCACAAGGAGTTAGCTGAATGAAAAAACTACTCGTCGCCTTCGCTGCCGTTGCCGCATTCTCGGCCCACGCGGCTGACACCCTGACCGTCGCGGCCACCCCGGTGCCACACGCCGAGATCCTCGAATTCGTGAAGCCGACCCTGGCCAAAGAAGGCGTGGACCTGAAGGTCAAGGTCTTCACCGACTACATCCAGCCGAACGTGCAGGTCGCGGAAAAGCGCCTGGACGCCAACTTCTTCCAGCACCAGCCGTACCTGGATGAGTTCAACAAGGCCAAGGGCACAAACCTGGTCTCCGTCGCCGGCGTGCACCTGGAACCCCTGGGCGCTTACTCCAGCAAGTACAAGACCCTCGCTGAACTGCCTGGCGGCGCCAACGTGGTGATCCCGAACGACGCCACCAACGGCGGCCGTGCACTGTTGCTGATGGCCAAGGCCGGGCTGATCAAGTTGAAGGATTCGAACAACATCCTGTCGACCGTGAAGGACATCACCGAGAACACCAAGGACCTGAAAATCCGCGAACTGGAAGCCGCGACCATCCCGCGCGTACTGACCCAGGTCGACCTGGCGCTGATCAACACCAACTACGCGCTGGAAGCCAAGCTCGATCCGGCCAAGGACGCGCTGGTCATCGAAGGCAACGACTCGCCGTACGTGAACATCCTGGTGGCTCGCCCGGATGACAAGGACAGCGACGCGATGAAGAAGCTGGTTGCAGCTTTGCACAGCCCGGAAGTGAAGGCCTTCATCCTCGAGAAGTACAAAGGCGCGGTAGTGCCGGCGTTCTGACCGACTGAAAGCAACAAAAAAGGGCGCATCGAATGCGCCCTTTTTTTGTGCCAGAAACACCGCCCCCCTGTGGGAGCGAGCTTGCTCGCGATGGCGGTGTATCAGTCAATGTAGATGTTGAATATTACGGCCTCATCGCGAGCAAGCTCGCTCCCACAGGTTTAGCGGTGTCTTTAGTTGCGCTTGAGCATCACCGGCAACTGCGCCACCAGCTTCGCGTTGTTCAACGGCGCCCGGATGAAGCCGCGCTGCGTGCCGTCCGGCCCGATCACCGCGAGGTTGCCACTGTGGTCGACGGTGTAGTTTGGCTTGTTGGTGTCCGCCGGAATGAACGGGATGCTCACCGCGTTGGCGACCTTTTGCAGCTCATCGATCGACTTTGGCGTGAGGCCGACAAACTGCGGGTCAAAGTAGCTCAGGTACTGCTTGAGCTGCTGGGGGGTGTCGCGATTGGGATCGATACTGACCAGCACGATCTGCAGCTTATCGACCGCCTCGGGCGGCAACTCGCTCTTGATCTGTCGCAGCTGGGCGAGGGTGGTCGGGCAGACGTCCGGGCAGAAGGTGTAGCCGAAGAACAGCAGGCTCCACTTACCCTTCAATTCGTTGATCGTGACCGGCTGGCCGTCCTGATTGGTCATCGTCACGTCCGGCAGATTGCGGCTCTGCGGCAACAAAATGATACCGGCGTCGATCAGCGCCGTCGGATCGCCCTGGTTTTTTCCGGACAGCACCTTGTTGACGGTCAGGCCCAGGATCAGTGCGACCAGGGCGACGAGGATAAAGACGGTTTTCTGGGTTCGAGTCATAGGTTCAACAGTAAGTAGTGGTCTACGAGCAGGGCGATAAACAGCAGGAACAAGTAATAAATAGAGTACTTGAACGTGTTGATCGCCGCATGCGGCCGAGTGCCACGGTACAACACCACGGCCCATTGCAGAAACCGCGCCCCCAGCCCGAGCGCACAGACCAGGTAGAGCGTACCGCTCATGTGGATCACGTAGGGCATCAGGCTGACCGCGAGTAGCGCAAAGGTATACAGCAGGATATGAATCTTGGTGTAGTGCTCGCCATGGGTGACCGGCAGCATCGGGATGTCGGCCTTGGCGTATTCCTCCTTGCGATGGATCGCCAGCGCCCAGAAGTGCGGCGGGGTCCAGGCGAAGATGATCAGCACCAGCAGCAGCGGTTCGGCGCTGACGTGACCGGTGGCGGCGGTCCAGCCGAGCAAGGGCGGAGCGGCACCGGCCAGACCGCCGATGACGATGTTCTGCGGGGTCGCACGCTTGAGGAATCCGGTGTAGATCACCGCATAGCCAAGCAGCGAGGCGAGGGTCAGCCACGCGGTCAGCGGGTTGGTAAACGCCAGCAGCATGGCTTGCCCGAGGGCCGCCAATACCAGCGCGAACGTCAGCGCGGCGGTCGGAGAAATCCGGCCTTCGGCGAGCGGCCGTTTGTGGGTGCGCGCCATCACCGCGTCGATGCGCCGGTCCACCACATGATTGACCGCCGCGGCGCCACCGGCACACAGGGCGATGCCCAGGTTGCCGAACACCAGCACCGTCCACGGCACCCCGGCACGGGTCGCGAGGAACATCCCCACCAGCGAAGTGATGAGCATCAGCACCACGACCTTGGGTTTGGTCAGCTCCAGGTAATCACGCCAGATCGCCTGACTGGGACGTTCGCCGATCAGAATCGCCATGGCATCTCTCCTTTTATTGTTATGGGCCCGGCTGAGTGTTTACGCAGGCTGAAGCGCCAGCGCGTTGGCTGCTTGACCCGGACCAGACTGGTTCGGGCGTGGTAGTTGACCAGCACCATGGTCAGCAACAGCGCGGCGCCGCCCGCGTTATGCGCGACGGCCACCGGTAGCGGCAGATGGAACAGCACGTTGCTGATACCCAGGGTGATTTGTGCGCCAAGGGCAATCAGCACCAGGCCTGCCAGGCGCGTCATGCCGACCGCCTTCAATTGCCAGGCCAGGCCGAGCAATACCAGGGTGACCAGCAAGGCACCGATGCGATGGGTCAGGTGGATGGCCGTACGGGCGTCGCTGTCCAGTTGCCCGCCGAGGTAATTCGGGCCGATGTGTTGGGTCAGATGAAAGCCATTGGCAAAATCGGCAGGCGGCAGCCATTGGCCGTGACAGGTTGGAAAGTCGATGCAGGCCACGGCGGCGTAGTTGGAACTGACCCAGCCACCGAGGGCGATTTGCCCGATCACCAACAACAGCCCCGCCGTCGCCCAGTGCTGCAAACGTCGTGGCACGGTCAGCGCCGGCAGTACGCCGGACAGGCGCAAGGTCAGCAGAAACAACAGGCTCAAGGTCGCGAAGCCGCCAAGCAAATGCCCGGTGACCACCTGCGGCCAAAGCTTGAGCGTTACCGTCCACATGCCGAACGCGGCCTGGCCAACGACCACCGCCAACAGAAACAATGGCAACTTCACCGGTTGCCCCGGATGACGGCGATGCAACCACGCACGACCGGCCAACACCGCGATCAACACGCCCAGCGTGCCAGCGAAGTAGCGGTGGATCATCTCGTTCCAGCCCTTGTGGGCCTCGACCGGAGCGTCCGGGAAATGCAATTCGGCATGAGCCAGCTGGGCTTCGCTTTTCGGCACGCTGATGAAACCGTAGCAGCCAGGCCAGTCCGGGCAGCCGAGGCCGGCGTGGGTCAGGCGGGTGTAGGCGCCGAGCAACACCACAATCAGTGCCAGCAAGGTGGCAAACAACGCGAGGCGAAATCCAGGCTTGGCCATGACGATGCCCTTATCCGATGTTCGACAGTTTCAGTAGGTGGCGCAGATCGTTCAGCAGATCCTTGCCCTTCACCGACGGGTCGTAGCGCAGCACCAGATTGCCGTGGGGGTCGATGATCCACAGGTGCGGCGCGTCATTGCTCTGAGCGCCTTTTGTGTAGGCAGGCAAGTCCAGTGGATAGCGTTGCAACTGCGGGTACTCGCGTTGAAGTTTAGTCTCGTAATCGCTATTCAGCGCCTGCGCGGCAGCCAATGCATGGCTGGCACGGGACGCATCCCGGCCGAGGCCGATCTGGATCTGCCGCGCCAGGTACACCAGTTGCTGGCAGTCCACCGCGCAATCCTTGGGGGCGGTCACCAGGATCTGCCAACGCTCTTCCTGGGCCTGCACGCCAATGTCCGCGCGGGTCTGGCCGTTGCCGATCAGTTCGCCGTGATAACTGCGGCCCTCGGGCACCCAGAAATTTAGCTTGTACATGCCGGTGGCAAGGATCATCGGACCGATCACCCCGAGCAAAATCAGCAGCAGTTGCATACGGCCCTTGCGCCGGTTCACCGAAGGTTTCGCTTCAGACATGCTGGGTGGATTCATGGCCGCTCCCATGGTGTTTCTCCTTTGCGTTGTGCCAGCCGAGATAGAGATAAAGACCGAACAGGGCGATCGCCATGGCGAACCACTGCACGGCATAAGCGATGTGTTTTTCCGGGCCCATGGCGACTACTGGCCAGTCGGCCTGATAGGTGGCCGGGCCGGTTTCGGCGCGCAGCTCAAAGGCAAAGCCTTCGCGGTTCAGCGTCTTCCAGAGACTGGCCGGTTCAACGGCGGTAATCAGCTTCGGCCACATCGATGTCGCCGGGTCTGCATGCAATTGAAACGGCGCACCGGGGGAGACGTAGACCCACGCGTCGAAGCTGACGGCCTCGGCAGGTGTCTTGAATTGCACGGGTGTGCGGCGTTCCGGCCAGGGCAGCCAGCCGCGATTGACCAGCAGCCAGAGCCCGCTGGCCTGATCATGGAAGGGTTGCAACAGCTCGACACCGACCCTGCCATTACGTTGACTGTTGTCGAGCAGCAGGCTGTGTTCGGCATCGAAGCGACCGTGCAGGCGAACCCGGCGGAAAGCCGGGTCAGCGGTGTATTGCAGTTCGGTGCTGGCCATCGGCTCGGCGGCCCGGCGCTCGGCGTAGGTTTGCAGCAGCGCGCTTTTTTCCGCGCCCCGGCTCAATTGCCAGAACCCCAGGGACACCAGTAGCGGCAGCAACAACGCGACCACCAGCGTTGGCACGATACCCGGCCGAAAGCGCTTCATGGCATCGCCAGAAAGTCGGTCATCGCGATAGCTATACTCAAGTGCATCGCCTGTCCCCCGGAGTCCCACCATGCTCAAAACAGCCATCGTCCTGATGCTGATTGCCACGGTTGTCAGCCTGTTCAGCGGCCTGTTTTTTCTGGTCAAGGACGACAGCAGCTCAAACCGCCTCGTCATTGCCTTGAGTGTGCGTGTCACGCTGGCCGCCATTACCCTCGGTCTGATCACCTGGGGTTTTTTCAGCGGCCAGCTGGTTTCTCATGCCCCCTGGTAGCCGTGTAGGAGCCAGCTTGCTGGCTCCTACAGTACGTAGACGAAAACGAACAACCCGATCCACACCACATCCACGAAGTGCCAGTACCAGCTCGCCGCTTCGAAGCCGAACTGGTGCTCGCTGTCGAAGTGCCCGCGCATGACCCGCATCAGCATCACAAACAGGATGATGGTGCCGATGGTCACGTGGGCGCCGTGGAACCCGGTGAGCATGAAGAAGGTCGCGCCGTAGATGCCCGAACCCAGGGTCAGACCCAGTTCGCGGTAGGCGTGCATGTACTCTTCGGCCTGGAAGATGAGGAATGCACAGCCCAACACTACGGTGAGCGCCAGCCAGAGTTTCAGTGCGCCGCGATGGCCCTTTTTCAAGGCGTGGTGGGCGATGGTCACCGTCACGCTGGAGCTCACCAGCAACACGGTGTTGAGCAGCGGCAGACCCCAGGGGCTGATGACCTCCTTGGGCGGCGGAAACAGTTTCGAGTCGGGGTTGTCCAGCAGCGGCCAGGTGAACTGGAAGCTCGGCCACAGCATGTGCGCGATGCCTTTGGCACCTTCACCGCCAAGCGCCGGCCCGGAGATGTGACGCACATAAAACAGTGCGCCGAAAAAGGCGATGAAGAACATCACTTCCGAGAAAATGAACCAGCTCATGCCCCAGCGAAACGAGCGATCCATTTGCGCGCTGTACAAGCCGCCGCGACTTTCCTTGATCACCGTGCCGAACCAACCGAACAGCATGTAGGCCAGGAGTAACCCGCCGACGAAAAAGATCAGTGGCCCGTGGGATTCCGGGCGCGCCGCTTTCAGATCGTTGAACCAGGTGGCCAGGCCAAACACCGTGACGAACATGCCAACCGTGGCGATGATTGGCCATTTGCTCTGGGCCGGTACGTAATAATGTTCATGAGTTGCCATTTATTGTTCTCCTTATCGGGCACGCTCAGCCGCCAGTGTTTACAGCTACCGGTGGATGTCGGGCGGTGATATCGAACAGCGTGTAAGACAGCGTCAGGTGCTTCACATCCTTGGGCATGTCACGGTCAACGATGAAACGTACCGGCATCTCGATCCGTTGACCGGGCTGCAGCACTTGCTGGGTAAAGCAGAAACATTCGGTCTTGTGGAAGTACGCCGCCGCGGAGCTTGGCGCGATGCTCGGCACGGCCTGGGCACTCATCGGCTTATCGGTAGGGTTGTGGGCGATGAAGATCATCTCGTTCACCGCCCCCGGGTTAGCGGTCAGCTCGTCATGCTTGGGGTAAAAATCCCATGGCATATCGGCGGTATTGGTCGACAGGAACTGCACACGCACCTGCCGCGAGGTGTCGACCGTCTGCTCCCCCTCGTACTGCCCGGCGGTCTTGCCATTGATGCCGAAGGCCTTGCACATCACGTCGTAGATCGGCACCAGCGCAAACCCGAACACAAACATTGCCCCCACTACCAGCAATAGACGGGTGACCAGTTTCTTCAGCGAAATCGAGTCAGCCATGATTGCAAACCTCTACACCAACCCCTGTAGGAGCGAGCCCGCTCGCGAAAAACCGGAGAACGCCGCGGGGTATCAGGCTTCCAGCGTTATCGTTGACGACCATCGCGAGCAAGCTCGCTCCTACAAAGGGCCAGGTGTTCATTTCACTTCCGGCGGCGTGGTGAAGGTGTGATACGGCGCCGGCGACGGGATGCTCCACTCCAGGCCTTCCGCCCCATCCCACGGTTTGGCCGGTGCTGGCGGGCCGCCGCGAATGGTCTTGATCACGATGAACAGGAAGAAGAGCTGCGTGGCCCCGAACATGAATGCGCCGATCGACGACACCATATTGAAGTCGGCGAACTGCAGGTTGTAGTCCGGAATCCGTCGCGGCATGCCCGCCAGCCCCACAAAGTGCATAGGGAAGAAAGCCAGGTTCATGCCGATGAACGACAGCCAGAAATGCAGCTTGCCGAGGGTTTCGTCGTACATGTGGCCGGTCCATTTCGGCAGCCAGTAGTAGGCCGAGGCGAAGATCCCGAAGATCGCCCCCGGTACCAGCACGTAATGGAAGTGCGCGACCACGAAGTAGGTGTCCTGATACTGGAAGTCCGCCGGGGCGATAGCCAGCATCAATCCCGAAAAACCGCCGATGGAGAACAGGATCACGAACGCCACGGCAAACAGCATCGGTGTCTCGAAGGTCAGCGAGCCCTGCCACATGGTGCTGGCCCAGTTGAATACCTTCACACCCGTTGGCACCGCAATCAGCAGGGTGGCGTACATGAAGAACAGCTCGCCCACCAGCGGAATGCCGACCACGAACATGTGGTGCGCCCAGACAATGAACGACAGGAACGCGATACTCGCCGTGGCATAGACCATCGAGGTATAGCCGAACAGCGGCTTGCGCGAGAACGCCGGAATGATCGAGCTGACGGCACCGAAGGCCGGCAGGATCATGATGTACACCTCAGGGTGGCCGAAGAACCAGAACACGTGCTGGAACAGCACCGGGTCACCGCCACCGGCGGCGCTGAAGAAGCTGGTGCCGAAGTGGATGTCCATCAGCATCATGGTCACGCAGCCCGCCAGCACCGGCATCACCGCGATCAGCAGGAACGCCGTGATCAGCCAGGTCCAGACGAACAGCGGCATTTTCATCAGCGTCATGCCGGGGGCGCGCAGGTTGAGGATGGTGGCGATCACGTTGATCGCGCCCATGATCGAACTGATCCCCATCAAGTGAATGGCGAAGATGAAGAAGGTCACGCTTTCCGGCGCATAGGTCGTCGACAGCGGCGCGTAGAACGTCCAGCCGAAGTTCGGCCCGCCACCGGGTGTGAACAGGGTCGACACCAGCATCAGGAACGCCGCCGGCAACAGCCAGAAGCTGAAGTTGTTCATCCGCGGCAGGGCCATGTCCGGCGCGCCGATCATCAGCGGGATCATCCAGTTGGCGAGGCCGACGAAGGCCGGCATCACCGCACCGAAGACCATCACCAGACCGTGCATGGTGGTCATCTGGTTGAAGAATTCCGGCTGGACGATCTGCAGCCCCGGCTGGAACAGCTCGGCGCGAATCACCATCGCGAACGAACCGCCAAGCAGGAACATGGAGAACGCAAACCACAGGTACAGGGTGCCGATGTCCTTGTGGTTGGTGGTCAGCACCCAGCGCATCAGGCCTTTGGCGGGGCCGTGGGCGTGGTCGGTGGCGGTATGAACATGTTCATCGATTACAGCAGTCATGTCCTGTCTCCTGCAAACAGATGGGCTGGGCAGGCCGGGGTGCGTAGCCCCGACCGGTTCCTTACGTGCGCAATAGACCGGGTCATTTGCTTTCCGCCTGTTTCAGCTCCAGCACTTCTTTTGGCGTGACCATGTCGCCCTTGTTGTTGCCCCAGGCGTTACGTTCATAGGTCACGACCGCTGCGATATCGACTTCCGAGAGCTGTTTGCCGAACGCGGCCATGGAAGTGCCAGGCTTGCCGTGGAAGACAATGCTCAGGTGATCTGCTTTCGGTCCGGTGGCGATTTTCGAGCCCTTGAGTGCCGGGAACATCGGCGGCAGGCCCTGGCCTTCGGCCTGGTGACAGGCCACGCAGGTCGTGTGATAGACCTTGTCGCCGCGCTCCTTGAGCTCGTCGAGGGTCCATTCCTTGCTGGTCAGCTCTTTGAGCTGCGCGGCCTCGACCTTGCGATCGGCCAGCCATTTTTCGTAATCGGCCTTTTCCTTGACCTCGACTACGGTCGGCATGAAGCCGTGATCCTTGCCGCACAACTCGGCGCACTGGCCACGGTAGATGCCGGGCTTGTCGATGCGGGTCCAGGCTTCATTGACGAACCCGGGTATCGCATCGCGCTTGACCGCGAAAGCCGGCACCCACCAGGAGTGGATGACGTCGGCGGAGGTCACCAGGAAGCGCACTTTGGTGCCGACCGGCAGCACCAATGGCTTGTCGACCTCAAGCAGGTAGTGCTCGCTCTTGGCTTCCTTGTTGTGGATTTGATCCTGGGGGGTGGTCAGGTTGCTGAAGAACTCGACGTCCTGGCCCAGGTATTTGTAGTGCCACTTCCACTGGTAGCCAGTGACCTGGATATCGATCTCCGGCTCGCTGGCGTCGTACATCTTGATCAGGGTCGCCGTAGCGGGAACCGCCATGGCCACCAGGATCAGGAAGGGCACGATGGTCCAGAGGATTTCGACGGTGGTGCTTTCATGAAATTTGGCGGCCACCTGCCCGGTCGAGCGGCGGTGGAGAATCATCGACCAGAACATGGCACCAAAAACGATGATGCCGATCACCACACAGATCCAGAAAATGGTCATGTGCAGGTCGAATACTGCGTGACTGATTTCAGTCGCTCCAGGCGCCATATTCACAGTCCAGGCCGCTTGCGCCTGACTGAAAATCGACCACAACAGGAGGCCCATCCAGACATGTGGATGTCGCATCATTGCGGGTTCCCCTTATCGTTCTTGTTATCCCGCCGGCTTTCACCTGCGGCAAGGGAGCGGCTGCATCAGACTACGAACTTGAGCACCGGGCCTTGCTGCATATGCAGTCGGGCGTCATCAGCTAACTCCATTCCACCCCGAGTATAGACAGCACCTCTGACCTCGCAATGCGAAGGCGTAAATCATCTGAAACAGCATTAACTTGCGTTGCAGGGCACGAATGGAGAAGGATGCAGACGAGTGGTGGCAAACCGATATAACGGAGCCGTCTCAAGGATGAAATAATTATGACAAATGCGTCTTAGCATTTTTCGTAAGCCAGCTAAGTTATGTCTTCCCTATTTCATTGCCTTGTTTCCTGGAGTTTTCATGAACACCGCCGCATTGCGCGAGCAGATCCAAAAAGCCCAACAACATGAAGCCGAGACCGGCCTGCTGACGCGTCAGCTGGAAAGCAAACTGCCTCACCTGCACCCGTCGATCCAGTTGCCGGAAGCGGATGCCAATGGCGTGCTGACGCGTTTTGTTGCCGCCTATATCGAAGAAGTACCTGATCTGCTGGATGCAGCCAATGAAGTTGCCAGGGAAGCGGGCATCGAGTCACAGATCAAACCGGTGCTGAAAATCGCCGAACAGTACTTCCTCCAGCCGCCGACCGTCCTGAACGGTCACGTCGGGCTCGACAGCCTGCTGGATGAAGCTTACCTGGCGCACAGGTTCGTCGAAGAGGTCAACGACCTGTACATCAAGCATTTCGGCCAGCCACTGATCCCATTGGACATGACTGTCGCCAACCTGATCGCCCACCAATTGATCGGTGAGGAGTTCGCCAACCAACTGGACGAGGTGGTGCATCACGCGGTGGACGAAATGCTCAACGACGAAAGCTTTGCGCTGGAGTCGGTGGAAGCCTACCGCGAGAAACTCAGCAGCCCGGACACCGGCGCCGCATGGAAACGCTGGCCGTGCATGTCCCGCCGCCTGGGCGTAGGCCTGGAGCTGGATCAGCCGGCGGCTTGATCCCTGAAACCTGTGGGAGCGGGCTTGCTCGCGAATGCGGCGTGTCAGTCGACATAAACGTTGAATGATTGACCGTATTCGCGAGCAAGCCCGCTCCCACTCAGGTATCTCAGCCAACCGCACCGACGCCGGTATTCGTCCGCACCCGCCCCTCAAGCCGACGCTTCAATCCCCGCGATTCGATCAACAGTTTCGAACCCTTGCCCGCATTGGCTCGTCCCCATTCCTCCAGCAACTCCAGGCACGAGTGATCGATGTAGCTCAGGTTGTTGAGCGGCACATGCACCGTCGTACCCACCGGAATGCTGCCCAGCACCTGGGTCAGCGCCGGTACTTTGAGGAAGGTCGCCGCGCCCACCAGGCGCAACTCCATTTCACCTTCCCGAGGCAGGTCGATCAGGCTGATCTTCAAGCGTGAAGCTTTCAGCGCCAGTTTCACCAGGGTCAGGCCAAAGCCAATCAACACGCCCGTCAGCAGGTCGGTAAAAACGATGGCCAACGCGGTTGCCGCGTAAGTGAACATCGGCGCCCGACCATACCGGCCCAAACCCCGAAAGACCTTGAGATCCACCAGTTTGAAACCGGTGTACACCAGCACACCCGCCAGGCTTGCCACCGGGATGCTTTGCAGGACGCTGGACAGCAACAGCACGAACGCCAGCAGCCACAGGCCATGGAATATGGTCGAAAAACGCGTGGTTGCCCCGGCCTGGACATTCGCCGAACTGCGCACGATAACGCCGGTCATCGGCAATGCCCCAAGCAGACCACACAGCATGTTGCCGATACCTTGCGCCGACAATTCCCGGTCAAAGTCCGAGCGCTGGCCGCTGTGCATGCGATCAACCGCCGCGGCTGAGAGCAAGGTTTCGGCGCTGGCGATAAAGGCTACGGCAAACGCCGCGATCAGCAATGTCGGATCGGCCAGGTTAAGCAGGTCCGCCGGCTTCAGCCAATCGATGGCCTCCGTCAGGTTGGCCGGTACCTCAACCCGCTTGACCTGCAACGCCAGCACCAGGCTGGCAAGCGTGGCCAGACCGACACCCAGTAGCGCACCGGGAATGAAGCGCAGGGATTGCGGACGGAATTTTTCCCACAGCCACATGACAGCAATCGTCGACAGACCGAGCAAACCGGCTTGCCAGCCAAACGTGGGCAATGCCTGAGCCAGCGCCGCCGGGAAGGCTGCCAGGTTATCGAGGCCCGAGGGTTTGGGCACGGCATCCAGCATTACATGCACTTGAGACAGGACGATCAGCACACCAATCCCGGCCAGCATGCCGTACACCACCGCAGGCGCCGTCACCCGAAACCAGCATCCCAGCTTCAATCGACCCGCCACCAGTTGCAGCAAACCCGCCAGTAGCAGGATGGGCCCAAGCATGGCGATACCGTGTTGGCGGACCAATTCGAAGACCAGAACGGCCAGCCCCGCCGCCGGGCCACTGACTTGCAACGGCGAGCCGGCCAACCAGCCGACCACCAGACCGCCGATGATGCCGGTGATCAGGCCTTTGGCGGGTGGCAACCCCGAGGCAATGGCGATGCCCATGCACAGGGGCAGGGCGACCAGAAACACGACCACCGAAGCCAACAGCTCCCGTGGCAGAACAGCTTTGAGTCGAGCAGCACGCATGGTGAGTCTCCCGAAGTTTTCTTCAGGCATGGCAAAGCCAGGCTGCCTGAACGGCAGCCTCGGCTAAACCACACAACGATTTAGGAGGAGTTAGAAGCGCGCTTTTGGCGTCGCCACGGGAATTGGCAGGCTGCCATTGAGCGGCAGGAAACAGCCTTGATCGGCGTCGTACGCTTTGATTTCGCTGGTTTCGATGTTGTAGACCCAGCCGTGGATAAACAGCTGACCGTTGGCCATGCGCGAGGCAACCGACGGATGAGTACGCAGGTGCTGCAATTGGGCGATCACATTTTCCTCGGTGAGGATGTGCATGCTTTCGCTTTCGTTAGAGCAGTTGCAGTTCTCCTGCACCATGGTCTTGGCCACTTCGGCATGACGCAGCCAGGCTTTGACCGTGGGCATTTTCTCCAGACTGTCCGGGTTGAGTACCGCGCGCATGGCGCCGCAGTCGGAATGCCCGCAGATGATGATGTGATGCACCCCCAGAGCCAGTACGGCGTACTCGATGGCCGTGGAAACACCACCGTTCATTTGCCCGTAAGGCGGCACAACGTTGCCGACGTTACGGGTCACGAACAGGTCGCCCGGGGAGCTTTGTGTGATCAGTTCAGGAACGATGCGCGAATCGGCGCAGGCGATGAACATCGCTCGTGGCCGCTGGGCCGTGGCGAGTTTCTTGAAGAGCTCTTCCTGCTGAGGAAAGACCTCATGATGAAAATGTAAAAAGCCGTCAACGATATGCTTCAACGCTGCATCGGCGGTTTCGGCCTCGGGTTGGGCTGAAGCCGACGCAGCCAACGACTGTTTATCCTTGTCACTCATCAATTCATCCTCATTGGCGGGCTCAGGGAGTCATCCCGCGCGGTCCGGTGTGAAGCCAGTGGCTGGTTAAAAAACATCCAGGTCAAACATCTCGACCCATCAGTCACTCGATGAACAAGGTAGCGGCCGAATCTTAATTGAAACTGAATAAAACGCTCTAGAATGCGTGTTCCAGGTCACAAAAAACGTGACCAGCCTAAGGCGCGAGCGCGATCTTCAGTACTCAACCATAGGTCAATTGTCCTCAAATCAACGACATTTGGCGACCGGGCGGACAAAAGGCATTGCAGTCCAGGTCAAAGCCTTCCCGGTGATTGAGCCCCAGGCGCTTGATGGTTTTGGCAAAGCGCTGTGCCAGCAGGTCGGCGAAGGGACCTTCGCCGCGCATTCGAGCGCCAAAGCGGCTGTCGTAGAGTTCACCGCCACGGCTCTGGCGAATCAGGCTCAGCACATGCGCCGCCCGTTGAGGGTAGTGGGTCGCCAACCATTCCTCGAACAGAGGCGCCACTTCAAGCGGCAAGCGCAGCATCATGTAGGCGGCACTCTGCGCCCCGGCCGCATGGGCCTCAGTGAGCAGACTTTCGAGTTCGCTGTCGTTGATCATCGGGATCATCGGTGAACACAGAACGCCGACCGGGATACCCGCCTCGCGCATGACCCTGATCGCCCGCAGCCGCGCCTTGGGCGCTGCGGCGCGGGGTTCGAGGATGCGCTTGAGTTCGTCATCCAGTGTGGTCAGGCTGATCATGACCGCCACCAGTCTTTGGCTGGCGAGCTCGGTCAGCAGGTCCAGGTCACGAAGAATCAGCGAGCCCTTGGTCACGATGGTCACCGGGTGCCGGTAACGCAGGAGTACTTCGAGGGTTCGGCGGGTGATCTTGTATTCACGCTCGATCGGCTGATAGGGGTCGGTGTTGGAGCCGAGGTTGATCGGTGCACATTGATAGCCACGTTTGGACAACTGCTCTTCCAGCACATCCACGGCGTTGGTCTTGGCGATCAGTTTTGTCTCGAAATCCAGCCCGGGCGACATGTCCCAATAGGCATGACTGGGGCGCGCATAACAATAAATGCAACCGTGCTCGCAACCGCGATAGGGGTTGATCGAGCGATCGAAGGGCAAGTCCGGCGACGTGTTGCGGGTGATGATGGTTTTCGCCGTTTCAATGCGCACCTCGGTGCCTTGGGTGAGCGGTACTTCCTGGTACCAGCCGTCGTCTTCGGCCACCGAATGACTGGGGGCGAAACGGTTGTGCGGGTTGGTCGCAGTGCCGCGGCCACGGGGAGGAAATGGCGTGTGCATGAAAAACACCCAATTACTGTATGCGCATACAGTACATCGATCAAAACCGCTCGACCAGCGCCGTTCGGCACTTTCTGATTATTTGTCATGCACGCTTGCGTGAAGCAACCGGGAGAAACATATAAAGCCTGGCTGTTTCGACAAAGCCGCATGTACCATTTTTTTCGCTGCAAAACATAAACACCGATATTCTATAAAAGGATTTATTTATGTCGTTTTTTAATCGCCGCGGTATATTTTTGCAAAAACTTGGACCGACTGTAGTCGACCCCGATGAAGTACTGGTATCAATGCAGTTCGCACTCAAGGAAGAAGGCTGGGATGAAGAAAACTCGGTCGCGACCACCTCTTTGCTGGACTCCACCACGCTGATTGCGTCCTCATACGACGGCGGCCAGACATTTAATATTGGCAGTGTCGACAAAGATATTGATGGTAACGGGACCATCAATTCCGATGATAAGGAAAAACTGCTGGCTCTGGCCAAAGCGTACGCCGGCATTGCGAAACCTTGAACCAAAGGTCCAGGCAAATATATTGTGATTAATCAGGTCCGGTCGAAGTTAATAATCGATCGGGTTTGATTTTTTATCGCCTATAACATTGTTCTTTCAATGAACGAGGCTCGAATCCCGTCAGCTTCACGATTCTTTGACGGTCCGCTCACAGGCCTTTGACCGTGCATGCCTGATCCTTGCCAGCATCTTCCCGTCCCTTTCAGAACGGTCGCTCAAGCATGCCTCTATCACGTTTTTTATCTGCAATATGCCTGTCGCTGGTCACACTCGTTAACCTGACACCGGCATTTGCTGACGACAGCGCGATGCACCGTCCGGCAGACTGGGCTCAACCGATCGAGAAGCAATACAACCTCTTTCAAATCTCGCCAACCCTCTACCGCAGTGCCTTGCCGGACAAGGACGCAGTGCCGCTGCTGGAGAAACTCAAGGTCGGCACAGTGATCAACTTTTTGCCTGAAGCGGACTCCAGTTGGCTGTCCACGCCAGGCATCACGCAAGTGCAGCTGCCTTATCGCACCAACCATGTGGATGACGCCGACGTGCTCAAGGCCTTGCGCGCCATCCAGTCTGCCGAAGCCAAAGGCCCGGTGCTGATGCATTGCAAACACGGCTCTGACCGTACCGGACTGATGGCCGCCATGTATCGGGTTGTCATCCAGGGCTGGAGCAAGGAAGAGGCCCTGAACGAAATGACCCAGGGCGGCTTTGGTGACAGTACCCACTTCAAGGACGGCATCCGCTACATGATGCAGGCCGACGTCGAAAAACTGCGCACGGCCCTGGCCAATGGCGATTGCAGCACCAGCCCGTTTGCTGCGTGCTCGATGAAGAGCTGGTTCAAGTCCGCTCATATCGAATAAAAAAAGCCCCCGTTGCATGGAGCAACGGGGGCTTTTTTACACTCAGTGCTGTTCGTCGGGCTTTTTCTTCAGCTTCGGATTCGGGAAGAACTGAACCGCCTGAACCTTGGTGTCCGGGGCTTTGGGTGCGGTGGTGTTGACCCGCGTACCTAACTCCTTGGGCACCGACAGCCCCTGCTCATTGAGTGTGTCGGAATAACCGCAGGCCACGCACTCCCGGTGCGGGACCTGGTCTTCGTTCCACATCATCAACTTGTCCGGCTCGCTGCATGCCGGGCAGACCGCCCCGGCGATAAAGCGTTTTTTCGTAATCACAGGTCCCTCACTCATGCTGCCGCGTCCTCACTCAGGCCGCTGTGGCGCAAGAGTGCGTCAATCGATGGCTCACGGCCACGGAAGTCGACGAACAGCACCATCGGCTCCTGGGAACCGCCACGGGCCAGGATCGCTTCGCGGAAGGCACGGCCGGTGTCGGCGTTGAGCACGCCTTCTTCTTCGAACCTCGAGAACGCATCGGCCGAGAGCACTTCCGCCCATTTGTAGCTGTAGTAACCCGCGGCATAACCGCCGGCGAAGATATGCGCAAAGCTGTTGGGGAAGCGGTTGTAGGCTGGCGGACGCATCACCGAGACCTCGTCGCGCACGCCTTCGAGCACTTGCAGCACGCTGCGGCCGTCGCCATGGGTCGCGTGCAGTTCGAAGTCGAACAGCGAGAACTCCAGTTGGCGGACCATCATCAGGCCGGACTGGAAGTTTTTCGCCGCGAGCATTTTCCCGAGCAAGTCCTGGGGCAGTGGCTCACCGGTTTCGTAATGACCGGAAATCAGCGCCAGGCCTTCCGGCTCCCAGCACCAGTTTTCCATGAACTGACTTGGCAGTTCGACGGCATCCCAGGCCACACCGTTGATGCCGGACACGCCAGCATGCTCGACGCGGGTCAGCAGGTGATGCAGGCCGTGACCGAATTCATGGAACAGGGTAGTGACTTCATCGTGGGTCAGCAGCGCAGGTTTACCGCTGTCAGCCGGGGTGAAGTTGCACACCAGGTTCGCCACCGGGCTTTGCAGCACGCCGCCAGCCGTGCGGCGACGGTCGCGGGCGCCATCCATCCAGGCACCACCGCGCTTGTTGGCGCGAGCGTAGAGGTCGAAGAAGAAGCGGCCGACGTGCTGGCCGTTTTCCTTGATCTCGAACAGGCGCACATCCGGGTGCCAGGTGTCGAAGCCTTTGAGTTCGGCAATCTCGATGCCGTACAGGCGCTGGACGATGGCGAACAGGCCGCTGAGCACCTTGTCGATCGGGAAGTAGGCACGCAGGGCTTCCTGAGCCACGCTGTAACGTTGTTCACGGAGTTTTTCGCCGTAGAAACCGCTGTCCCAGCTTTGCAGGTCCGGGCAACCTTGCTCGGCCGCGTAGGCCTTGAGCTGTTCCAGATCCTGGGCGGCGAACGGCTTGCTGCGCTTGGCCAGGTCACGCAGGAAGCTCAGCACCTGATCGCTGGATTCGGCCATTTTGGTCGCCAGGCTCAGCTCGGAGAAACTGCTGAACCCCAACAGCTTTGCCAATTCCTGGCGCAGATCGAGGATTTCTTCCATGACCGGGCCGTTGTCGTTCTGGCCGGCATTCGGCCCCTGGTCCGACGCACGGGTGCAGTAAGCCGCGTAGACTTCTTCGCGCAGTGCGCGGTCCTGGGCATAGGTCATCACTGCGTAATAGCTCGGGAATTCCAGGGTGATCAGCCAGCCGTCCAGGTCCTTGGCCTGCGCCGCGGCAGCCATTTGCGCCTTGGCCGAATCGGTCAGGCCGGCGAGGGCGGCTTCATCGGTGACGTGCTTGGTCCACGCCTGAGTGGCATCGAGCAACTGGTTGGAGAAACGGCTGCCCAGTTCCGACAGCTTGCTCTGCACTTCGGCGTAACGTTTCTGCTCGGCTTCCGGCAGGTCGATACCCGACAGACGGAAGTCACGCAGGGAGTGTTCCAGGATAGTTTTCTGCGCCACGTCGAAACCGGCGGCTTCGGGACTGCTGGCCAGGGCTTCGAAGGCCTGGAACAGCTCGCGGTTCTGGCCCATTTCGGTGGAATAGGCGCTCAAGGCAGGCAGGCACGACTCGTAGGCTTCACGCAGTTCGGCGCTGTTGCACACGGCATTGAGGTGGCTGACCGGGCTCCAGGCGGCACCCAGGCGGTCGTTGAGTTCGTCCATCGCCAGCACCAGGCCGGCCCACGTTGGCTGCTTGGCCTGGGTCTTGAGGATCTCGACGATGGCGGCGCGGTTGTCAGCCAGGATCTGTTCAATGGCCGGTTGTACGTGTTCGGCGCGGATGGCGGAGAACGGCGGCAGGTCATAGGACTGCAAAAGAGGGTTGTTCACGCTCACGGTTGATACCTTGGCTGGAGAAACATGCAGCCATCTTAATTACAATCGACGTTCACCGCAGCTATCAGCAACAGAGAGAAACCCTATCGTGAACCTTCGCAAGTATCAGAACCACACGCCGCTGTTGGGTAAAGGCGCTTTTGTCGATGGCTCGGCGGTGGTGATCGGCGACGTCGAAATCGGCGAAGACAGCTCGGTCTGGCCGCTGACGGTGATCCGTGGTGACATGCACCGCATCCGCATCGGCGCGCGCACCAGCGTGCAGGATGGTTGTGTGTTGCACATCACCCACGCCGGCCCGTTCAACCCTGAAGGCTTTCCGTTGCTGATCGGCGATGACGTGACCATCGCCCACAAGGTCATGCTGCATGGCTGTTCGGTGGGCAGCCGGGTGTTGATCGGCATGGGCAGCATCGTCATGGACGGCGCCGCGGTCGACGATGACGTGATCATCGGCGCTGGCAGCCTGGTGCCACCGGGCAAGCATCTGCAAAGCGGCTTCCTGTATGTGGGCAGCCCGGTGAAGCAGATCCGCCCGCTGACGGACAAGGAACGCGCCTTTTTCACCTACAGCGCGGCGAACTACGTGAAGCTCAAGGACCTGCATCTGGCCGAAGGCTACGACCAGCTTTGACCCGGCCCCCTCATTCAGGACTCTACATGCATTACCAAACCGTTTTGTTCGACCTCGATGGCACCCTCACCGACCCGCGCGAGGGCATCACCCGTTCGATCCAGTTCGCCCTGGGCAAACTGGGTATCGATGAGCCGGATCTGGGCAAACTCGAACACTTCATCGGCCCGCCACTGTTGCAGGCCTTCATGCAGTTCTACGACTTCGATGAAGCCAGGGCGTGGGAGGCGGTGAACTTCTACCGCGAGCGCTTCAAGGTCACCGGACTCTACGAGAACCGTGTGTTCGACGGCGTCACGCCGCTACTGGAGACCCTGAGCGGACAAGGCCGGCAGCTGTACATCGCGACCTCGAAACCCTGGGTGTTCGCCCGTGAAATCGCCCGGCATTTCGACTTTGCCAAACACTTCAAGGTGATTTACGGCAGCGAACTGGATGGCACCCGGACCAACAAGGTCGAGCTGATCGCCCACCTGATGGCCGAAGAAAAGCTGGACCCGGCCAATACCCTGATGATCGGCGACCGCAAGCACGACCTCATCGGCGCGCGCAGCAACGGCCTGGACGCGGCAGCGGTGGGTTACGGGTTCGGCAGCCACGAAGAACTGAGCGCCGAAGCACCGGCGTATCACTTTGAAACGCTGGCTGAGTTGCATCAGGCGTTTTTGCAGCGCTGATTGAATCAACTTCACCGATTATCTGTGGGAGCGGGCTTGCCCGCGAAGAGGCCAGCACATTCAGCATTTATGTTGAACATTCCGCCGCCATCGCGGGCAAGCCCGCTCCCACAGGGTCCCAGTTGCTGGACAGTGCGCGACTTGCTTTCAAGGCCGAGGGGGCGGCGCCAGTTTCTGTCCTTGTTCCACCGCCCAGTTCACCACCTGCGCGGTCAACTGATCATTCGCCTGACCGAACCCGGTCACCACCACCGGGACCTGCACATTGCTCAACGGCTGGTGCACTTCGAAGCGGCGACTGGCGAGGATGCGCTGGTCGTAACTGCGCACCAGCAATGCATCCAGACGCACGACCACGCTGGCACTCGTACCCTGGTATTCCGTCTGGAACGCCTGCAGGCTGCCGCCCAATTCAAGATCGGTCTGGAAAATGCTGTCATCGGTGCTCAACAACGGCACACGCCCGTCATGCTGGAAACCTTCCAGCAGGCGATTGCGCACCAGCACCGGCGCCGGGTCGCTCCAGCGCGAGCCCTTGTAGTGGCTGATCACGTCGCCCTGAGGAATGACTGCAATGTTCGGACTATTCAACGCTTCACTGGACTGGAACTTGGTCAGGCGCAGCGACCAGTGCTGCGGCGTGCCATGGCTGGCCGGCGTGCTGCTCTGGGCTGAGGGCAATCGATAAACCTCGAAAAGCTCTGGCTTGGGCAGGATCGAGCACGCGCCGATCAGCGTGAAGCCAACGAGGAGGGCAATCCGAATCAGCTTCATGGCGTGAATTCCTTGGTCTTGTCACTGCCCAGCAGGTAACCGCTGGGGTCGGCCTCCAGACGTTTGGTAATGACGCGCAACGAGGACAGGGTTTCGCGCATCTCGCGCACGGCCGGGCCCAGGCCATTGAGGCCTTGCATGCCGCTGTTGAGCGAATCCTGATTGGCGCTGATCAGTGTGTTGAGGGTGGCGCTGCTCTCCTGCAGCGACTTCATCGCCTGCTCGGCGCTGCCCAGCGCTTCCTTGCCATGCTCGTTGAGCAGCCCGTTGGCATTGCGCATCAGCGTCGTGGTCTGCTCCAGCATGTTGTTGGCCTGTTTGCCCACCGAAGCCAATTGCTGCATGGCCTGGCGGATATCGCCGCGCTGTTCGGCGATGGTTCCGGTGGTTTGCTCCAGATGCTCCAGGGTGTTGCTGATGCGCGCGATGTTTTCCGTGGAGAACATCAGGTTGGCGTTATGCATCAGCGTGCTCACCCCGGCCATCAGGTCTTCGCTGTCATTGAGCAGGCGGGCGATGGGCGAGGGCGAGGCGACAATGGTCGGCAGGTGGCCGTCCTTGCCCTTGAGCGTCGGGCTCTGTGGCGTGCCGCCGCTGAGCTGGATGATCGAGGTCCCAGTGACGCCGGTCAGGGCCAGTTTGGCCTGGGTGTCTTCCTTGACCGGGGTATCGCCGGCCAGGCGAATTCGCGCCAACACCCGGCGCGGGTCTTTCGGGTCCAGGCGCAGCGAGATCACATCGCCGACCTTGATCCCGCTGTACTGCACCGAACTGCCCTTGGACAAACCGCTGACCGCCTCGTTGAATACGACCTCGTAGTCCTTGAACTCGGTGTCGACACTGGACTTGGCCAGCCACAGGCCGAACAACAGCGCGGCCGTCACCACAATCACGGTGAACAGGCCGATCAATACATGATGGGCTCGGGTTTCCATGTCAGACCTCGTTGAGCTGTTGGGCGGCTGTCAACGCCGCGCGGCCGCGAGGGCCATGGAAGTATTCGTGAATCCACGGATCGTTGGTTTCCGAGACCTTGTCGATGGCATCCGCCACCAGCACCTTTTTCTGCGCCAGCACCGCCACCCGGTCGGTGATGGTGTAGAGCGTGTCGAGGTCGTGGGTCACCAGAAAGACACTCAGGCCCAGGGCATCGCGCAGGGTCAGGATCAATTGGTCGAACGCGGCAGCGCCGATCGGGTCGAGACCGGCGGTGGGTTCGTCGAGAAACAGGATGTCCGGGTCCAGCGCCAATGCCCGGGCCAGCGCGGCACGCTTGATCATGCCGCCGGACAGCGATGCGGGGTACTTCTCCGCCGCCGACAGCGGCAACCCGGCCAGGGCCATTTTCACTGCCGCGAGGTGCTCGGCGTCGCTGCGGCTCAAGCCGGCGTGCTCGATCAGCGGCAGGGCAACATTCTCGGTCACGGTCAGCGAAGAGAACAGCGCACCTTTCTGGAACAGCACGCCGAATCGCCGTTCCACCAGCGAGCGCTCGTGCTCGGACAAGGTTGGCAAGTTCTTACCGAAGACTTTCACCACCCCTTCGCTGGGCTCGCGCAGCCCGACAATGCTGCGCAGCAGCACCGATTTGCCGCTGCCGGAACCGCCGACCACGGCGAGAATCTCGCCCTTGTACAAGTCCAGGTCGAGGTTCTCGTGCACGCTCTGGCTTCCAAAGCGGTTGCACAGTCCACGGACTTCAATCACCGCCTCGGAGGGCGCTCTGGGGATACGACTCACCAACCCATCTCCATGAAAAACATCGCGGCGACCGCATCCATCACGATCACCACGAAAATCGACTGCACCACACTCGAGGTGGTGTGCGCGCCCACAGACTCAGCGCTACCACTGACCTTGAAGCCTTCAAGGCAACCGATGGCGGCGATGAGGAAGGCGAAGATCGGGGCTTTGACGATCCCCACCAGAAAGTGCTGAACGCCGATGTCCGTTTGCAGCAGCGACAGGAACATCGCCGGCGAGATATCCAGCGCCACCGCACAGACCACGGCACCGCCGATAATCCCCGACAGCATCGCCAAAAAGGTCAGCATCGGCAGGGCGATCAGCAACGCCAGGACCCGCGGCACCACCAGCAACTCCACGGGGTCAAGGCCCAGGGTGCGGATGGCGTCGATTTCCTCGTTGGCCTTCATCGAACCGATTTGCGCCGTGAACGCACTGGCGGTGCGCCCGGCCATCAGGATCGCGGTCAGCAACACACCGAATTCGCGCAGGAAGGCAAATCCCACCAGGTCCACGGTGAAGACGGTGGCGCCGAAGGTGGCCAGCACTGTCGACCCGAGGAACGCCACGACGGCGCCCACCAGAAAAGTCAGCAACGCAACGATGGGCGCGGCGTCGAGACCGGTCTGTTCGATGTGGGCGATCATCGGCGTGACGCGCCAGCGCTTGGGACGGAACAGGCCGCGGACGATGGTTTCGATGATCAGGCCAACGAAACCCAGTAGTTGCAGGGTGTCCTGCCAGACGGCGTCCACCGCACGGCCAATGCGGGTCAGCAACTGAATGGAAACGCTGACTTCCGGCTCCTTGATCGGCACGCAGAAATCGGTCAACGAGCAATAGACGGTTTGCAGCAACGCCCGATCGGCGGCGGAGAGTGTGCAATCAGGATGTTCGGCGGAGCGACCGAGGCGCTCGGAACCGAGCAGCTCGACCAACAGCGAGGCGCCAGCGGTGTCGAGGGCACCGAGGCCATTGAGGTCGATGGGGGTGTTGGCGTCGTACTGGCCGTGGAGTTTTTCGCTCAACAGCTTGAGGTCAGCGTAATGGGCAAGCGTCCAGTCGCCCGTCACCCGCAACCGTGCCGGGGTGAGCGACGTGTCCAACTGGGCATTGCCGGCCATCGTGCTGCTGATCATAAGCTCCGTGCTTGTTCAGTGATTAGGCAGCTCTACGTAATAGCACGAACCGCACTACTTTTCTTTGATCGCTGTGCTGTCCGTGACCTTGAAACGCAGCACGCCGATGACCTGGCCATCTTCGGTCAGCACCCGGACCTGCCATTTGCCGGCCGGGTTGCCCGGGAAATTCTGCTTGTGGGTCCAGGCCCGGTAACCTTCCTTGCGCCCGCCACGAATATCCAGAGGGATACGGTCGACCTCTTTGCCGTTGAACTGCCAGACGTGATAAATCCGCTCGTCCAGGCCACGCGGGGCATTGATCGCGGTGTACGCGTAAAGCCCGCCATTGCGGATCTGCTCGGCGCTGACTTCGTCGAGACTGGCGCCGGGCGTGCGGTCCTGCATTTGCGTACTGATGGCCACGTCGGTCATCCACAGCGTCGCCGGTGGCACCCACGAGCGCAGCTCCCACCCGACGGCGCCAATGCCCAGAGTGATACTCAAAATCGCCAGCGCGCTGCGCAGGGTACGAATCGGGAAGATCGACGCCAGGCTCGGGAACGACAACAGCACCGAGATACCCAGTGCCCATTTGAAACTTTGCGCGGTGGTCAGGTGCATGATCACCGGCAACGCGGTGAGCAGCGCGGCGAACAGGGTCAGGGTGTGCAGGGCCAGAAACGCCCAGCGCCGTGGCGCCAGCCACTTGTAGTACAGCGGGTCGATGATCGAAATCAGTGCCGCGACGCCCAGCAGCCCGGTGAAAAACAACTGGCCGCTGTTCCAGGTCGTGGTGATGAAGAAGAACGGCAGGACAAAGAACAGGCTTTCCTGATGGATCATCTGCGTTGCGTAACGCAGCAAGGGTTCCGGGATTTCGCGCTTGAAAATACGCGCGAACAGCTTGGTCAGGCTGTTCTCAAGCATCAGCCAGATCCAGCTGATCAGCATGATGGTGGTGATCCAGCTCGCCAGGCCTTGCTGGCGATCGACCAGGATGAAACTGCCTACCCCGGAGATGAAACCTGCGAGCGCAATGACCCCAGGGTAGCGCTTCATCAATTCGAGGATGCGCTGTACGAAACGGGTCAGGTTCTGCATTCGACGGGTTCACAGTGATTGTAGGAAAAAACCTCGACAGAGTACCGCTGGTGCGGCGCGGTGGCGAGGGTTCACGGTCAGTGACACCACGCCACCTGTGGGAGCGAGCTTGCTCGCGATGGCGGCGGATCAGTCAACTTTGATGTTGAATGACATGGCCTCATCGTCGGAACGCCGCCCGGAGCAAGCTCGCTCCCACAGGTGATTGTGTTTCCCACAAGGAGTTTTCTTGCCAAACAGAATAGTTACTTCCTGCGATGCAAACGCCAGCCCACCAGCATCAACACGATCAAGCCCACCCCACCAACTACCAGCCACATCAACTGGTCATAGCTGAACAACGGCTTCTCTATCCGCAAATACCCCGGCTGCAACAGCAGTTCACGCACCGCCTTGTTCGCCTCTTCCAGCGTCACCCCCTGCAGCTCCCTGGCCGGATTGGTGAAGCGGCCGTCCTCATAGTCGCCGATGGCGCTCCAATAGTAGTCGGCCAACGCACTGTTGCCTTGTACGGCCCAGGCCTGGCGGGCGATCGCAGCCTGCTTCAGGCGGTTGAAGGTGTCGGCATTGAGGCCGTCCCTGAGCAGTCCGGCCTTCAATTCGTCGAGCACTTGTTCGGCCTCGGGCACGTCGTCGCGTTCAAGGTCGGCATTGAGGCTCATGAAACCCACGCCGCCGAACACTTCGCGTTCCGCCCACGGGCCGTAGGACAAACCATGAGCCAGGCGCAGCTGGCGATAGAGCGCCCAATCCAGATAGTCCTTGAGTAAATCGAAGGTTTGGTCGTGCCCATCTTCCAGCACCGGCTCCGGCACCAACCAGTGCAACTTGGCGCCGTTGCCGACCAGACCGTGGGGCAAGGTGCGCTCATGGGCGGCGCTGGTCTGGATTTGCGGCAGCGGCGGATGCTCGCCGGGGGTGATCGCTTCCAGCGTGCCATACGCCCGTTCCAGATAGGCTGGCAGCAACTTGTCGAGGTCGCCGACCACGATCAGGGTCATGTTGTTCGGCGCATACCAGTCCTTGCGCACCTGTTCCAGTTGTTCACGGGTCAGGCCATCGACTTGCGCACGCTCCGGGCATTTGAGGCCCAGCTCGACGGCCAGTTGGTTGCTGGCCGTGTGGCCGAGGTCCTGACGATCGAGCCAGCGTTGCAGGTGCGAGTAGTGGCCGCCATCTTCACGCTCGACCACCTGCTTGGCCGCGTTGATGGCGCTGTCGTCGAAGCGGGTCTGGGTCAGCAGCGCCAGCAACAGGTCGAGTACCTTGCGCTGGTTTTTCGCCGGGGCCTCGATGACAAAAGTCGTATCGGCATTGCTGGTGAATGCATTCCACTCACCGCCCAAGGCCTGCATGCGCTCCTCCAGGCCACCTTCGCCACTGGCGTCGATGCCGCTGAACAACAGGTGTTCCAGCAGATGCGGCAGTTCCTTTTCTTCGCAGCCGAAATCGTCCAGGCCAACGCCGACCACCAGCCGGATTGCCACATGCCCGCGATCAGTGCCGGGTTTGAGCAGCAACTGCAAGCCGTTGCGCAGCGTGTAACCCTCGACCTGAAAGCGATCCAGGGCGAATGACGGGAGTGAACCAAGCAACAGGCAGGCGAACAACAGACAACGCATAACAAGCTTCCATACGACCAGCGTAAGTTCAACAGACTTCAGGCAACTGTGGACGTTCAGGGTGAATGGGTGATGTCGCTCAAATCATCAACAACCAATGCGCCGGTGTCCGACGTTTCCAGCACCACGTAGGCGCTGCTGCAAAACAGCGAATTCAGACGCTTCATGTCGGCGATCAGCTCCAGGTGCAACGAGCTGGTTTCGATGCTTTGCACGATTTTACGGTGTAAACGGCTGACATGAGCGTGGGCCAGGCGCCGTTCCTGTGCGCGGAAACGACGTTTTTCGCGCACCAGTTGGCGCGCACTTTCCGGGTCGCCACTGAGAAACACCGACATCCCGAGCCGCAGGCTGGAAATCAACTGGGTGTGCAGTCCGGTCAGTTCGTCCAGCCCGACTTCGGAAAACGACCGGCGCTGCGAGGTTTTCTGCTGCTGAATCTTGCGCAGCATGCGTTCGATCAAGTCGCTGGAGAGCTTCAGGTTGATTGCCAGCTCAATGATTTCCGCCCAGCGCCGGCTGTCCTGATCGCTGAGGTCTTCCCGGGGCATTTGCGCCAGGTACAACTTGATCGCGCTGTAGAGCGCTTCGACATCGTCGCACAGGCGTCGGACTTCCTGGGTGACGGCGGTTTGCTTGCCACGCAACACGTCAAGCATGGCTTCGAGCATGTTGTCGATCAGGTCGCCCATGCGCAAGGTTTCCCGAGCCGCGTTGGCCAGCGCCAGACCAGGTGTGACCAATGCCGTGGGGTCAAGATGCCGGGGCTTGGCCGTGCCGTTGGCCAGCGGGCGCTCCGGCAGCACCCAGGCGCAAAACCTGGCCATCGGTTTGAGGCTGGGCAGCAGGATCAGGCAGCGCACGGTGTTGTAGAGCAGGTGAAAGCCAATGACCATTTCCTGAGGGCTGAAATCCAGGCCATCGAGCCAGTGCACCAGCGGGTCGAGCACCGGAATGATCAATAAAAGACCAATCATTTTGTACAGCAGGCTGCCCAGCGCCACTTGGCGTCCGGCGGCGTTCTGCATGCTGGTGCTGAGGAAGGCGAGTATGCCGCTGCCGATATTGGCGCCGATCACCAGCCCGATGGCCACCGGCAGGCTGATCACGTTGGCACCCGCCAGGGTCGCGGTCAGCAGCACGGCGGCCAGGCTGGAATAGGAAATCATTGCGAACAGTGCCCCGACCAGGGCATCGAGCAGGATGTCGCCGGTGAGCGAGGCGAAAATCACCTTCACTCCTTTGGCGTGGGTAATCGGATGCGCCGCCTCGACAATCAGTTGCAACGCCAGAATGATCAGCCCCAAGCCAATGGCGACACGGCCCAACTGCCCGAGCCGGGTCTGTTTGCGCGACAGAAAGAAAATCACCCCGACAAAAATCAGCAATGGCGACAGCCATGACAGATCGAACGTCAGCACCCGCGCCATCAGCGCCGTACCGACGTCCGCGCCAAGCATGGTGGCCAGCGCCGGGGTCAGCGCCATCAGGCCCTGGCCGACAAAGGAGGTGACGAGCATGGCAGTGGCGTTGCTGCTCTGGACCATCGCCGTCACAGCGATCCCGGAGGCGAATGCCAGCCAGCGGTTGGCCATGTTATGGCTGATGACATGGCGCAAATTGGTGCCGTAGACCCGCAGGATGCCGGTTCGGACGATGTGCGTGCCCCAGATCAGCAGGGCCACGGCGGAAAGCAAATTGAGCAGGGTGAGCATAATGACCCCCTGTGGTGTAGCGCCCCAAAGGAGCAAATTGACGGTACCGCGCGACGTTCTACGTTCTGTACTTAAGCTGTAGTTGGCTAACGGTCTGCGCGCCAGCATCGCACAGCCAAAGAAGGGATTGAAACAAAACTGTCATGAAATCCCGTTTAAGCAACCCGCAAAAAACAAAGTGGGAGCGGGCTTGCTCGCGAAGGCGTCGTATCAGTCAACATTAATGTTGTCTGACACATTGTCTTCGCGAGCAAGCCCGCTCCCACAGGGTATTGCGTACTACCGGGTTACTGGCCCGGAATGTCCTTGCGCAGCTTTACCGGATCCTGCTGTTTCTTCTTTTTCGCGATGGCCGTGCGCATCTTGATGTTGATCGCTTCCACTGCCAGCGAGAACGCCATGGCGAAGTAGACGTAGCCTTTTGGCACATGCACGTCCAGGGATTCGGCAATCAGCACGGTACCGACGATCAACAGGAACGACAGCGCCAGCATCTTCAGCGACGGGTGCTTGTCGATGAACTCGCTGATGGTGCCGGAAGCCCACATCATCACCAACACCGCCACGATGATCGCCGCGACCATGACCGGTACGTGGGAGACCATGCCGACCGCGGTGATGACCGAGTCCAGCGAGAACACGATGTCGATGATCGCGATCTGGATGATGGTGTAGAGGAAGTTGCCGCCCTTGCCCGAAGGCTCTTCGTTGGTTTCGTCTTCACCTTCCAGCGCGTGGTACATCTCTTGCGAGCTCTTCCACAGCAGGAACAGACCACCGAAGAACAGGATCAGGTCACGTCCGGAGATGCCCTGGCCGAACACGACGAACAGGTCGGCGGTGAGGCGCATGACCCAGGTGATCGACAGCAGGAGCAGGATTCGCGTGATCATGGCCAGCGCCAGACCGAAAATCCGGGTGCGCGCCTGCATATGTTTGGGCATGCGGCTGACCAGGATCGAAATCATGATGATGTTATCGATGCCCAGAACGATTTCCAGGGCGGTCAGGGTAAAGAAGGCAACCCAGATTTCAGGGTTGGTCAGCCATTCCATGTGTATTCCTTTGAGCGATTGTTAAACCACAAAGGGCCCGGGCTTCAAACAGCGAAGCCTGGACCCGACGTGGTGAGTCTTGGGCTTATAGAGTGCTGAACATCGGGAAAGTCCCCAACAGCAGTGCAGCAATCAGTATGCAGATACAAACCAGCACTGCCCACTTCAGGGTGAAGCGCTGGTGGTCACCGAAATCGATACCGGCCAGGGCCACCAACAGATAAGTCGATGGAACCAGCGGGCTCAACAGGTGGACGGGCTGACCGACGATCGAGGCACGTGCCATTTCCACTGCGGTTATACCGTAGTGACTGGCGGCTTCGGCAAGCACCGGTAACACGCCGTAATAAAATGCATCGTTAGACATGAAGAAGGTGAACGGCATGCTTACCAGCGCCGTGATCACCGCCAGGTACGGGCCGAGGAAATCCGGAATCACCGACAACAGGCTTTTCGACATGGCATCGACCATGCCGGTGCCCGACAGGATACCGGTGAAGATGCCGGCCGCAAAGATCAGCCCGACCACGGCCAGTACGCTACCGGCGTGAGCCGCGACGCGATCCTTCTGCTGTTGCAGGCAAGGATAGTTGACGATCATGGCGATACTGAACGCCACCATGAACAATACCGGCAACGGCAGCAGGCCGGCGATCAGGGTGCACATCAGGCCCAGTGTCAGGGCACCGTTGAACCAGATCAGCTTCGGACGACGGGCATCCGGGAACTGCGAAACACTGATTTCGCTGTGGTCGACTTCATCGCCCACCAGGTGCAATTCACCCAGGCGCGCACGTTCACGTTTGCCGTAGAAGTAGGCGATGGCCAGGATCGCCACCACACCGGCCAGCATCGCCGGGATCATCGGGACGAAAATAGCCGACGGGTCCACGTGCAGTGCACTGGCGGCACGGGCGGTCGGGCCGCCCCATGGGGTCATGTTCATCACGCCACCGGCGAGGATGATCAGGCCGGCCATGATCCGCGGGCTCATGCCGATGCGGCTGTAGAGCGGCAGCATGGCGGCCACGCAGATCATGTAGGTGGTCGCGCCGTCACCATCGAGGGAAACGACCAGCGCCAGCACAGCGGTGCCGACCGACACCTTCAGCGGGTCGCCCTTGACCATTTTGAGGATCTTGCGCACGGCCGGGTCGAACAGGCCGGAGTCGATCATCAGGGCGAAATACAAAATAGCGAACATCAGCATCACGCCGGTCGGCGCGAGCTTGGTGATGCCTTCGAGCATCATCGGGCCGATTTTGGGGCCGAAGCCGCCGAACAGGGCGAAGATGATTGGAATGAGGATCAGGGCGATTAGCGCAGACAGGCGCTTGGTCATGATCAGGAACATGAACGTGATGACCATGGCGAAGCCAAGGAAAGTCAGCATGGGAATACTCCAGGCGTAGCGCGGCTAGGGAATGGGCGGATCGGGCGGGATCAGCGCAGAACGGGAAGCACGAGAGGTACGGACGGAGGCACAGCGAAGTGGCGGGTAGAAGAGGACATCAGAATCACCATTGTTGTTGTTAAATGGGCCTTTCGAGCAATCGAACACTCGCATTGGCCACCGGTCTTTTGCCGGTAGTGGCGGCGATCCTAATCGGGGAAGCTTTCAGCCAGCTTTCGCAATTGAAAGCTTTGACCGGATGCACGACCGGTCGTCGGACGGGGGCAGGGGGTGAACCGGGTTACGGCCTTCGCGAGCAAGCCCGCTCCCACACCGGATCTGTGTCGTACACAAAGCCAATGTGAGAGCGGGCTTGCTCGCGAAGGCGTCAGTCATTACGCAGCAGGAGGAATGTCATGACCAATGTTCACACCGGCGGCTGCCACTGCGGGCAGCTGCGCTATCAATTCAGCGGGCCACTGCACGACATCGTCCACTGTCATTGTTCGATTTGCCGACGGGTCAGCGGCGGCATCGTCACCACCTGGATCACCGTGCCGGCATCCGCCTTTCAATGGCTGGCCGGAACGCCATCGCGGTACGACTCTTCATCCACCTGCGCACGTTATTTTTGCGGTCACTGCGGGGCGCAGCTGGCGGTGGTAACGCACCTGAGCCCGGACAGCATCGACCTGACCATCGCCACCCTAGACCACCCCGAGCAGGCACCGGCGCAGCGACACATCTGGACCGACAGCCGCTTGCCGTGGCTCCATCTGGACGAACACTTGCCCGGCGAGGCTGAAGAAACATTCTGATCAAAAAATAGACAGGTCCAGCGGTCGAATCGCACCCATCCAGATCGCATGCTCGGTGTGGTCGCGCAGATCGTCGCCGGTGTCCGGGTGTAAAAACACCACCAGGCCCTTGCGGTTGAGCGCCAGCCACGGCAGCACGTCGCCCAGCACCTGCGGCTCGAACGCCAACTGACAGCTCCAGTCCGGGTGCGGACCGACCGGACGCTCGTGTACACGGCCCATTTTCACTGGAAACAATTGCGCCGCCTGCTCACACAGCGCCCGCGCCTGTCCGATCGAGTCGGCATCGAAGTAAACATGGGCGTGATAGTCCGTGATCTGCTGCATTGCAATCCCTCTGAAAGCTGTTCGAACCCTCACCCTTTCCTGCGGGTCACACGTCATATAGACGCTGTGAAAAGGGTTCAGCCATGAAAAATGCCGAAACCCCCGTTGTGAAAGTGGTGCTTTATGGTGCCATGAGTAGCCTGGGCAGTGCGCTGATGGCTGAAATGCTAAGGCGCCAGCATGAAGTGATCGCGATTCTCGATGACCTCAATGCGCTGGCACCCCGTCCGGGGCTGCGCACCAAGACTGGCGACCTGTTCGACGCGCAACGGGTCAAGCAGAGTGTGGCCGGCAGCTCCGTGGTCATCTGTTTGCTGGACGCTCCTGGCTTACCGTTCAACAGCGAACACGTGGAAAAAACCATCGTACCGGGTCCGGTCGAGCAAGTGCTGGCAGTTGACGCCTTGATTGAAGGCCTGCAGGGGGCAGGCGTTGCCCGGCTGTTTTTGGTGGGAGATTTCGCGGTGCTGGACGAGCCGGAGCTCGAGGACAGCCTGCAACGTCACGCCGCAGAGGAAATCCGCGAGGCACTGCAAAGCAGTCCTTTGCAGTGGACGCTGGTCAACGAACCGCGCGGGGTACCGGGGCTGACCATCGAACATTTCGCCAAACCCGGCGGCAATCTCGAGCCGGGGCTGGCCGAACCGCTCGGGCGACTGGCCCGAACTGCCGTGGGCATTGCCGATGAATTGCACCTGAAACTGCACATCGGCGAGCACGTCAGTTTCATCGCGACCTCGGAACCTTGAAAGATCGCAGCCTTCGGCAGCTCCTACAGGAGCTGACGCTCAAACCGCAATCGAAGGAAACGCCAACCCCGTCAACGACTCCGCGCTGCCCGCCTGCTCAGCCATCAACCAGTCCACAAACTGCTGGATCAACACCCCGCGCCGTTTACGCTGGGGCAAAACCACGTAATAGCCCAGCCGGGACATCACCGTTTCGCCGATCGGTCGACATAACAATCCTTGCGCCAGCAAGTTATCCACAAGGTGGCGCCAACCGATGGCCACGCCCTGACCACCAATCGCCGCCTGAATCAGCAAGGTGTAGTTGTCGAAACGCAGTTGACCGGGCGCCGGGGGCGAGGTGATGCCCAACTCGCGGAATACACCGCTCCAGTCGAACCAGTTACTGCTGTGTTCCCCACGCAGATGCAGTAACGGAAACTCGAGCAATGCCTGGGGGGGCAAAGGCAGGGAACGCTCACCCAGCAACTGCGGGCTGCACACCGGAAACACTTCCTCACTGAACAGCCAATGGCTTTCACCCTGCTTGAAGCGGCCATCGCCGAACAATATCGCCACGTCGATATCGGTACGTAGCATGTTATGGCTACGCTCACTGGTAACCAGGCTGACATCCACCTGCGGATTGGCCGCGTGAAAGCGGTGCAGACGCGGCATCAACCAATAGGCGGCGAAGGCAAAATCCGTGGCCACCTGCAGCACCTCATGCTGTTGCTGGGTGCTGATTGCGCTCAATCCTGCGTCGATATTCTGCAATCCGAGCTGAACCTGCTGAAAAAGTATCAGCCCGGCCTCAGTCAGCTCGATACCGCGATAAATGCGGTCGAACAATCGGGTCGCCAGTTGTTCTTCAAGGCGCTTGATCTGCTGACTGATGGCCGGCTGGGTAGTGCCGAGCTCAACCGCCGCCGCGGTGAAGCTGCGCTGACGGGCTGCCGCTTCGAAGGCACGAAGCAGATCCAGTGACAGGTCACCAAGGGCGTCATACATAAGCTGGGCTTATCCTAGTCATTGCCGTGCATGGGCTTTACCGCGAAGAGCTTGGGTTTCATTCTCGAAGCCAGCACTCTCGCATAAACATCCACTATGGAATGCCGCGATCACATGAAGCGCAAGAACATTCTTTTCATCATGGCCGATCAAATGGCTGCGCCAATGTTGCCGTTCTACGGCCCATCGCCCATCAAGCTGCCCCATCTCAGCCGCCTCGCCGCACAAGGCGTGGTGTTCGACTCGGCTTATTGCAACAGCCCGCTGTGCGCGCCGTCGCGTTTCACCCTGGTCAGCGGCCAGTTGCCGAGCAAGATCGGCGCCTACGACAACGCCGCCGACTTCCCCGCCGACGTACCGACCTATGCCCATTACCTGCGCCGCCTCGGTTACCGCACCGCCCTGTCGGGCAAGATGCATTTCTGCGGGCCGGACCAGTTGCATGGCTACGAAGAACGCCTGACCAGCGACATCTACCCGGCCGACTACGGCTGGGCAGTGAACTGGGATGAACCGGACGTGCGGCCGACCTGGTACCACAACATGTCCTCGGTTCTGCAAGCCGGCCCGTGTGTGCGCACCAACCAGCTGGATTTCGACGAAGAGGTGGTATTCAAGGCCCAGCAGTACCTGTTCGACCATATCCGCGAGGACGGCGACCAGCCGTTCTGCCTGACCGTTTCCATGACTCACCCACACGATCCGTACACGATTCCCAAGGCTTTCTGGGATTTGTACGACGATGCCGATATCCCGCTGCCTGCAACCCCGGACCCGCATGACCTCGATCCGCACTCGCAGCGTTTGCTCAAGGTCTATGACCTGTGGGACAAGCCACTGCCTGTGGATAAGATTCGCGATGCCCGCCGCGCCTATTTCGGCGCGTGCAGCTATATCGACAGCAACGTCGGCAAACTCCTGCAAACCCTCGAAGATACCGGGCTGATCGACGACACCATCATCGTGTTTTCCGGTGACCACGGTGACATGCTCGGCGAGCGCGGCCTCTGGTACAAAATGCACTGGTATGAAATGGCCGCACGGGTGCCACTGCTGATCAGCGCACCGGGGCAGTTTGGCGCTGGCCGGGTCAGCGCCAGTGTTTCCACGGCGGACCTGTTGCCGACATTCGTCGAGCTGGCCGGCGGCTCGCTGGAACCGGGCTTGCCGCTGGATGGCCGTTCGTTGGTGCCGCACCTGCAAGGGCAGGGTGGTCACGATGAAGTGTTCGGCGAATACATGGCCGAAGGCACCATCAGCCCGCTGATGATGATCCGCCGCGGTGCCTATAAATTCATCTACAGCGAAGACGACCCTTGTCTGCTCTTCGACGTGCACAATGACCCTCGTGAACTGGAAGAACTCAGCCATTCGCCGCAACATCGCCAGCTGTTCGACGATTTTCTCGCTGAGGCGCGGGCGAAATGGAATATTCCGGCCATCCACCAGCAGGTGCTCGCCAGCCAGCGACGCCGGCGTTTCGTGGCCGAGGCGTTGACCCTCGGCAAGCTGAAGAGCTGGGATCACCAGCCGCTGGTGGACGCCAGTCAGCAATACATGCGCAACCACATCGACCTCGACGATCTGGAACGTAAAGCACGTTATCCACAACCCTGCCAAAACCAATAATGTTAAGGGGAAGTCCATGCAAAGGTTATCCACAGTACTGACGGTCGGGCTCCTGGCTCTGAGTAGTGCATCGGCGTTTGCCGATCAGGGTTGCGAGACCGTGAAGATGGCCGACCCGGGTTGGAGCGACATCGCCGCGACCAATGCCATCACCGGGTTCCTGCTGGACGGCATGGGCTACAAGGCCAAGGTCGACACCCTCGCGGTGCCGATCACTTTTGGCGGGCTCAAGGATGGCCAGGTCGATGTGTTCCTGGGTAACTGGATGCCAGCGCAGCAGGGTTTCTATGACAAATTCGTCGCCAACGGCGATGTCACGCAACTGGCGAAGAACCTCGACGGCACCGAATTCACCCTCGCTGTTCCGGATTACGTATGGGATGCAGGTGTGCATAACTTTGCCGACCTGAACAAATACGCCGACAAGTTTGACCGCAAGATCTACGGCATCGGCTCCGGTGCACCGGCGAACATCTCGCTGCAAGAGATCATCAAGAAAAACGATTTCGACATGGGCCAGTGGAAACTGGTTGAGTCCAGCGAGCAGGCCATGCTGGCAGAAGTGTCCCGCGCGGTGAAAAAGCAGAAATTCGTGACCTTCCTCGGCTGGACCCCGCACCCGATGAACGTGCAGCTGAAAATGCATTACCTCAAGGGCGGCGAGAAGTACTTCGGTGACACCGGCAGCGTGCACACACTGACCCGCAAAGGTTATGCACAGGCCTGCCCGAACGTCGGCAAGCTGCTGACCAACCTGAGCTTCACCCAGGACATGGAAAACAGCATCATGGCCGAGGTGGCGAACAACAAGGTCAGTAACGCCGACGCAGCCAAGGCGTGGATCAAGGCCAACCCCGCAGTGTTGGACAAGTGGCTTGATGGAGTGAAGACCGTGGATGGGAAGGATGCGTTGCCGGCGGTGAAAGCCAAGTTGTAACGGTCAAGGACGCCATCGCGGGCAAGCCCGCTCCCACAGGTTATCGGAGATCCTTGTGGGAGCGGGCTTGCCCGCGATTCGATGGTCGCCCTTGCACAACTGGTTCTGAACCACCACCCTGACATTTTCGCCGTTCATTCACCGAGAGGCCCCATGGCCCTTCCCAGCCGCCATTCACTCTTTCCATTCCTCAGTTGGCTGCCCAAGCAAACCCGCGCCAGCGTCGGTCGTGACCTGATTGTCGGCCTCAGTGGCGCGATTCTCGCGTTGCCGCAATCCATTGCCTACGCGCTGATTGCCGGCCTCCCTCCGGAATACGGCCTCTATGCCGCAATCATCCCCGTGCTGATCGCCTGCCTCTGGGGTTCGTCGTGGCATTTGATCTGCGGTCCTACGGCGGCCATCTCGATTGTCCTGTACGCCAGCGTCAGTCCTCTGGCCGTTCCGGCGACGCAGGACTACGTCACCGTGATCCTGTTGCTCACCTTCCTGGCCGGCATCTTTCAATGGCTGCTGGGTTTGCTGCGGTTTGGCGCGCTGGTGAATTTCGTCTCGCACTCGGTGGTGCTCGGCTTCACCCTTGGGGCGGCCGTGGTGATTGCCATCGGTCAATTGCCTAACCTGCTGGGACTGGACTTGCCCAGCCAAGCCACCGCGCTGGACAGTTTCATCACGTTGATGCGCCATCTCGGCGAAATGGACAAACCTTCGCTGGCGCTGGGCTTGGCGACTGTGGTGGTCGGCGTGATTCTCAAACTGCTGCTGCCACGCTGGCCGACGCTGCTGATCACCCTGATCCTCGGCGGATTGCTGGTCTGGCTTTGGCCGTCGATGTTCGGCCATGTGCAACTGGTCAGCGCCTTTACCGGCAGGCTGCCGCCTTTCAGTCCGTTGCCGCTGGATCTCGACCTGATCCTGCGTTTGCTGCCCAGCGCCGTGGCGGTTGGCATGCTCGGGCTGGTCACCAGCCTGTCTATTGCCCGCTCGATCTCCGCACGTTCACAGCAACTTCTCGACGCCAACCAGGAAGTTCGCGCTCAGGGCTTGTCGAACATGGTCGGCGCGTTTTTTTCCGGATCGCTGTCCGCTGGCTCCTTCACCCGCTCGGGACTCAGCTACGAGGCCGGCGCCTGCTCACCGCTGGCGGGGATTTTTTCGGCACTGTGGGTGGCGATGTTCGCCCTATTCGGCGCGCGGTTGATCGAACACATCCCGATTCCGGCCATGGCCGGCAGCATTCTGTTGATCGCCTGGGGCCTGGTGGACCATCGCGGCATTCGCGCATTGTTGCGGGTCAGCCGCGCCGAGTTCGTGGTCATGGCGCTGACCTGCGTCGCCACGCTGCTGCTGGAATTGCAGACGGCGATCTACGCCGGCGTATTGGCCTCGCTTTTTTTCTATCTCAAACGCACATCGCAGCCACGGGTGCAGCACGTACGTGATGGCGAGGAGGACATTCTGCGGGTCGGCGGTTCGATCTTTTTCGGTGCCAGCCACTACCTGCAAGTACGCCTGCAACGCATGCACGGCGCGCGCGTGGTGATCGAGGCGCAGCAGATCAACTTCATCGATTACTCAGGGGTGGAAATGCTGCACCAGGAGGCGCGACGATTGCTGCGCCAGGACCGCAGCCTGACGTTGCGCCGGGCACGACCGCAGGTGGTGGAAGAGCTTAGGAAGCTTGAGGGCGCGGAAAAGTGCCCGATTCAGTTTGAGGACTGAGCCGAAATCGGTGTCGCGCCATTCGCGAGCAGGCTCGCTCCCACAGGTTCTTGGTGACCCCCTGTGGGAGCGAGCCTGCTCGCGAAGCTTTTAAAGGGCCAACTGCCGACGCAACTCCGCCAGCACCGGCGCCGTATCCGGGCGCACACCGCGCCACAGGAAAAACGCCTCCGCGGCCTGCTCGGCCAGCATCCCCAAGCCATCCATTGCCACCGCAGCCCCGTGTTCCCTGGCCCAGCGGCAGAACGAGGTCGGCTCCTTGCCGTACATCATGTCGTAGCACACTGTTTTGCCTGTTTCGATCAGGCTCGGTGCAATCGGCGGCACATCGCCCGTGAGGCTCGCGGAAGTCGCGTTGATGATCAGGTCCACCGACTCCTGCAACCAGTCGTAGCCACTGGCCGAGACCGGCCCCAGATCGCAGAACAGCTCCGCGAGCAACTCGGCCTTGTCCACCGTGCGGTTGGCGATGATCACCGAAGCCGGTTGCTCGGCCAACAACGGCTCCAAAGCACCGCGCACCGCGCCGCCAGCGCCGAGCAGCAGGATGCGTTTGCCCTTGAGGCTGAATCCGGCGTTGACCGTCAGGTCCCGCACCAGCCCGGCACCGTCGGTGTTGTCGCCCAACAGACTGCCATCGGCCAGTTTGCTCAAGGTATTGACCGCACCGGCGCGCTGCGCCCGCGCCGTCAGGCTGTTCGCCAGCCGATAGGCTTCTTCCTTGAATGGCACCGTCACGTTGGCGCCGCGTCCTTCGAGGAAAAACGTCCGGGCACAGGTGGAAAAGTCGTCGAGTGGCGCCAGCATTGTGTTGTAGTCCAGCTTTTGCGCGGTCTGCTCGGCGAACAGGCGGTGGATCAACGGTGATTTGCTGTGGCCAATCGGGTTACCGAATACGACATAACGGTCCATCAGGATTCCTCGTTCAAGCTTCGGCCAACCAATCGCGGTCTTGCAGGAAGTACTCGGTCAGGCGCGCTTCTTCGCTACCAGGCTCGGCCTTCCAGTCGTAGCCCCAGCGCACTTGCGGTGGCAGCGACATCAAGATCGACTCGGTACGCCCGCCCGATTGCAGGCCGAACAACGTGCCGCGGTCGTAGACCAGGTTGAATTCAACGTAGCGGCCACGGCGGAACTCCTGGAACTCGCGCTGCTTGGCCGTGAACGCGTCGTTCTTGCGGCGCTGCACAATCGGCAGGTAAGCATCGATGTACGCGTCTCCGATGGCACGCATGAAGGCGAAGCTGGTGTCGAAATCCCACTCGTTCAGGTCGTCGAAAAACAACCCGCCAATGCCACGCGGCTCGTGACGATGCTTGATGTGGAAGTAGCTGTCGCACCAGGCCTTGTAACGCGGGTAGACGTCCGGGCCGAACGGCGCACAGGCCTGTTCGGCGATGCGATGCCAGTGGATGCAGTCTTCTTCGTTACCGTAATACGGGGTCAGGTCGAAGCCGCCGCCAAACCACCAGACCGGTTCTTCACCTTCTTTTTCTGCGATGAAAAAGCGCACGTTGGCGTGGGAAGTCGGCACATGGGGGTTATGCGGGTGAATCACCAGCGACACTCCCAAGGCTTCAAAACCACGGCCCGCCAGTTCCGGCCGGTGGGCGCTGGCGGAGGGTGGGAGACCGCTGCCGAAGACGTGGGAAAAGTTCACGCCACCCTTTTCAATCACCGTGCCGTTTTCAATCACGCGGGTGCGACCGCCACCGCCGGCCGGCCTGGTCCAGGCGTCTTCGACGAATGGCGTGCCACCGTCTTCGGCTTCCAGGGCGGCGCAGATACGGTCTTGCAGGTCGAGCAGGTAGGCTTTTACGGCCTCGGTGCGGGTCGTCATGTCATCACCTTGAATCGGGCAAAACAACGCGGCGCTCCATTGGAGCTCAGCCTGCGCAAATGGGCGCGTAGCATAACATCGCAAGTTACCCCTTCGCAGTTGACGAGAATCAAGCTTAGGAGTCCGATAGGGCGCTTGGTAAAACGACCTATGGAGAGTTCCGATGGCAAAGCGTATCCAGTTCCGCGCCCATGGCGGCCCCAAAGTGCTCGAGTATGTGGATTACCAACCTGCCGAGCCAGGTCCGAAGGAAGTGCGCGTGACCAACAAGGCCATCGGCCTGAACTTCATCGACACCTATTACCGTAGCGGCCTGTACCCGCCGCCATCCCTGCCATCGGGCCTCGGCTCGGAGGGTGCGGGCGTGGTCGAGGCGGTAGGCAGCGACGTGACCCGCTTCAAGATCGGCGATCGCGTGGCCTATGGCAGCGGCCCTCTGGGCGCCTATAGCGAAGTTCATGTGTTGCCCGAGGCCAATCTGGTGAAACTGCCGGACGCCATCAGCTTCGAACAGGCCGCTGGCGTGATGCTCAAGGGCCTGACCGTGCAGTACCTGCTGCGTCAGACTTATGAACTCAAGGGTGGCGAAACCATCCTGTTCCACGCCGCAGCCGGTGGTGTCGGTTCCCTGGCTTGCCAATGGGCCAGGGCCTTGGGCGTGAAGCTGATCGGTACGGTCAGTTCGGCCGAGAAAGCCGCACTGGCCAAGGCCAACGGTGCTTGGGCGACCATCGACTACAGCCATGAAAACGTCGCCCAGCGCGTGCTGGAATTGACCGACGGCAAAAAAGTCCCGGTGGTGTACGACGGCGTTGGCAAGGACACCTGGCTGACGTCACTCGACAGCGCCGCACCGCGTGGCCTGGTGGTGAGTTTCGGCAATGCGTCCGGTGCGGTAGACGGCGTGAACCTGGGGATCCTGGCGGGGAAAGGCTCGCTGTACGTGACCCGGCCGACCCTGGGCACTTATGCGAACAACGCCGAGAACCTGCAACGCATGGCCGACGAGTTGTTCGAGATGATCATCAGCGGCAAGCTGACCGTGGACATCAGTCAGCGTTTTCCACTGGCTGACGCGGCGAAGGCGCAGACCGAGTTGTCGGCACGGCGTACGACGGGTTCGGTGGTTCTGTTGCCCTGAATGGGTAGTTGACTGGTAGGGCCCCTTCGCGAGCAAGCCCGCTCCCACACTGGATCTGTGTCGTTCACAGATCCAGTGTGGGAGCGGGCTTGCTCGCGAAGGAGGTCAACCCGGTCTTAATCCGGGCGCAAAACCTTGCCGGTCGCCAGATCGCGAATCACGCTCGGGTTCTTGCGCCCGCCCAGATTGCCACCCAGTACCAGATCCAACTGCCCACGGAAGTACTGCTCGACGCGAAGCCGCGTGCGTGCCGCCGGGCGTCCCTGCGGGTTGGCCGACGTCGACACCAGCGGCCCGACCAGTGCGCACAAGTCCCGCACCAGAGGGTGATCACTGACCCGCAGCGCCACGGTTTCATGCACACCGGTAATCCACTGCGGCAGCAGGTTCTGGTGCGGCACCAGCCAGGTGTTCGGACCCGGCCAGGTACTGGCCATGCGGTCCATCCACAATTCGGGGAAGTCATCGAAGAGGAAATCGAACTGACGGATGTTGTCCGCGACCAGGATCAGTCCTTTATCCTCGGACCGCCCCTTGATCAGCAGCAGTCGCTCTACCGCTTCCTCGTCCCACGGGTCGCAACCCAGGCCCCAGACTGCTTCGGTTGGGTAGGCAATCACCGCCCCGGCGCGAATTGCTTGCGCGGCTTGTTGCACACGCCAACTGTTGACCATGAAAAACTCTCCAGAATAAGGCTCTGCGCAGTTTACCGATCTTGTTTATAAAACCTAGCTCACCCGTGCAAACCAGCGCCCGCTTTCGCAAATAGCGCGACCGTCCATTTCAAGTTCGGTCAACGCCGCCAGCACTTTCGGCAAGGTCCAGCCGCTTGCGTCGGCCAGCGCTTCACTGGTCAGAGGTGCGGCATGCAGCAACTTCAACAGGGGGTGAGTCGTTTCAGGGGTAAAGGATTCTGTGGATAACGGCAGTCGTTGCCAGCTGCGCAAGGCTTCGAGGATATGTTCGATGGTTTCCACCAGCACCGCACCGTCGCGAATCAACTGATGGCAGCCGCGGGCACCGGGATGATGGATCGACCCGGGCATCGCAAACACCTCGCGTCCCTGTTCCGCCGCCAGCCTCGCGGTGATCAGCGAACCGCTGGCGACACTGGCTTCGACCACCAGCACCCCGAGGGACAAGCCACTGATGATCCGGTTGCGCCGGGGGAAGTTGCCGGCGCTGGGGCCGGCATCCAGCGGAAACTCCGAAAGTACCGCGCTACCCGAGGCGATCATGGCGTCCGCCAGGCGTCTATTTCGCTGTGGATAAAACTTCTCGAGCCCCGTGCCGAGCACACCCACCGTTTGCCCGCCGACGTCCAGCGCGGCCTGGTGGGCGGCGGCGTCAATGCCCAGGGCCAGGCCGCTGGTAATGACAAAACCGGCACCCGCCAGGCTGCGGGAAAACGCGGCAGCGGTGTCCATCCCTGGTCGGGACGCACGACGGCTGCCGACCATCGCCAGTTGTGGTTTTTCCAGAATGCCGGGATCGCCGGCGACAAATAACAGCGGTGGTGCATCACTGATTTGTGCCAGCAGCGCCGGGTAGTCCGGTTGGTCCCACATCAGTAAATGCTGGGCCGGATGCTCCAGCCAGGCCAATGCATGACTGGCGCCGTCACGGATCTCAGCGCTACGCCTGGCCTCGGAACAGGCCAGTGGCAAACCCAGCGCACGCCAGGCGCTGGCAGGTGCACTGAGGGCTTTGGATGCCGAGCCGAAGGCTTCGAGCAACTTCTTGAAACGCGCCGGGCCGAGCTCCGGCAAACGGTGCAGACGTAAACGAGCTTCCAGTTCCGCGGGGGAAACCGGTGTAACGGCAGGCAGCGACATGGATCATCCTTGATCGTTATGAGCACCCGTACAAACGGGAATAAGCTGTGGATAACTCTGTTGGTAACTTGTGAAGCACTCTTACGGATTTCGTACCTTGTCCATCACCGACAGCGAGCGCGAAGCGCTGAGCACCAGCCCATAACTGAGTTTGTCGTAGGTGCGGAAAACCATCAGCAGACCGGCGCGCTCATCGGGAATTTTCAATGGCTGACCCGTGATCCGGTCCCGCACTGTTTCGCCGGTTTTCATCACTGCCAGCAGATTGCCTTCGACCAGACCGTCGCGCTGCCCCTTGTTCAGCGTAACCACGTCCAACTCACCGATCTGCGTGACCCCGCGCGGAACATCGATGATCAAACCGTTGATTTCGTGGCTCGGTGCCCTGGGCGTGAAGGTCGAGTTGATCGCCTGCTCTTCACCGCTGAACAAGCGATCGCCGAGGCGGACCTCCTGGGTCGTGCGTTGCAATTCCAGGGTGGCGACGTCACCCTCGATGGCCACGACATCGCCGCCGCCGATGTCGTCGGCGTTGATCCCCAGGATCTCCTTGCTCTGCGGATCGGTGTAGACCTTGCCTTGGCGGAAGATACCGTACGCCGGTTGCGCCGGATCGAATTGGCCGCGGGCAAAGATGCGGTCACCCGCGCCGCTGAGCACCCGTTCGGAATCACCAGCGACGATGTAAGGCGCCTTGGTGAAATCCTCGGCCTTGTCGACGATGCGGTTGCTCAGCAGAAAGCTGTTGATCGATTTGAGCGCAATGCCGGGGATAACCTCGGCCACCGGGCTGCTGCGAACCTGAGGCGACAGCTTTATGGTGGGAATATCTTCCCGAAGTTGCCCCTGCCCGTACGCCCAGCCTGCCGACGCCAGGAGCAGCAGGGCGAGTAGTGATTTCCTCATGCGGTGAATCCCTTTATTATGTGCATTCGCGTGAAACGCCAGAGCCGTCAGTGGCTCGCTCCCGGCTTGCTTGTCAAAACTTGCTTGTCAACAGAAGGGAGCTACGTTTTACAACGGTAGCCTGCATTTCTTCGGACCCGCCAGGCCATCGACCCGACCTTACTTCACACGTGCACTGATCAAGCTTATGGCCATTTTAAACATCCTCGAATTCCCTGATCCGCGTCTGCGCACTATCGCCAAGCCAGTGGCCGTAGTGGACGACGAAGTGCGTCAGTTGGTCGACGACATGTTTGAAACAATGTATGAAGCGCCTGGCATCGGCCTCGCCGCTACCCAGGTCAACGTGCACAAACGTATCGTCGTGATGGACCTCTCCGAAGACCGCACCGAGCCGCGAGTGTTCATCAACCCCGAGCTCGAACCGCTGACCGACGACATGGGCCAGTACCAGGAAGGCTGCCTGTCGGTGCCGGGTTTCTACGAAAACGTCGATCGCCCGCAACGGGTCAAGGTCAAGGCGCTGGACCGCGACGGCAAGCCATACGAACTGATCGCCGAAGATTTGCTCGCGGTGTGCATCCAGCACGAATGCGACCACCTCAATGGCAAATTGTTCGTCGATTACCTGTCCACGCTCAAACGCGACCGCATCAAGAAGAAACTGGAAAAGCTTCATCGCCAGAACGCCTGATGCCCATCTTCAAAGGCTTGCTGCGGCAAGCCTTTTTCTTTTCAAGAGACGTCACCCATGACTGAGCCACTGCGCATTGTCTTTGCCGGCACCCCGGAATTCGCCGCCGAACACCTCAAGGCCCTGCTGAGCAGCCCTTACGAGATCGTCGCGGTCTACACCCAACCGGATCGTCCGGCCGGTCGCGGGCAAAAACTGATGCCGAGCCCGGTCAAGCAGCTTGCGCTGGAGAACAACATCCCGGTGTTGCAGCCGCCAACCCTGCGCAACGAAGACGCGCAAGCCGAACTGGCCGCGCTGAAACCGGACTTGATGGTGGTGGTCGCCTACGGCCTGATCCTGCCGCAAGTGGTGCTGGATATTCCGCGCCTGGGTTGCATCAACAGCCACGCTTCGCTGTTGCCGCGCTGGCGCGGTGCGGCGCCGATCCAGCGTGCCGTGCAAGCAGGTGATGCCGAAAGCGGCGTGACCGTGATGCGCATGGAAGCCGGCCTCGACACCGGGCCGATGCTGCTTAAAGTCACTACGCCTATCAGCGCCGAAGACACTGGCGGCAGCCTTCACGACCGTCTGGCCGAAATGGGTCCACCAGCCGTGGTTCAGGCGATTGCCGGCCTCGCCGCGGGTACGCTGGAAAGCGAAGTGCAGGACGACAGCCTGGCCACCTACGCGCACAAATTGAACAAGGACGAAGCGCGCATCGACTGGAGTCGCCCGGCGCTTGAACTGGAGCGTCTGGTGCGTGCCTTCAACCCGTGGCCGATCACCCACAGCACCTTGAATGGCGAAGCCCTGAAAGTGCTGGCCGCAAACCTGGCCGAAGGCAAAGGTGCACCCGGTGAAATCCTCAGCGCCAGCAAGGATGGCCTGATCGTCGCGTGCGGCGAGCAGGCGTTGTGCCTGACCCGTCTGCAATTGCCCGGCGGCAAGGCGCTGAACTTCAGCGACCTGTTCAACAGCCGCCGTGAGAAATTCGCCACCGGCACTGTCCTCGGTCAAGCGGTGGACGCTCAATGAATCCGCGTCTGGCCGCCGCCAAGGCACTTGCCGCCGTCCTGAGCGGAAAAGCCTCGCTCAACAGTTCGCTGCCAACGCAGTTGGACAAGGTCGAGGACCGTGATCGCGGCTTCACCCAGGACCTGGCGTTCGGTACCGCACGCTGGCAGCCACGCTTGTCGGCACTGGCGGCCAAGTTGCTGCAAAAGCCGTTCAAGGCTGCCGATGCCGATGTCGAGGCGCTGCTGCTGGTCGGCCTCTATCAGCTGCTCTACACCCGAGTCCCGGCCCATGCCGCGATTGGCGAGACGGTCGGTTGTGCCGACAAGTTGAAAAAGCCATGGGCCAAGGCCTTGCTCAACGCTGTCCTGCGTAACGCTCAGCGCGAAAGCGAAGCGATTTTCGCCGAGCTGGAACGCGATCCAGTGGTGCGCACGGCACACCCGCGTTGGCTGCAGAAATCCCTGAAGGCGTTCTGGCCAGAGCAATGGGAAGCCATCTGCGCCGCCAACAACGCGCATCCGCCAATGATCCTGCGGGTCAACCGTCGCCATCACAGCCGGGATGCCTACCTCGGTTTGCTGACCGACGCCGGTATCGCCGCCACACCCTGTGTCTACAGCCGTGACGGTATCGTGCTCGAAGCCGCCGCCGACGTGCGCAGCCTGCCAGGTTTCGCCGAGGGCTGGATCAGCGTGCAGGACGAAGCGGCGCAACTGGCCGCTGATCTGCTCGATCTGGCACCGGGCCAACGGGTACTGGACGCCTGCTGCGCACCCGGCGGCAAGACCTGCCATATTCTCGAAGCCGAGCCAAAACTGGCCGGGGTGGTGGCGGTAGACCTGGAAGCCAAGCGTCTGGTGCGAGTGCGGGAAAACCTCGAGCGCCTGAAACTGAGCGCCGAACTGATTGCCGCCGACGGCCGCGACACTCAGGCGTGGTGGGACGGCAAGCCGTTCCAGCGCATCCTGCTGGACGCGCCATGCTCGGCGACGGGCGTGATCCGTCGTCATCCGGACATCAAGCTGACCCGCCAGCCCGACGACATCGCCGCGCTGGCGCTGCTGCAAGGCGAGCTGCTCGATGCCATGTGGAACACCCTGGAAGTCGGCGGCATTCTGCTATACGCCACCTGCTCGACGCTGCCGACCGAGAACACCGAAGTCATCGAAGCGTTCCTCGCCCGCACGCCGGGCGCCCGTGAACTGGACCTCGCCACGGCGGCCGGCATCAAGCAGCCCCATGGTCGCCAGCTGCTGGCCCAGGAAGGCGGCCACGACGGGTTCTACTACGCCAAGCTGATCAAGATCGCCGCCGCACGCGGTTAAACGGATTCAATGGAGTGACTGGATGAAAATCATCATCCTCGGCGCAGGACAGGTCGGCGGTTCGCTGGCGGAACACCTGGCCAGCGAAGCCAACGACATCACCGTGGTCGACACCGATGGCGAACGCCTGCGCGACCTTGGCGACCGCCTGGACATCCGCACGGTGCAGGGCCGTGGTTCGTTTCCGACCGTGCTGCGCCAGGCCGGCGCCGACGACGCCGACATGCTGGTCGCCGTGACCAACAGCGACGAAACCAACATGGTCGCCTGCCAGGTCGCCCATACCCTGTTCCACACCCCGACCAAGATCGCCCGGGTTCGTGAGGCCGCGTACCTGACCCGCGAAGAGCAATTGTTCCAGAATGAAGCGATTCCGGTGGACGTGCTGATCAGCCCGGAACAAGTGGTCACCAACTACATCAAGCGTCTGATCCAGCATCCGGGTGCCTTGCAAGTGATCGACTTCGCCGAAGGCAAGGCGCAACTGGTCGCGGTTCGCGCCTATTACGGCGGGCCACTGGTGGGCCAGCAACTGCGACAGTTGCGTGAACACATGCCGAACGTCGAAACCCGCGTGGCCGCCATTTTCCGCCGCGACCGGCCGATCCTGCCCCAGGGCGATACCGTGATCGAGGCCGACGACGAGGTGTTTTTCATCGCCGCCAAAGCGAACATTCGCGCGGTCATGAGCGAAATGCGCCGTCTCGACGAAACCTACAAGCGCATTGTCATCGCCGGTGGCGGGCAGATCGGCGAGCGTCTGGCCGAGGCCATCGAAAGCCGTTATCAGGTAAAGATCATCGAGATGAACCCGGCACGCTGCCGTCACCTCTCGGACCACCTCGACAGCACCGTGGTGTTGCAGGGCAGCGCCTCGGACCGCGACCTGCTGATGGAAGAGAACATTGCCGACGCCGACCTGTTCCTCGCCCTGACCAACGACGACGAAGCCAACATCATGTCTTCGCTGCTGGCCAAACGCCTGGGCGCGAAGAAGGTGATGACCATCATCAACAACCCGGCCTATGTCGATCTGATCCAGGGCGGCGACATCGACATCGCCATCAGCCCGCAACTGGCCACCATCGGCACCTTGCTGGCCCACGTACGCCGTGGCGACATCGTCAGCGTGCACTCGCTGCGCCGTGGCGCGGCGGAAGCCATCGAGGCGATTGCCCATGGCGATGCGAAATCAAGCAAGGTGATCGGCAAGGCCATCGAGAACATCGGCTTGCCGCCGGGCACCACCATCGGTGCGATTATCCGCGACGAAGAAGTGATCATCGCCCACGATGACACCGTGATCGAAGCGGGCGACCATGTGATTCTGTTCCTTGTGGATAAAAAGCATATTCGCGATGTGGAGAAGCTGTTCCATGTGGGGTTGAGCTTCTTCTGATCCTGATTTTTTCAGTGCCTGCATTGGCCCTATCGCTGGCAAGCCAGCTCCCACAGTTTTTTGGTTGTTTACAAATATGATGTACACCAAAGAACCCTGTGGGAGCTGGCTTGCCAGCGATGGCGGTGTCAAAGGCGAAAAAAACATCCCCTGATACCCGCAGAAAAGGAATCCACCGATGATCGAATCCCTGGAAAAAATGCTCACCAAGGGTGTGGATAACTCCTTGCTGCGCTTCGGCCTGGGCAAGGGTTATCTGGATCTGGGGGAGAACGCCAAGGCGGCGGAGCATTTTCAGCGCTGCGTCGAATTCGATCCGAAGTATTCGGCGGCGTGGAAACTGCTGGGCAAGGCCCATCTGGCGCTGGCGGACTTTGCGGCCGCGCGCCAAGCCTGGGAACAAGGCCTGGAAGCCGCTCGCAATCATGGCGACAAGCAGGCAGAAAAGGAAATGACGGTGTTTCTGAAAAAGCTGGATCGCAACATTCAGAGATAGCGCAAGCCAATCCCTTCGGCATCCACCAACACCACTTCCATGCGTACCCGCGGTGCGCCTGTGGGTAAGTCTTGCACCTGCCCGTAGACCACCGCCCCCCGGGGCAACGCCGACAGTTTCGGATGCTTGACGTAAACCCCGGTGGTCGACAGGTTGCGCGTCTGGCCCAGGCATTCGCCGATGTTTTCGTGACTGATCTTGATGCGGAATGACTTGCGATGTTCGGACATCTTCTGCGCCCTTTGATGAACGGTTGTGGATAACCCAGAATCCAGGGTTATCCACAGATCATGCCAATTGAATCAATACCAGCGCTCTTCACCCGGTGGCCGCTTCTTGAAGCGCTTCATGCTCCACATGTACTGGCTCGGGTAAGCGCCGACATAACGCTCGACCACTTTACTCATGGCCGCACAGGATTCCGCCGTATCGGTGCTGTACATGGCCTCTGGCGCGGCTTCGAGGATCACTTTGTAGCCTGAACCGTCGGGCAGGCGCAGGGCGTGCAGGAACACGCCGACCGCTTTGCCGCCGGCGAGCATGTTGGGTACGAACTTGCTGGTCAGTGCCTGGGTGGCGAAGAACGGCACGAAGATCCCGGCGGATTCGGCCGGTTCCGGGTCAGCGGGAATGCCCACTGCACCACCTTTGCGCACTTCCTTGATGACGCTGAGGATGCCTTCCTTGGTGGAGGCAGCGACCTTGTTACCCAGTTGCACCCGTTGCTTTTGCAGCAACTCGTCCACCGCCTTCAATTTTGGCGGGCGGTAGAAAATGATCGGTTTGCACTGGCTGCAATAGAAGTGATTGAGCACTTCCCAATTGCCCAGATGGCTGGTGATGCCAACCACGCCTTTGCCGGAGGCGAGGGCGTCCTTCAAAATGTCGAGGCCTTCGACCTCGCGCACCAGGTCGATGGAGCGCTGGGCCGGCCAGATCCAGGCGCAGGCGCTTTCGGTCAGGGACTTGCCGATGTCTTTCAGGCTCTGGCCCACCAGGCGTTCACGCGCGGCGGGGTCCATGTCCGGGAAACACTTGGACAGGTTGATCCGTACCACGTCGCGGGAACGGTTCGGGGTTTTCCACATGACCCAGCCAATCGCCGAGCCCACGGCCTGCACGGCCCGCCATGGAAGCAGGGCAAACAGCCGCAGAGCGCCTACCAGCAAGGCGCCTTTCAACTTATCCACAGGTCACTCCTGATCTTGTGCTGTGCGCGAGGCGGCCATTCTAACCGCCGTTCGCCAACTGCGCGTAGCGGTCGCAGTCCCGAGTGTGATCCATGACCATGCCCGAGGCCTGCATCAGCGCGTAGCAAATGGTCGGTCCGACGAAGGTGAAACCGGCTTTTTTCAGGCCTTTGCTCATTTCCACGGCGGTCGGCGTCACGGCCGGGACTTCGCTGCGGTCCTTGAAATGATTGATCACCGGCGTGCCACCGACGAACGACCAGAGAAACGCCACCGGGTCCTCCAGCGCCAGCCAGGCCTGGGCATTGCGCCGGGCCGCGTTGAGCTTGAGGCGGTTGCGGATGATGCCCGGATCAAGCATCAACTCGTCGATTTCGGCATCGCTCATCTGCGCCACGCGCTGGACATCAAAACCAAACATGACCTGACGATAATGCTCGCGTTTGCGCAGCACGGTGATCCAGGAAAGCCCGGCCTGGAACCCTTCGAGCAAAAGCAACTCGAACAATCCCTGCGCATCGCGTAGCGGCGTGCCCCACTCCTGATCGTGATAAGCCATGTACAGCGGATCTTCGGAACACCAAAAGCAGCGTGGCATAAGGCTCCAGGGGGCGTGCGCAGCAATGAATCGGGTATACTCCCGCTCTTTAAATCGCAGCCCAAGAAACAGGTGAATTTCGTGAGCCAGCCTACGCCAGCCGTGCGTACCTTCCAAGACTTGATCCTCGCCCTCCAGCAATACTGGGCCGAGCAAGGTTGTGTGGTACTTCAGCCCTACGATATGGAAGTAGGCGCCGGCACTTTCCACACTGCTACATTCCTGCGCGCCATTGGCCCGGAAACCTGGAACGCCGCCTACGTGCAGCCAAGCCGCCGTCCGACTGACGGCCGCTACGGCGAAAACCCGAACCGTCTGCAGCACTACTACCAGTTCCAGGTGGTCCTGAAGCCGAACCCGGACAACTTCCAGGAACTGTACCTGGGCTCCCTCAAGCATGTCGGCCTGGACCCGCTGGTCCACGACATCCGCTTCGTCGAAGACAACTGGGAATCGCCGACCCTCGGCGCCTGGGGTCTGGGCTGGGAAGTCTGGCTCAACGGCATGGAAGTGACCCAGTTCACCTACTTCCAGCAAGCGGGCGGCATCGAGTGCTACCCGGTGACCGGCGAGATCACCTACGGCCTCGAGCGTCTGGCCATGTACCTGCAAGGCGTGGACTCGGTCTACGACCTGGTCTGGGCTGACGGTCCGTTCGGCAAAGTGACCTACGGCGATGTGTTCCACCAGAACGAAGTGGAGCAATCGACCTACAACTTCGAACACGCCAACGTCGACAAGCTGTTCGAACTGTTCGATTTCTACGAAAGCGAAGCCAAGCGCCTGATCGAGCTCGACCAGCCGCTGCCGTTGCCGAGCTACGAAATGGTGTTGAAGGCTTCCCATACCTTCAACCTGCTGGATGCGCGCCGGGCAATCTCGGTGACCGCGCGTCAGCAATACATCCTGCGTGTGCGCACCCTGGCGCGTTCCGTTGCGCAAGCCTACCTGCTGGCTCGCGCCAAGCTGGGCTTCCCGATGGCGACCCCGGACCTGCGTGACGAAGTACTGGCCAAGCTGGAGGCTGCACAATGAGTGCTCTGGATTTTCTGGTTGAACTGGGCACTGAAGAACTGCCACCCAAAGCCCTGAACACCCTGGCCGAGGCGTTTCTTGCCGGTATCGACAAGGGCCTGCAAGCTGCCGGCCTGAACTACGAGACCAAAACCGTTTATGCCGCCCCGCGCCGCCTGGCCGTGCTGATCACTGCACTGGCCACCCAGCAGCCGGATCGCAGCATCAACCTCGATGGCCCGCCACGTCAGGCTGCATTCGATGCCGAAGGCAACCCGACCCAGGCAGCACTGGGTTTTGCCAAGAAGTGCGGCGTCGAGCTGAGCGAAATCGATCAGAGCGGCCCGAAACTGCGCTACAGCCAGAGCATCGCCGGCAAGCCGACCGCGAGCCTGCTGCCGACCATCGTCGAAGATTCGCTGAACGACCTGCCGATCCCGAAACGCATGCGTTGGGGTGCGCGCAAGGAAGAATTCGTGCGTCCGACCCAATGGCTGGTGATGCTGCTCGGTGACCAGGTCATCGACTGCACCATCCTCGCCCAGAAAGCCGGTCGCGATTCCCGTGGTCACCGCTTCCATCACCCGGAAAGCGTGCGTATCGGTTCGCCGTCCAGCTACCTGGCCGACCTGCGTGCCGCCTACGTGCTGGCCGATGCCAACGAGCGTCGCGAAATCATCAGCAAGCGCACCGAAGAGCTGGCCACCCGCCAGGAAGGCACGGCAATCGTTCCACCGGCCCTGCTCGATGAAGTGACCGCGCTGGTCGAATGGCCAGTGCCGCTGGTGTGCTCGTTCGAGGAGCGTTTCCTCGATGTGCCGCAGGAAGCCCTGATCACCACCATGCAGGACAACCAGAAGTACTTCTGCCTGCTGGATGCCGACGGCAAGTTGCTGCCACGTTTCATCACCGTGGCCAACATCGAAAGCAAAGACCCGCAGCAAATCATCGCCGGTAACGAGAAAGTGGTTCGCCCACGCCTGACCGACGCCGAGTTCTTCTTCAAGCAGGACAAGAAGCAGAAGCTCGAAGACTTCAACCTGCGCCTGCAGAACGTGGTGTTCCAGGAAAAACTCGGCAGCGTCTACGACAAGGCCGAGCGTGTTTCCAAACTGGCCGCGTTCATCGCTCAACGCATCGGCGGCAACGCCGCATGGGCCGCTCGTGCGGGCCTGCTTTCGAAGTGCGACCTGTCGACCGAAATGGTCGGTGAGTTCCCGGAGATGCAAGGTGTCGCCGGTTACTACTACGCCCTCAACGATGGCGAGCCGGAAGATGTCGCCCTGGCCCTGAACGAGCAGTACATGCCGCGCGGTGCCGGCGCCGAACTGCCGTCCACCCTGACCGGTGCGGCCGTGGCCATCGCCGACAAGCTCGATACGCTGGTCGGTATTTTCGGCATCGGCATGCTGCCGACCGGTAGCAAGGACCCGTATGCCCTGCGCCGTGCGGCACTGGGTGTGTTGCGCATCCTGATCGAGAAACAACTGGACCTGGACCTGACCGAGGCCGTGGCCTTCGCCGTGGATGCCTTCGGTACCAAGGTCAAGGCTGCCGGCCTCAACGACTCGGTGCTGGAATTCATCTTCGACCGTCTGCGTGCCCGTTACGAAGACGAAGGCGTCGATGTCGCCACCTACCTGTCGGTGCGTGCCCTGAAGCCAGGCTCGGCCCTGGACTTCGACCAGCGCGTGCAGGCGGTAGAGGCCTTCCGCAAATTGCCGGAAGCCGCTGCCCTGGCCGCGGTGAACAAGCGCGTTTCGAACCTGCTGAGCAAGGTCGAAGGTTCGGTGCCTACAGTCGTCGAAGCCAAATACTTCGACAATGCCAACGAGTTCTCCCTGTACTCGGCGATCCAGCAGGCTGACCAGGCTGTACAGCCAATGGCCGCCTCGCGTCAGTACAGCGAATCCCTGGCACGCCTGGCTGCATTGCGCGAGCCGGTGGATGCGTTCTTCGAAGCTGTGATGGTCAACGCGGAAGACGCCAAAGTCCGCGCCAACCGTTATGCGTTGCTGGCGCGTCTGCGTGGGTTGTTCCTCGGCGTCGCCGATATTTCGTTGCTGGGGTAAGACTGTTTGAAACTGCTGATTCTCGATCGGGACGGGGTGATCAATTACGACTCCGACGCTTACATCAAGTCGGTGGAGGAGTGGATTCCACTCCCCGGTTCGATCGAAGCCATCGCGCAGTTGAGCAAGGCCGGCTGGACGGTAGCCGTCGCTACCAACCAGTCTGGCATCGCTCGCGGCTACTACGACCTCGCTACCCTGGATGCCATGCACGAGCGCTTGCGCGCGCTGGTGGCGGAGCAGGGTGGTGAAGTCGGCCTGATCGTCTACTGCCCCCACGGGCCGGACGAGGGCTGCGATTGCCGCAAGCCGAAACCCGGGATGTTGAAAAACATCGCCGCACATTACAACGTATCGCTGACTGATCTATGGTTCGTCGGCGATAGCCTTGGTGACCTGGAAGCCGCTAAAGCCGTCGATTCACAGCCAGTTTTGGTTAAGACCGGAAAAGGCGAAAAAACCTTGGGCAAGACCTTACCGGCAGGCACCTTGATTTTTGACGATCTGGCGGCGATTGCCGCAGAACTTATCCACAATTAGAGCGTTTTCGAGACTCCTGACCAGGGAGTAATCGGAAGTGCGCTTTATATAGACGGGCAAAGCCCGCACGGTAACCGTCACCATGTCGATACTGCAGGCCATCAGAACCTTCCTCTTTTACCTGCTGCTGGGCACCAGCTCCTTGCTGTGGTGCAGCCTGAGTTTTTTTATCGCGCCGTTTCTGCCGTTCAAGGCACGTTATCGCTTCATCAACGTGTACTGGTGCCGCTGCGCCTTGTGGCTGAGCAAAGTGTTTCTGGGTATCCGCTACGAAGTGAAGGGTGCCGAGAACGTTCCTGAACGGCCTTGCGTCATTCAGTCGAACCACCAGAGCACCTGGGAGACGTTCTTTCTCTCTGCCTACTTCTCGCCGCTGAGCCAGGTGCTCAAACGTGAATTGCTCTATGTGCCGTTCTTCGGTTGGGCCATGGCCATGCTGCGACCGATCGCCATCGATCGCGACAACCCGAAAGCCGCACTCAAGCATGTGGCGCAGAAGGGCGATGAGTTGCTCAAGGACAATGTCTGGGTGCTGATCTTCCCCGAAGGCACGCGCGTTCCTTACGGCACCATCGGAAAGTTCTCGCGCGGTGGCAGTGCATTGGCGGTCAACGCCGAATTGCCCGTGCTGCCGATTGCACACAACGCTGGCAAGTTCTGGCCGAAAACCGGTTGGGCGAAGAAACAGGGCGTCATCACCGTGATCATTGGCACACCGATGTATGCCGAAGGCACCGGACCGCGAGCCATTGCTGAATTGAACGACAGGGTCCAGGCGTGGAACGAGCAGATGCAACGGGAAATGGGCTCACTGCCACCGGCTCCGCAAGCACCGGTTTCAAGCGATCAGGTGACTGTCTGAGATTCTGTGGATAACCTGTGTACCGTTTCATTGAAAACCGTCGTTATTTGCACGTAAGTTTATGATTTTTTTACATATTTCTTAGAATGATAAATCCCATAAAAACGTGCATAAGTTTTTTTCGGACGTAAAAAACCGGCTGATATAGCCGGTTTTTTTATGCCTGTAATGTAGATGCTTCAGGCGGTGTGCAAAGCGAGTCGAGAGTGAAGCAGGTGGGGAAAATCAAAAGATCGCAGCCTTGGCAACTCCTGCGCGGATATCGATTTCTGCCTGTAGGAGTTGCCAAAGGCTGCGATCTTTTGACCTCAACAAATAAAAAGGCCAACGCATGAGCGTTGGCCTTTTGTATGGCGGGGCGACCGGAATCAGAAGTCCAGGTTGGACACCGCCAGGGCGTTGCTCTCGATGAAGTCACGACGAGGCTCGACCGCATCACCCATCAGGGTGTTGAAGATCTGGTCCGCGCCAATGGCGTCTTCGATAGTCACTTTGAGCATGCGGCGCGAGCCCGGGTCCATGGTGGTTTCCCACAGCTGATCCGGGTTCATCTCGCCCAGTCCTTTGTATCGCTGGATGGTGTGGCGCTTGGTGCTTTCGGCCATCAACCACTCAAGGGCTTCCTTGAACTCGGTGACCTGCTTCTTGCGCTCGCCACGCTGGATGTACGCGCCGTCGTCCAGCAAGGTGCTCAGTTGAGCGCCCAGGGAAACCACGGTCTTGTAGTCGTTGCTGCCGAAGAAGTCGCGGTTGAAGGTGACGTAGTTGGACAGGCCGTGGGAGATCAGTTCGACCTCTGGCAGCCAGACGTTACGCTCACGGTCTTCACGCAGGCTGGCCTTGTAGACCAGACCCGATTTCTCGACGGTGCGCAGACGCACTTCGTACTGGGCCAGCCAATCCTGCATCGCTGCGTGATCGGACAGTTGATCCATGCTGACCGCGGGCAGGTAGATGAAGTGCTCGGTCAGTTCCTGTGGGTACAGGCGCGACAGACGCTTGAGGGTCTTCATTACCAGACGGAAGTCGTTCACCAGACGCTCAAGGGCTTCGCCGGAAATACCCGGTGCTTCCTCGTTCAGGTGCAGGCTCGCATCTTCCAGGGCCGACTGCGTCATGTACTCTTCCATGGCGTCGTCGTCTTTGATGTATTGCTCTTGCTTGCCTTTCTTCACTTTGTACAGCGGCGGCTGGGCGATGTAGATGTAGCCACGCTCGATCAGCTCCGGCAACTGACGGAAGAAGAAGGTCAGCAGCAAGGTACGGATGTGCGAACCGTCGACGTCAGCATCGGTCATGATGATGATGTTGTGATAGCGCAGCTTGTCGATGTTGTACTCTTCGCGACCGATGCCGCAGCCGAGCGCAGTGATCAAGGTGCCTACTTCCTGGGAAGAGATCATCTTGTCGAAGCGTGCCTTCTCGACGTTCAGGATCTTACCCTTGAGGGGCAGAATCGCCTGGGTCCTGCGGTTACGTCCCTGCTTGGCAGAGCCGCCCGCGGAGTCACCTTCCACGAGGTACAGTTCGGACAGGGCAGGGTCCTTTTCCTGGCAGTCGGCCAGTTTGCCCGGCAGGCCGGCGATGTCCAGTGCGCCCTTGCGGCGGGTCATCTCACGGGCCTTGCGCGCCGCTTCACGGGCACGAGCGGCGTCGATCATCTTGCCGACGACCAGCTTGGCTTCGTTCGGGTTTTCCAGCAGGAAGTCGGAGAAGTACTTGCCCATTTCCTGTTCGACCGCAGTCTTCACTTCGGAAGACACCAGCTTGTCTTTGGTCTGGGAGCTGAACTTCGGATCCGGTACCTTCACCGAAATGATCGCGGTCAGGCCTTCACGGGCATCGTCACCGGTAGTGGCGACCTTGTGCTTCTTCGCCAGGCCTTCTGCTTCGATATAGGTGTTCAGGTTACGCGTCAGTGCGGAACGGAAACCCACCAGGTGAGTGCCGCCGTCGCGCTGTGGAATGTTGTTGGTGAAGCACAACAGGTTCTCGTTGAAGCTGTCGTTCCACTGCAAGGCGATTTCCACGCCGATGCCGTCTTCACGCTGGATGTTGAAGTGGAACACCTGGTTGACCGGAGTCTTGTTGGTGTTCAGGTATTCAACGAACGCACGCAGGCCGCCTTCATACTTGAACAGCTCTTCCTTGCCGCTGCGCTCATCCTTGAGGACGATACCGACACCGGAGTTGAGGAAAGACAGTTCACGAATCCGCTTGGCCAGGATGTCCCAGCTGAAGTGAATGTTCTTGAAGGTTTCGCTGGAAGCCTTGAAGTGGATCTGCGTACCGGTGGTTTCGGAGTCGCCAACGATTTTCATCGGCTCTTGCGGAACACCGTGGACGTAAGTCTGCTCCCAGATCTTGCCACTACGGCGAACGGTCAGGACCAGCTCTTCCGAGAGGGCGTTCACGACCGACACACCCACACCGTGCAGACCGCCGGAAACCTTGTAGGAGTTGTCGTCGAATTTACCGCCGGCGTGCAGCACGGTCATGATGACCTCGGCTGCCGAAACGCCTTCTTCTTTGTGTACGTCTACCGGGATGCCACGGCCGTTGTCGCGAACGGTGATGGACTCATCCGGGTGGATGATGATGCTGATGTCGTCGCAGTAGCCGGCGAGCGCTTCGTCGATCGAGTTATCGACCACCTCGAACACCATGTGGTGCAGACCGCTGCCATCGTCGGTATCACCAATGTACATACCGGGACGTTTGCGTACGGCATCCAGGCCTTTCAGCACTTTAATGCTCGTTGAGTCGTACGTATTTTCTTCGCTCAATGCCTTCACTCCCGATGGTCGTGGGTCTGGGTGATACGGCCCTGTTCCACGTGGAACAGAGCGACTGGCGTTTCCGTCTGCCAGCCTTCCCTCAATAATTCGTGATCTACACAGGTGATAAATACCTGGCAGCGTAAGTCTTCCAACAAGCGGCAAAGCGCGCGACGGTGGTGCTCGTCCAGTTCGGACGGCAAGTCATCCACCAGATAAATACACTGACCGCGTCGAGCCTGGCTGACCAGGTGCCCTTGGGCAATCCGCAATGCGCAAACCACCAACTTCTGCTGGCCACGGGACAAGATGTCCGCGGCGTTGTGTGCGCCCAGTCTGAGACGCAAATCAGCACGTTGTGGTCCAGCCTGGGTATGCCCTATTTGCTGGTCCCGCTGCAGAGACCCGGCGAGCACAGCACTCAGTTCACGGTCCTTGTCCCAGCCGCGGTAATAGCTGAGCGTCAAACCTTCAAGCTCAACCAGTTCGCTCAAGGTTTGTTCAAAGACTGGTTTCAAGGCTTTGATATAAGCGCGGCGGTATTCATCAATTTCAGCGCTGGCCTGGCACAGTTCCCTGTCCCAAACCGCTTGCGAAACGGCGTCAAGTGTACCATGCCGCAGCCAAGAGTTTCTCTGGCGCAGGGCCTTCTGCAAGCGCTGCCAGGTTGACATGAAGAGCGGTTCCACGTGGAACACGCCCCAGTCGAGAAACTGCCGGCGAATCTTCGGCGCACCTTCCAGCAATCGAAAACTGTCCGGGTTGATCAGTTGCAGCGGCAATATTTCCGCCAGTTGCGCGGCACTACGGGCGTTCTGCCCATCGATACGGATCTGGAATTCGCCTTGGCGATCCCGCGAAATGCCCAGGGCGCTGTGCCCACCCTCCGCCAGTTCAACCTGGCCAAAGACCGTGCACGCCAGTTGCTCGTATTGAATGACCGGCAACAGTCGGGTGCTGCGAAACGAACGGGCAAGCCCCAGCAGATGGATGGCTTCCAGAACACTGGTTTTGCCGCTGCCGTTGGCGCCGTAAAGGATATTGATGCGGGGGGAGGGGGAGAAGGTCACCGGGTGCAGATTGCGCACCGCGGTGACCGAGACGCGACTTAAGGACATCTAGCTTCTGCTGGGCATGATTACAGACGCATCGGCATGACAACGTAGGCCGAGTCGTCGTTATCCGATTCCTGCACCAGCGCACTGCTGTTGGAGTCGGACAGGATCAGACGAACCTGCTCGGTGGTCATCACGCCCAGCACGTCGAGCAGGTAGCTCACGTTGAAGCCGATTTCCAGAGAGCCACCGTTGTATTCAACGCCCACTTCTTCTTCCGCTTCTTCCTGCTCCGGGTTGTTCGCCTGGATCTTCAGTTGACCGCTGGCCAGTTGCAGACGGATACCACGGTACTTCTCGTTGGACAGGATCGCGGTACGGCTGAACGCTTCGCGCAACGCCTGGCGATCGCCCAGTACCAGCTTGTCGCCGCCTTTTGGCAGAACGCGTTCGTAGTCCGGGAATTTGCCGTCGACCAGTTTCGAGGTGAAGGTGAATTCACCGGTGGTGGCGCGGATGTGGTGCTGACCCAGAACGATGCTGACATTGCCATCCGGCTCGGTGAGCAGGCGTGCCAGTTCAAGGATACCTTTGCGCGGTACGATGACCTGGTGACGATCCGGTTGGCCGATATCGGCCTGCATCGAGCACATGGCCAGGCGGTGACCGTCGGTGGCCACGGCGCGGATCACACCAGCGGAAACTTCCAGCAGCATGCCGTTGAGGTAGTAACGCACGTCCTGCTGGGCCATGGCGAAGCTGGTGCGCTCAATCAGACGGCGCAGTTTGCTTTGCTCCAGGCTGCAGGTCAGCGAGCCAGGGCCTTCTTCCACGGTAGGGAAGTCGTTTGCCGGCAGCGTCGACAGGGTGAAGCGGCTGCGGCCGGCCTTGACCACAAGCTTCTGCTCATCGACCTTGATGTCGATCAGCGCATCGTTTGGCAGGCTCTTGCAGATGTCCATCAGCTTGCGCGCAGGCACGGTGATGGAACCCGGATCCGCCGGCTCTTCGAGTTGAACACGACCGACCAGCTCGACTTCCAGGTCGGTACCGGTCAGCGACAATTGCTGGCCTTCGACAACCAGCAGCACGTTGGAGAGCACCGGCAAGGTCTGGCGGCGTTCGACGACGCCTGCGACCAGTTGCAGGGGTTTCAACAGGGCTTCGCGTTGAATGGTGAAATGCATGGTCTAGTCCCTTGCCTTAATTAGCTGCGCTGGTGTTCATCAAGTGGTCAGTGTACGCAGCAGGTTCTTGTAGTCCTCGCGGATGTCCGCGTCGGATTCCTTAAGTTCGTTGATCTTGCGGCAGGCGTGCAAAACAGTCGTATGGTCGCGGCCGCCAAACACGTCGCCGATTTCCGGCAGGCTGTGGTTAGTCAACTCTTTGGACAAGGCCATTGCAACCTGACGCGGACGTGCGACCGAGCGAGAACGACGCTTGGACAGCAAGTCGGAGATCTTGATCTTGTAGTACTCGGCGACGGTGCGCTGAATGTTATCCACAGAGACCAGTTTATCCTGCAACGCCAACAAGTCCTTCAGGGATTCGCGAATCAGCTCGATGGTGATATCGCGGCCCATGAAGTGCGAGTGGGCGATCACGCGTTTGAGCGCGCCTTCCAGCTCACGGACGTTGGAGCGAATACGCTGGGCAATGAAGAACGCGGCGTCATGCGGCAGCTCGACTTTGGCCTGATCGGCCTTCTTCATCAGGATCGCCACGCGGGTTTCCAGCTCCGGTGGCTCGACCGCTACGGTCAGGCCCCAGCCAAAGCGGGATTTGAGGCGCTCTTCAAGGCCTTCGATTTCCTTCGGGTAGCGGTCACTGGTGAGAATGACCTGCTGGCCACCTTCGAGCAGGGCGTTGAAGGTGTGGAAAAACTCTTCCTGGGAACGCTCTTTACGGGCGAAGAACTGAATGTCATCGATCAGCAATGCATCCACCGAACGGTAGAAGCGTTTGAACTCGTTGATCGCGTTCAGTTGCAGGGCCTTGACCATGTCCGCCACGAATCGCTCGGAATGCAGGTACACCACCTTGGCATTCGGGTTCTTCTTTAATAGATGGTTACCCACAGCGTGCATCAAGTGGGTTTTACCCAGGCCGACGCCACCATAAAGGAAGAGCGGGTTGTAGCCGTGCTTCGGATTGTCCGCCACCTGCCAGGCGGCAGCGCGCGCCAACTGGTTGGATTTACCTTCAACGAAGTTCTCGAAGGTAAAGGTACGGTTCAGGTAACTGGTGTGCTTGAGCGCACCTTCGACCTGCACGGTACGTTGCTCGGCGCGAACCGGGGCCTGTTGCGAACTGGCGCCGGCCATCGGGTCGAAGCTGTCACGGGAAGGTTCTTCCTCGGTGACCTCGGCCACTTTTTGCGTGGCGCGCTTGGTCGAAGCCGCAGCAGGTGCTGGCGGCGGCGGGCTGGCAAGTGTTTGAGCAGCCTGGGCCTGGGAAGCCGCGGCTGCCAGGGGAGCATTTGGCGCGGCACGCGGTGCCGAACTGCGTTTGCTGCCTATTAATAAGGAGAGCGCAGGCGCCATGCCATTGCCGTGCTCATCGAGCAATTCGAGAACACGCCCCAGGTACTTTTCGTTGACCCAGTCCAGAACAAAACGATTGGGTGCATAGACACGCAACTCGTCGCCTTCGGCTTCGACCTGTAGTGGACGGATCCAAGTGTTGAATTGTTGGGCAGGCAGCTCATCGCGCAGAAGCTCCACGCACTGCTGCCAAAGTTCCACTGACACGGATATCCCCTAAGTTGAAAGCCGGTGAGGCAAAAACAAGCGGCCATTGTAGCGACCAGACGCCGACTTATCCACACGAAGGTGGTTCATCGACCAAGAAGAATCACCGTTTCATACGCAAAAAAGACGACCAGTGGTCTGTGCATAAGCTCTGTGGATAACCAGGGTTAAGGTCATTGCACAAGTGGGGGCGAAACTCGGTGGATAACCGGCCTGTGGATAAACTGGCATTCCACACACAGGTTATCCGACAGCGCAGCACAGGCTGAACACGGTTTTCCACTGTAGTTGTCATTCTCTGTACAGCAGGTAAAACAAGGGCTAAAGGTACTTATCCACAGAAGGGTGCGAGCCTAGCTTTTATAAGCTTTACAGAAAAGCTTTAAATACTTTCCTTTCTTATTTTTATATTTACCGGCAGTTCGTTCAGCGCAAAACGCCTGGAGATCTATTTATAAGGAAACGCTGGTTGGAAATTGACCTGAAGGCTTGCTTTCTCTAGAATCCCCGGTCTCTTAAAACGGGGGCCATTCCGGCCCGTTGTGGACGAACCAGGTAACACGACAATGAAACGTACTTTCCAACCAAGCACTATCAAACGCGCTCGTACCCACGGTTTCCGTGCTCGCATGGCTACCAAGAACGGTCGTGCCGTTCTGTCGCGTCGTCGCGCCAAAGGTCGTGCGCGTCTGGCAGTTTGATAAGCCGGCACTGGAGGTGAGTCAGGACTTCAGTCGGGAAAAGCGTCTGCTTACTCCCCGGCATTTCAAGGCAGTCTTTGACTCCCCTACCGGCAAGGTTCCGGGGAAAAATCTCCTGCTCCTTGCGCGCAACAACGATCTTGATCACCCCCGTCTCGGGTTGGTTATCGGGAAAAAGAGCGTAAAGCTCTCCGTCGAGCGCAATCGCCTCAAACGTCTGATGCGCGAATCGTTTCGCCTGAACCAGGATTCACTGGTCGGCTGGGACATTGTTATCGTCGCGCGCAAAGGTTTGGGTGACGTAGAAAACCCCGAATTGATTCAGCATTTCGGCAAACTCTGGAAACGCCTGGCTCGCAGTTCGCCAGTACCAGCAGTCAAAACCGAAACTGTAGGGGTAGACAGTCCAGATGCGTAAACTGGCACTCGTTCCGATCCAGTTTTATCGCTATGCCATTAGTCCCCTGATGGCCAGTCACTGTCGTTTCTACCCCAGTTGTTCCTGCTACGCGTTAGAAGCCATCGAAAATCATGGCCTTCTTCGCGGTGGCTGGCTGACCTTTCGTCGTTTAGGTCGCTGTCATCCGTGGAATCCCGGTGGTTATGACCCGGTTCCACCTATCCCTACCTCCCGTTCTTCTTCGATGGCCGAGTAATCATGGATATCAAACGCACGATCCTGATCGTCGCCCTGGCAATCGTGTCCTACGTTATGGTTCTTAAATGGAACCAGGACTATGGCCAGGCTGCCCTGCCGACTCAGAATGTTGCCACCAATACGACTGCATCGGGCCTGCCGGATACGGCATCTGGCTCTAACGCTTCCGCCAGTGACGACATTCCACGTGCTGCAAGCGACACCAGCGCACCTGCCGAAACACCGGTGGCTGTGAGCAAGGACCTCATCCAGATCAAAACGGATGTACTGGACCTGGCTGTCGACCCACAAGGTGGTGATGTTGCCCTGCTGACCCTGCCGCTGTATCCGCGTCGTCAGGATCACCCGGAAATTCCGTTCCAGCTGTTCGATAACGGCGGCGAACGTACTTATCTGGCACAAAGCGGTCTGATCGGCACCAACGGTCCGGATGCAAATCCGGCCGGTCGTCCGGTTTATTCCTCGGAGAAGAAGATTTATCAACTGGCTGACGGTCAGGACCAATTGGTCGTGGACCTGAAGTTCAGCAAGGACGGCGTCAACTACATCAAGCGTTTCACCCTGAAACGCGGCCTGTATGACGTAACCGTTTCCTACCTGATCGACAACCAGAGCGCCCAGCCCTGGACCGGTGCGATGTTCGCCCAGTTGAAGCGTGACGCCAGCGCCGATCCTTCGTCGACCACGGCTACCGGCACCGCGACTTACCTGGGCGCCGCCCTGTGGACAAGTTCGGAACCGTACAAGAAAGTGTCCATGAAGGACATGGACAAGGCGCCGCTGAAAGAAACCGTCACTGGCGGTTGGGTTGCCTGGTTGCAGCACTACTTCGTGACCGCGTGGATTCCGGCCAAGGGCGAAAACAACGTCGTCCAGACCCGTAAAGACAGCAAAGGCAACTACATCATCGGCTACACCGGCCCATCGATGAGTGTTGCCCCGGGTGCCAAGGCCGAGACCAGCGCTGTGCTGTACGCCGGCCCGAAAAGCCAGGCCGTGCTGAAAGAGTTGTCCCCAGGCCTGGAACTGACCGTCGACTACGGCATCCTGTGGTTCATCGCCCAACCGATCTTCTGGTTGCTGCAACACATCCACGCGATTGTGGGTAACTGGGGCTGGTCGATCATCTTCCTGACCATGCTGATCAAAGGGATCTTCTTCCCGCTGTCGGCTGCCAGCTACAAATCCATGGCGCGCATGCGTGCAGTGGCACCGAAACTGGCCGCGCTGAAAGAGCAACATGGCGATGACCGGCAGAAAATGTCGCAAGCCATGATGGAGCTGTACAAGAAAGAGAAGATCAATCCGCTGGGTGGTTGCTTGCCAATCCTCGTGCAGATGCCGGTTTTCCTCTCGCTGTACTGGGTTCTGCTGGAAAGCGTTGAAATGCGCCAGGCGCCGTTCATGCTGTGGATTACTGACCTGTCGATCAAGGATCCGTTCTTCATTCTGCCGATCATCATGGGTGCAACCATGTTCATCCAGCAGCAGCTGAACCCGACTCCTCCGGATCCGATGCAGGCCAAGGTGATGAAGCTGATGCCGATCATCTTCACCTTCTTCTTCCTGTGGTTCCCGGCGGGTCTGGTGCTGTACTGGGTAGTGAACAACTGCCTGTCGATCGCCCAACAGTGGTACATCACTCGTAAGATCGAAGCGGCTACCAAGGCAGCTGCCTGATTTACACTGTGGATAACCACTCAAGACGCCCCCTAGTGGGGCGTTTTGCTATCTGTCACTTTTGTCTGGATACCGGTTTATGAGCGTTCCTCGTGAAACCATCGCCGCCGTCGCCACCGCTCAAGGTCGTGGCGGTGTAGGCATCGTGCGTATTTCCGGGCCGTTGGCCAGCGTTGCGGCCAAGGCTTTCAGCGGTCGCGAGCTCAAGCCGCGATTTGCCCACTACGGTCCGTTTTTCAGTGAACACGATGAGGTACTGGACCAGGGCATCGCGCTGTATTTTCCGGGGCCAAACTCGTTTACCGGCGAGGATGTGTTGGAACTCCAGGGGCATGGTGGCCCGATCGTTCTGGATATGTTGCTCAAGCGCTGCCTGGAACTGGGTTGCCGGCTCGCCCGGCCGGGGGAGTTCAGCGAGCGCGCGTTCCTCAACGACAAGCTTGACCTGGCCCAGGCCGAGGCCATTGCCGACCTGATTGAAGCCAGCTCTGCCCAGGCTGCGCGAAACGCATTACGCTCCCTGCAGGGTGCTTTCTCGTCACGTGTGCATAACCTCACCGAGCAACTGATTGGCCTGCGCATCTATGTCGAGGCGGCCATCGATTTCCCGGAAGAGGAAATCGACTTCCTCGCCGATGGCCATGTCCTGAGCATGCTCGACAAAGTGCGCGACGAGTTATCCACTGTCATGCGCGAAGCCGGGCAGGGTGCCTTGCTGCGAGACGGCATGACCGTGGTCATTGCCGGTCGTCCGAATGCCGGTAAATCCAGCCTGCTCAATGCACTGGCCGGGCGCGAAGCGGCGATCGTGACTGAAATTGCCGGTACTACCCGTGACGTACTGCGTGAACATATCCACATTGATGGCATGCCGCTGCATGTGGTGGATACCGCCGGTCTGCGCGATACCGATGACCATGTGGAAAAAATCGGTGTCGAACGTGCCCTGAAAGCCATCGGTGAAGCGGATCGGGTACTGCTGGTGGTCGATGCCACCGCACCGGAAGCCCTCGATCCGTTCGCACTGTGGCCGGAATTTCTCGAAACCCGTCCAGATCCCGCGAAAGTTACCCTGATCCGCAACAAGGCCGACCTTACGGGCGAAGCCATTGCCATGGAGATCAGCGACGACGGCCACGTCACCATCAGCCTGAGCGCCAAGTCCGGAGGTGTCGGTCTGGAGCTGCTGCGTGATCACCTCAAGGCCTGCATGGGCTACGAGCAAACGTCCGAAAGCAGCTTCAGTGCTCGTCGGCGTCACCTGGAGGCGCTACGTCATGCCAGTGCTGCCCTCGAGCATGGTCGGGCCCAGTTGACCCTGGCCGGTGCTGGCGAGTTGTTGGCCGAGGATCTGCGCCAGGCTCAGCAGTCGCTTGGGGAAATCACCGGTGCTTTCAGCTCTGACGATTTGTTGGGGCGCATTTTCTCCAGCTTCTGTATCGGCAAGTAGCCCTCCTGTTGTTCACAGACAGGCCGTTCATGCCTGTCTGCTCTCTCTTTTTCTAAATAAACCCTCCAGTGCCGAGCGGACTTTGTCTGCTTGAGCGGAATTCTCGTGCCTGAATTTCGGGCAAACGACGCTTTTCTGTGGATTAAGCCCTGTGAATAACCGCCGCTAAGGTCAGTTGATAACAGGGCCTGAAAACTGAACATAACCGCCTCTGTGGATAAGCACCCCTTTCATCCACAGGCTTACACCGGTTATCCAAGGGCCTCATTGGCACATGAACACAGGGTTTTGAATCGCTGTACATATTGAAAATAAAGGGCTGTAGAGATCTATCCACAGAAAGGTAGGTGCATAGAAATAAACATAAAAACAAAGATTTAATAAATTTCTCTCTTTTTAATTTCTATAACTCCGACTTTTCCACAGCTGGTTAAATTTTGTGCAAAGGGTTCTTTAGGAAGGGCGAAGTCCCTATACTTGTCGACCAGGTCCAAAAACCTGAGCTCAAACTATTCCTGAATTACCTACTTAAGCAGGCACGAGGTGCGTGGTGGATTTCCCTTCCCGTTTTGAAGTGATCGTCATCGGCGGCGGTCATGCCGGTACCGAGGCAGCACTGGCCTCAGCACGTATGGGGGTGAAAACCCTGTTGCTGACGCATAACGTGGAAACTCTCGGTGCCATGAGTTGCAACCCGGCCATTGGCGGGATCGGCAAAAGCCACCTGGTCAAGGAAATCGACGCCCTCGGCGGCGCGATGGCCATGGCCACCGATAAAGGCGGCATCCAGTTTCGCGTGTTGAACAGCCGCAAAGGCCCGGCCGTGCGTGCAACCCGTGCACAGGCCGACCGGGTTCTGTACAAGGCCGCTGTCCGCGAAATCCTGGAAAATCAGCCGAACCTGTGGATATTTCAACAGGCCGCTGATGACCTGATCGTCGAGCAGGAACAAGTGCGCGGTGTAGTGACCCAGATGGGCCTGCGTTTCCTCGCCGACTCGGTGGTTTTGACCACTGGCACCTTCCTCGGTGGACTTATCCACATTGGATTGCAGAATTTCTCCGGCGGCCGTGCCGGTGATCCACCGTCGATTGCTTTGGCTCACCGTCTACGTGAATTGCCTTTGCGGGTCGGTCGCCTGAAGACCGGTACGCCGCCGCGTATCGACGCCCGTTCTGTGGATTTCTCGGTGATGACCGAGCAGGCCGGCGATACGCCGATCCCGGTGATGTCGTTCATGGGTTCCAAAGAGCAGCATCCACGTCAGATCAGTTGCTGGATTACCCACACCAACGCCCGTACCCACGAAATCATCGCGGCCAACCTCGACCGTTCGCCGATGTATTCCGATGCAGGCGAGATCGAAGGCGTCGGTCCGCGTTACTGCCCGTCGATCGAAGACAAGATTCATCGCTTTGCCGACAAGGAAAGCCACCAGGTCTTCATCGAACCGGAAGGTTTGACCACGAACGAGCTGTACCCGAACGGGATATCCACATCCTTGCCGTTCGATGTGCAATTGCAGATCGTGCAATCGATCCGCGGCATGGAAAACGCACACATCGTGCGCCCGGGCTACGCCATCGAGTACGACTACTTCGATCCGCGCGACCTGAAGTACAGCCTGGAAACCAAAGTGATCGGCGGTCTGTTCTTCGCCGGGCAAATCAACGGCACCACCGGTTACGAAGAAGCCGGCGCCCAGGGTTTGCTCGCCGGAACCAACGCCGCACTGCGCGCGCAAGGCAAAGACGCCTGGTGCCCGCGTCGCGACGAGGCGTATATCGGCGTATTGGTCGACGACCTGATTACCCTCGGCACCCAAGAGCCGTACCGGATGTTCACCTCCCGCGCCGAATACCGTTTGATCCTGCGCGAAGACAACGCTGACCTGCGCCTGACCGAAAAAGGTCGCGAACTGGGCCTGGTGGACGACGCGCGTTGGGCGGCTTTCTGCAAAAAACGCGAAAGCATCGAACTGGAAGAGCAACGCCTGAAAAGCACCTGGGTTCGCCCGGGCACCGAACAGGGCGATGCGATTGCCGAAAAATTCGGCACGCCTTTGACCCACGAATACAACCTGCTGAATCTCTTGAGCCGTCCGGAAATCGACTACGCTGGTCTGATCTCAGTGACCGGTGGCGGTGCAGAAGATCCACAAGTCGCCGAACAGGTCGAAATCAAGACCAAGTACGCCGGCTACATCGATCGTCAACAGGATGAAATCGCCCGCCTGCGCGCCAGCGAAGACACCAAATTGCCTGTGGATATCGATTACACGAATATTTCCGGTCTCTCCAAAGAGATCCAGAGCAAGCTCGGTGCGACCCGCCCTGAAACCTTGGGCCAGGCTTCGCGTATCCCGGGCGTAACGCCGGCAGCCATTTCGCTGTTGATGATTCATTTGAAAAAACGCGGCGCGGGCCGTCAGTTGGAGCAAAGCGCTTGAGTTCGTTGGTCACTTCGCAACATGCAGAAGAGTTATCCACAGGTGCCCGCCAGCTTGGCGTCACGCTGACAGAAACCCAGCACGCGCAACTGCTGGGTTATCTGGCCCTGTTGATCAAATGGAACAAGGCTTACAACCTCACCGCCGTGCGTGATCCGGACGAAATGGTCTCCCGTCACCTGCTCGACAGTCTGAGCGTGATGTCATTCATCGAAAACGGACGCTGGCTCGACGTCGGCAGTGGCGGCGGCATGCCCGGCATTCCGCTGGCTATCCTGTTTCCCGAGTCCCAGGTGACGTGCCTGGACAGCAATGGCAAGAAAACCCGCTTCCTGACCCAGGTCAAACTCGAACTCAAACTGGATAACCTGCAAGTTATCCACAGTCGCGTCGAAGCGTTCCAGCCTGCCCAACCCTTCAACGGGATCATTTCCCGGGCGTTCAGCAGCATGGAAAACTTCAGCAACTGGACTCGCCACCTCGGCGATAGCGAAACACGCTGGCTGGCAATGAAGGGCGTTCATCCGGCCGATGAGCTGGTAGCATTGCCGGCAGACTTCCACCTCGATAGCGAACACGCCCTGGCCGTACCTGGTTGCCAAGGCCAACGCCATCTGCTGATACTGCGCCGCACGGCATGATTGGGAACACAAGCAAGAATGGCTAAGGTATTCGCGATAGCGAACCAAAAAGGTGGCGTGGGCAAAACCACCACCTGCATCAACCTCGCAGCATCCCTGGTCGCGACCAAGCGCCGGGTGCTGTTGATCGACCTCGATCCACAGGGCAACGCCACCATGGGTAGCGGTGTGGATAAACATGGCCTGGAGAACTCGGTCTACGACCTGTTGATCGGTGAGTGCGACCTGGCCCAGGCCATGCACTTCTCCGAACACGGTGGTTACCAGCTGTTGCCGGCCAACCGCGACCTGACCGCGGCCGAAGTGGTGCTGCTGGAAATGCAGATGAAGGAAAGCCGTCTGCGCAGTGCGTTGGCGCCGATCCGGGAAAACTACGATTACATCCTGATCGACTGCCCGCCGTCGCTGTCGATGCTGACCTTGAATGCACTGGTTGCCGCCGATGGGGTCATTATCCCCATGCAGTGCGAGTACTTCGCACTCGAAGGCTTGAGCGACCTTGTGGATAACATCAAGCGTATCGCTGAACTGCTCAATCCGAACCTCAAGGTCGAAGGCCTGCTGCGGACGATGTACGACCCGCGCCTGAGCCTGATGAACGATGTCTCGGCGCAGCTCAAGGAGCACTTCGGCGAACAGCTCTACGACACCGTCATTCCGCGCAACATCCGTCTTGCCGAAGCGCCAAGTTACGGCATGCCGGCGCTGGCGTACGACAAAGCGTCGCGAGGTGCCGTTGCCTATCTGGCATTGGCGGGCGAAATGGTTCGTCGTCAACGCAAAAACTCACGCATCGCCGCCGCTCAGGCAACTTAAGGAATCCCCATGGCCGTCAAGAAACGAGGTCTCGGACGTGGACTGGATGCTCTGTTGAGTGGTCCGACTGTCAGCTCGCTGGAAGAACAAGCGGCGCAAGCCGACCAGCGTGAGCTGCAACACCTTCCCCTGGATCTGCTCCAGCGCGGCAAATACCAGCCGCGTCGTGACATGGACCCGCAGGCGCTGGAAGAATTGGCGCAGTCGATCAGGGCCCAGGGCGTCATGCAGCCCATCGTGGTTCGCCCGATCGGCAGCGGTCGCTTTGAAATCATTGCTGGCGAACGTCGCTGGCGCGCCAGCCAGCAGGCCGGGCAGGAAACCATCCCGGCGATGGTTCGCGATGTACCCGATGAAACCGCGATCGCCATCGCCCTGATCGAGAACATCCAGCGCGAAGACCTGAACCCGATTGAAGAGGCGGTGGCCCTGCAGCGTTTGCAGCAGGAGTTCCAGCTGACCCAGCAACAGGTGGCCGAAGCCGTGGGCAAGTCCCGGGTGACCGTGGCCAATCTGCTGCGCCTGATTTCCTTGCCGGAAGTCATCAAGACCATGCTGTCCCACGGCGACCTGGAAATGGGTCATGCCCGTGCTTTGCTCGGTTTGCCGGAAAATCAACAGGTTGAAGGGGCGCGACATGTTGTCGCACGCGGGCTGACCGTGCGCCAGACTGAGGCACTGGTTCGCCAGTGGTTGAGTGGCAAACCGGAGCCTGTTGAACCCCAAAAACCGGACCCGGATATCGCCCGCCTCGAACAGCGCTTGGCCGAGCGCCTAGGCTCTGCGGTGCAGATTCGCCACGGCAAGAAGGGTAAGGGGCAGTTGGTGATTGGCTACAACTCCCTGGATGAGCTTCAAGGCGTACTTGCACATATTCGCTGAAACATTTCCTCATGTAGCGCGCAGTCGGAAATCACTACCTGACAGTTGAATAGGGGCAGAACCGCCCCTATACTCTGCGCGCATTTTGTCGGCACAAATTATGCCAAGTTATTGAATTCTGGCAGCCGACCATTGGAGAGCAAAAGTGATGGAAACCCGCACGCCAAACCGCTTGCCCTTCCATCGCCTGGCAGTTTTTCCGGTGTTAATGGCTCAGTTTGTCGTTTTGCTCATCGCTGCTTTGGCGCTCTGGCAATGGCGGGGAGTCGTTGCCGGGTACTCGGGATTTTGCGGAGGCCTGATAGCCTTGCTGCCCAATGTTTATTTCGCTCACAGGGCATTTCGGTTTTCCGGCGCCCGAGCAGCCCAGTCCATCGTCCGGTCTTTTTATGCCGGCGAGGCAGGCAAACTGATTTTGACGGCAGTGCTGTTTGCACTGGTGTTTGCAGGTGTGAAGCCATTGGCGCCGATTGCAGTATTCGGTGTCTTCGTGCTGACTCAGTCAGTCAGCTGGTTCGCTCCCCTGCTGATGAGAACAAGACTTTCGAGACCTTAGGGCGTTTGAGGCAACCATGGCAGAAACAACCGCTTCGGGCTATATCCAGCACCACTTGCAGAACCTGACCTTCGGTCAGCTCCCTACCGGCGGCTGGGGCTTTGCCCACACCGCAGCAGAAGCCAAGGAAATGGGCTTCTGGGCTTTCCACGTCGATACGCTCGGCTGGTCGGTCGCATTGGGTCTGATCTTCGTTCTTCTTTTCCGCATGGCGGCAAAGAAGGCGACTTCCGGTCAGCCTGGTGCTTTGCAGAACTTCGTTGAAGTACTGGTCGAATTCGTCGATGGCAGCGTGAAAGACAGCTTCCATGGCCGTAGCCCGGTGATTGCACCGCTGGCACTGACCATCTTCGTCTGGGTGTTCCTGATGAACGCCGTCGACCTGGTACCGGTCGACTGGATTCCTCAACTGGCCATCCTGATCTCCGGCGACCACCACATCCCGTTCCGTGCCGTGTCGACCACCGACCCGAACGCGACCCTGGGCATGGCGTTCTCGGTTTTCGCACTGATCATTTTCTACAGCATCAAGGTCAAGGGCCTCGGCGGCTTCATCGGCGAGCTGACCCTGCACCCATTCGGCAGCAAGAACATCTTCGTTCAGGCCCTGCTGATCCCGGTGAACTTCCTGCTGGAATTCGTGACCCTGATCGCCAAGCCGATCTCCCTGGCTCTGCGTCTGTTCGGCAACATGTATGCCGGCGAACTGGTCTTCATTCTGATTGCTGTGATGTTCGGCAGCGGTCTGCTCTGGCTCAGCGGCCTGGGCGTCGTTCTGCAGTGGGCGTGGGCTGTGTTCCACATCCTGATCATCACCCTGCAGGCGTTCATCTTCATGATGTTGACCATCGTCTACCTGTCGATGGCGCACGAAGAAAACCATTAAGACCAGTTTCGACTAGTCTGATGTCCTTCCCGGTCAAACGGGAAGGGGCTCTTCACAGGGCCTCTGAAACGATTTGTTTTACCGCTTTAAATTAAAAAAACCTAAACCATACGACGTAAAAGTCGGGAGGAAAGATGGAAACTGTAGTTGGTCTAACCGCTATCGCTGTTGCACTGTTGATCGGCCTGGGCGCACTGGGTACCGCAATTGGTTTCGGCCTGCTGGGCGGCAAGTTCCTGGAAGGCGCAGCGCGTCAGCCAGAAATGGTTCCAATGCTGCAAGTTAAAATGTTCATCGTTGCCGGTCTGCTCGACGCCGTAACCATGATCGGTGTTGGTATCGCTCTGTTCTTCACCTTTGCGAACCCGTTCGTTGGTCAGATCGCTGGCTAATTACTCGGATCTTCCGGGTAATTTGGTGTGATGGACAACGTAACTGCGAGGTGTTGGCGTGAACATTAATGCGACCCTGATTGGCCAGTCCGTTGCGTTCCTGATTTTTGTACTGTTCTGCATGAAGTTCGTATGGCCTCCGGTCATCACGGCTCTGCACGAACGTCAAAAGAAGATCGCTGATGGTCTGGACGCTGCCAGCCGAGCAGCTCGCGACCTGGAGTTGGCCCAAGAGAAAGCGGGTCAGCAACTGCGCGAAGCGAAAGCTCAGGCAGCTGAAATCATCGAGCAAGCCAAGAAACGCGGTACCCAGATTGTCGACGAAGCCCGTGAACAGGCTCGCGTCGAAGCTGACCGTGTGAAGGCTCAGGCTCAGGCCGAGATCGAACAGGAACTGAACAGCGTCAAAGACGCGCTGCGCGCCCAAGTGGGTAGCCTGGCCGTTGGCGGTGCTTCGAAGATCCTGGGCAAAGCAATCGATCAAAACGCGCACGCAGAGCTGGTTAACCAACTGGCTGCTGAAATCTAAGCGAGGGCGATCATGGCAGAACTGACCACGTTGGCCCGACCTTACGCTAAGGCGGCCTTCGAGCACGCTCAGGCCCACCAGCAACTGGCCAATTGGTCAGCCATGCTCGGCCTGGCAGCAGCGGTGTCGGAAGACGACACCATGCAGCGCGTGCTCAAGGCCCCGCGACTGACGAGCGCAGAAAAGGCCGCCACGTTCATTGACGTGTGCGGCGACAAGTTTGATGTAAAGGCACAGAACTTCATTCACGTCGTTGCCGAAAACGACCGTCTCCCGCTGTTGCCGGAGATCGCCGCTCTGTTCGACCTGTACAAGGCCGAGCAAGAGAAATCGGTAGACGTTGAAGTGACCAGTGCCTTCGCATTGAACCAAGAACAGCAAGACAAACTCGCCAAGGTTCTCAGTGCACGACTCAACCGGGAAGTGCGCCTGCAAGTCGAGGAAGATTCATCCCTTATTGGGGGTGTTGTCATCCGCGCCGGCGACCTGGTTATCGATGGCTCGATTCGCGGCAAAATCGCGAAACTTGCCGAAGCATTGAAATCTTGAGTTTGAAGGGGCAGCAGAGCAATGCAGCAACTCAATCCTTCCGAAATAAGTGAAATTATCAAGGGCCGCATCGACAAGCTCGATGTGACCTCCCAAGCCCGTAACGAAGGCACTGTCGTCAGCGTATCTGACGGCATCGTGCGGATTCACGGTCTGGCCGACGTAATGTACGGCGAGATGATCGAGTTTCCGGGCGGCGTCTTCGGCATGGCCCTCAACCTGGAGCAAGACTCTGTAGGTGCCGTTGTATTGGGCGCATACCAGACTCTGGCTGAAGGCATGAGCGCCAAGTGCACTGGCCGCATCCTGGAAGTTCCGGTTGGTAAGGAACTGCTGGGTCGCGTAGTCGACGCACTGGGTAACCCAGTTGACGGCAAAGGTCCGCTGAACAACACCGAGACCGACGCGGTCGAGAAAGTTGCTCCAGGCGTGATCTGGCGTAAGTCGGTAGACCAGCCTGTACAGACTGGCTACAAGGCTGTCGATGCCATGATCCCTGTCGGCCGTGGCCAGCGTGAGCTGATCATCGGTGACCGTCAGATCGGTAAAACCGCTCTGGCGATCGACGCGATCATCAACCAGAAAGACAGCGGCATTTTCTGCGTCTACGTAGCGATCGGTCAGAAACAATCGACCATCGCCAACGTTGTTCGCAAGCTGGAAGAAAACGGTGCACTGGCTAACACCATCATCGTTGCAGCGAGCGCTTCGGAATCTGCAGCACTGCAGTTCCTGGCTCCGTACTCCGGTTGCACCATGGGCGAATACTTCCGCGACCGCGGTGAAGACGCGCTGATCGTTTATGACGATCTGTCCAAGCAAGCAGTGGCTTACCGCCAGATTTCCCTGCTGCTGCGCCGTCCACCAGGCCGTGAAGCTTACCCAGGCGACGTGTTCTATCTCCACTCCCGTCTGCTGGAGCGCGCATCCCGCGTTTCGGAAGAGTACGTAGAGAAGTTCACCAACGGCGCAGTGACCGGCAAAACCGGTTCCCTGACCGCACTGCCGATCATCGAAACCCAGGCTGGCGACGTTTCCGCGTTCGTTCCGACCAACGTGATTTCCATCACCGACGGTCAGATCTTCCTGGAATCGGCCATGTTCAACTCGGGCATCCGCCCTGCAGTGAACGCCGGTGTTTCGGTATCCCGTGTGGGTGGTGCCGCTCAGACCAAGATCATCAAGAAGCTGTCCGGTGGTATCCGTACCGCTCTGGCTCAGTACCGTGAACTGGCGGCATTCGCCCAGTTCGCTTCTGACCTGGACGAAGCGACCCGTAAGCAACTTGAGCATGGTCAGCGCGTTACCGAGCTGATGAAGCAGAAGCAATACGCGCCAATGTCGATCGCCGACATGTCGCTGTCGCTGTATGCCGCTGAGCGTGGGTTCCTGACCGACGTTGAAATCGCCAAGATCGGCAGCTTCGAACAAGCGCTGATTGCTTACTTCAACCGCGATCACGCCGACTTGATGGCGAAGATCAACGTGAAGGGTGACTTCAATGACGAAATCGATGGCGGCCTGAAAGCCGGTATCGAGAAGTTCAAGGCCACCCAAACCTGGTAAGCCGCAGCGGGAGCCTAGCGGCTCCCGCTTGCTAACCTGATAGGTGTTACATGGCAGGCGCAAAAGAGATTCGCAGTAAGATTGCGAGCATCAAAAGCACGCAAAAGATTACCAGCGCCATGGAAAAAGTGGCGGTCAGCAAAATGCGCAAGGCACAAATGCGCATGGCTGCTAGCCGTCCTTATGCGGAGCGCATCCGCCAGGTTATTGGTCATCTGGCCAACGCTAACCCGGAATATCGCCACCCGTTCATGATCGACCGTGAAGTAAAGCGTGTCGGTTATGTCGTAGTGAGCAGTGACCGTGGTCTGTGTGGTGGCTTGAACACCAACCTGTTCAAGGCTTTGGTCAAGGACATGGCGGTAAACCGCGAAAACGGCGTCGAGATCGATCTGTGTGTAGTTGGTAGCAAGGGTGCGGCTTTCTTCCGCAACTTCGGCGGTAACGTCGTTGCAGCTATCAGCCACCTGGGTGAAGAGCCGTCGATCAATGATCTGATCGGCAGCGTCAAGGTGATGCTGGATGCCTACCTGGACGGCCGTATTGACCGCCTGTCCGTGGTGTCCAACAAGTTCATCAACACCATGACACAACAGCCTACCGTGGAGCAGTTGATTCCACTGGTGGCAACCCCGGATCAAGAACTCAAGCACCACTGGGACTATCTCTACGAACCGGATGCCAAGGAGCTGCTCGACGGCTTGATGGTCCGTTACGTGGAGTCGCAGGTCTACCAGGCGGTGGTCGAGAACAACGCGGCTGAACAAGCTGCGCGGATGATCGCGATGAAGAACGCTACCGACAACGCCGGTGATTTGATCAGCGATTTGCAGCTGGTCTACAACAAGGCGCGTCAGGCTGCGATCACCCAAGAGATCTCGGAAATCGTCGGCGGCGCTGCCGCGGTTTAACGGTTCAAATATTCAGAGGATCCAGCTATGAGTAGCGGACGTATCGTTCAAATCATCGGCGCCGTTATCGACGTGGAATTCCCACGCGACAGCGTACCGAGCATCTACGACGCCTTGAAAGTTCAAGGCGCCGAAACCACTCTGGAAGTTCAGCAGCAGCTGGGCGACGGCGTGGTTCGTACCATTGCGATGGGCTCCACCGAAGGCTTGAAGCGCGGTCTGGACGTCAACAACACTGGCGCAGCCATCTCCGTACCGGTCGGTAAAGCGACCCTGGGCCGGATCATGGACGTACTGGGCAACCCGATCGACGAAGCTGGCCCGATCGGCGAAGAAGAGCGTTGGGGCATTCACCGTCCTGCGCCAACCTTCGCTGAACAAGCCGGTGGCAACGAGCTGCTGGAAACTGGCATCAAGGTTATCGACCTGGTTTGCCCGTTCGCCAAGGGTGGTAAAGTCGGTCTGTTCGGTGGTGCCGGTGTAGGCAAGACCGTAAACATGATGGAACTGATCCGTAACATCGCCATCGAGCACAGCGGTTATTCCGTGTTCGCCGGTGTGGGTGAGCGTACTCGTGAGGGTAACGACTTCTACCACGAGATGAAGGACTCCAACGTTCTGGACAAAGTGGCACTGGTTTACGGTCAGATGAACGAGCCGCCGGGAAACCGTCTGCGCGTAGCACTGACCGGCCTGACCATGGCCGAGAAGTTCCGTGACGAAGGTAACGACGTTCTGCTGTTCGTCGACAACATCTATCGTTACACCCTGGCCGGTACTGAAGTATCCGCACTGCTGGGCCGTATGCCTTCGGCAGTAGGTTACCAGCCGACCCTGGCTGAAGAGATGGGCGTGCTGCAAGAGCGCATCACTTCGACCAAGCAAGGTTCGATTACTTCGATCCAGGCGGTATACGTACCAGCGGACGACTTGACCGACCCGTCGCCAGCGACCACCTTCGCCCACTTGGACGCCACTGTCGTTCTGTCCCGTGACATCGCTTCCCTGGGTATCTACCCGGCGGTAGACCCACTGGACTCGACTTCGCGTCAGCTGGACCCGAACGTGATCGGCAACGACCACTACGAAACCGCTCGCGGTGTTCAGTACGTGCTGCAGCGTTACAAAGAACTGAAGGACATCATTGCGATCCTGGGTATGGACGAGCTGTCGGAAGCCGACAAGCAGTTGGTAAACCGTGCTCGTAAGATCCAGCGCTTCTTGTCGCAGCCGTTCTTCGTGGCTGAAGTCTTCACCGGTGCATCGGGTAAATACGTTTCCCTGAAAGACACCATTGCTGGCTTCAAAGGCATCCTCAACGGTGACTACGACCACCTGCCAGAACAAGCGTTCTACATGGTTGGCGGCATCGAAGAAGCGATCGAGAAAGCCAAGAAACTGTAATCCCGGCGCCCGGCAACGGGCGCTAATTTAGGTTGAGGCAATCAGATGGCTATGACAGTCCATTGCGATATCGTCAGCGCGGAAGGGGAAATCTTTTCCGGTCTGGTCGAGATGGTGATTGCGCACGGTGCACTGGGTGATCTTGGTATCGCCCTGGGTCACGCGCCGCTGATCACTAATCTGAAGCCAGGTCCGATCCGCCTGGTCAAGCAGGGCGGGGAAGAGGAGGTGTATTACATCTCCGGTGGTTTCCTCGAGGTTCAGCCGAACATGGTCAAGGTACTTGCCGACACCGTGCAACGTGCTGCCGATCTGGATGAAGCCTCCGCTCAGGAAGCCGTTAAGGCTGCCGAGAAGGCCTTGCATGAACGTGGCGCTGAATTCGATTACGGTTCTGCTGCCGCACGTCTGGCCGAGGCTGCAGCTCAGCTGCGCACCGTCCAGCAGATCCGCAAGAAGTTCGGCCACTAAGGTTGCGCTTGTTGTGCGATTGATTAAAAAGGGTAGCCTCGGCTACCCTTTTTTCTTTTCCGATTTTTACAACCTGGTCGCAGCCGCTGACCACCCAGGATTGGTAGCCAGTCATGTCTCTTGAAATCGTTATTCTCGCTGCTGGCCAAGGCACGCGCATGCGTTCCGCTTTGCCGAAAGTTTTGCACCCGATTGCCGGCAACTCCATGCTCGGACATGTTATCCACAGCGCCCGGCAGCTTGATCCACAGCGCATTCACGTGGTGATCGGCCATGGCGCCGATGCCGTGCGCGAACGCCTGGCGGCGGATGATCTGAACTTCGTCCTGCAGGATAAGCAACTGGGTACCGGTCACGCCGTCGCTCAAGCCGTGCCGTTCATTCAGTCCGACAACGTGCTGGTGCTTTATGGCGATGTGCCGTTGATCGAAGTCGATACCCTGCAACGTCTGCTCAAGCAGGTGGGGCCAGAGCAATTGGCCTTGCTGACTGTCGAGCTGGATGATCCGACCGGTTACGGCCGCATTGTTCGTGATGTGCAGGGCAAGGTCACGGCTATTGTCGAGCAGAAAGATACCAATGAAGCCGAGCGCAAAATCACCGAAGGCAATACCGGCATTCTGGCGCTGCCTTTTGCCCGTCTTGGCGACTGGATGAGCCGTCTCTCCAATAACAACGCCCAGGGCGAGTACTACCTGACCGACATCATTGCCATGGCCGTGAGCGATGGTCTGGTGGTGGCCACCGAGCAACCGCACGACGCCATGGAAGTGCAGGGCGCCAACGATCGCAAGCAGCTTTCCGAACTGGAACGGCATTATCAATTGCGCGCCGGTCGTCGTTTGATGGCTCAAGGTGTGACGCTACGTGACCCGGCGCGTTTCGACATTCGCGGTGACGTCACGGTTGGCCGCGACGTGCTGATCGACATCAACGTGATCCTCGAAGGCAAGGTCGTCATCGAAGACGACGTGGTGATCGGCCCGAACTGCGTGATCAAGGACAGCACCCTGCGCAAAGGCGTGGTCATCAAGGCCAACAGCCATATCGAAGGTGCCATCCTGGGTGAAGGCAGCGATGCCGGCCCGTTCGCTCGTCTGCGTCCAGGTACTGTGCTGGAAGCTCGCGCGCATGTGGGTAACTTCGTCGAATTGAAAAACGCGCACCTGGGCGAGGGCGCCAAGGCCGGTCACTTGACTTATCTGGGCGATGCCGAGGTGGGCGCGCGCACCAATATTGGTGCCGGCACCATCACCTGCAACTATGACGGCGCCAACAAGTGGAAAACCGTGTTGGGCGAAGATGTGTTCATTGGTTCCAACAACTCGTTGGTGGCGCCTGTGGATATCCTCGACGGTGCGACCACAGCGGCTGGTTCGACCATTACGTCGACTGTGGATAAATCCCAGTTGGCTATCGGGCGTGCTCGCCAGAAGAACATCGATGGCTGGAAGCGGCCGGAGAAGGTCAAGAAGGGCTGAGTTATCCACAACCCTCCTTGTAGGAGCGAGCTTGCTCGCGATGATGTCGAGAGCGGCGCATTTTTCCAGAAAGAATGCATTATCGTTCACGCCCAGCACGAGCAAGCTCGCTCCTACAAGTTATCCACAGGTCTTTTCATCACTCCGCGCTTGACGAAGTTTCACCGATAGGTTTTGATTGCTTCCGTTATCTTTCGAATCGAAACTTACCAAGTCATGTCGAAGCGCAACACACCTCAACGTCGTCACAACATCCTCGCCTTGCTCACCGAGCAGGGCGAAGTCAGTGTGGATGAGTTGGCCAAGCGCTTCGAAACGTCGGAAGTTACGATTCGCAAGGATCTGGCGGCACTTGAAAGCAATGGTCTGTTGCTGCGTCGTTATGGCGGGGCGATCACCATGCCTCAGGAACTGGTGGCCGACCTTGGCCAGCCGGTTTCCAAGTACAAACAAGCCATCGCTCGCGCCGCCGTCGCGCGGATTCGCGAGCATGCGCGCATCATTATCGACAGTGGCAGTACCACCGCCTCCATGATCCCGGAGCTCGGTCAACAACCCGGCCTGGTGGTGATGACCAACTCGCTGCATGTCGCCAATGCCTTGAGCGAACTTGAGCACGAACCGGTGCTGTTGATGACCGGTGGCACCTGGGACCCGCACTCCGAGTCCTTCCAGGGGCAGGTTGCCGAGCAGGTACTACGCTCCTACGATTTCGACCAGCTGTTTATCGGTGCTGATGGCATCGATCTGGTTCGCGGTACAACCACCTTCAACGAACTGCTCGGACTGAGCCGGGTCATGGCCGAAGTCGCCCGTGAAGTCGTCGTGATGGTGGAGGCCGACAAGATCGGCCGCAAGATTCCCAACCTGGAGCTGCCCTGGAGCAGCGTCCATACCCTTATTACCGATGAACGCCTGCCGCTTGAGGCTCGCGATCAGATTCAGGCCCGCGGCATCAATTTGATATGCGCGGCTGTCAGTCAGGAGAAATAGCATGTGTGGAATTGTCGGCGCAGTCGCAGAACGTAACATCACCGCCATCCTCGTCGAAGGCCTGAAACGCCTCGAATACCGTGGGTATGACAGCGCTGGCGTGGCGGTCTACACCAATGATGAAAAACTCGAGCGCCTGCGTCGCCCGGGCAAGGTCAGTGAGCTGGAGCAGGCATTGACCACCGAGCCGCTGGTTGGTCGCCTGGGCATCGCCCACACCCGCTGGGCTACCCACGGCGCACCGTGCGAGCGCAATGCCCACCCGCATTTCTCCGGTGACCTGGCCGTGGTGCACAACGGCATCATCGAAAACCACGAAGCCCTGCGCGAACAACTCAAGGGCCTGGGTTATGTGTTCACCTCGGACACCGACACCGAAGTCATCGCCCACCTGCTGAACCACAAACTCAAGGATCTGAGCGACCTGACCGTGGCCCTCAAGGCAACCGTCAAAGAGCTGCACGGTGCTTACGGCCTGGCAGTGATCAGCGCCAAGCAACCCGATCGCCTGGTCGCGGCCCGTAGCGGCAGCCCGCTGGTGATCGGCCTGGGCCTTGGGGAAAACTTCCTGGCCTCCGACCAGTTGGCCCTGCGTCAGGTCACTGACCGCTTCATGTACCTGGAAGAAGGCGATATCGCCGAAATCCGCCGCGACAGCGTGCAGATCTGGGACGTTGACGGCAAGGCTGTCGAGCGCGAAGCCGTGCAGTACCGTGATGGCGCCGAAGCCGCTGAAAAGGGCGAGTTCCGCCACTTCATGCTCAAGGAAATCCACGAGCAACCGTCCGTGGTGCAGCGCACCCTGGAAGGTCGCTTGAGCCAGAACCAGGTGCTGGTACAGGCATTCGGTCCACAGGCGGCCGAGCTGTTCGCCAAAGTGCGCAACGTTCAGATCGTCGCGTGTGGCACCAGTTACCACGCCGGCATGGTCGCGCGTTACTGGCTCGAAGAGCTGGCCGGCATTCCTTGCCAGGTCGAAGTCGCCAGCGAATTCCGCTACCGCAAGGTGGTGGTGCAGCCGGACACCTTGTTCGTGACCATTTCCCAGTCCGGCGAAACCGCCGACACCCTGGCCGCGCTGCGCAACGCCAAGGAACTGGGCTTCCTCGCCAGCCTGGCGATCTGCAACGTCGGCATCAGCTCGCTGGTGCGTGAGTCCGACCTGACCCTGTTGACCCAGGCCGGCCGCGAAATCGGCGTGGCCTCGACCAAAGCCTTCACCACGCAATTGGTCAGCCTGTTGTTGCTGACGCTGTCCCTGGGCCAGGTTCGTGGCACCTTGGCCAAAGACGTAGAAGCGACGCTGGTCGAAGAACTGCGTCGTTTGCCAACCCGCTTGGGTGAAGCGCTGGCCATGGACAGCACTGTGGAAAAAATCTCCGAGCTGTTCGCCGAGAAAAACCACACGCTATTCCTCGGTCGCGGCGCGCAGTTCCCGGTAGCAATGGAAGGCGCACTCAAGCTCAAGGAAATCTCCTACATCCACGCCGAAGCCTACCCGGCCGGCGAGCTGAAACACGGCCCGTTGGCGCTTGTGGATAACGACATGCCCGTGGTGACCGTGGCGCCGAACAACGAGCTGCTGGAGAAGTTGAAGTCCAACCTCCAGGAAGTCCGCGCCCGCGGTGGCCAGTTGATCGTCTTCGCTGACGAGAAGGCAGGCATGACCAACGGTGAAGGCACCCACGTGGTGCACATGCCGCACATCCACGACATCCTGTCGCCGATCCTCTACACCATCCCGCTGCAGCTGCTGTCGTACTACGTCGCTGTGCTCAAAGGCACCGACGTCGACCAGCCGCGCAACCTGGCGAAGTCGGTTACTGTGGAATAAGTTATCCACAAAGAAAAACCCCCTCTTCAGGGGGTTTTTCTGTTTCTAGGAGAGCGTAATTCGCCGTTGCCGCCGCGTGTCCAGCAAATACACCATCACACAGGCATACAAAGTCACCAGTATGAACAGCCCCATGCGGATGGCGAAGGCGGTGTAGACGTCCTTACCCGCTGCACTGTCCTGTACAGATTGGCCAAGCAGAATGATCAGGGTTGCCAGGCTGTTGAGCCAGAAACTCGGTGGTTGTCGAGTTTTGGCCAGGCCGTAGAGTTTTCTGGCCGCCAGTAAACCGAACAGCAGCATCCACAGAAAAAACATCCACAGATTCACGAACAGGCTCAGCGCGCACCAGAAAAGAATCGCCATCAGGCCGCCGAGCAGGGTCGAGCCGAGCAATTCCTGGCCGGCGTTGCGGGCGCTGGTTGCGCAGCTTTGTTGGCCGAGGCTGACGGCTTTCATGATGATCGGCAGATAGCTGGCCGGGTCGATCATGGCCAGCAGGAACGTCGGCAGCACCACCAGCGTGGCCCGTAGCGCCAGCCAGCTGCTTTCGCTGGGCGTAAGGCTCGGGCCGGGCTTGGCCGGTGGGGCGCTGGCGGGGTCGGGAAACAGCCAATGGCTGATGGTCAGCGTCGTGACGGCCAGGAACAGTCCCTTGACCAGGGCCACGATCACCTCGAGCGCCAGGGCGAATTCAGCGGTTCCGGCGGCACTGATCAAGGTCAGGCCCACCACCAGGAACGTCGCCACCAGCGGGTTGCCACCGCGCAGGCCGTAACCGAACGCCATGAACAGGCACAGTCCGACCAGCAACACGCCACTGAACGGGTAGTAACGCAGCAGGGGGATCAGCAGCAGGCCGGTCCCGGTGGTCAACATCAGGATCAGGATCAGACCCAGGCTGGCCTTGAACGGCAACGGCCGGTTCATCGCTGCCAGCATCATCAGCGCCAGCATCGGCGCGAGGAACGGGATGGGCAGGGCCAGGCCGAAGCTCGCCGCCAGGCACAGCGCCGTACCGAAGCCCAGGCGCAGCGCGCGCTGGACCCGGGCTGGGCGCTCAATACGCATAGGACATCCAGCTCATCAGGCGCAGAAACACGCGCCCAAGAACATTCAACGGGTTGCCTTCGCTCGGAAAGGCCATGACTTCGGCCTGTCCGCCGGAGCGGATGCCTTGTGGACCGGTCAACTCACCGGGTTCGAACTCGATGATGACCGGAAAGCGCTGGGCCGGGCGGAGCCAGTCGCGGCTGTTTTCCACTTTCGGCAGGCTGCCCGGCTGGGTGGTCTGGCCGATATCGACGCCATAGCCGACGCTGCGCACATGGCCTTTGTAGATTTTCCCTGGCAGGGCGTCGAGGACGATGGACACCGGCGTCCCGGGCTGGACACTGCCGAGGTTGTTTTCGGTCATGTCGGCGCTGATCCACACGTCGTGGATGGCGATCAGGGTCATCACCGGCGCACCGGCGGCGGCGAACTGGCCGACATCGGTGCGCAAATCGGTGATCAGGCCGGCCGAACGCGCGTGGACTTTGGTATTGCTCAAGTCCAGCTCGGCTTTTTCGAGGTTGCTGGCGGCGCTGAGCAGCTGGGCGTTTTCGTTTTCGTTACCGCCCTGTTGTTCCCGCGCCCGTTGCACTTCGGCCTTGGCCGCGGCGACCTGACTGATGGACTCTTCCAAGGTGGCGCGGGAGATCTCGAGGCGCCGTAGCGAGATGGTGCCCGGGTCTTCGCGATACAGGCGTTCAAGCCGCTGGCTATCCTGGCGAGCCTTGAGCTCATTGGCCTGGGATGCGCGCAGGGACGCCAGCTTGGAGTCGACGCCAGCCGTGTTGGCGCCCACCTGGCGACGTGTCGACTCAAGGTCGGCGCGGGCGCGATCGACGGCAATCTGGTACTGCTCCGGATTGACTTCAAACAGCAATTCGCCAGCCTTGACGTCCTGGTTGTTGCGTACGTGCACCTTGGTCACCCGGCCGGATACCTCGGCCGCCACCGGCACAATGAAGGCCTGCACCCGTGCCTGTTGCGTGTAGGGCGTGTAACGGTCGGCCATCAGGTACCAGACCAGGCTCAGGATGATCAGCAGTACTACCCAGTTGATAGCTTTTCTGGCCGGGTCGGCGGCAGGTGCCGGGGTGTTCTCGGTGGCCGGTTGTGGGCTGTCATTCATGGGCATTTTCCTTCGGTTCGTCGAGCAGGTCGCCCCAATCGGTCCGTTGTTGCATCTGTTGGCGGGTGGCCGGGTCGATCATCGGCTGGTCGCTGTACCAGCCACCGCCCAGCGCCTTGTACAGGGCGATCAGGCTGTTGACGGCGGTGCCACGGTTGACCAGGTAGATATCCTGCTGGGCAAACAGGGCGCGCTGGGCATCCAGTACGCGCTGGAAATCCGAATAGCCTTCGCGGTACTGGGCATTGGCCAGGGTCACCGAACGTTCGGCGGCCACCGATGCATCGCTGAGGATCCGGTCGCGCTCCAGCGCCTTGATCAAACCGGTCGCGGCATCGTCAGCCTCGCGTGCAGCCTGGCGTACGCTGTCCTGGTAGATAACGATCAACTGCTGCAAGCGCGCATCCTGAACGCGGACGTTGTTGGTGATCCGGCCATGGTCGAAGATATTCCAGCGCAGGCTGGGACCGGCCACCATGTCGAGGGTATTGGATGCACCGTTGAGCGAGCTGGCAGACCAGACGATGCTGCCCAGCAGGCTGATGGAGGGGTATAAGTCAGTCTCGGCCACACCGATCAACGCCGACTGCGCCGCCACTTGCAACTCGGCCGCACGAACATCGGGACGCCGCACCAGCAGATTGGCCGGTACATCCTGCAGCACAGCCGTATCGAGCAATGGCACCACCCCGGTGTAGCGATCCAGGTCAGGGATGGAGCCGGGTGGCTGGCCGGTCAGGGTGGACAATGCATTTCGCAAGCTCGCCACCTGGCTCTCGAAATCCGGGATGGTACTCAGGGTGCCCAGATACTGGGTCTTGGCCTGTTGCAGGTCGAGTTCGGCCTCGGCCCCGCTTTTGAACAGGCGCTCGGTGATCTCGTAGCTGCGTTTTTGCAAGGTGGCGTTACTGCGGGCGATGGCCAGGCGTGCCTCGGCGGTGCGCAGGGCGTAGTAGTTTTGCGCCAGCTGCGCGTGCAACAGCACCAGGGCATTTTCATAGTTGGCCTGGGCGGCGAACCAGGACGCGTCGGCCGACTCGATGGCACGGCTGAAACGACCCCAGAAATCCAGCTCCCAACCAATATCGAAGCCGACGCTGTGTTGCCAGAAATGCGTGTCCTGGGGGTTGGCGCCGCCCGATTGTCGACGGTTCAGGTACAGGCTGTCCGCGCTGGCCTGCTGCAATTGCGGGTAGCGTCCACTCAGGGCGATGCCCAATTGCGCTCTCGATTCCATGACCCGCAGGCCTGCGACCTGCAGGTCGGGGTTGTGGGCATCGGCTTCGGCCATCAAGTGGTCCAGCACCGGGTCGTTAAACACGCGCCACCATTGGCGGCTGTCAGGTTGCGCGTGTTGTTGGCCGGCGAGCTCCAGGGCCGGGCTGTTCCAGTGATCGACCCAAGGCTGGGCCGGCGATTGGAAATCCGGGCCCAGTTGCACGCAGCCCCCCAGCAAGGCGGTCCCACAGAGCAGCAGCCGGCTGATGCGAGCAGGACGCGGCATCAAGCGCAACCTCCTCAGAGGGGACGCTGATCGTTCATGGTCCCGATTTGCGGTGTCTCGTTCAACGCCTCGATCTCTGGTGTTTCGTTCAGTAGTTCGGCAGACGGTTGGTCCTGGACCCATTGCCAGAACAGCTGGTAGCCCACCGCCAGCGCCACCGGGCCGATGAACAAACCAATGAAACCGCCACTGACCATGCCGCCCAGGGCGCCAATCAGAATCACCGGCATGGGGACATCGACGCCGCGGCCAAGCATCAACGGCTTGAGGACGTTGTCGGCCATCCCGGCAATCAGGCTATAGATGCCAAACACAACAGTGGCCAGGCTCGTCCCTTCGGTGGCGAAGACATAAGCGATCACCGGAAGGGTCACCAGCAGCACCGGCAATTGCATGATCCCCATCAGCAGCGCAACCATCGCCAGCAAGCCGGCACCGGGGACACCCATGAGCACGAAACCCACACCAACCAGCAACATCTGAATGAACGCGATGCCGACCACGCCCTGGGCCACCGCGCGGATGGTTGCGGTGCAGAGCTCGGTGATGCGTGGGCCACGCTCCGGTCCGGAAAGACGCGAGGTGATGGCCAGGGCGCTTCTTTCGCCGTTTTCGCCATAGGCCATGAACACGCCGGCAATGATCAGGGCGCCGATGAACAACAGAAAACCCACACCAACGTCGGCCATTTTGCCCAGCAAGGTCAGTCCGATGGACTTGATATAGGGCATCAGCTTCATGAGCACGCTGCTCATGTTGGTGGCGGCCTGCATCCAGTAGTCGTAGAGCGGCTGGCCAATTAGCGGCAGGGACGCGATTTTTTCGCTGGGTAGCGGAATCTGCAGCGTATCGGACTTGAGCACCGCCAGGGTGCCCTGGACCGATTCACTGATCGAGGTGCCCAACAGGTAGATCGGCACCATCAGCAAGGCCAGGGCGACCACCACGATCAGGGTGGCGGCGCGACCGTCCTTGTTGACCAGCTTGCGCTTGATGAGCGCATGCAGTGGATACAGGGTGATCGCCAGAATCATTGCCCAGAGCATCAGGTTGAGGAAGGGGTGGAAGATCTGGAAGCAGAACAGTACCAGGACCGTAATCAGCCCGGCGCGTATCAGTACATCGAGCAAACCCCCGGACAGTGCTCTTGCGGAAATGTTAGTGCGCAACATTTTCGAACTCCTTGCGGTGTCACCAGGTTAGCCAGCCAGTTGAAGTCGTCCAAGCGTTAACAACTAACGCCTTCTTTCATGTAGGGAAAATTCAACGAGGTACCTACTAAATCCCAATAGGTAACAGGGTGGTTTGTAGTATAGGAGCAGTCGGATATTCCGCCTGATTACGCAGGCTGAAATTCTGCCGCTGTGGATAGTGTCCGCTGATGAACCCATGCTGGAAGCGAGTGGGGGGTTGGAACCAAAGGCGCTTGTTCCCGATCACGCATTAGCCGCTTCAGCGGGCGGGGCCGGATCATTGCGGACAGTCGCACCCGTCGCAAGAAAATAACCCTCATTAATTATCAATAATCCCCGGTCTGCTCTTTGGGGGGGGCCACGCTTCGTTTTTACGGTGGAGGCGCTAGAGTGCAGTAGCCCGTTGATTTAGTTGTTGGGCGCCCGCGCTTAACATCCCGGCCTTCGGTTGCGATTTATTTATTTGAAATGAGGACATGCCCATGGACCGCTTCCAGGAAATGCAGGTCTTCGCTGCCGTCGCCCAGGAACAGGGTTTTTCGGCGGCGGCGCGGCGTTTGGGTCTGTCGGCGGCCAGTGTCACCCGAGCGGTGGCGGCGCTGGAGCAGCGTATTGGCACACAACTGCTCACGCGTACGACGCGCAGCGTGTATTTGAGTGAGGCCGGTCAGCGATATCTGGAGGACTGTCGGAGAATTCTCGCCGAGGTGCAGGAAGCCGAGGACTCGGCAGCAGGCAGCCATATCCATCCTCGTGGGCAACTGACCATCACCGCACCGGTCTTGTTTGGCGAGTTGTTTGTCACGCCGCTGATGGTGAGCTACCTGACGCAATACCCCGAGGTCTGTATCAACGCGCTGCTGGTGGACCGGGTGGTGAGCGTGGTCGAGGAGGGCGTCGATGTGGCCATCCGTATCGGCGAGCTACCCGACAGCAATCAGCATGCGATTCGCGTGGGTAAGGTGCGGCGGGTGATCTGCGCCTCGCCTCAGTTTCTGGCCAGCCATGGTCAGCCCAGGCATCCACAGGAACTGGCTCAGGCGCCGATCATTGCGACATCGGCCATTGGCCAGCTCAGGAGTTGGCCATTCATTGAAGGCGGCGAAACCCTGAGTGTGCGGGCTGAACCGCGACTGGTGGTGACGGCGAATCAGGCCGCCATCACGGCAGCCAGTCTGGGGTTGGGGTTCACGCGGGTGCTGTCTTATCAAGTGGCGAGCAAGGTGGCCGCCGGTGAGCTGGAGATTGTTCTGGCTGACTTCGAACTGCCGCCATTACCCATCCACGTGCTCTATCAAGGCGGGCGCAAAGCCCCGGCCCGGGTGCGCAGTTTTGTGGATTTCGCGGTCAAGACCCTGCGCGAGCACCCGGCGCTCGAGGGTTGAGTTATTTCACCCAGTGAAATAATGGATTGCGTTTGCTGGTGATTCTGTTGTTTTGCTTGTGAGTGGAAGATACGACCCACCGGCGCTGATCTTCCTGAGCAGCACCACAGACCCGAGGTGTCGACCATGCAAGCGATCAAACTCTACAACTTCCCACGTTCCGGCCACGCGCATCGTGTCGAGTTGATGCTGTCCCTGCTGAAATTGCCGACCGAATTGATCTTCGTTGACCTCGCCAAGGGCGAGCACAAGCAGCCGACGTTCCTGGCGCTCAATGCATTCGGTCAGGTGCCGGTCATTGATGACGAGGGTGTGGTATTGGCCGACTCCAACGCGATTCTGGTGTATCTGGCGCAAAAGTACGGCAACGGCCGTTGGCTGCCGGCTGATCCGGTGGGGGCGGCCAACGTCCAGCGCTGGTTGTCGGTGGCTGCCGGCCCGATTGCCTTCGGTCCGGCCCGGGCCAGGTTGATCACTGTATTTGGTGCGCCTTACAACGCTGAAGAAGTGATTGCCTACGCCCATACCGTGCTCAAGGTGATCGATCACGAACTGGCCGATACAGCGTATCTGGTCGGCACTGAGCCGACGATTGCCGACGTCGCCGCCTACAGCTACATCGCCCATGCGCCGGAGGGCAATGTGTCGCTGGACGAGTACCCCAATATTCGCGCGTGGCTGGCCCGTATCGAAGCCTTGCCAGGATTTGTCGGCATGCCGCGCACCGTCGCCGGCCTGCAAAAAACTGCCTGATGCTCGCGGCCCGGTGTTGCCGGGCCGCCCCGACCTGCGCCATTGGCGCAAGGGAGAAGCCGTATGGACCGTTCACCCTGGCATGCCGGCGAGAAACAATTGCAGGCGCATGTAGGCGTTGCCGAACGAATGGAGATTTTCGGTCGTAAGGTGATTCGCAGCGAGATGCCGGACCAGCACCGCACCTTCTATCAGCAGTTGCCGTTCATGCTGTACGGAGCGGTAGATGCCGACGGTCATCCCTGGGCCAGCATTCTTGAAGGCCCGCCCGGATTCGCCCACTCGCCAGCACCTGGCTTGTTGCAGTTCAGCAGCCTGCCTGCCTTTGATGATCCCGCGCCGTTGAGTGACGGCGCGGCCATCGGCCTGTTGGGTATCGAGTTGCATACTCGCCGGCGCAACCGCATCAATGGACATGTGCGTGCCATGACGACCGGTGGTTTCGCGGTGACGGTGGATCAGTCCTTCGGCAATTGCCCGCAGTACATTCAGTTGCGCCAGTTTCGTTCGGTGCCGCTGGCCGACCCTGCGACGCGCGTCGCGCAACACTTCAACGGACTGGATGACGCGGCCAAGGCCATGATCGCCGAGGCGGACACGTTCTTCGTTGCCAGCTATGTGGAGGTCGATGGCGAGCGCTCGGTGGATGTATCGCACCGTGGCGGTCAGACCGGTTTCGTACACGTGGAAGGCAATCGCCTGACCATTCCGGACTTCGCCGGCAACCTGCATTTCAACACCTTGGGTAACCTGCTGCTCAATCCCCGGGCCGGGTTGTTGTTCATCGATTTCAATACCGGTGACTTGCTGCAGCTCAGCGGGCGCACAGAAATCATTCTCGAGGGCCCGCAGATCGAGGCGTTTCAGGGAGCCGAGCGCCTGTGGACAATCGATGTCGAACACGTCGTACGTCGCCCCGCCGCCCTGGCGTTACGCTGGCGCTTCGACGGCGTATCACCCACCAGTTTGCTCACCGGCACCTGGGAGCAGGCCGCGGCGCGTTTGCAGGCCAAAGCCCTGGGCGATCAATGGCGGCCGTTGCGGGTGACACGCATTGAAGCGCAAAGCCACAGCATTTGCTCGATTTACCTGGAGCCCGCCGACGGAGCCGGATTACCGCTTTTCCAGGCCGGGCAGCATTTACCCTTGCGCTTCAACATTGACGGTGAAGTGCACATCCGCACCTACAGTTTATCGAGCGCTCCGTCCGATGATTTTTTCCGCATCAGCGTGAAGCGCGACGGGCGGGTCTCTACCCATTTGCATGAGCGGATTCGGGTCGGCGACCTGTTGGAGGCGCGGGCGCCGCAAGGGCATTTCACCGTGGCGCCCCATGAGCGTCGGCCATTGGTGTTGCTGGCGGCCGGGGTAGGCATCACGCCGCTGTTGTCGATGCTGCGCGAGGTGGTTTACCAGGGATTGCGCACCCGCCGTATCCGCCCGACCTGGTTTATCCAGGGGTCGCGCACGCTGGCCGACCAGCCGTTTCGCCGCGAACTGGATCGCCTGCTCGAAGACGCCGGTGACGCGGTGCGGGTGGTGCGTGTGCTCAGCCAACCGGAAGCCGAGGCGGTGCAAGGCGCGGACTTCGACCTCAGTGGGCGGATCGACGTCGTGCTGCTCAAGGAGCTGCTGACAGTCGAGGACTACGATCAGCCGGACTTTGTCGTCTGTGGCCCCGGAAGTTTTACCCAGGCGCTGTACGACGGCTTGCGCGAGCTGGACATTCGCGACTCGCGGATTCACGCCGAAACCTTTGGCCCGTCCACCTTGCGCCGACGCCCGGACCCCGATGCGGTGGTCATTGAGCAGCCGCCAGCCGCCACCACGTCGGTGCCCGTGGTGTTCCAGCGTTCGGCCAAGGAAGCGCGCTGGCAGCCGGAGGGTGGCAGTTTGCTGGAGTTGGCGGAAAGCCGTGGCCTGCGCCCGGAATTCAGCTGTCGCGGCGGCTCCTGCGGCACCTGCAAGACGCGCCTGGTCAGCGGTCAGGTGCATTACCCGCTGCCGCCAGCGGAGGTGCCGGATGACGGACAGGTGCTGATTTGCTGTGCGATTCCGGCGCAGGGGGCGCAGCCGTTGGTGCTCGATATCTGAAGGAAGACTACCGCTGAACATTGCCCGCCGGTCGATGGCTGGGTAGGGTAGGGGCAGAACGAAAAGGGCCGCAGAGGCTAAGGCCATTCGGTCAAGCCCCTGACATTGTGGGAGCGGGCTTGCTCGCGAAGGCAGTGTGTCAGCAACGTTGATGTTGACTGACACGACGCCTTCGCGAGCAAGCCCGCTCCCACAAGGTTTGCGGCCCTTTCTGCATTTCAGGAACAGGCGTTTCAATGGTTTTTTTCACTCGCTCGATCGCCTTGCTGCTGGCGCTGGTGCTGACCGCCGGATGCGAAAGGCACGACGCACCGCCGCTGGATCAGCAACTCTACGTCTGGCAGCGGCAGTGGACGCCGGCCCACGACGCCGCCCTCAGGGACAGCCATGCCGACTTTTCAACGTTGCGGGTGCTGGCCTTGCAGGCCTTCCCCAATGCCGGCTGGAGCCGTGCCCGCATTGACCCGGTATTGCTCAGGCGCGATGGTCGGCCGGTGATTGCGGTGGTGCGCCTGGATGGGCAGCTCAAGGCACTCGATCAGCAAGAGATCACCGCGCAGATCCGCCAGGTGATCAGCGATTGGCAGGGGCAAGGGTTGAACCTCGCCGGCGTGGAAATCGACCACGATGCCGGTAATGCCCGGCTACCTTCGTACCGCGAATTTCTCGCGCATCTGCGTGGAGAATTGCCGACTTCGCTGCCGCTGAGCATCACGGCGCTGCCGTCCTGGCTCGACAGTCGCGAACTGCCGGCGTTGTTATCCACAGTCGACAGCAGCGTGTTGCAGGTGCACGCGGTGAGCGATCCGCGTCGTGGCTTGTTTGATGCCGATCAGGCCCGGCAATGGGCGAAGGCCTGGAGCCGCGTCACGACAAAACCTTTCTATCTGGCGCTGCCGGCCTACGGCGTGGCGTTGCTGCCATCGGCGGACGGCGCACCGGTTGTGGAAAGCGAAGTGACGCTGGAGCGCGAAGGCCTGCGCCGGGAATTACTCGCCGATCCGCAGTCACTGCGCACCCTCGGCACCGAACTGCGTGCCGATCCACCGAAACATCTGGCGGGCTTGATCTGGTTTCGCCTGCCATTGGCCAACGACCGCCGGGCCTGGAGCTTGACCACCTTGCGCGCCGTGGCGCGTGCTGATGTTCTCGACAGTCAGTTGACGCTGCAACTCTCGGCCGACAATGGGCTCTATGACATCGGCATCAGCAACCAGGGCAACCTCGACAGCGCCTGGCCCGAACGCCTGACACTCGCGGTCAGCGGCTGTGACGGGGCCGATGCCTTGGCCGGTTACGCGTTGCAACAGCGACCGGATCTGCTTACCTTCACCCGCCTGCGCGATGGCCGAATTCCGGCCGGCGGACAGCGTGCCATCGGTTGGGCTCGCTGCGCACACATTGATCAAGGAGGTTCGAATGTTCACCCGTAACTGGCCGCGTCATTTGCTTTGCCTGAGCCTCAGCCTGCCGCTGGGCTCGGCGCTGGCCTGCGGCCCGGACTTCCCCATGCGCCTGCTGGATAACCGTGGCCAGTCGCTGGCGGAACTGCCCGAAGGCAATTTCAGCTTTGAAATCAGCCGTCTCGGCCACGCCATCAGCGGCTTGAAGAACGTCACTGCTGGTGCCGACTACGGCGATCAACCCGACGCGGTAGCGCTGCGGGAACAGGCCGAGCAGGCGGGACTTTCCGCTGAGCAACAAGTGCTGGTGAAACACCTGCGCGGCCTGACGAATGCCCATCAGGTTGAAACCGAAGGCACGCAACTGCCGCCCGAGCTCAGGTGGTACCTGGCGGGCGCTGTGGCATTTGGCGCGGGTGATAATGCCTTGGCCGCCGGGTATTTCAAGAAAGTCCTGGCCTTGCCCGCCGAGCAACGGGCTTCGCGCAGCACCTGGGCGGCTTACTCGCTGGGGCGCGCGTTGTTCGCCATGAGTGCCGAAGCCAATGCGGCGCCCGATTTGCTCGAACAATCGGCAAAGGCCTTCGAGCAAACCCGGCAACTGAGCATCGACGGCTTCAGCGATCCGCTGGAACTGGGTGTCGCCAGTCTCGGCGAAGAAGCCCGGGTGGTGCGCACTGCCGGCGACTGGAACCGTGCCATCGAGCTGTACGCCACGCAGAACCTGCACGGCTCCGCGGTGGGTTACACCTCGTTGAAGCTGTTGATGGCGGACCTGATGACGCTGCCGGAGGATCAAGTGGCCGAGTTGCTCAAGGGCCAGCCCGTGCAGCAGTTGGTGACCGCGTCCTTGATCAGCCGCTTGGGCTGGTCGTTTGGCGAGCAACCACCGAACGAACTGAAAATGATCAAGCTGTTGCAAAACAGCACGCGCGGCAGTCTCGAAAACGCCGACCGCCTGGCGGCGATGAATTATCAACAGGGCGATTACGCCAGCGCCAAGGCGTTCCTCGAGCATGCCGGCGATGGCGGGTTAGCCTGGTGGCTGCGGGCAAAACTGGCGGTGCGCGACGGCGATAAAAACGCAGCCGCCGCAGCCTATGCCAAAGCGGCCCAGGCCTTTCCGCAGAATGAGTCCTGGGGCGAGCGGCGGACCCCGGACTACGATTACGAAACGCTCCAGCCCAAATGCCGGGTCGAGGGTGAAAGTGCGATCCTCGCTCTGCAGCGCGGGGATTACCTGCAAGCCTTCGATCAGTTGTATCGCAGCCAAAGCATTTACTGGTTCGACGCCGCCACCGTTGCCGAACGCGTGTTGACCCTCGAAGAGCTCAAGCACTACGTCGACACACAAGTGCCGGCCCCGCCACCGCTCAGCCAGCAGGAACGCGACAACTACGTGCCCTTGCCCGTAGCGGCGAGCCTGCGCAATTTGCTGGGGCGGCGTTTGTTGCGTGAAGGCCATTACGAGCAAGCGCTGGCGTACTTCGATAATGACGGCTTGCGGCACAAGGCCAGGTTGTATGGCGAGCAACGCCAGGCGGCAGATTCAGCCTGGTGGCCGACCCGTCGCGCCGCTGCACTGTTCAATGCCGCCTGGACGGCGCGTGAGTGGGGCATGGATATCCTGGGCTACGAAATGGCGCCGGATTACGCCACGTTCGGCGGCAATTACATCCTCGAAAACGCCGAACTCAAGGTCGGTCCATTGATGGCCGAGGACGAAGTGAAGCGTCAGCAGGCCAGCGCCGCCCAGCCCGATCAGCGTTATCACTATCGCTTCGTAGCCACGGCGCTGGCGAGCAGGGCAGCGGATAACTTGCCTCACACCAGTCAGGCGTTTGCGGCGGTGCTGTGCGAGGCCTCGGGGTGGAACAGCAGCCTCGAGGAGCAAAGTGCGATTTATCAGCGTTACGTCAAAGAAGGGCCTTACGTGGAGTGGGCCGCCGACTTCGGCCACCAATGCCCGTACCCCGACTTCGAGAACGCCGACAAGCGCTACGTGACTCAAGTCACCGACGCGGCGCGTTCGGCCTTGCGCCCCTACAAGACGCCGTTGCAGGTCGGTAGCGTACTGGCGTTCGCGGCAGCCGCGTTGTTGCTGTTCAAGCGTCGCCGCCGCAAGGCGCCGTGAGGTTCAAGTCTGTTGCACGAAGGTCAGCCGCACGGCGAAACCGATTAACAGGCTGCCGAACAACCATTGCTGCAGGCGCTGGGCTGAAGGGCTGCGTTGCAGCCAACGGCCGAGTGCCGCGCCGATCAGGGCGTAGGTGCTGTCGAACAACAGACCGACACCGACCAGCACCACGCCAAGGGTCGCAAACTGTCCGAGCACCGGCCCGGCTTGTGGGTTGATGAATTGCGGCAGCAGCACCGAGCAGAACAACAGTGCCTTGGGATTGAGCAGGTTGGTCAGCAATCCGCGTCGGATGGCTGTGCCCCAGCGCGGTTTTTCGCCGGTTGTGTCGGCGCTTCCCAGGTTCGGCAGCATCGTGGTTCGCAGGCACTGAATACCGATCCACAGCAGGTACGCGGCGCCTGCCAGGCGCACCACATCGAAGGTCCAGGGCGCCGCCTTGAACAGCGCCGCCAGCCCCAGCGCCGCCAGTCCCACATGACAGCCCCGGGCGATGCCCAAACCCACGGCGGTGGCCAGCGCGGCGCCTTTTCCCTGGCGGGCACCCGTCTGCAACAGCAGGATCATGTCAGGCCCCGGCAACAGATAGACCACCGCCAGCGCCATGAAAAACATCCAGAGTCCTTCCACGTTGCACCCCCATTCGTTGTCGATTCGGTAGTGCCAGTCTAGGGCCGGAGGGCAGGGCAGGTGCTTGCGTTGTCAGCTTCTATCGGCGGCTGTATTGGCATAATCTGCCACTTTCTTTCGCATGCACCATCGGAATCTGCCAAACCATGAAACTCGACGCCTACGACCGCAAGATTCTCGCCGCACTGCAACGGGACGGCCGCCTGAGCAATGTGCAACTGGCAGACGAGATCGGCCTGTCGGCATCGCCTTGTTTGCGCCGGGTACGGATGCTTGAAGAGGCGGGGGTGATTCGCGGCTATCAGGCCAATCTGGATCGCGACGAAGTGGGGTTGGGGCTGACGGTGTTTGTCGGGGTCAAGGTCGAGCGCCATAACGACGAACAGGCCGAAGCCTTTCGCCTGGCGGTGACGGCATTGCCCGAGGTGATTTCGGCGTTTCTGGTGTCAGGGGAGTCGGACTTTCTGCTGCAGGTGGTGGTGCCGGACCTGCGTGCCTATGACCGGTTTCTCACCGGGCGTTTGCTGAAGCTGCCGGGGGTGAGCGACATCCGCAGCAACTTTGCGATTCACACGGTGAAGGCGCCGGGGGCGTTGCCGCTGGAACATTTGCCGCTTTAGACCGAGTCGTCTGCCTTCGCGAGCAAGCCCGCTCCCACATTTGATTTGTGTGCGCCACAAAACCAATGTGGGAGCGGGCTTGCTCGCGAAGGCGATAGAACAGTCACTGCAACGCTTAAAGCTCTACATCTGCGTCGCCATCCCCTCCACATTCATCGCCGCCTGGCGCAACGCCTCGGAGCGGGTCGGGTGTGGGTGGCAGGTCAAGGCGATGTCTTCGGCCGAGGCGCTGAATTCCATGGCCACGCAATACTCGCCGATCATTTCACTGACGCTCGGGCCGACCAGATGCACGCCGAGGATTTCGTCCGTGCGCTCATCGGCCAGCACTTTGGCGAAGCCTTCGGTCTCGTGGTTGATCTTCGCCCGGCTGTTGGCAGTGAAGGGAAACTTGCCCACCTTATACGCCCGGCCTTCAGCCTTGAGCTGCTCCTCGGTCTTGCCAACGCTGGCCAGTTCCGGCCGGGTGTAGACCACGCTGGGAATCAGGTTGTAGTTGACCTCGCCCGCCTTGCCGACGATCTGTTCGACGCAGGCCATGGCTTCGTCCTCGGCCTTGTGCGCGAGCATGGGGCCGGAGGTCACGTCACCAATTACCCAGACCCCGGCGGCTTCGGTGCGATGCCCCTTGTTGGCAAGCATGCCGCGCTTGTCCGTGGCGAGGCCGACGTTCTCCAGGCCCAGGCCGTGTGTATAAGGTCGGCGCCCGATGGCCACCAATACGTAATCCGCTTCCAGCAACTCGGCAGTGCCGCCTGCGGCAGGCTCGATGCTGAGCTGTACGCCGGTGGCGGAGGTGGTGGCGCTGGTCACTTTCGAACTCAGCTTGAAACTCAAGCCTTGCTTGCTCAGGGAGCGTTGCAGGGTTTTGCCGGCTTCGATGTCCACGCCGGGGCAGATCCGGTCGAGGAACTCGACTACCGTTACCTGTGCCCCCAGGCGTCGCCATACCGAACCCAGCTCCAGGCCGATCACGCCGGCGCCGATCACCACCAGATGCTTGGGCACCTCGGTCAGCGCCAGGGCGCCGGTGGAGTCGAGGATGCGCTTGTTATCGATGTCCACGCCGGGCAGGGGAGTGGGTTCGGAACCAGTGGCGATGATGATGTCCCTGGCGCTCAGTTCGGTCTTGCCGCCGGCGCTGTCGGTCACCGTGACTTTGCCCGGCCCGTCGATGTGGCCCCAGCCCTTGATCCAGTCGACTTTGTTTTTGCGGAAAAGAAACTCGATGCCCTTGGTCAGCCCGGTAACGCTTTCATCCTTTTGCTTCATCATCTGGGCGAGGTTGAGGCTGGGCTTGACGTCGATCCCCAGGTTGGCGAATTCCGCGCCCATGGCCGCGTCGTACAGTTCGGAGGCATGCAGCAATGCCTTGGATGGCATGCAGCCGACATTCAGGCAGGTGCCGCCGAGTGTGGCGCGCCCTTCCACGCAGGCCGCCTTCAGACCCAGTTGTCCGGCGCGGATCGCCGCGTTGTAACCGCCGGGTCCACCGCCGAGTATCACGACGTCATAAGTGCTCATGGATGTACTCCTGGATCGAAAGGGGATGGGTAAAAGTAGTTCCTGATTAATATTACGAGCGTAATATATGAGCGCCGCAACCTTTCGGTCAAGGCTTCAGGTTAGCGACAGGTTGGGCATCTTTAGATAGCGCGCTTGAATACGGAAATTTCACTATTTTCGTTATATCGTAACGAATTGTCCTGTAAGCGAAGACGCTCTGGGGTGGTATGCAAGTCGATCTCGATGTTGATGAAACGCCGCTGGCCGGGTTGCCCCGTTTTCAGCAGGCGTCCATTCAAGGGCGGCGTTTGCGTCAGTTCGCCATCGGTGCGGGCGTACTCGCCACAGTGGGTGCGTTGCTGGCGTTTTTTGCCGGGCTGTTCGCCTCGAAAACGTTGTGGCCAGCGTTATTGTTGAATCTGAGTACAGCGTTTGTGGTGCTGATGGCGGGCTTGCAATCGGCCGGTTGGGTCGCCCAATGGCGTGCCCGCGCCATGAATCCCGTGGCGTCGGTGGTCGTTGTCGACGAATCTGCCGAGCCTTTGGGCTGGTATGAACGTTTGCTGGACCGGATCAGCGGGCAATCGCACAACCTGCTCGGGCAAATTGGCGCGCCGACGCTGTGGCTTGGCGGTTGGGCATTGTTGGCCGTTTTGGGCGTCGAACAGGCCTGGGACCTTACGTTGCCCCCGGCAGGGCTGGGGCTGGCGGCCACTGTTGGGGCGGCGTGCTCATTGCTGTTGGCCTTCGGTCTGTTGGTGATGGAGCGTCATCTGGCACAGGAAAACACCGCGCAATGGCCTGAAGCCGCCGCGTTGGCGCAATTGACGCGTGTGCCCATCATCAGCCTGTTACTCGCTGCGTTTTGTCTGTTGTTTGCCGGTGAATCGTCGGTATGGCCCGTACGTCTGGCGGTGTTGTCCGGACTGCTGCCTGGGTTGGTGGCGGCAGAGCTGTTGCTGCGTGCGGTGTTGTCATTGTTCAGTCCCCGCCGCGAACGCCTTGAGCCGGAGTTACTGGCGCGCAGCTTTGTCGCCGATATGCTGCGTTGGCCACCACAGCCATTGCTGGCGTTGCAGCACGAATTACACAACCGCTTCGGTATAGATCTGCGGCAGATCTGGGCTTTCACTTACATGCGTCGGGCGTTCCTGCCGGTTTTGGGGGTGGTTACGCTGGTTGGCTGGTCGCTGACGGGCATTCACGAAATTGCGCTGCAAGGGCGTGGCATTTATGAACGATTCGGTAAGCCGGTGGAGGTGTTTGGCCCGGGTTTGCATCTAGGTCTGCCTTGGCCATTGGGCCGGGTATTGAGCGTCGAGAATGGCGTGGTTCACGAGTTGGCCACCAGTGTTGGCGAAACCACCGCCCCTGCCCAGGCTGACCCTGCCGAAGGCCCGGCCCCGGCAATTGCCAATCGCCTGTGGGACGCCAGCCATGTGAACGACAAATCCCAGGTGATCGCCAGCAGTCGAGCCGACAAGCAGAGCTTTCAGATCGTCAACATGGATGTGCGCTTCGTCTATCGCATCGGTCTGAGCGATGAGGCGGCATTGGCCGCGACCTATAACAATGCCGATGTGCCGATGTTGATTCGCAGCACGGCCAGCCGAATCCTGGTTCACGATTTTGCCTCGCGCACTCTCGACGGTTTATTGGGTGAGGACAGGGTAGGGCTGGCGGAAGAAATCGGCCGCGCCGTTCAGGCGGACCTCAAAAAACTCGACAGCGGTGTGGAAATTCTCGCCACGGTGGTCGAGGCGATTCACCCGCCGGCCGGTGCCGCCAACGCCTATCACGGCGTGCAAGCGGCGCAGATTGGGGCGCAAGCCTTGATTGCCCGTGAGCGCGGTGCCGCCGCCGAAGCCACTCACCAGGCGCAGTTGCAGGCCAGCATCGCCCGTGATCAGGCGACGGCCAGCGCCCGTGAAATCAATGCCGGCGCCCAGGCTGCGGACCTGAAATTCAACGCCGAGCAGAAAGCCTATGCCAGCGCTGGCCAGGCCTTCGTGCTGGAGCAGTATTTCAGTCAGTTGTCCCAGGGGTTGGCCAACGCCAAATTGTTGGTGCTGGACCATCGTCTGGGCGGCAGCAGCAATGCGCCGACCATCGACCTCCGTACTTTCACGCTGCCGGTTGACCCCGCGCCGTCGCGTAAAACCGCTCAGCCAGGAGCCGCCAATTGAGCCAGTCCCAGACGCACGATCACGATGACCACAGCGGCCACGATCACGGCCATGGCGGGCATCACCATCATCACCATCATCACCATCATCACCACGGCGATCCGCAGGAGGTCGGTCCATTCCCGTGGCGCCGTATGGGCTGGGCGGCATTGCTGGTGGCGTTTGTAGTCGCCGCCGCGAGCCTGGTGCAGGTGCGTTCGGGGGAGGCCACGGTGATCACGCGCTTCGGCAACCCTTCACGGGTCTTGCTGGAGCCGGGGCTGGGCTGGCGCTGGCCGGCACCGTTCGAGGCGGCGATTCCGGTGGATCTGCGGCTGCGCACCACGTCCAGCGGTTTGCAGGATGTCGGCACCCGGGACGGTTTGCGCATCATCGTCCAGGCCTATGTGGCGTGGCAGGTGCAGGGCGATCCGGACAATGTGCAACGCTTTATGCGTGCGGTGCAGAACCAGCCTGATGAGGCTGCGCGGCAAATTCGTACCTTTGTCGGCTCCGCACTGGAGACCACCGCCAGCAGTTTTGATCTGGCGAACCTGGTCAATACCGATGCCAGCCAGGTACGCATCGCCGATTTCGAAGCGCAACTGCGCAAGCAAATCGATCAGCAGTTGCTCACCACGTATGGCGTGCGCGTGTTGCAGGTCGGTATCGAACGACTGACGCTGCCTTCGGTAACGCTCACCGCGACCGTCGACCGGATGCGCGCCGAGCGTGAAACCATCGCCACCGAACGCACGGCCATCGGTAAGCGTGAAGCCGCACAAATTCGTTCTGCCGCCGAACGTGATGCGCGAATTGTGCAGGCTGATGCCACAGTGAAAGCGGCAGATATCGAAGCGCAATCGCGGGTCGAAGCAGCGCAGATTTATGGTCGCGCCTATGCGCAGTCGCCGCAGCTTTACAACCTGCTGCGCTCGCTCGACACCCTGGGCACGGTGGTGACGCCGGGGACCAAGCTGATTCTGCGCACCGACGCGGCACCGTTCCGGGTGTTGGTAGACGGTCCGCCGAGTCTCGATAACAAGTCCGGATCGCAGCCATGAGTTTGGTTCCACGTGGAACAAATGAGTTGAGCAGCCCGTGGATTCAGGCCGGGCGCCTGGCGTTTATTGCGCTGTATGCGGTGACGGTGTTGGCGGCATTGGCCTGGGCGTTTTCCAATGTGCGGCAGATCGATCCACAAAATCGCGCCGTGGTTTTGCATTTCGGTGCGCTGGATCGCATTCAGAATGCCGGGCTGCTTCTGGCTTGGCCGCAACCCTTCGAGCAGGTGGTTTTGTTACCCGCGGCGGATCGGGTGATCGAGCGTCGAGTGGAAAGCCTGTTGCGCAGTGATGCCGCGACGCAGGCTGATCGCGTGGCCAGTTTTGCCACGCCTATCAGCGATGCCCTCGCAGGCTCCGGCTATCTGTTAACGGGTGACGCCGGCGTGGTGCAACTCGATGTGCGGGTGTTCTACAAGGTCACCGAGCCCTATGCGTTTGTGCTTCAGGGCGAACATGTGTTGCCGGCTCTGGATCGGCTGGTGACCCGTAGCGCACTGGCGCTCACGGCCGCACGGGATCTGGACACCATTCTGGTCGCTCGTCCGGAACTGATCGGCGCCGATAGCCAGGCGGCGGAACGACGCGAGCGCTTGCGCGGTGATCTGGTGCAGGGCATCAATCAACGGCTGGCCGAACTCACTGCAACAGGGCAAGGCTTGGGCATCGAAGTGGCACGGGTCGATGTGCAATCGAGTTTGCCAAGCCCTGCGGTGAACGCTTTCAACGCGGTACTGACCGCCAGCCAGCAAGCCGATAAGGCGGTCGCCAATGCACGCACCGAAGCCGAGAAGCTGACGCAAACCGCCAACGAGCAAGCCGACCGTACGCTGCAAGTTGCCCATGCCCAGGCGAGTGAACGGCTGGCCAAAGCGTCTGCCGATACGGCCACCGTGTTGAGCCTGGCCAAGGCCCGGCAGCAAGGTGTCGACCCGCAAATGCTGCTGCGCATTTATCGCGAGCGCATGCCGAAAATTCTCGGCCAGGCCGGTTCGGTCACCACGGTCGATCCCAAAGACGATTCCCGCCTGATCATTCAGGGAGCTGCACAATGACCGCTCAAACCGCTGCACCGAGCCTGTTTTCTTCGGTCGAACAGCGCCGCGCCGCACGCCAGCTGACCCTGGCCATGCTCGCATTGGGCATGCTTGCGCTGGGCCTGATCTGGCGTTGGCTGGCGCCGGAGCAGACCGGTGTCAGTCAGTTGCTGTTGGGGTTTGCTTCGTTGCTGGTTGCTGTACCGGTCATGCGTTCGGCCTGGTACAGCCTGCGTTATCCAAGCCTGCACGGCATCACTGATCAATTGATTGCCCTCGCCATGCTGGGTGCCTGGGCCACCGGGGATCTGCTGACGGCGGCCCTGTTGCCGATCATCATGATCTTCGGCCACGTGCTGGAGGAGCGCAGCGTGATCGGTTCCCAGGAGGCGATTCACGCCCTCGGCAAACTGACCCGCAGCCACGCGCGCAAGGTACAGGCGGACGGCTCCATCATCGAAGTCGACAACGGCACGCTCAAGGCCGGCGATCGGGTCGAGGTGCGCGCCGGGGACCGGGTACCGGCGGATGGCCGCGTGTTGTCCGGCCAGGCCAGTCTGGACACCGCCTCCATTACCGGCGAGTCGGTACCAATGGAAGCAGGTATCGGCATGTCGGTGTTCGGTGGCGCGATCAACCTCGATGGTCTGTTGCGAATCGAAGTGACCCGCACCGGCCATGAGTCGACCCTCGGCAAAGTGATTGCCCTGATGCAAAACGCCGAGCGTTCGAAGCCGCCCATTACCCGCTTGCTGGAGCGCTACGCCGGCAGCTACATGGTGCTGGTGTTGCTGCTGGCGGCCGTGACCTGGTTCATTACCAACAACGCCCAGGCGATGCTCGCGGTGTTGGTGGCGGCCTGTCCTTGTGCGCTGGTGTTGTCGGCGCCGGCCACGGCGATTGCGGGTGTGGCGGTGGCGGCACGCCACGGGATTCTGATCCGCAGTTCTGCGTTCCTTGAAGAGTTGGCGGACCTGACCTCGCTGGTGGTCGACAAGACCGGGACGCTGACCTTCGGCACCTTGCGCCTGCAATCCATCGACAGCCCGTTGGAGGATCGCAGCCATGTCCTGACGCTGGCGGCGAGCCTCGGCTCGGCCAGCAGCCATCCGGTGAGCCGCGCCCTGGCGGGGTTGGTGGCCCAGGAACATTTTCTGCTGCTAACTGACATTCATGAACGCCAGGGCCTGGGCGTGGTGGCGATGACCGGGCAGGGCGAAGCGGCGCTCGGCCGGCCGGAGTTGTTCGCGCAGCTGGGCATCAGTACAACGGCAGTTCCCGATCACGATGGACCGATTGCCGGGCTGGCGCTCAATGGGGAGTTTCTAGCCTGGCTGTTGCTGGCCGACAGCGTCAAACCCGAGGCGCAGTTTGCCTTGGGTGAGTTGCGTGAACTGGGTCTGGGCCGTCAGTTGTTGCTCACGGGTGATCGCCACAGCGTTGCGCAAACGCTCGCCCGGGATATCGGGATCAGTGACGTCGAAGCGCAAGCCCTACCCGAAGACAAACTCAACCGCGTGCTCAAGGAAATCGACAGCGGCTTCCGGCCGATGGTGGTCGGCGATGGCATCAATGATTCATTGGCCCTCAAGGCGGGTGTGGTCGGTGTAGCCATGGGGGCGGGCGGTGCAGACATCGCCTTGGCATCGGCTGACATCGTGCTGATCGGCAGTGACCTGCGTCGCCTCGGCACCTGCGTGCGCCTGAGTCGTCAGTGCCGCCAGACATTGCAGGTCAATGTGATCATCGGGCTGGGCTGGACCCTGGCCATTGTGGCCTTCGCCGCGTTCGGCTGGCTTGGTGCTGCCGGGGCGATGATTGCGGCGTTGTTGCATAACCTCAGCACCTTGCTGGTGTTAGGCAATGCCGGTCGATTGCTGCGGTTCCAGGAGCCATTGCTCAAGCTCAAGGACGAAACCTGAAGGCCAATGCTCTAAACCGGGCAATCACAGGTCTTAAACTTTTTAGAACTGTGCGCCCGGTTCGTAGTCATTGGAGATGAGGGCACATCATTTTGTGCGTTCGCAGCGGTCGGTTCTGACGTCGCGAATCATTGAAAATGGCTATTAATTCGATAGCCAGCTATTTTTCAAGGATGGTCTACCCTCTGATCAGACGTCTGAAACAAGGGGGATTCTCCATGCTCGCGCAACTTCCACCGGCCTTACAGAATCTGCAGTTACCGCTTCGCCTGAGACTCTGGGACGGCCATGAATTCAATCTGGGGCCGACGCCCAGCGTCACGATTGTGGTCAAGGACCCGCAAATGGTCTCCCAGTTTACCCATCCAAGCCTGGATGCCCTCGGTGCTGCTTTTGTCGAAGGCAAACTGGAGCTCGAAGGCTCCATCAGCGACGTGATTCGCGTCTGTGATGAATGGAGCCAGGCGTTGCTGGACGAAGACGATGACAATCAGCCTGTTCGTAGCGTTCACGACAAAGATACAGACGCCAAGGCGATTTCCTACCACTACGACCTTTCCAACGCGTTCTATCAGCTGTGGCTCGACAGCGACATGGCGTATTCCTGCGCTTACTTCGAGACCGGCAGCGAAAGCCTCGAGCAGGCCCAGCAAGCCAAGTTCCGTCATTTGTGTCGCAAGCTGCGCCTGCAGCCCGGCGAATATCTGCTGGATGTGGGGTGTGGTTGGGGCGGATTGGCGCGTTTTGCTGCGCGAGAGTTTGGCGCGAAAGTGTTTGGTATCACCCTCAGCAAGGAGCAGTTGGCTCTGGCCCGGGAGCGCGTAAAAGCGGAGGGCCTGGAGGACCTGGTCGAACTGCAACTGCTCGACTATCGCGATTTGCCGCAGGATGGCCGCTTCGACAAGGTTGTCAGCGTCGGCATGTTCGAACACGTGGGCCACGCCAATCTCGCGGAGTACTGCAAGACTCTGTTCGGTGCGGTGAAAGAGGGCGGCCTGGTGATGAACCACGGGATCACCGCCAAATACACCGATGGCCGTCCGGTGGGGCGCGGTGCCGGTGACTTCATCGGAAAATATGTGTTCCCCAACGGCGAGCTGCCGCACCTGTCGATGATCTCTGCGCAGATCAGTGAGGCCGGGCTGGAAATCGTCGACGTCGAAAGCTTGCGCCTGCACTACGCCCGCACGCTTGATCACTGGAGCGAACGCCTCGAAGACAATCTCGAAGCGGCTTCCAAACTGGTACCGGAACAAGCCCTGCGCATCTGGCGGCTGTACCTGGCTGGTTGCGCCTACGCGTTCGCCCGCGGCTGGATCAACCTGCACCAGATTCTCGCCGTGAAGGCCCACGCCGATGGCAGTCATGAACTGCCATGGACACGGGACGATATCTACCTTTAAAGAACTGGCGAAATAAGCCGGGCGACCCGCATGCCGAGCTGCTGCAGGCGGTGGGTCTCCCGGCCTTCTCCTTTGGCGATTTCGTGGGCGTTGGCGAAGTCATCGTTGAGCATCTGTTCCACCTCGGCGGCAAAGGCGCTGTCGACGGTCAGCAACATCACTTCGAAATTCAGCCGGAACGAACGGTTGTCCAGGTTGGCGCTGCCGATGGCGCTGATTTCGCTGTCGATCAACACCACTTTCTGATGCAGGAATCCGGGTTCGTAACGGAATACCCGCACACCCGCGCGCACGGCTTCGAAGGCGTAGAGGCTGGAGGCGGCGTAGACGATTCGATGGTCGGGTCGAGACGGCAACAGCAGCCGCACATCCACACCCCGCAGGACCGCCAGACGCAACGCTGCGAACACGGCTTCATCGGGGATGAAATACGGGCTGGTGATCCAGACCCGTTCCGTCGCCGCATGGATCGCTTCGACAAAGAACAGCGAACAGGTTTCGTAGGCGTCTGCCGGCCCACTGGCAAGCAACTGGCACAGCACGCCGTCTTCCGGATAAACCTCGGGCAGGATCAGTGGCGGCAGGGCATGAGCCACCCAGAACCAGTCCTCAGCGAAAGACTCCTGCATGCACGCCACCACTGGCCCGCGCACTTGCACGTGGGTATCGCGCCAAGGGGCCAGGGGCGGTTTCTCGCCCATGTATTCATCACCCACGTTGTGCCCGCCAACGAAGCCGAGAATGCCGTCCACCACAACGATCTTGCGATGGTTGCGGAAGTTCACCTGAAAGCGATTGAACCAGCCACTACGGGGGCCAAAAGCCTTGACCTCGACCCCGCCATCACGCAAGGCCTGCACGTAGCCGTTGGGTAAGGAATGGCTGCCGATTCGGTCATACAACAGATAGATCGCCACGCCTTCGGCGGCTTTTTTCAACAGTAAAGTGTGCAGGCGTTGGCCGAGGCGGTCGTCGTGGACGATGAAAAACTGGATCAGCACGGCCTCTTTTGCCTGGCTGATGGCATCGAAAATGGCCTCGAACGTCGACTGGCCGTTGATCAACAACCGCATCTCGTTATTGGCTAGGCACGGCATGTGTCCCAGCTTCGGCATCGCTCTGAGTGAGGCATACGCCGAGGAAGCACGGGCGGTGAGGGCTTCTTCTACCCAGGGTCGCCAGTTGAGTTCGGAAACTGCCTTGCGCATCTCCTCGTTGGCCTGCCGCCGGGCCTTGATGTAGCCATCAAAGGTGCTGCGGCCGAACATCAGGTACGGGATCAGCGTGAGGTAAGGGATGAAAAATAGCGAAAGGGCCCAGGCGATCGAGCCTTGGGCAGTACGGACGGTCAACACGGCGTGGATGGCCGCGATCATGCCCAGCGAGTGCAGCAGGGCGATGGTATAACCGAAAATATGCGGTCCGAAATAATCCATGGGGGCTGCCTTGCTCCTGAAGATTCAGTGCTTAACAGACCATGTTCCGTGCAGAATGTCGCTAATTAATTGGCCCCTGAACCGAAGCCTGCGGCTGACGTCTAACGGCCACTACTGATCAGGAGTTACTCGATGAACGTTCGTCTGCTGGGTTTGGCCATGGCACTGGGTTTGGCACTTCCTGTGGCGGCTCACGCGCAAATGCTGCAACCGGGATTGTGGGAGCTGACCACGAGCAACATGAAGGTCGATGAGCAGAATATGCCTGACCTGCAATTGATCCTCGGTCAGCTCCAAAGCCAGATGACCCCTGAGCAGCGTGCGCAGCTGGAAAAGCAGGGGATCACCATGGGGGGCAAAGGGATCCGGGCGTGCCTGACGCCAGAGCAGGTCAAGACCGATAATATTCCGCTGACCGATCCGCAGTCGGGCTGCAAGCAGGAAATCACCGACCGCTCAGGTAACCAGTGGAAATTCCGCTTCAGCTGCCCGAGAGCCCAGGGCGCAGGCGTGGCGACATTCCTCAGCGACCGCGAATTCACCACCAAGGTCAACGGGACGTTCAACGCCACCGGCATTCAGCAGAAGGGCAGCCTTGAATCCCGCGCTGTCTGGCTGGGGCAGGATTGCGGTACGGTGAAGCCGAGAGCTTAAAAGCTTCGCGAGCAAGCCCGCTCCCACACTGGATTTGTGAACGACACAGATCCAGTGTGGGAGCGGGCTTGCTCGCGAAGGCGTCCATCCAGCCTCCCTAGATCCCAGGCCGGCTCAACCATTCACACGCCGCCTCGACCGCCATCCGGCCAAAATCCTCCCCCGTGCGGCTGCGCACACTGACAAACCCCCCAGCCTGTTCTTTTTCTCCGACCACCACCAGGTACGGCACGGTCCGGCTGTGCTGGCGAATCTTGAAACGGATTTTTTCGTTACGCAGGTCGGACCTTGCGCGCACCCCCCTTTGGCGCAGGGATTCGGTCACCGCTTGTGCATAAGTCGCCTGGCGGTCATCCATGCTGACGACGACCACATGGGGTGGAAGGCTCCAGTGCTGCAGTTCCTGATGGCTGGACCAGCATGTGCCGTAGATCCGTTGTTGCAACGTGCCGCTGATGTGATCGAGGGCGAACGCCTGCAAGACTTTGGTGGTGGGGACGTGCGGTCCATGGCTCTGGTATTCGGTGTCCCCCAGACGGTACATCGACACCTCTTCGCGCGGTCGCCGACGACGGATCGAATGATTGGTCGCTGCCAGTGACTGCATGCGCGCCTCGATGAGGGGCAGGTCTGCCGGAGTCAGCGGTCGCTCGACGACAAACTCGTAAAAGAAGCCGTCGCCCAACTCCCTGCCCGCGCGCATTTGCGCATGCGGGTGGAGTTGCTTGACCGCCATGGCCAGCATCAATGCACAGGAGCGGCGCAGGATCTCCAGTCCGTCCGGCTCGCGGGGGGTGACAATGCTGACCCGGGCATCCGCCTCGATCATGTATTCGCAGTCCACCAGTACACCATCGACCCGGCCCGCTACGGCCGCGCTGGCCAGTTCGGGGCCGATGCTGGCGGCCAACTCGTGCACGGAGAGCGGTTGGTCGTATTCACGCAATGAACCATCGGACAGAGTGATCTGGATCATGGTCGGCGTACTCAGTCGCTTCTAACGAGCGTTATCGCATAAACCTAGTGCTAATTCCTGGCTGCTGTCATTAAGACCTTTGTCGTGCCAGGCATTTTGTATCGGCGCATTCACGGGGCGGGCATTGCGAGTCAGCACGTTGCTCATGGTCAGAACTCGTTTTGCAGGGCTTTGTAGCCGCGCACCAGATCGACGTTGGTGCGCGCCACGTCTTCGGAAAACTCCGAAGCGCTGACGCTCACCGGCGGGTATTGCGAGAGGTCGGTGTTGGGGCCGATCCGCGTGGTGGAGGGCACGTAGAAGGCTTCAGGCAGGTCACGCCCGTCGACCACCGAGTTGTGCCGCACCACGCAACCGTCACCGACCACGCAGTTGAACAACACGCTGTTGAAGCCGATGAACACCCGATTACCCACGATGCAGGGGCCATGCACGATCGAGCGGTGGGCGATGGAACTGAACTCGCCAATGGTCACCGCCGCGCCGGATTTGGAGTGGATCACCACGCCGTCCTGGATGTTCGAGTTGGCACCGATGGTGATCGGCTGCATATCGCCCGACTCGTCGACTTCGTCAGCTCGGATCACCGCGTAGGGCCCGACGAACACGTTCTCGCCAATCACCACTTTGCCGCAAATGATTGCCGTCTTGTCGACGTACGCCGACTCGGCAATCAGCGGTAAATCTCCGGATGGATTCTTGCGGATCATGGCTTGCTCAATGCGTTGTACAGGGGGGTGAGGTTGTCCCAGTTGAAACGGCTCTCGGCAACGGCGTCGTGGGCGTGCAGGCTTTCGGTGTGGATCACACGAATGTGGAAGGCATTGATGCCTGTGGAGCGTTTCAGGGCCGTGTTCAAACGGCGTGCGGCGTCTTCGCAGAACATCAGGTTCTGACCATTGGCCAGGGCGAAGGCCTGTTCGTCGGCGCGTTTTACGGCGGTTTGAACGGCTGTGCCGAGTGCGGCTTCGGCGTCGTTGATGATGGCGATCAGAGGCAACTCATCCAGGAAATCAGCCAGCCTTACGCGCAACTGTGCGCTGCTGCGTTGACTGTGAGGGGTGGCGACGATGCCGTTCGTGGAGCCGAGCCACGCTAAAACGTCGGCGTGTTGCAGTGACTTGTTGGCGAAATCATCGACGAATTGCTGCTGTATCAACTGCCGAGAAAGGGCCGCGGAGCATGGACAGGTTGAGGAATAAGGCACGTCGATTTTTAGTTCCACGTGGAACATCGCGTTTTTCAAACGCGCTTCGATGCTCACCGGATAGCTTTTCCAGCCAGACAGTGGACTGATCAGCGCCGGTCTTTTCAGCAGCACTTCGGCGTTAATGGTTAAGTGCGCACTGCTGGACAGGCCTTCATGACTTTCAAGAAAACGCTGCAAAACCCGCCGCAATAGAGCCGGTGAAAGGTTTTCCTGCTCCAGCAAATCAAGCGCCAGATAGAGCCGTGACATGTGAATGCCGCGCGCACTGCCATCGTCGAGGCTCACGCCGGCATCAGCCTTTGCATTCGAGCGTTGGCCATCAAGCAAAACGGGAAGAGCAATGCCGCACATGCCCACCCACTCCAGTGGCAGGGCTTGGCGTGAGGCCTGCGTGGCGATATCCGGCAGAGTCAGCGCATTCATGAGCAGGTCCATCGTGGGAGTTGTTTTGAGATGTTATAGTATATCAATAAAATCAACGATGCCTTTTTTCATGGGCAGGTCTTCGTCATGCCCAGGCGCCATGTGCTTAGCCTGTTTTGGCCGGTGCGGGCCTAACAGCCAGTGATCCGGTTGCAGGTGAACTTCGCGCTGCTACCACCGGAACTCGAAAACCGGTTGATCGTGGTCCAGCCGACGCGCTGGTTGTAGCCAACCCAGGCCTCGCCATCGGAAGCGATGCCGGTGAAAAACACCAGCTGACCGTAGCGGCTGTTGGTCTGCACCCAATGGCGCTTTCCAGCCATTTCGAAACCTCGCAGATAGATGGTGTTTCCGGCGGTGTTGACGCTGTAGGCGTTGCCATCCGCATCCACGCAGGCCAGCAGGTTGGCGCTGCGGGTACACCTGGCCAGGCTCGGGACCTGGGCCATCGCGTCGGCAGCCACCAGCAGGGAAAGCATGATCAGTGCAGTTTTCAGGGTGTTGCGCATGGGCTTTCTCACGTCGGAAGCGGCATTCAGCGTGCTGTCCTTTACCCGGCCGGGCAAGAGGGGATGGCTTATTTGTAATGTTACAGTATAACATTCTGTAAGCCCGACACAGCGACCGGGCATCCCTGTGAGGAATATGCAGATGTCCAATCGACTCCCCGTGACCGTTCTCTCCGGCTTTCTTGGTGCCGGAAAAAGTACACTTCTTAATTACATACTACGTAATCGCGATGGTTTGCGGGTTGCGGTCATCGTCAACGATATGAGCGAAATCAACGTAGATGGTGCCGAAGTCCAGCGTGATGTCAGCCTTAATCGGGCTGAAGAACGGTTGGTGGAAATGAGCAACGGGTGTATTTGCTGTACGTTACGTGAAGACTTGCTCGAGGAAGTGAGCCAACTCGCCAGGGAGGGTCGCTTCGACTATCTGCTGATCGAATCCACCGGCATTTCCGAACCGCTGCCGGTGGCGGAAACCTTCACCTTTCGCGATGAAAACGGCCAGAGCCTCAACGACATCGCACGTCTCGACACCATGGTCACGGTGGTCGACGGCATGAACTTCCTGCTCGATTACCAGGCTGCCGAAAGCCTGGCTTCCCGGGGAGAAACACTTGGGGAAGAAGACGAACGTTCAATTACCGATCTGTTGATCGAGCAGGTCGAGTTCGCCGATGTGATTTTGCTCAGCAAGATCGACTTGATCAGCAGCCACCAACGCGAGGAATTGATCGCCATCCTCGAGCGGCTCAACGCCCGGGCGGAAATCATTTCGATGACGATGGGCGAAATCCCCTTGGATAAAATCCTCAACACCGGTCGTTTTGATTTCGAAAAGGCTGCCCAGGCGCCGGGATGGTTGCAGGAGCTGCGCGGGGAGCACGTGCCGGAAACCGAAGAATACGGCATTGCTTCCAGCGCTTACCGGGCACGTCGGCCGTTCCATCCACAGCGTTTCTTCGACTTCATCGACGGCCCTTGGGACAACGGTAAACTGTTGCGTTCAAAGGGCTTTTTCTGGCTGGCGAGCAAGCATATGGACGCCGGCAGCTGGTCCCAGGCCGGCGGTTTGATGCGCTATGGTTTTGCCGGGCGCTGGTGGCGTTTCGTACCGAAAAACCAATGGCCGCAGGACGAAGAAAGTACCACCGGGATCATGAAAAACTGGACCGACGACAGCGGGGATTGTCGTCAGGAACTGGTGTTCATCGGTCAGCACATCGACTTCACGCAGCTCACCGCCGAACTGGACGCCTGCCTGCTGACCGATGAGGAAATGGCGTTGGGCGTAGAGGGCTGGCGTTTGTTGCCTGATCCCTTCGGCCCTTGGTACGAAGAAGCGGCCTGATCCTCTGATGGCGCTTCAAGGCTTGAGCCATGTGCCCTGGTTCTGGGCCTCGCAGTACGGCTGCAAATATGCTGCGTCGGTGGCAACGCCGTAATAGTGAATATCCTGGCGGTAGGGCATATTGGCGACTTGGGCGTTGCTGCAGATGCCAAATGCTCCGCCGGGGCATTGATCGACATACTGCACATCGACTTTCTGCCCCGCCAGGTTCGGCTGGCAGAAACCATCGGCGAAGAGTTTTGGCGGGATGTTGCGGTTCTGTTGGCAAACCTGGACATCAAGCCGCTCGGCCTGGCTGTGAACCACGCAGGCCTGGGCCAGCGCCTCGCCTGAAACGAGTGCCAGGAGCAACGACAAGCCAATCAAGCGCATCCATTTCCTCCTCAGAAATCATCGAACATGCTGCAGAATATCCCCACTCATGTCATTGCCGGTCCGTTGGGCGCCGGCAAGACCAGCCTGATCAAGCACCTGTTGGCCCAGCGCCCGGCAGGCGAGCGGTGGGCGGTATTGATCAACGAGTTTGGCCAGATCGGTCTCGACGCTGCGCTACTGACCCGGGACGCCGATGGTATCGCACTGGGTGAAGTGGCCGGGGGCTGCCTGTGTTGCGTCAACGGTGCACCCTTTCAGATTGGTCTTGGGCGTTTGTTGCGCAAGGCGCAACCGGATCGGCTGTTCATCGAGCCCTCGGGCTTGGGGCATCCGGCGCAGTTGCTCAGGCAATTGAGCGAGGCGCCGTGGCAAGGCGTGCTGGCTGTTCAGCCTTGTGTGCTGGTGCTGGACGCCCAGGCGCTCGTCGCTGGCAAACCGTTGCCGGATGCACAACAGCAAGCCCTGAGCCATGCAGGATTGTTGTTGCTGAACAAGTCCGAAGGTCTCGAGGAAGACAATCGCCAGCGAGTCGCCGCGCTATTGCCGCCGACCCCTCTGTACTGGACGCAACAGGCGGTTTTACCCTTGAGCGAGTTGCCGGGGCTGAATGCCAAAGCGTGGGCAGGTGTGGATAACTTCGTCGTGCCCAAGGGATTGGCGCAGTTGCCGGCGGTCTGGAGCGATCCCGCGTTGCCCATTTGTTTGAGTCAGGAACAGGACGATGGCTGGAGTATCGGATGGCGTTGGCACCCAAGCCAGGTATTGGATGCCACGTTGGTTGGCCGGTGGCTTGAAGGCCTTGGCTGGAGGCGGGCGAAGCTGGTTATCCACAGTGTCGACGGATGGATCTCGGCGAACGCGGTGGATAACTCGGTGCTGGACTGGCAGCCCAGCGAGTGGCGGCAGGATTCACGCATCGAGCTGATTTTCAGTGAACTCCAGGATGCAGAGCGATTGCAGCGTGAACTGGCAGCGTGCCGAGCCGAATCGGCTTAACGGCTCAAGGCCGCCACTTGGTATGTTCCTGACGCCACTGGCTCAGCTCGATCACTTCTGCGCGAGGCTTTACCACATCGACCACCGGTTCGGTTTCGTCGAACGGGACCGGGTAGGGCGCCAGTTCAATCTGTGCGCTGTGAGCGCCGAACTGGGTGATGGTGCCGTTGTGGCGGGTTTCGCCGGTCACGGTGAATTCGAAGTTATACACACGGGCCAGACGTCGCCGACCACTGGCATCCCTGATGAACGCGATTCTTTTCAACGCCACGTTGCCGTCCAGCAATTCGATCCCGAGCTTGGTGCAATGCTGCTTGACCCGCTCCAGCGCGCGCTCGCGCAAGCCGTGGTTGTGCCATAGCCATGCGCCGGCAGTGGCGAACAGCATCAGCACGAATATATTTCCAAGGGTCAGCATCAACAGGGTGCTCCAACAAGATAGTGTCAGCTTAACTGCGTCGCTGGTCTGTCGTACAGGCTGCGTTTAGTCGCATACTGCGCGGCTAGAATTTCAATCGTTTTACGGAAATCCACCGCATGAAACGTACACCGCATTTGCTCGCTATCCAGTCCCACGTGGTATTCGGTCACGCCGGCAACAGTGCCGCGGTTTTCCCGATGCAACGGGTCGGGGTGAATGTCTGGCCGCTCAACACCGTGCAGTTCTCCAATCACACCCAGTACGGTCAATGGGCCGGTGAAGTGCTGGCACCGCACCAGATACCTGAGCTGGTCGAGGGTATCGCGGCGATTGGCGAGCTGGGCAACTGCGATGCGGTGCTCTCCGGTTACCTCGGCAGTGCGGCCCAGGGCCGGGCGATCCTGACGGGTGTGACGCGGATCAAGTCGATGAATCCAAAGGCACTGTACCTGTGTGACCCGGTCATGGGGCATCCGGAAAAAGGTTGCAGTGTTCCGGCGGAAGTCAGTGATTTTCTGTTGGAGGAGGCCGCCGCCGTAGCGGACTTCATGTGCCCGAACCAGCTGGAGCTGGACAGTTTCTCCGGGCGCAAGCCGCAATCGCTGTTCGATTGCCTGGCCATGGCGCGTGCATTGCTGGCGCGCGGCCCGAAAGCGGTGCTGGTCAAGCATCTGGACTACCCAGGCAAGTCGGCAGAGGTCTTCGAGATGCTGCTGGTGACAGCCGAAGGCAGCTGGCATTTGCAGCGCCCGTTGCTGGCGTTCCCGCGTCAGCCGGTGGGCGTGGGCGATCTGACGTCCGGGCTGTTCCTGGCACGTGTGCTGTTGGGCGACAGCCTGGTGGCCGCGTTCGAGTTCGCGGCGTCGGCGGTGCATGAAGTGCTGCTGGAAACCCAGGCCTGTGCCAGCTACGAGTTGGAACTGGTTCGGGCTCAGGACCGGATTGCCCATCCGCGGGTGCGCTTCGAGGCGACCTCGATCAGCCTCTGATTGAGTGTTGAGCCCATTCGCGAGCAAGCCCACTCCCACATTTGATCTTTGGTGTTGCATAGATCCAGTGTGGGAGCGGGCTTGCTCGCGAAGGCTATCTAGAGAACACCGTCAACCTGACTGAACAAACTCAGGCGTCGCCCTTGATCTCCTGATAACGCTTTTCCAGTTCCTGGCGAATCTGCCGGCGCTGCTGGGCCTGGATGAAGCGGCGTTTGCTCTCGCTATTGTCCGGTTGCAGCGGCGGTACCTGGGCAGGTTTACGCTGGTCATCCACCGCGACCATGGTGAAGAAGCAGCTGTTGGTGTGACGCACCGAACGCTCGCGAATGTTCTCGGTCACCACTTTGATGCCCACCTCCATGGAGGTGTTGCCGGTGTAGTTGACCGAGGCGAGAAAGGTCACCAGTTCGCCGACATGGATCGGCTCACGGAAAATGACCTGGTCCACCGACAGGGTCACCACATAGCGGCCGGCATAACGGCTGGCGCAGGCGTAGGCCACTTCGTCGAGGTATTTGAGCAGGGTGCCACCGTGAACATTGCCAGAGAAGTTGGCCATGTCAGGGGTCATCAATACCGTCATCGACAGCTGGGCGTTTCCGGGTTCCATAGCATTCTCACGGGTCAAGGCCAGGTTTGAGGGATGCACCTCTGCGGGTGCCTCGGCGGTTTTTTCAAACCAACAGTTATCGGGACGCCGGGTGCGGAGTCGCCGTCACGCCGGATCGATCTGTTTCCATATATTGCACCGCCTTTCTACCAGAAGTCGCGGTGTTACCCTGCAAAAAGCCCGGACACAGGGACATTTCCTACGCGCAAAGCAGACTTTTGCTCGGCTTGATCAGACCATTCCTGCGTCTGTGAGTCGGGCAACTTCAATCAGGGAGCCGCTCGCCATGCATGCCATCAGTTTCATTCAGGATCTGGCAGTGATCATGTTGATCGCAGGTGTGGTGACGGTGGTTTTTCATCGCCTGAAACAACCGGTGGTGCTGGGCTACATCGTCGCCGGTTTCATCATTGGCCCGCACACCCCGCCGTTCGGCCTGATCCATGACGAAGAAACCATCAAGACCCTGGCCGAACTCGGGGTGATATTCCTGATGTTCTGCCTGGGCCTGGAGTTCAGCCTGCGCAAGTTGTTCAAGGTCGGTGCCACGGCCTTCATCGCGGCATTTCTGGAAATCGTGCTGATGATCTGGATCGGCTACGAGATCGGTCGCTGGTTTGACTGGAACACCATGGATTCACTGTTCCTCGGCGCGATCCTGGCGATTTCCTCAACCACCATCATCGTCAAGGCACTCAATGATCTGAAGTTGAAGAACGAGCGGTTCGCGCAGTTGATATTCGGTGTGCTGATCGTCGAAGACATTCTGGGCATCGGCATCATCGCGCTTCTGTCCAGCATCGCCGTCAGTGGTACGGTCAGCTCCGGCGAAGTGTTTTCTACAGTGGGCAAACTGTCGCTGTTCATGATCGTCGCATTGGTCATCGGCATTCTGATGGTGCCGCGGTTGCTGGCCTACGTGGCCAGGTTCGAGAGCAACGAAATGCTGCTGATTACCGTGTTGGGCCTGTGTTTCGGCTTCTGCCTGCTGGTGGTCAGGCTTGAATACAGCATGGTGCTCGGCGCGTTCCTGATTGGCGCGATCATGGCTGAATCCCGGCAACTGCTGAAAATCGAGCGCTTGATTGAACCGGTTCGAGATCTTTTCAGCGCGATTTTCTTTGTCGCCATCGGGCTGATGCTCGATCCGGCGATCCTGCTTCAGTATGCCTGGCCAATCGCCGTAATCACCGTAGCCGTGGTGCTCGGCAAGATGTTGTCCTGCGGCCTTGGGGCGTTTATCGCCGGTAATGACGGACGTACCTCGCTGCGGGTCGGGATGGGTCTTTCACAGATTGGCGAATTCTCTTTCATCATTGCTGCACTGGGCATGACGTTGCAGGTCACCAGTAACTTTTTATACCCGGTGGCTGTGGCGGTGTCGGTGATCACGACCTTGCTGACGCCTTATCTGATTCGTGCGGCTGATCCATTGTCGATCAAGCTCGCGAGCGTCATGCCGGAACGCCTGGGACGGGTGTTGGGGATGTACGGCGAGTGGCTGCGCAGCATCCAGCCTCAGGGCGAGGGGGCGTTGCTGGCGTCGATGATCAGAAGGATTTTGCTGCAGGTCGGGGTCAACCTGGCATTGGTGATCGCGATTTTCTTTTCGGGCGCGTACTTCGCCGAACGCATGTCGGCTTACGTGCAAGGCTGGATCAGCGACCCGAGCTGGCAGAAGGCATTGATCTGGGGTGGGGCGCTATTGTTGTCGCTGCCTTTTTTGATTGCGGCGTACCGCAAGCTCAAAGCCCTGTCGATGTTGCTGGCGGAAATGGGCGTCAAGCCAGAGATGGCCGGGCGCCACACGCAGCGAGTGCGCAGGGTGATCGCCGAAGTGATCCCGATCCTGTCGCTGCTGGTGATCTTTTTGCTGTTGGCAGCCTTGTCGGCCAGTATTCTGCCGACCAACAAGTTGCTGGTACTGATCGCCGTGGTCGCAGCCGCCGTGGCGGCACTACTGTGGCGCTGGTTCATTCGTGTGCATACGCGGATGCAGGTGGCGTTGCTGGAGACCCTCGACAATCACAAGGAGTCGTCCGGGCATTGACCACCCAGCGGCGTTGACGGGATCAGCTTTCCAGCCAGACATCCCGTGCCCAATGCCACACCGACTCCCAGGTTTCTTCGGCGATCAGCTCTTCTTCGGCCTGCCAAAGCACCACGGTGCCGTCTTCTTCGACGCAGTAGTAGTCGTCACCGTCCTGGCAGATCGGGATCAGGCTGCGATCGACGCCGGCGTCCCAGGCGTTGGCGGCAACGTCGGGCAGGTAGGTGTGGGATTGCGGGTCAGTCACGGTGACCGGCTCCAGGCTACCGTAGACCACGTCGCTGACGGTCAGCAGAAACTCTCTGAAGACAAACGGAATGTCGATGAACAGTTGTTCTTCGATTTCCACCAGCAGGTCTTCGTCAGGCAATTCCAAGGGGACCGGTACCGGTTCGTTGGCTTCACGCAGTTGTTCGATGATTTCTTCCACGTCCGGGATCCTCTTGCTTGTATGGCGCGGTTTATATGGGGCGGTTTATACAGTAGCTTGCTATAGATGCAACCGCGAAATAGAAAACCCCGGCCGAGGCCGGGGTTTTTATTGCAGCAGGTGAAACGTGGAGGGTGATCAGCCGTTCTGGCGGATACCGGCCACCAGCCAAGGCTGGTTTTCGCCCTGTGCACGTTCCATGTTCCAGCTTTCGCTGAAGACTTCGCCCTGGTCGAAACGCGAGGTTTTCGACACGCCGGTGAAGGTCAGGGTGGCAATGGTCTTGTCGGCGCGATCATCCACACCGTCCAGCTGTACATTGAGGTTATCAATGTAGGTGGACTGGAAACCGTCGCCCAGGTCGGCACGCTCACGCTTGAGGAACTCCAGCATTTGCGGGGTCACGAACTCGGCGATCTTGTCCATTTCGTTGGCGTCCCAGTGCTGCTGCAGGGACTGGAAGTGATTGCGCGCCGCTTCGACGAAGTTTCTTTCGTTGAACCAGGCTGGAGCGTTGATCACTGGGCGAGCGGCAACAGGCGCTGCCGAACCACCGAAGATCGAAGCGCCGGCAGGCTTCTGTTCGAACGCTTCACGTTGCATCGGCGCGTGGCCGGCCGGAGCGTAATGCTCCTGCTGCTTGCGACGACGGGCGGCGATAAAGCGGAACACCAGGAATGCGATGACAGCCATGATCAGGATGTCGAAGATCTGCATGCCCTGGAAGCCGTCGCCCATGAACATGGATGCCAGCAGGCCGCCGGCCGCGATACCGGCCAGAGGGCCGAGCCAGCGCGAAGCGCCACCGGCCTTGGCAGCGGCGCCAGCGGCACCGGCAGCACCAGCGGTCGCCGCAGCGCCGCCCATGCCTGGAGAAGAAGGAGCCATCTGGCTGGTCTGGTGCGTCGGCGCAGCGCCTGCGCTTTTGCCACCACCGAAGCGCTTGGCGGCATTGACGTCGAGACTCATCGTCAGGCCGATGCACAACGCCATGGCGATGCTAAGAAAACGTTTCATAAAGGGAATTCCCATTTGTGGAAGGCACGCGCGCCATGTTGCACAGCTGAAGTGTTACTGGCTAGCGGCAGAGTGTTTCGGGCTTTTGCCTGACAGGTTTCATTCAGCTTCAGTCAGTGCAATAGGGCCTTTTGACTTTGATCTGTCAGATGAGTGGATGAGTTTTGTAGGACGTTCGCCTAGCGACGTAATGCCAGCATGACGACTCCGGCCGTGATCAGACCGATTCCGCCCCATTGGCGCAGGTCGAGTTTTTCACCCAGCAGGACTACGCCAAGAACGGCCACCAGCACCACGCTGAGTTTATCTACCGGGGCAACCAGTGACGCCGGACCTACCTTGAGTGCACGGAAATAGCAGATCCACGACGCACCAGTGGCCAGGCCCGACAACAGCAGGAACAGGTAGCTCTTGGCCGAGATCGATCCCAATGACTGATATTGGCCCGTGGCGTACAAAATCAAGGCCAGGCTGACCAATACCACGATCGTCCGCAGCAGGGTGGCGAAGTCGGAATTGACGTTTTCGATGCCGACTTTCGCGAAAATGGCGGTCATCGCCGCGAATGCCGCCGATAACAGGGCCCAGAATGTCCAGGAGGAAAAGAAGCCTGAGCCCATATTTGTTCCCTTTCATTCACATAGGCCAACGCCTAACCCTGTGGGAGCGGGCTTGCTCGCGAAGGCAGCACCGCGGTTCATCAGAAACACCGCGTGATCGTTCTTCGCGAGCAAGCCCGCTCCCACATTAGACCTCTGGCGGTCTTTTAAATCGCTTCCAGCTTGGCGTAACCCAACATCAGCCACTTGCTGCCTTCGCTGAAGTTCACCTGCACCCGGGCCTGAGCACCGGCGCCCTCGAAGTTGAGGATCACGCCGTCACCGAAGATCGAATGGCGGACGGTCTGACCCAGACTGAAGCCGGTTTCCGGAATTTCGCTGCCGCTGAACAGGTTGCTGCCACTCATCGACTGGTTGCCACCAAACGGCCGGCTGACGCTGTTGGACAACCGCACTTCCTGAATGAGGCCTTTCGGCACTTCGCGTACGAAGCGTGACACCTTGTTGTAGGTCTCGCTGCCATAAAGGCGTCGGGTTTCAGCGTAGGTCATCACCAGGTTCTGCATCGCCCGGGTAATGCCGACGTAGGCCAGGCGACGTTCTTCCTCAAGGCGGCCGGGCTCTTCCAGGCTCATCTTGTGCGGAAACAGGCCTTCTTCCATGCCCACCAGGAACACGTAAGGGAATTCCAGGCCTTTGGCGCTGTGCAGGGTCATCAGTTGAATGCTGTCTTCGTGCTCGTCGGCCTGGGTATCGCCGGCCTCCAGCGACGCGTGACCGAGGAACGCGGCCAATGGCGTCAGGTCTTCGTCTTCTTCGCTGTTTTCGAAGTTGCGTGCGGCGCTGACCAGTTCCTCAAGGTTTTCCACCCGGGCCTGGCCTTTCTCGCCTTTTTCCGCTTCGTGATAGGCGATCAGACCCGACTGCTCGATGACGGTCTGGGTCATCAGGTGCAGCGGCATTTCCATGCATTTGGCAGCAAGGTTCTCGATCAGCTCGATAAACGCGCCAAGGGCGCCGGCCGCACGACCGGTCAGGCCTTTGTTGGCCACCAGTTGGCGCATCGCTTCCCACATCGACACATCGCTGTGGCGCGCATGGTCGCGGATCGCTTCGACGGTTTTCTCGCCGATGCCGCGGGCTGGCACGTTGATCACCCGTTCCAGCGCGGCGTCGTTGCCCCGTCCTTCGAGCAATCGCAGGTAAGCCATGGCGTTCTTGATTTCGGCGCGCTCGAAGAAGCGCTGGCCGCCATAGATGCGGTACGGAATGCGTTCACGCAGCAGCGCTTCTTCCAAAACCCGCGATTGGGCGTTGGAGCGGTAAAGAATCGCGATATCGCTGCGAGACAGGCCGGTTTTCAGCGCGCTTTCGATGGTTTCGACAACGTAACGTGCTTCGTCGTGTTCGTTGAAGGCGGCATACAGATTGATTGCCTCGCCGTCGCCACCGTCGGTCCACAACTCTTTGCCCAGGCGCCCGGTGTTGTTGGCGATCAAGGCGTTGGCTGCCTTCAGGATGCCGGCGGTGGAGCGGTAGTTCTGCTCCAGGCGAATGGTTTCGGCGTCCGGGAAGTCTTCGGAATACTGGTAGATGTTCTCGATTTTCGCGCCACGCCAGCCGTAGATCGACTGGTCGTCATCGCCCACCACCATCAGGCTGTCGCCACCCTTGGCCAGCAGGCGCAACCAGGCGTACTGCACGGCGTTGGTGTCCTGGAACTCGTCCACGAGGATGTGCCGGAAGCGCTTTTGATAGTGAGCGAGCAGGCCCGGGTGGTCGCGCCACAGATCGAGGGCGCGCAGCAACAGTTCGGAGAAGTCGATGACACCGGCGCGCAGGCATGCGGCCTCGTAGGCCTCATAGATGCCGCGCATGGTCGCCAGGAACAGATCGCCACTGGCTTGAATGTGTTGCGGGCGCAGACCTTCGTCTTTCTGCCCATTGATGAACCATTGGGCCTGACGGGCCGGCCAGCGTTGCTCGTCCAGGCCGAGTTCGCGGATCACCCGCTTGACCAGCCGTTGCTGGTCATCGCTGTCGAGGATCTGGAAAGTCTGGCTCAAGCCCGCTTCCTGCCAGTGCGCCCGCAGCAAGCGGTGCGCCAGGCCGTGGAAGGTGCCGACCCACATGCCGGCCGGGTTGATACCCATCAGTTGCTCGATGCGCTGGCGCATCTCGGCAGCAGCCTTGTTGGTGAAGGTCACCGACAGGATGGAGTGGGGCGAGGCGTTTTCAACCTGGATCAGCCAGGCGATACGGTGCACCAGCACTCGGGTTTTACCGGAACCAGCACCGGCCAGGACCAACTGACGACCCACGGGGGCCGCTACGGCCTGGCGTTGGGCATCGTTGAGGGAGTTCAGCAGAAGGGAGAGATCATCGCGCATCGGGGCATTCTAGGGGGCCGCGTCACACCGGGCAAACCCCGCTTCGCATTAACCGATGAAAGTTATGCGAGGGACGACCGGTCAGTCATCGGCTGCAGGCGTTGGCGGGGCGTGCCTTGAGCGTTTTCAGGGTGAGGCGGCAGCTGAAAAATTTGGCGATTTATTGATCAGCAGCAGTTTGGTCCGGGCAATTGCTTGTGTATGCTCCGAGCAGTTTCGGGCCCATGCTCATCATTATAAGAACAAGAACATCGCCTATGACCCTCAGCTTCGACCTGTCGGGCCCCACTGTGGAGCCCCGGGTTATCAGAAAGCAATACGCCATGGAAATGGCGGTCGAACGCACGCGCCTGTTGTATCAGGGATCGCTGCTGCCCACGTTGTTCATGCTGATCAATGGCTTGGTCTGTGCCGGGTTGCTCTGGAGTCCGCAGCGCTATTTCCTGGTCAGTGTCTGGTTGGTGTGGCTGTTGTCGTTAGTGGCATTGCGGGTGATTCAGGTCGCAGCCTTCGATTCGGCCATCCCCAATCGTCAAGCCCAGCCCATTTGGCGACGGATGTTTTTGCTGGGTTCCGGCCTCACCGGTCTGACCCTGGCCGGTGCCGGCATTGCCTTGGTTCCCGCCGATAACTTCATTCAGCAAGCCTGGGTCTTCGGCCTCATCGGCGCCGCAGCGCTCTCGGCCAGCGTGGCTTATGCCGTCAGTTTGCCGGCCTTTCTGTCTTTCACCTTGCCCTGTCTGCTGCCGGCCATCGCCTATATGTTTTGGGGCGGTGACGAACAGCAGCAGGGCTGGGGCTGGTTCGGGCTGATCCTGCTCGGTGCATTGAGTGTGGTGGCCTGGCAGGTCAATCGATTGATCGATCGGGGCTTGATGCGACGCTTTCAGAACCAGGCATTGATCGAGCATCTGCAGCAGGCGCAAAGCTGCAGTGACCAGCTCAATCAAAAGCTGGCCAAGGAGATCGAACAGCGTCGACGCGCCGAGAACGAATTGCGAGAGATCCAGGTCGACCTGGAAAACCGCGTCGCTCAGCGCAGCCTGGAGCTGGACGCCGCCAACCAGGCGCTGAGCAAGAGCGAAGCACGCCTGGCGCTGGCATTGAAGGCCAGCGAGTTGGGGTTGTGGGACTGGAATCTGCAAACCGACGAGGTCCATCACACACAGATTCAGGAATTGTTCGGCCTGGAGCCGGATCAGGTCACGGCAATTCTGCGTCACCTCAAGCCGCGTCTTCACCCCGAGGACCTTCCAGCGCTGAAAAGGGCGCTGGTCGAGCATCTGAAGGGCCGCACCGAGGACTATCAAATCGAGTATCGCGTGCGCCATGGCGATGGCCACTGGGTCTGGATCGAGGACCGTGGGCGGGCGGTCGAGCGTGCCGAAAACGGACGGGTTTTGCGCATGGTCGGCACTCGGCGCGACATCAGCGTCAGCAAAAACCTGGAAGAGCAGCGGCAACTGGCGGCGACCGTATTCGAGGCGGCCAGCGAAGGGATTGTGATTTTCGACCCGAACTATGTCCTGATCGCAATCAATCAAGCCTTCAGTCGGGTGACCGGCTATGCCATCGAAGACATGATCGGACGCAATGTCGTTGAGTTGCCCTGCAGTCGAGATGCGCGTCGGCATTACGCCGCGATCCATCAGGCGCTGGAGCAGCAAGGCAGCTGGCAGGGCGAATTGGTGGAAACCCGCAAGAACGGCGAGATGTATCCGCAGTGGCTGCAATTGAACGCCGTGCGCGATAACCGGGGAAATGTCAGCCATATCGTGGGCTTCTTCGCGGATCTTTCTGCCCGCCGGGAATCCGAAGAGCGAATGCGCTATCTGACCCATTACGACGAACTCACGGGGCTGGCCAACCGCGCGATGTTCCGCGAGCGCCTCAGCGAGGCTCATCAACGGGTACGACAAGGCGGTTATCGCAGCCTGGCCTTGCTGCACATCAATCTCGACCGGTTCAAGCAACTCAACGACAGTCTGGGGCATGAAGTCGCCGACCAGTTGTTGCAGAAAATGGCCCGGCGACTGGTGAATGCATTGCCTGAAGCAGACACCATCGCGCGTCTGTCCGGCGATGAGTTTGCCGTGCTGTTCAATGCCTACGGCAACCTTTCGAGCCTGGCGCGAGTGGCGACTCGTCTGGCGAGCAAGTTGCGTTTGCCGGTGACCATTGACGGGCATGAACTGGTGGTCAGTGCGTCGATGGGCATCAGTTTGTTGCCGGACAGTGCTCGGGAAATTTCCGCGTTGGTCAGTCAATCGAACATGGCCATGCAGCACGCAAAGCATTTGGGCGGCAACAACTTCCAGTTCTATACCGACAGCCTGCAAGCCAGCACGCTGGAGCGTTTGCAGCTGGAAAACCAGTTGCGCAAAGCCATCGAAGAGAAGCAGTTGAAGGTGTTCTACCAACCCAAGCTGTGCCTCGCCACGGGCAAGCTGAATGCTGCCGAGGCGCTGGTGCGTTGGGATCATCCGACCATGGGCCGTGTGCCGCCGGGGGATTTCATCGGCCTGGCTGAAGAAACCGGATTGATCGGCCCGATCGGTGAGTTCGTGCTGCGTCAGGCCTGCTGGCAAGCCTGTGAGTGGCAGCGGCAGGGGCTCGATGCGATTCGGGTGTCGGTCAATCTGTCGGTGCATCAATTGCGCCAGGGCAAGCTGGTCAGCCTGGTGCGCCAAGTGCTGGAGGAAACCGGGCTGGAGCCAGGCTACCTGGAGCTGGAACTCACCGAAAGCCAGTTGCTGGACAGCGTCGAACACATCATCGCAACCTTCCAGCAGCTGCGTGATCTCGGGGTGAAACTGGCGATTGATGATTTTGGCACCGGGTATTCGTCTTTGAGTTATCTCAAACGCATTCCTGTGGATTACGTGAAGATCGACCAGGCGTTCATCCGCGGACTGGGCGAGGGCACCGAAGATGCCGCGATCACACGGGCGATCATTGCCATGGCCCATGGCTTGTCGTTGAAGGTTGTCGCGGAAGGGGTGGAACACCAGGAGCAGCTTGAGTTTCTCAAGGCTGAGCGCTGCGATGAAGTGCAAGGTTATCTGATCAGTCGGCCGGTCGAAGCGCAGTTCCTGGCCGTTCTGCTGCGAGAGAATGGTGTGGATTGACCGAAATGGCTTCCCGTCAGGACTTGGCGGTCTGACGGGAAGTTTGCAGCGGGTGTTCTTAATCGGTGATCAGTATTTTATTAATGCAGGCCATTAATTTACCTTCGAAATAGATACTGACGCTAGTAACATTGGGAATGTCGGCAGACTTATACTCGACGATGGCTTGCGTTATAACTGTCAATCCAATTTGGTTGGGGTTAGCTTTCAGGTCAAGTCTTAAATCGCAAGGCTTGTCCTGAATTTCACTTCGTACCAGCGTTGGTATATTGGCCGTATTTCCTACGGTTATGGTGCCAAAGACCCGGAAAGAAGCCGCTCCTGGCATGCGGTCGATTTGGGCGGTCCAACGGATGTCGGCTAGATTATCAAGCATGGTATGTAACTCCTGTAATTAAGTTAATTGCGTCCTGCATGTTTAATATATTCAGCTTTACTCAGTTTGTGGGTGATGACGGTTGGCTTGTTTGTAATTTGATGTTTGTGGCGGGTTATTAATGAAGTAACTAATGGTGATGTTTGTAACGCGAGGCGCATTTTTGCCGCCACGCCAGAAGGCGAGCGTGGAGGAGCAACTGAAAAGCCGGCAATGAGCGCTACATGGAGCGCGCGTGCCCCAATGTCGAGGGATGTGGTTACGCATTGAGGAGGCAAAAAGCCGATTCATGTAGTATAACTACAAGCGTGCTACATCCCCGGCGCCTGCCAATAACAAAGAGTCCAGCCCTTTGAATCTGCTGCAACACATCGCCCAGTCTCGCCACCTGTTACGCAAGTCGGAGCTCAAGGTCGCCGACCACGTGCTGCTTGATCCTGCGGCCGTGATGCACAGCTCCATGGCCGACCTGGCCCACAGCGTGGGTATCAGCGAACCGACCATCGTGCGTTTTTGCCGTGCCATCGGATGTTCCGGCTTTCAGGACCTGAAACTGAAGCTGGCCCAGAGCCTGGCGGCAGGTGCGAGTTTTGGCCAGTTTGCGATCCACGAAGACGATTCGGTCGCCGACTACAGCCTGAAAATCTTCGACACCACCCTGCATACCCTGATGGAGGTTCGCGAGAAACTCGATCCGCTGGAGTTGCAGAGGGCTGTGACGCTGATGTCCCAGGCCCAGCGTGTCGAGTTCTATGGTTTTGGCGCCTCGGGTGCGGTCGCGGCGGATGCACAGCACAAATTCTTCCGCTTGCTGCTCACCGCAGCGGCGTACTCCGACCCGCACATGCAGGCGATGTCGGCCGTGACATTGAAGCCGACTGACGTGGCCATCTGCATTTCCCAGTCGGGTCGTTCCAAGGACCTGCTGATCACCGCCAACCTGGTGCGCGAAAGCGGCGCTTCGTTGATCACGTTGTGCCCAAGCCAGACACCATTGGCCGAGTTGTCGACGGTCAACCTGGCGATCGATGTGCACGAGGACACTGAAATCTACACGCCGCTGACTTCGCGCATTGCTCACCTGGTGGTGATCGATGTGCTGGCGATGGGCGTGGCCATGGCCCGCGGCCCGAGTCTGGTCAATCACCTCAAGAGCGTTAAGCGCAGTTTGCGCAGTTTGCGGTTGTCGCCCAAGTCGGTGAAAGCGCTGGACGACTGACGTCGTCGTAAGGTCGTTCCGACCTTAATCGCGAGCAGGCTCGCTCCCACAGGAGATCGCGGTCAAAGGTGGGAGCGAGCCTGCTCGCGATGGCGTCCTCGAATACGCCGCAATTTTCATCAGTCTGTAACACCCGAGCCGCCAAATCGTCATCCCTCGCGCCTATCTTGAAACTCCCGTACTCGCCTTGGGAGACTCGAAATGGCCATGCCCTACGAAGAACGCAACAGCGCTGTCAAAACCCGTCGTCAGCAGGAAGACCAGCGCCGCATGGAATTCCGTCGCGCTATCGAAGATCGCTGCGAACGCCGTCAGCTTCTCGCCGAAATTGGCGACTTTCCGGAGTTGGAACTCAACTTCTGGCAAGCATCTCCCTCGACTTCCCGTCGAAACGCTCAACCAGCGCGCTGATCTGGATCCGTTCGCTGCGGATAAACGCCAGGAAGGCGTGAGCCACCGGTGACAGGCGTTTCGCCTTGGCCTGCACCAGGCACCAACTGCGAAACAGTGGCAGCTCTTCGATGGGTAGCTCGATCAACCCACCGGTTGCCAGCTCAAGGTTCAGGGCGTGGCGCGTCAACAGCGCAACGCCCAGGCCTGCCAGTACGCATTCACGCTGAGCTTCGGCAGACGAGACCTCCTGGGTCTGGTTGAAGTGCACGCGCTTCTCTTTGAAGTATTCTTCGCACGCCAGCCGCGTCCCGGAGCCTGGCTCTCGCAGCAGCAGTGTGTAAGGCTCGAGATCCTGCAGGCGCAGCGGCCCCATATGGCACAGCGGGTGATCCGGTGGCGCCACGGCAACGATCGGGTTGTTCAGGAACGGCAGGAACTCCAGGCCCATGTCCTGAGGCACCATGGACATGATCACCAGGTCGTCGCGGTTGTCCGACAGACGCCGAATCACCTGGCCGCGATTGACCACCGTCAGTTGCAGGTTCACCTCCGGGTGCTGGCGTTTGAATGCGGCAAACAGATGCGGCACGAAATATTTGGCGCTGGATTCCACCGCCAGTTTCAGTTGCCCCTGCAACGAGCCCTGCATGTCCGACAGCTGCATGTCGAGGTTTTCCAGGCGTCCGAAAATGTCCCGGCTGGCTCGCTGTAACGCTTCAGCGGCTTCGGTCATGTAGAGCTTTTTGCCGACGTAATCGAACAAAGGCTGGCCAATCAGCTCTTCGAGCTGACGAATCTGCAGGCTGACGGCAGGTTGTGTGAGCGACATTTCGTCGGCCGCGCGGCTGTAAGAGCGCAAATCACAGACCTCATTGAAGATCTGCAATTGCCGCAAAGTCATACGCATCAATGACTTACGCATTATCCGGTCACTCTCGTCGCTGGCTGGTGAATCAACTATAAGTCTTTACTTATGCGCGACCCAATTTTTATTCATTTTTGTTAATCCCTTGTGGGCGCTAGTGTGGGCCTGCGACCAAATTGAAACATTTGGTCACGCGTCGACCTGGGTCTAGCAGGTCGTGGGTACCACCGGCCTCAAGGGAAACTCCAAGTGATAACAAAGATCCTGATCGCCAACCGTGGTGAGATTGCCGTACGAATCGTACGTGCCTGTGCCGAAATGGGCATTCGCTCGGTCGCGATCTATTCCGACGCCGACCGCCATGCCCTGCATGTGAAGCGTGCAGACGAGGCCCACAGCATCGGTGCCGAACCGCTGGCCGGTTACCTGAACCCGCGCAAGCTGGTGAACCTGGCTGTGGAAACCGGTTGTGATGCGTTGCACCCCGGTTATGGCTTCCTTTCGGAAAACGCCGAACTGGCGGAAATCTGCGCTGAGCGCGGGATCAAATTCATTGGTCCATCGGCTGAAGTCATTCGCCGCATGGGCGACAAGACCGAAGCGCGCCGCAGCATGATCAAGGCCGGCGTACCGGTTACCCCGGGCACCGAAGGCAATGTGTCGGGCATCGAGGAAGCCCTGACCGAAGGCGATCGCATTGGCTACCCGGTGATGCTCAAGGCCACATCCGGTGGCGGTGGGCGTGGTATTCGTCGCTGCAACAGCCGTGAAGAACTCGAACAGGCTTTCCCTCGGGTCATTTCCGAAGCCACCAAGGCTTTTGGTTCGGCGGAAGTGTTCCTGGAAAAATGCATCGTCAATCCCAAGCACATCGAAGCGCAGATCCTTGGCGACAGCTTCGGCAACGTGGTGCACCTGTTCGAGCGTGACTGCTCGATCCAGCGGCGCAACCAGAAGCTGATCGAGATCGCCCCGAGCCCGCAACTGACCCCGGAACAGCGCGCCTACATCGGCGACCTGTCGGTGCGTGCTGCCAAGGCCGTGGGCTACGAGAACGCCGGCACCGTGGAGTTCCTGCTCGCCGAGGGCGAGGTGTACTTCATGGAGATGAACACCCGGGTGCAGGTGGAACACACCATCACCGAAGAAATCACCGGCATCGACATTGTCCGCGAGCAGATTCGCATTGCCTCCGGCCTGCCGCTTTCGGTGAAGCAGGAAGACATCCAGCACCGTGGTTTCGCCCTGCAATTCCGGATCAACGCCGAAGACCCGAAGAACAACTTCCTGCCGAGCTTCGGCAAGATCACCCGTTACTACGCACCCGGCGGCCCCGGCGTGCGTACCGACACGGCGATCTACACCGGCTACACCATTCCGCCGTTCTACGACTCCATGTGTCTGAAACTGGTGGTGTGGGCGCTGACCTGGGAAGAGGCGATGGACCGTGGTCTGCGCGCCCTCGATGACATGCGTCTGCAAGGGGTCAAGACCACTGCCGCGTACTACCAGGAAATCCTGCGTAACCCGGAATTCCGTAGCGGCCAGTTCAATACCAGCTTCGTTGAAAGCCACCCAGAACTGACCAACTACTCGATCAAGCGCAAACCCGAAGAGCTGGCCCTGGCCATCGCCGCCGCCATCGCCGCCCACGCAGGCCTGTGAGGAATAGAACAATGAGCAAACAAATCCACGTTACCGACACGATCCTGCGCGACGCCCACCAATCGCTGCTCGCCACCCGCATGCGCACCGAAGACATGCTGCCGATCTGCGACAAGCTCGACAAAGTCGGCTACTGGTCGCTGGAATGCTGGGGCGGCGCGACCTTCGACGCCTGCGTACGTTTCCTCAAGGAAGACCCGTGGGAGCGTCTGCGCCAACTGCGCGCGGCGCTGCCTAACACCCGCCTGCAAATGCTGTTGCGCGGCCAGAACCTGCTGGGCTACCGCCACTACAGCGACGACGTGGTCAAAGCGTTCGTCGCCAAGGCTGCGGTCAACGGCATCGACGTGTTCCGCATCTTCGACGCCATGAACGACGTGCGTAACCTGCGCGTGGCCATCGAAGCGGTGAAAGCCGCCGGCAAACACGCCCAGGGTACCATCGCCTACACCACCAGCCCGGTGCACACCATCGAGGCCTTCGTGAACCAGGCCAAGCAAATGGAAGCCATGGGTTGCGACTCGGTGGCGATCAAGGACATGGCCGGTTTGCTGACCCCATACGCCACCGGCGAACTGGTCAAGGCACTGAAAGCCGAGCAATCGCTGCCCGTGTTCATTCACTCGCACGACACCGCTGGCCTGGCCGCGATGTGCCAGATGAAGGCCATCGAAAACGGCGCTGACCACATCGACACCGCGATCTCCAGCTTCGCCTGGGGCACCAGCCACCCGGGCACCGAGTCGATGGTCGCCGCCCTTAAAGGCAGCGAATTCGACACCGGGCTGAACCTGGAACTGCTGCAAGAGATCGGCCTGTACTTCTACGCCGTGCGCAAGAAGTACCACCAGTTCGAAAGCGAATTCACCGCCGTCGACACCCGTGTGCAAGTCAACCAGGTACCGGGCGGGATGATTTCCAACCTGGCCAACCAGTTGAAAGAGCAGGGCGCGCTGAATCGCATGAGCGAAGTGCTGGCCGAAATCCCGCGCGTTCGCGAAGACCTCGGCTTCCCGCCGCTGGTGACCCCGACCTCGCAGATCGTCGGCACCCAGGCGTTCTTCAACGTGCTGGCCGGCGAGCGCTACAAGACCATCACCAACGAAGTGAAGCTGTACCTGCAAGGCGGCTACGGCAAGGCGCCGGGCACCGTCAACGAACAACTGCGTCGCCAGGCCATTGGCAGCGAAGAAGTGATCGACGTGCGTCCAGCCGATCTGCTCAAGCCGGAAATGGCCAAGCTACGCGCCGATATCGGTGCTCTGGCCAAGTCTGAAGAAGACGTGCTGACCTTCGCCATGTTCCCGGACATCGGTCGCAAGTTCCTCGAAGAGCGCGCGGCTGGAACCCTGACACCTGAAGTGCTGTTGCCGATTCCGGAAGCCGGCAAAGTGGCCTCGGCGGGCGGTGAAGGCGTGCCGACCGAGTTCGTCATCGACGTTCACGGCGAAACCTACCGCGTCGACATCACCGGTGTTGGCGTCAAGGCTGAAGGCAAGCGTCACTTCTACCTGTCCATCGACGGCATGCCGGAAGAAGTGGTGTTCGAGCCGCTCAACGAATTCGTCGGCGGCGGCAGCAGCAAGCGCAAGCAAGCCACTGCTCCGGGCCATGTCAGCACCACCATGCCGGGCAATATCGTCGATGTGCTGGTCAAAGAGGGCGACACCGTCAAGGCGGGCCAGGCCGTGCTGATCACCGAAGCGATGAAGATGGAAACCGAAGTCCAGGCGGCCATCGCCGGTAAAGTCACCGCCATTCACGTGGCCAAGGGCGACCGGGTGAACCCGGGCGAGATCCTGATCGAGATCGAAGGCTGAGATAACAGCCTCGATACAACGCTTTAAACCTCGGGGGGGCATGTGCTCCCCTTTTTTTATGCTCTGGATTTGGCGATCAGACGCTCATCCCCTGTTGTCGCGGCCGACGTTTCCGGCATCGTCCGTAAAGCAATTTCTGATTTTGTGGCTTTCGAACTATTGGTTCGGCGTGATCTGCATTGTTTTGCGTTTTTTTGCCACGCAAGTGGTTAGATCTGCATTTTAATACACATGGCCACTGTGCCTGCGCTCTTTGTGTGCACTATATTGCATTCATCGCGATAATCAGCCATGAGAATATGCATTTAAATGCAGGTGGTGACGACATGTACGATCTGACTTTACAGATCTATTGGGCAGGAAACTGGCACGACGCCATGATTTTGAGCTTCGACAGCCCTGAAAAAGGCTTCGAAAGTCGCTGCAATTTTGGCTACCAGCAAACGTATCTTTTTGAAAATTACGAAGATATTGGAACGCCGTTCGCCAAGGCAGTGAGCGCGAGATTCCCTTTGGATTGGGATGGCAGACGATCCAATGCGCCAGCGTTTGTACATGATGTTGCACCCGCAGGTGCAGCCAAAAGGTTCCTTTTGGCGCATATAGGCAAAGACAAGCCTGCGGACGTAAGTGCAGACCTTTACCTGCTGGCCAGAAGCACGCCGGCGCCGATCGGAAATATGCGGGTCAAGGCGTCTGCCGAAGCAGTGGATCAGCGTGAGCCGATTGGTTTTGAGCGCCAGGACGTCATCAGTCGCAATAATCGATTTCTTGAGTATGCCTACGAGCAGGGGGCTGCCATTGGTGGCGCAACAGGTGCAGGTGGCGAGGCTCCGAAGCTTTTGTTGGCTCAGAACAAGGCCGGGCTACTGTACCCGGATGCAGTACTTGGGGACGCCGACGTCACTCAACACTGGTTTGTGAAGTTCGCCCGCAACAAAGGGCTGGAAACTGATCAGGTAATCCTCAGAAGCGAGTATCACTACTACAGGGCGCTCCAGAGTCTGGGGATTGAGACTGTGGCCGTCGAGGGGCTTGCACTGGAAGAAGCGACCAAACCCAGCTTGTGGATGCAGCGTTTTGACCGTCAAGTGACCGACCAAGGCGTCGAGCGCTTTGCCGTGGAGTCAATTTACTCGCTGGCAAACATTACGACGCCGGGTAGTGCTTTGGACCACATGGACGTTATCCGCTTGTTGGCAGGACTTTGGCGTGAGGCGGGGCAGACGGATCAAATTCCGGATCTCGTTGCCGATTATCTTCGTCGGGATCTGATCAACAAAATCCTTGGCAACTCGGATAACCACGGACGCAATACCGCAATCATCCGTGATGACGCCTCGTTTCGTCTTGCACCCATTTATGATTTAGCGCCCATGGTGATGGACGACGAAGGTGTGACACGGACCACCAAGTGGCCAAAAGAACTGGAGAGAGCGGGTGACGTTGATTGGCGCGGGGTGTGCCGTACATTGGCCGACATCGCTGATCCGGATGATCCATTAGCCGCTTTGAGTGACGTGCAGGATTCATTTGAGCGCCTGCGTGAAGATGCAACTCGCCTGATGGCACTCCCCGATATTCTCTCGGCCAGCGGTTTGCCTGGACAGACAATGAATCACCCACAAATTGCATTGAAAAATCTGGAACAACGTTTGAAAGAATGGGGCTTGAAATGAGCATGACCGTTGCAGAACGCACAGTGCTCATAGAAAGCATTCAAGAGGCTTTGGCTCAGGGCACTCTTGAAGTTGGCGAAGCGGTTCGCCGTTTGCGAGTCGAAGTCACCGGTTTGCACCAGACCCAATTCGCCAAAATGTGCAAAATCTCGGTGCGCACGTTGGTGCACATTGAACATGGAGAAGGGAATCAGACGCTGAAGTCTTTGAACGCAGTGTTCCGTCCGTTTGGACTGAAAATGGGTGTGGTGCGGATTCGACGGGATATCAGTTAAAACTGCTCTGATCGCACATCCTGATTCGGCTTGATAAAGCGGCGTATTGAAGATCAAAGGGTCGCAGCCTTCGTTGCTCCTACAGGATGTACACCGACCCTGTAGGAGTTGCCGAAGGCTGCGATCCTTTGCTTTTGATGCTTTTAGCCGCGGCACTCAACGAGGCTTTTCAACTGCCCCGACCCCGTCTGGTTCTCATCACTCAACCAACGCTCGAATCCAGACCCAATCGCCGGCCATTCCGAATCCAGGATCGAGTACCACGCCGTATCACGGTTCTGCCCCTTGACCACCATATGCTGGCGAAACACGCCCTCAAAACTGAAACCCAAACGCTCAGCCGCATATTTGGAGCGCGCGTTGGCGTTGTTGCATTTCCATTCCAGGCGACGGTAGCCGAGGGCGAAGGATTCCTTGGCCAGCAGGTAAACCGCCTCGGTGCTTTTCGGTGAGCGTTGCATCGGTGCGCCGAAGGTGACGTGGCCGATTTCGATACGGCCTTGGGCCGGGACGATGGACATCAGGCTGAGGATGCCCTGGACCTCGCCGCTGGCGCGATCGATCACGCTGAAGAAGTACGGGTCGCTATTGGCCGCGTGGTTGTTCAGCCAGTCATTGAAGGCACTGCGCTCCGGGAAGGGGCCGTATGGCAGATAGTCCCAAAGCTTCGGGTCGGCGCCCGGGCCTTGGAGCGCTTTGAACAGGTCGTCGCCGTGGCGCGCCGGGTCGAGTTTTTCCAGGCGGATGAAGCGTCCTTCGATCAGTTGCGTCGTGGGGGCCGGGACGCCTTTCCAGTTGGCGAGTGAAGTCGACATGTTGTTCTCCTTGAACCTTAAATGGCTTTGCGAAACTGGATGAAACCGGGGCGTTCGGCGATGCGCTCGTAGAGCTGGATCGCGGTGGCGTTGGTTTCGTGGGTCAGCCAGTGCACCTTGTTGCAGCCGTCGGCCTTGGCCGTGGCGTAGACGAACTCGATCAGTTGCCGGCCGACACCGGTGCCTCGGGTTTCCGGGACCACCAGCAAGTCTTGCAGGTAGCAGGCGTTTTCGATGGCCCAGTTCGAACGATGGTAGATGAAATGCACCATGCCCACGGCTTTGTTGTCAGCCCAGGCGAGGGCGGCGTATGTCGGTTCGTTCGGGTCGAGCATGCGCTGCCAGGTGCTGTGAGTGACGGCCTCCGGCAATTCGGTTTTGTAGAAGCGCAGGTAGGCCTGCCAAAGCGGCAGCCACGCCGCGTGATCACCGGCGGTGACTTGGCGAATGTCGATTTGACTCATGGTGATTTCCTTAGCGCATCAATTGGGCGAGGGTCTGGTCGTTGACGTCGGGGCTGGCGGCCAGGCCTTCGCGTACGCCGGCGATGTCGGCGGGGCTGCGGTTCTGGCTGAGCTTGCGCTTGCCTTCCAGACGGTCGATGGGAATGGCGAAACCGACGATGGCCTTGAGCATCCCGTCGATGTAATCGGCGGGGGCATCGGCCACTGACCACGGTTGGGCGCGGCCAGCTTCATGACGGTCGGTGAGGGTGCTGACGATGTCGAGCAGCCGCCCGCCATCGCTAAAGGTTTCGGCTCGGCCATAGGCGTGTACGGCGACGTAGTTCCAGGTTGGCACGACTTTGCCGTGTTCGGCCTTACTCGGGTAGAAGCCGGGGCTGACGTAGGCGTCGGCACCGGCAAAAATCAGCAGGGCTTCGGCACCGTCGCGCAGGTCTTTCCACTGTGGGTTGGCCTTGGCCAGATGCCCGTACAACGTGCCGTTCAAGCCTTGTTCGCAATGCAGCAGCACCGGCACATGACTGGCCTGCAGGCCGCTCTCACCGTGGGTCACCAATATGGCGAGACGGGTGGCGAGGATCAGTTCATGCAGTTGGGAGAGCTCGTCGATGGCAAAAGCGCGTGGCGTGTACATGGAGATATTTCCCTTGGCGAATGTCTTCATCCTAGGCAGGCTATTGGTCTGTTGTAAGAGCCATTAATGACCAATTTCATGGGTCCATTGTCATGACGGATGTGCCGCTTTCCTTGTCTTTCAACCCGGCCGGTATCGAACTCGACCGTCGCCAGGGGTTGAGTCGCCAGCTCTATCAGGCCTTGCGCCTGCGCGTCCTCGACGGACGATTGGCCAGTGGAACGCGTCTGCCGGCCAGTCGTGACCTGGCCGCAGCGCTGGCGATTTCCCGTAACAGCGTGGTTCGTGCCTACGATCAGTTGTACGCCGAAGGCTTCATTGAGGGACGAGTCGGGGACGGCACTTATGTTGCGCAACTGCCTCAGGCGGCGTTGCCGGCAAAAAAACTATCCACAAAAGTATCCACAGGCTTTTCAACAGGGTTATCAACAACCTTATCCACAAATTGGCTGGATTTACCTGTGGATCCATCCAGCAAAGTTATCCACAACGATCCGTTGGCCAGGGTGAAAAACAACCATTTACCCAGTCCGCCGAGCGGTCCGCCCCGGGCATTTCGGGTCGGTGTTCCGGCGTTCGACCTGTTTCCATTCGAGGTCTGGGCCAAGCTGAATGCGGCTTTCTGGCGCAAACCGGATTTGCAGCAACTGTGCTACGGCGACCCGGCTGGCGATGCGCGCTTGCGCGGGATGATTGCTGCGTATTTACGCAGTTCCCGTGGCATGCAGTGCACGGCTGAACAAATTGTGATCACCAGTGGCGCGCAGCAGGGAATCAGCCTTTGTGCACAGCTGCTGGTGGAGCCCGGTGATGGTATAGCGATTGAAAATCCCGGGTATCGGGCGGCCGGTCATGCGTTCGCCGTGGCAGGTGCGAAGTTGCATGGGGTGGCGGTGGATGGCGAGGGCATCGACTGCGCTGAACTGGCACAGCTGCGTGATTGCCGTTTGACCTACGTCACCCCGTCCCATCAGTACCCCACCGGGGTGGTGATGAGCCTGGCTCGACGTCTGGAGCTGCTGGCCTGGGCCGAGCGCACCCAGGGCTGGATCGTCGAGGATGACTACGACGGCGAGTACCGCTACAGCGGGGCGCCGCTGGCGCCTTTGGCGGCACTGGATCGGCAAGGCCGGGTGCTCTACGTCGGCACGTTCGGCAAAGTGGCGTTTCCGGCGTTGCGCCTGGGTTACCTGGTGTTGCCGACGGAGCTGGTGCAGGCCTTTGCCCAACGCCGTGCCGTGGACGTACGCCATTCCGAGGTCAGTACCCAGGCGGTGATGGCCGAGTTCATGGCGGCCGGGCATTTCCAGCGGCATATCCGCCGCATGCGCCGTGCGGCGTTGAGTCGCCGTAATGCATTGCTCAATGGCTGGCCGGCGGAGATTCCCGGCGTCGGACCATTACCCACCGTCGCCGCCGGGCTGCACATGACCGTGCCGGTCGATAGTGTGGCGCGCGAACGTGAATTGATGGAGTTGGCGCAAAGTGTCGATGTCGAGATCAACGGCTTGAGCAGTTATTGGTTGCCCGACTCCACGACACCGATGGATCAGCGAGCGGGGCTGGTGCTGGGCTTCGCCGCCGTGCCCGAAAAAGCGATCGAGTCGGCGCTGGAGCGATTGCGCAGCGTGTGGAAGGTTCGCTGATGCGGGCGGCTTTTCAGGCCGCCCGCCAGGCTGTTTCAGGGTTGAGCTTCGAGCTTGAAGAACAGTGTCGGGTCGCTGATGCGCCTCAACACGTAGTCGATCGGTGCCAGGGTGGTGAGTGCCTGACGGCGCTCGGCGCTGAATGTCTGCAAGTAAGGTTCGGCGATTTTAAGGTGTGCAGCGGTGAACTGCTCCAGCGAGGCATCCACTGAATCGTAGTGAAAGTGCGCCAGCCACAACGGCTGATCGTTGTTCGTGATATCGAGAATCCGGTATTCCTGGAAATAGTCCCGGCGCTTCCTGGTCCTGATCCGTCCCTGGTCGTTTCTTTCGATCCGCACCTGATGGTTGTCCAGCAGCCATTGCAGATAGGCCTGTCGGGGTTGGCGCTCTTTGAGCAGGCTGGCACGGGTAGCGAGGCCTTTGGCGCGTAACTGCACAGCGGCACTGTTAAGTTCTGCGGCCAGGGTAGCCACCGGCGGGGGTGTTTGCCCTGCGGCGCGCAGACGCGCCATGGCTTGTGTGACATTGATGGCAGCCTGTTCCAGCCGTTGGGCCTGCAAATCGAACAAGTCCTGCATGTCTGCCGGTATGCGGTTGGGTTTGAGGGCATCTTTTTGCGTTCGCTTGATGAAGTCCTGAACATTCGTGTTGAGGTCCAGGCCTTCGGCGATGATGTCGATATCGCCCAGAGCCGCCGGCGCCGCGGGTTTGGGGCGGGCCGGTAGCATTTCCTTGAGGCTGGGTTCCTCGGGTGGCGGGGCCTTGGCCGGCATCGGGTCACGTGGTCGACTCTTGGTGATCTTGACGGTTGGCCGCGAGGGCCCTGCAATGGCGGGTTCGGGCAAGACCGGCGTAAGGCTATTGCCGCCCTCGGGCAACAGCGCGCTCAGTTGCTCCCGGGCAAGTTGACGAAACTCGCCGATCAAGCCACGTACTCGCTCAAGTTCGCTGGGCTCCACTTGGCCTGGATATTCACCGGGAAGGTCTTCAAGGCGCTGATCGGCATCGGCGTAGACATCGATCAGCCTGCTCAGATCGTCGATGCGAAGCGCTGCACCGTCAGCGCCTTGCGGGCTCCGGTTCAAGACCGCGTGCCGGTGCGTGGCCGTCGCTGCCTCGATAATCAGCTCTCCTACCGCTGTGCGGGCCGCTTCATTGTCCAGGCCGGCGTCGTTGCGCATGCACAACTCATGGGACATGCCGATTTCGTTGGATTTCAAATCCCACTGGTTGAAGGTCGGCATCAGTTGGCGCAAGCGTTGTGCGGCGACCAGGCCGGCACTGCCAATGGCGTCGAGCGACTCCAGGGAACTGGCGGACACTTGCAGGCGGGCGATCATGTCCTGGCTCAGCGCCAGCGCCTGCCGGACGTCCTCGACGTGGGCCTGCAATAACGTGTTTGAATCAATGAGCGTGTTCTGCGCAAGCCTGTCCGTCAGTATTGCGTAGGCGTTGCGCTTGAGGACGAACCACAGGCTGAGGTTCTTTTGCAGGTGGGTGGTCATGCTCAGCAGATCATTGAGATAGCCTTCGCTTGCGCCCAGGAGGCGCCTTTGCTGCAGATTTTTCAGGGCCTGGCTGTAATCGCCGATCAACGTTTCCAGCTGGCTGAGGTAGCGCTCGGTCGCCTGCTCATGGGCTGACCCGGTTGTGCCCATCATTTCGGCCTGGGCCTTATTCAGTGCGGCATTGCCGGCGGCTTCCTGACGTTTGAAGTTCTCCAGCGCAACGCTCAGCGCTTGCTTCTGCTGCGCCTTTTCCCTGCGCCGGGCCTTGAGTTGGCTTTGCAAGCTGCTACCACCGGCACCGCCGCGCAGGCGCAACCGGGTATCCACAAACCACTGGCCTTGTCGGTTGTGAATCAATAGCGGGCCGGTTTTCGAGGGCTCGTGCGGATACACGAGTTGTACCTGTTGATCGTCGTTTTCCACCACGCAAAACCAGCGGTCACCGACTTTTGCGTAGGTCTTGCCATCCAGGCGATACAAGGGCGCGGTATCACGCAGGCGTGTTTCCAGAGTCGGGGCCGTGAGATCAGGAGCTGATACGGTCAAAGTGTCCAGATACGTGGCCAATGCCGTGGGCGATCGACGGGGCACCGAGCCGCTGGCCTCCAGTGAGGAGTAATGACTGGAGGGCAGTTCACCGGTCAAACCGGTGGGAATGAGGGTCGCGGTGGGCCGTGCCGGCTCGGTCGTTGACGTCTCGGGCTTGAGCATCCCGCTGTCGATTCGTCGTGGCATCGTTCGCGTACCGGTCTTGCGGCGCACGGCGGCATGGTGAGCGAGAAGGATGCCCAGGCTCAGCAGCAGGTCTGCGACCGTACTCCACTCAGTGAGCTTGTCGCCATGCTGGTGGGCATCCAGCACCTGCTCGATGTCGCTGATGCTTTGCCAGACCCACACCGCAGCCCCTGCCGGACCGCTGAGAAAATTCGCGGCGACGTTGAACAGGGCCCAGCCGCTGTCTCGCAGCAAGGCCCATCGGCGTTGCGCATTGGACAGCGACTGTCGATCAGCGAGTTCGGCCATGGCCTGGGCGTGGGTCTTGAACAGGACGGGGAAAACATCGCCGGTCAGCTCATTGGCCGAGAGCTCGACCGGGCCCGCCCAGTCCACGGAAGTCCAGGGTTCGGAAAGGAGTTGGGCTTCCAGCCATGGGCTGGGAAGGCCGACCGGGAAGGTGTACTGGGCGTATTTGAAGCTGGTGGCCGAGTCGGGTAGCCAGGCCAGAACCGAGTCTCTTAATTCGCCCGGTTGATGCAAGGCGTACAGCAGGTTTTGCGCCGAGGGGAATTGCAATAACGGCTGTTCAAACAACGGGCGATACAGCAGGCACGGCCCGTTTTCCGCCTGGCGTGGAGCGATGATGAACATGTTCGCCACAATGTCTGCGTTGGTGTCCCCGGCATGGAGGAAGGCGAGTGGACGGATGGCGATCGGTTGCGGGTAACCTGGCGTTGGGTTTAGCCATTGGCGAACATAGCTGTAACCCCGCTGATCGATGCCGCCGATGCGACGGATCTTGCACTCCAATGCAATCAGCGGCAGCAAGGCACGCAGTTGACTGATGTAGAAGTGCTGCTGCAAGCCGGCCTGTACGGCGTCCTCGATCAACTTGTCCTTGATCAGTTTGGGGTAGTTCGCGCCGATATCGACGTTGCTCGCCATTTGCGTCAGATAGGCCACAGTCAGCCAATCAGGTACAGGCTGTGGTGGGTTGAATCGAACACTGGCCTGATACGGTGCCGTGTTTTGCAAGGCGTATTCGCCCAGGGTTTCGGTGTGGATGTCATGCGGGTTGGGCAGCGTCAGCCCGCCGGATTCGAAACTGTGGGTGATCGTGATTTCAAGTTTATCCAGGGGTAGCGTTGCCGCAGAGGGCGTGTCGGCAACGATCGCTTCACGCATGCGTTGCTGGGCGAACGTGTTGATGGGCTGAATCCGGAACAGGTTGTTGTCGGCCTGCTTGTACAGTTTGCCCAGCGCATTCACGGATTGGCTGTAGGCATCCAGGTCGGCGGCCGAAGCACCGAACAGCCAGTCGGGAATGGAATCGTCGAGGCCAATGAGGGTGTTTTTCTCCCGAGCGTTGGTGCTATCGGAGGGGAAAGCAGGCTCGGCAGGATCATCCGTTTCGGCACCCTCGGCGGTGATTGCGGTGATGGTATCGAGCTGGCTGGTGATCAGGGCCCAGGCCATGTGGTCGAAAAAATTTCCCTCGGGCTCGAACAGCTGCCACTTCATGTTGCGGCTGGCCAGGCGCGTCTCGATGCGCGCCGGTAATGAGTCACCCAGTTGCTTCAGGGAGTCGAACGATTCGTACCCGTCTTCCACGGTGTACATCATCACCAGGTCACGTTGTTCGTAGCGCCCTGTGAGCACGGCGGCGCCGCCCAATAACAGATGCCGGGTGCTGCCATTGGCATCGACAGTGTCGATGTCGATCAGGCAGGTCTGGATGGCCGACAGCGTCGGATCACTCGATTGCCGTTGCGTTTTGTCAGGTTCAAGCGAGACGGCCCTGGCCGCGCGACACTGGGCATCATCCCAGCCGGTGACGTGCTGCACGTCGAGGGCTTTGCGCAACGCATCGGACAGTTCCTGCCAGTGCGGTGCGTGTTTTCCGGGGCTGTTCCAGTAGGCCAATTGGCGCTCGCCAAACGCAACGAACAGCAGGGGCGCGTAGTCGTTGAGCATCTCGGCGATGGCTTCGATGCTGACGTCCAGATGCACCACGGGCGTGGCCTGCGGGTTCGACGTCAGGAAGTGTTCGCCTTCCAGGTAATTGGCGCTGGTGGAGGTAAAAAACTGCCGCACGAGTGCCTGGGTCAGCGACTCGAACCGTGTCGGCAGCGCCACGAGCGCGCCCTCGAGCGTTTGCCATTGCGGTGTGCCGATCAGCGTATGGTCGGGATCGAGATCCCGTTGGGGAAACTTCGTTTTCAGGGCCTTGCGCAGCATTTGGGTGGCGACTTCATCGACGGTCGGCCCTTGACTCGTCTGGTGGGTCACCAGGCTCTTGGTCAGCAGGGCCGGGGACTCGGTATTCTCGGAATGTGGGGTCATCGTCATTGTCCTTTTTGACGTTTCAGTGTCGCGAGAAGAACAGCGTACGCGCCAGTTGCGGGCTGATTTCGCTTCGATAGATGGCAATCAGTTGCGGGTTGGTGGCAGCCGAGCGCAGGTCGAGGGCGCCTGCCAGCAGCCGTTGATCACGCAGCTTCAGGTGGGCAGCGGTAAAGGTGTCGAGGGCGGCGTTCTTGGCGGGGTAGTGGAAGTGCGCGTACCACAGCACCTGCCTGGACTTGCGCTCGCGGATTTCGTATTCCTGCAGGAAATCCTTGCGCGGGCCCTTGAGGCGACGTTGTTCACCGTTGCGCACAATGTCGACTTCACCTTTGCCGACAAGCCATTCGACGCGCGCTGCCGTGGGCGGTTGCTGCTTGATCATCTGGACCCGTAACCGGTATCCCTCGGTGTACAACCGGTCGCGTGCTTCGTTGAGTTCCCGGGTCAGGGTTGTCGCGGCAACTTCCGGGTTTTCGGTGGTGTTCGATTCGGTCAGGGAGCGTTCCAGCGTTCGGGCCGCCTGGTCGAGCAGATCGGCTTTGTGTTGAAACAGCTCCTCGATTTCAACCGGGCTACGCCCCGGTTTTTTAGCGCTGGTTTCGGTTTGCCTGATGAAGGTGTCCACGCCATCGAGCAGCGCCTGACCCTGGATGATCTGCGCATCGAGTGCGGGAGGCTGCGCAGTTGGCCGGGGACGTTTTGCGGGCACTCGCTCAACCCAGACGCCGGGAGTCTTTTCATGAAAGGTGGCGATGACCTTGCCGGTCACGGGAGCACGCACATCCAGCAACACCGGTTCTCCCGGAGCCGAGCGACGGACTTCACCCACGACGGTGCCCTTGAAGCGTGTCTTGATCACGCGTTTGCCGGGCGTCGGTGCCGGCCTTGAGGGACCGGGCTGAGGTTGCGGCGGCTGTTGCTCGCGCAGTAGCTGCCCGAGGTAACTTTCGGCGTGCTGCTGGAATTCGCTGACCCGCGCTCGCAAATGCTTGAGCGGTTGCTCCAGCACGGCGTCCTTGTGGCTGACAGCGAAGTCTTCGAAAGACTGGTCGATGGCGACAAACTGTTCAAGCATGCCGTTGAGTGCTTCGGTACGTTCACCGTCATTCCAGACACTGCCTTCGAGCATCAGCTCCTGTGAGGTCTGGATCACCAGGTTGGCGGAGTCGAGTAACCGGGCGAATTCACCTCGGGCTTCGCTCAGCGCAACGATGTCGCCCTCCTTCAGGCAGGCCTCGCGCGCCAGCGAAACCTGTAGTGCCTTGAGATCGTTGAGGCTGTAGACCGGCAGTTTGGCTTTGTAGGTGTTGGCGACCTCGGCGGCACTTCTGCCCAGTCGGCTCAGTTCCTCGAACCGCGATTGGGCAAACTGGATCTTGTCGATCACACCCTCGGTCAGGTCGATCATTTTCTGGTACGTCACACGATCGCCAGTCCCTCCCGGCGTTTCTTCCGCCTCCAGCAATGCCAGGGTTTCACGCAGGGTCTGGGCGAACACCGCGTTCTGCTGGTCAAGCCAGGTCTGGTTGAAGAACAACTGGGTGCCGAGCATCTCGACCATGGCGGTGCGGTAATTGGGGACCGAGTCCAGCAGGTTCAGTGATTTCAACTGTTCGATGGGGGCGGCATAGTCGTCGGTTCGCCGGTCGAGCTTGTCCAGAAACTGCTGTTTTATCCCGGCGCGTGCATCTTCGCTGGCCGCTTTCAATTGGTTGTAGGTGCCGATCAATTCATCCCGTGCGCGCTCGCGTTCGTTATCGAATTCGGCCAGTTGCCGTTTGAGTTCGGCAATGCGTTGGCGGTTTTGCTGTTTCAACGCTTTGCGCCGGGTCGACAAGCCGCCGCCACGCAAGCGCAGGCGCGTGTCGACAAACCACTGACCGCGCTGATTGCCGATCAGTGCAGGACCATTGGCCTTGGACTCAGGCCTTGAGTCGACGATCGACACCTCACCGGTTTCTTCAACGGCCACTTCGAACCAGCGCTCGCCGACGGGGGCGTAAAAGCGGTTTTCGAGCCGATAGAGGTGTTGATGGATGCCGGGGGCACTAATGGCTGACGTGAGACTTTCCGGTTTGGCGATCTTGAAGCGATCCAGGGTGCGGGTCAGGCTTAGAGCGGCATCGGTCGCGACTGAAATGCGGTGCTGTGATTCGGTAGGTGCGCCGATGATGTCGGGCAGCTGAGCGAAGGTTATGGGTGTGGCTGTCGGTTTTTCCGCCGGTTCGACCGTTGGCTCTATCGTGGAATTTTTCTCGGTTCTGCGGGCCATTGAGCGGCGCGTACTGGCGTGATGGGCCAGGACCATGGCCAGGGTCAACAACAGGTCGGTGATGGCGGTTTTCTGTTGTTCGTCGTTGCCGGCCTCGTTCGCGTCGAGGGTCTGTTGCAGGTCATCGAGTACCTGGTAGATCCACGCGGCTGTGCCGACGGTCCGACCAAGAAAAGGCAGCGCCCCGTTGAGGATTTTCCAGGCTGCCTGCTTGAGCGTTGCCCAGCGACTCTGCGCGTTGGACACCGATTGCCGTTGTGCCAGCTCCACCAGCGCATTGACATTGGCCTTGTACAGGTTGGCCAGGTAGTTGGTGGCCAGGACCCGCGAGCCTAACGTCAGCGGACCGCTCATTTGCAGGGACGTCAGCGGGTCGGCCAGCAGTTGCGAGACACTCCAGACCGAAGGCAGCTCGCCGGTGAACACGTAGTTGGCGTAATTGGCGCGAACCCTGTCCGGCAGCCAGGCGAGCACGGATTGGCGCAGCTTCGGAGCGTGCCGGATGGCATAGATCAGGTTGGCCGGCGTCGGGTACTGGATCAGGGGAGGGTCGAGCAACGGCCGATAGAGCAGGCACGGTCCCTTGTCCATCTGGCGCGGCCCGATCACGAACATGTTACTCACTTCGTCCGTGGATGATCCCAGGCGCCAGGCGGGGCTGAACGCCAGTGGGCGAATGACGATCTCCTGGCTGTCGACCCAGCGATTGGCGTCGAGAACCTGAACCACGGCTGCGACGTAGCGGTAACCCAGCTCATCGATCCCGCCCTCAGTCCGGATTTTTTGCTGCAAGGCCAGCAGCGGTAACTCGACGCGCAGTCGGCTGGTGAACAGGTTCTGACGGCGCAGGCTTTCAAGGGGATCGTCGAGCAGTTTGCTTTTGATCAGCGTCGGATAGGTTTGACCGATGTTGACGCTGACGATCAATGCTTCCAGGTAGCTGACCGTCAGCCAGCCCGGCAGCTCCGTGGTGCCGGTACTGCGTACGGATTTGTTTCCCGGTGGCAGGGCGATCAGGTTTTGCAGTGCCAGCTCGACCAGGCTCAGCGTAGTGCGCTCAGGCTCCACTGGCGGTACAAAGCTGCCCCAGACCACGACGCTGTCGATCACGATCTCGATGTCCGCCAGTTGCAAGCCTGTGGCCTCGGGATGCTCGGCGAGCATGGCCTCGCGCAGTTGATCGAGGGCGAAGTCGCGGATCGGTTTGATACCGTCCTGGAAGGACTTCCCGGCGTTCTGGTTCTGTACGGTTACCAGATCCATCAGGTGACGGCTGTACGCGGTGAGATCGCCGGATGACGCGTTGGCCATCCAGTCTGGTAGCGCCTGCTCGATCAGGTTGAAGCGCGAGGGCGCCTGCTTGTCCGATGGGTCTAGCTTATTGGTGGTACGGCTGATGTGAGGCGCAAGGTCGGGGTTTTCGTCTGCGGACTCGTTTGCCAGCGCGGCAATCGAGTCCGCTTGCAGGGCGATCAGGGTGCACGCCAAGTGGTCGAAAAAGTTGCCCTCTGGTTCGATCAGACGCCATTGCAAGGTATCACCGGGTACTTGCCCGTTGGTGTAAGTCAGCAGGGACTTGCCCAGCTCCTCTAGCGACTCGTAGGTCTGGAAGCCCTGGGTGATGGTGTGGCTGAGGATCAACGTGCGGTTGCCCAGCGTCCCGATCAATACGGCCATGTCCAGGGTGTTGAGGTGGGTCGAGACACCCTCATTCCTGTAGTCCAGATCGATCAGGCAGGCGCGGGATCGGTAGCTGTCGTGGTTCATGCGCGTGCTTTTGTCCGGGTAGGCGAACAGGTTGCGGGCCATCGCAGACTGGTCGTCCTGCCAGTTCGGCTGGGTCTGGATGTTCCACAGTTCGCGCAGCGAGTGGGACAGGCCTTGCCAGCGCGGGGTCGAGGGGGCGGTGAACTGGTTCCAGTAGTCGACCTGCTGCTCTTGAAACGCGTCGAACAGCAGTGGCGCCAACTCATTGAGCAGGCGCCCGATGGCTTCGATGCTGACGGGCAGTTGTGCCGGTGTCGGCTCCAGCGGTTGCAGGGTGAGGTAGTGCTCGCCATCCAGGTAAACCACCGGTGTTTTCGTGACCCCGTGGCGCACAAGGGTGTCGGTCAGTGATTCGAAGTGTCGTGGCCCGGCGATGACGCGCTGCCCGTGCAGCGTCCAGGTCGGCGTCACCACTATCGCCAGTCGGGGGTCGATCGACAGCTGCGGGTATAGCGTTTTCAATGCCGGTTGCAGTGCGTGGGTGGCAACCTCCCTGATCGACGGCCCGGCCACCAATTGGGTGAGCAGGGCATCCTGATCGGCTGGGAGGCCGGTTAGGGCGGGAGGGCTGGAAACGTCGGTCATGGTCACATCCTTTGTGAGGTGGCAGGCACCGTCGAAGGGTCGGTGCGCAATCCGTTGCAAAGTAATGACGGGCAGCGTGCGGTTGGCGGTAAATAAATATCGCGGGCAAAAAAAAGACCTGCGCGAGCGCAGGTCCTGGTGGGGGGCAAACCAGACGGTTGTCAGGTACCGGACTTGATCTTGGTCCAGGCCCGGGTCCGCGCACGTTCGGCATCGCGCGGCAACGGTTGCAGGGTGTAGAGCGTGCTCATTGCCGTGTCGGTCGGGTACAGGTTCGGGTTGTTGCGGATCGCCGGGTCGACCAGTTCCGTGGCGTCCTTGTTCGGGTTCGGGTAGCCGACGAAGTCACTGACCGGCGCAATCACCTGGGGTTGCAGCAGGTAGTTGATGAAGGTGTAGGCGTCTTCCGGATTCTTCGCGCCCTTGGGTATTGCGAGCATGTCGAACCAGATCGGTGCGCCTTCCTTCGGCAAGCGCATGTCGACGATCACACCGTTCTTGGCTTCCTTGGCGCGGTTGGCGGCTTGCGAGAAGCTGCCGGAATAACCGACCGCGACACAGATGTCACCGTTGGCGATATCGGCCATGTACTTCGATGAGTGGAAGTAGGTGATGTACGGGCGGATCTTCATCAGCAGCGCTTCAGCCTTGTCGTAGTCCGCCGGCTTTTTGCTGTTGGGGTCCAGGCCGAGGTGTTGCAGGGCCAGCGGCAAGATCTCCGAGGGCGAGTCGAGCAGGGCGACGCCGCACTGCTTGAGCTTGCTGATGTTCTCTTCCTTGAAGATCAGGTCCCAGCTGTCCACTGGCGCGTTGTCGCCGAGCACGGCCTTGACCTTGTCCGGATTGAAGCCGATCAGGATGGTCCCGTACATGTACGGCACGGCGAATTTGTTGCCCGGGTCGTTGGCTTCGATCAGCTTCATCAGCTTGGGATCGAGGTGGTTCCAGTTCGGCAACTTGCTGCGGTCCAGTGGCTGGAACACGCCGGCTTCGATTTGTTTGGCGAGGAACACGTTGGATGGCACCACCACGTCGTAGCCGGAGTTGCCGGTCAGCAACTTGGCTTCCAGTGCTTCGTTGGTGTCGAAAATGTCGTAGACCAGTTTGGTCTGGCTGTTCTGGGCCTTGAAGTCTTCCAGAGCCTTGGGGGTGATGTAGTCGAACCAGTTGTAGACGCGCAACGTTCGTTCTTCAGCATGGGCAACGCCACTGAGCACCAGGGCGCCCAGGGCTGGAACGATCAAACGCTTGAGTCTTGTCATTGTTCTAATTCCTCATTGGGCGCTTTCGAAACCTTCGAGAACGTTCACGGCGTTGATACCGATTTCTTCTACCGCGTAGCCGCCTTCCATCACGAACAGCGTCGGTTTGCCGAGAGCCGCAATGCGCTTACCCATGGCCAGGTAATCCGGGCTGTCGAGTTTGAATTGCGAGATCGGATCGTCCTTGAACGTGTCGACGCCCAGGGAGACCACGACGATGTCGGCGCCATAGCTTTCGATCTCTTTGCAGGCCTGTTCCAGCGCCGCGCTCCAGGTGTCCCAGCCTGAACCGGCGGCCAGAGGATAGTTGAAGTTGAAGCCCTCGCCGGGGCCCTCGCCCAATTCGTCTTCATAGCCGAGGAAGAACGGAAATTCGGCTTCCGGGTGGCCATGGATCGAAGTGAACAGCACATCGCTGCGTTCGTAGAAGATCGACTGGGTGCCGTTGCCATGGTGGTAATCGACGTCGAGGATCGCGACCTTCTTGTGGCCCTGATCGAGGAACGCCTGGGCGGCGATGGCCGCGTTGTTGAGGTAGCAATAACCCCCCATCAAATCGCTGGCGGCGTGGTGTCCCGGTGGACGGCACAGGGCAAAGGCCGAACGGGCGCCGCGCTGGATTTCCGCCTGGGCGGTGAGGGCGACTTGCGCTGCGCTATACGCCGCCTGCCAGGTACCGGCGGTGATTGGCGCGCCGCCATCGAAGCTGTAGTAACCGAGTTCGCCATGCAGGCTGGCGGGTTTGATCCGGCGCAGGGTGCGGGCCGGCCAGGTGTAGGGCAGCAAGTCACCGTCGGTGTTGAACTCGGTCCAGCGTGCCCAGGCGCCTTTGAAGAAGTCGAGGTAGTCGCGGCTGTGGATGCGTTCGATCGGTCCGAGGCCGAAATCCTTCGGCGCTTCGACAGGGCCGAGATTTTGATTTTGCACCCGTGCCAGCACGTGGTCGGCACGTGAAGGCATTTCGAAGCAGGGCTTGAGTTGCCCGTCTATCAATTCACAACGGCCGTGGTGCAGGTGGTGATCGTTCGAGTAGATCGTCAGCATTTTGTTGTTCTCCGCAGGCTGATTCGGTTGAACACAGTCTTGCGGCACGGACGGTTTCGGAGAACGGCAGGAAAGGCCAAAAGGGGATCGATATGGCCAAAACGTTTGACCGAAATTCGCCCCTTGCTCACGGCTGAGTTCCGGGTGAGTGCATGAAATGCTAAACCTGTGGGAGCGGGCTTGCCCGCGAAAGCGGTGCTCCAGCCAATGGAGATGTATCGGTTGTACCGGCCTCTTCGCGGGCAAGCCCGCTCCCACAGGGTTATCCGTGTGGCCTGAACTGGCTCGGCGCCACACCACTCCAGCGCACGAACGCATGGCGAAAACTCGCGGTCTCGCTGAAGCCCAGCGCCTCGGCAATCTGGTAGATCGGCAATTGATCCTCACACAGCATTTGCTTGGCCTGTTCGAAGCGCAGTTCGTCGAGCAGCTCCTGATAGCTGCAGCCCATGTCCTTGAGATGCCGACGCAAGGTCCGCGCCGAGCAATTCATCTGCTCGGCCAGGCCCTCCAGCCCCGGCGCCGCGTTCAATTGCGCGCTGAGCAATTGGCGGATCCGTCCGAGCCATGCCTGTCGCCCGGTGAACTCGATGTTCTGTTTGCGGCAGCGCTCGGCCATGGCTTGATGGGTGATCACATCGGCCAGCGGCAACGGCTGGTCGAGCCAGCGCTTGTCGAAGGCGAAGGCATTGTTGCGCGCGCCGAAATCCAGCGGGCAGTTGAAGTGTTCGGCGTAACTCGTTTCGTAGTCGGGCGCGGCATGTTCGAAGCGTGCGCCGAGCAAGGGCAGGGGATGGCCAAGCAGGTCGTCGCAGGTGACTTTCAGCGATACGAGGCAGAACTCGGCGTTGAACACCGCCATGGCCGGGCTCTCGCGGTAATCGGCGGCGGCGAACCAGATGCGCTCGCCGTCGTCCTCCAGGCTCAGCTCGAAAAGTGTTCCCAGCAGCGCCGGATAGCGTATCGCCAGGCGCAATGCGTCACCGAAGGTGGCACTGGTGAGCAGGGCGTAACCGAGCATGCCGTAGCAGGAAACGTGCATCCGCCGACCCAGTTCCAGGCCGATGTCGCGCTTGAGGGCAACGGCGTTGGCACAGACCTGCATCTCTTGATTGGTGGTGATGCGCGTGTCGGCCCGGTTCAGATCCGCCGCACTGATACCGCTGCCGGCCAGCAGCGCTTCGCTGGACAAGCCTTGTGCCTTGAAGGCATCGAGTACCAGGGAGACGGCATTGAGGGTGGTGAGGTGGGAGTGGAGCATGAGGACTTCCAGCCTTGGGATGCTGGAATGCGGAGCAAGTTGTGTGCCGACGCCCCCCTGTGGGAGCGGGCTTGCTCGCGAAAGCGGTCGGCCTGTCACATCCATGCTGGATGTGCCGTCGTCTTCGCGAGCAAGCCCGCTCCCACAGGTTTTGTGTTTTTTCAGCTCAGTTCGCCGCAAAGGTCGAGCTCGACAAGCCGACGGACTTCGTCCGTTTCAAGCCCCGCCCCCAACAACCCATGCAACTTGCCGAATGCCGCTTCACGGGTCATGCCGCCACCGGACAGCACACCGACACCGCGCAAGCGACTGCCTGCCTCATAGACGTCCAGCTCAACCCCGCCTTCGTGGCATTGCGTCACCGCGACCACGACCACGCCCTTGTCCCGAGCACGGCCGAGGCTGGCGAGGAACTCCGGGTTGTCGCTCGGCCCGGTGCCGCTGCCGTAGCACTCCAGCACCAGACCTTGAATGCCGCTGTCGAGCAGGCCATCGAGGATCTCGGCACCGATGCCAGGGAACAGCGGCAACACGGCAACCTTCGCCAGTTGTTTTGCCTGGTTGTAGTTCAACGCTGTTGGCAGCGAAGTGGCTTTCACACCACCGCCCTGACGCTCCAGGCGCTTGAACGGATGACGGCCAAAACTGCGAACCTTGGCGCAACGGGTCGGGTCCAGCCGTTCGCCGTGGAAGTACAGATGCACACCCGGCGCGAGGCCTTGGCCCAGTGCAACCAGCGCGCCGCCGAGGTTCTCCCAGGCGTCGCTGTCGGTGACACCGGCCGGAAGCATGGAGCCGGTAAAACACACGCGGGCATGCAGGCCGAGCAACTGGAAGCTCATGGCGGCGGCACTGTAGGCCAGCGTGTCGGTGCCATGCAGGATCAGCACGCTGTCGCAGCCCTGAACATCCACCGCATCGACCACTGCTTCACGCAACTGCTGCCAGTACGTCGGGGTCATGTTGGCGCTGTCGATCAGCGGCGACATCTCGCGAAAACGCCACTGCGGCACGACAAGTTCGGGCTGGCTGTGCAGGTATTCGCGCATCCGCGCTTCAAAACCGGACGCCGGCGCCAGGCCGTGGGCGCTGGCCTGCATGCCGATGGTGCCACCGGTGTAGAGCACCATGACGTGCTGGGCGGCAGGGTAGGTCGACGAATTCATGAAGATTCTCCGAGAGGAAGAGTTCCTGTGGGAGCGAGCTTGCTCGCGATAGCGGTATGTCAGACATCGCTATGTTGACTGACAGTGCGCCATCGCGAGCAAGCTCGCTCCCACAGTTTTTCGAACTTTAACTGACGGGCGCGCGAGATGCGCCCGTCATTCACCTGTCAGCGTTGCGCTGCGGGTACACCTTGCGGCTCAACTTCAGCCTTGCCGACAGTGGCTGGCGGGTTGGCCGGCCATGCCTGGCGATCCAGATCCAGGTCCGGGAACTTTGCGGAGTCGAACACCGGAGTCTTGATGCCGGCGGCGCGCTGGTCATCGTAGTCACGCAGGATGCGCATGCCGACCTTGAACAGCAGGAACAGCGCGATCAGGTTGACGAACGCGAGCATGGTCATGGTGATGTCGGCGAAGGCAAATACGGTACCGAGGTTTTCGATGGCGCCCCAGAAGATCAGCACCAGTACCAGCGCGCGATAGCCCATCAGCGCCTTGCGGTTTTCACCGATCAGAAAGCGCAGGTTGCTCTCGCCCAGGTAGTAGTTGTAGAGGATCGAGGTGAACACGAACAGCGCCAGGGCCACGGAGATGAACATCCGGCCCCAGTCACCAACCACGGCGGCCAGGGAGTTCTGGGTCAGGGCAATGCCGTCGCCTTCGAAGCCAGGGGTGTAGAAGCCCGAAAGCAGGATCAGCAGCGCGGTGCAGGTGCAGATCACGAAGGTGTCGAGGAACACGCTGAACGCTTGAACCACACCTTGCGCCACCGGGTGTTCGACGGCTGCCACAGCCGCCACGTTCGGCGCGCTGCCCAGGCCAGCTTCGTTGGCGAATACGCCACGTTTCACGCCCATGACGATGGCGCTGCCGATCAGGCCGCCGAAGGCCTGGTCCAGACCGAAGGCGCTCTTGACGATGGTCATCAGCATGCCCGGCACCTGGTCGAATTGCAGCACGATCACGTAGATGGTCACGCCGATATACACCAGGGTTTTCACCGGTACCAACAGGTCGGCAACCTTGGCGATGCGCTTGATCCCGCCGATGAACACCAGGCCCAGCAGCACGGCCAGACCGATGCCGGTGTAAGTGGTGTCGAGGCCGAACGCGTTGTTCAGCGAATGCGTCACGGCGTGGGCTTGCAGGCCGTTGAAGGCGAAGCCGAACGTCACCAGCAACAGGAACGCCATGAGCATGCCCAGCCAGCGCTTCTGCAGACCGTGCTGGATGTAGTAGGACGGGCCGCCCCGGAAGGTGCCGTCGGAGTCGGTGCGTTTGTACAGTTGACCAAGGGAGCATTCGAAGAAGCTGCTGGACATGCCGACCAGTGCGGTCACCCACATCCAGAACACCGCGCCAGGTCCACCGAGTGTCACGGCAATGCCGACACCGGCAATGTTGCCCGCACCGACGCGGCCGGCGAGGCTGAGCATCAGGGCCTGGAACGAACTGAGTTGCCCTGCGCTGCTTTTGAGGCTGTCACGGAATACCGCGAACATGTGGAAGAAGTGACGCAATTGAACGAAACGCGAGCGGATCGTGAAGTAGCTACCGAGCCCGACAATGAGCACGATCAGTACTTTTCCTGAGAGGAAGTCGTTAATGACTTCGAGCATGGATTATTCCTCGCTGTTTTTTGTGTTGGCAAATGCTTGCCGGGCAGACACATCGAGTTACACCGCTGGGCGCACAGCACAACGGGCGGTTCGAAGTTCGTCCCGGTTTCATATCGCGGGTTTGTTATTAGTTCGGGTTTCGCATGGGTTGTGGTCTCGCTACCGACGACCGCTCACGCGAAGAGGGGCGGCACTATACCGATGACAGTGCCGTCCGTCTGCACGGTTGTGGTGCATGTGGTGAAACGAAGCCCTTGAAACACCTGACATTTTTGCTGTCAGGCTATGTGGGAGCTGCTCTGGGTGGGAGCGGGCTTGCTCGCGAAAGCGGTGTATCAAAAACATCATTGTTGAATGTGCCGCCACCTTCGCGAGCAAGCCCGCTCCCACATTGGTCAGTCCCCAGACATACGGTTTTCACTGGTAAACAGTTAAAAAAAAGGGCCTGGAGAATGATCTCCAAGCCCTCAAAAGGTGAGAGGTGTCTAGTCCCTCGACCTGGTGAGCGGTGCTACAGGTAACGCGTCGGGTTAGGCCTTCAGGGGCACCAGGCGCGGAGCAATCATGTTTTCCGGGCGCAGGATGTCGGCGAGCATGGCTTCGTCGAGCAGACCTTCTTCGCGCACCAGTTCCAGCACGCCGCGGCCGCTTTCAAGGGCGATACGGGCGATGCGGGTGGCGTTTTTGTAGCCGATGTACGGGTTCAGTGCGGTGACCAGGCCGATCGAGTGCTCGACCAGTTCACGGCAGCGGGCTTCGTTGGCGGTGATGCCGACGATGCAGTGCTCGCGCAGCATGTCCATGGCGCGTTGCAGCAGGCGGATCGAATCGAGGATCTTGAAAGCGATCAGCGGTTCCATCACGTTCAGTTGCAGCTGGCCGCCTTCGGCCGCCATGGTCAGCGCCAGATCGTTACCGATGACCTGGAAGGCCACCTGGTTAACGGCTTCCGGAATAACCGGATTGACCTTGCCGGGCATGATCGAGCTGCCTGGCTGACGCGCTGGCAGGTTGATTTCGTTGATGCCGGTGCGTGGGCCGCTGGACAGCAGGCGCAGGTCGTTGCAGATCTTCGACAGCTTGACCGCAGTACGCTTGAGCATGCCGGAGAACAGCACGAAGGCGCCCATGTCGGAGGTAGCTTCGATCAGGTCGGCGGCCGGAACCAGCGGCTGACCGCTGATCAGGGCCAGGCGCTGTACAGCCAAGGCCTGATAGCGCGGGTCGGCGTTGATACCGGTGCCGATCGCGGTGCCGCCCAGGTTCACTTCAGTCAGCAGTTCCGGGGCCAGTGTCTTCAGACGGGCCAGGTCTTCGCCCATGGTGGTGGCGAAGGCACGGAACTCTTGACCCAGGGTCATCGGTACGGCGTCTTGCAGCTGGGTACGACCCATCTTCAGGACGTGGTTGAATTCTTCACCCTTGGCCGCGAACGCCTGAATCAGGCTGTCGAGGCTGGCGAGCAGTGCGTCGTGACCGAGCAACAGACCCAGGCGGATCGCCGTCGGGTAGGCGTCGTTGGTCGACTGCGCCATGTTCACGTCGTCGTTCGGGTGCAGGTACTGGTATTCGCCTTTCTGGTGACCCATGGCCTCCAGCGCGATGTTGGCGATCACTTCGTTGGCATTCATGTTGGTCGAAGTGCCAGCGCCGCCTTGAATCATGTCCACCACGAACTCTTCGTGGAAGTCGCCGCGGATCAGACGTGCACAGGCTTCGCTGATGGCCGCGTGCTTGGCTTCGCTCAGGTGACCCAGCTCACGGTTGGCGTCAGCAGCGGCCTGTTTGACCATGGCCAGACCGACAACCAGTTTCGGGTAGTGCGAAATCGGAACGCCCGAAAGGCGGAAGTTGTTCACCGCTCGCAGGGTCTGGATACCGTAATACGCTTGAGCCGGTACTTCGAGGGCGCCAAGCAGGTCGTTTTCTGTGCGGAATGATGCAGCGGAGGACATGATAGAAATCATCTCAATATGGACCCGGGCTGTGCCGGAACGCTGTGAATGCTAGGCTTGTGCGAAATTTTGGGCCAATGCTGTTAAACACTAGCCTATGCACATTCGGCATAATGCCCGTGTGACGCCGGCTTGACGGCGAGCGTGCGACCTAAATTGGTGCGTGTCCGGGAGGACGTGATGAATCTGGAAAGCAAATGGCTGGAGGACTTTAGTGCCCTGGCTGCCACCCGCAGTTTCTCCCAGGCAGCCGAACGGCGCTTCGTGACGCAACCGGCGTTCAGCCGGCGAATCCGCAGCCTGGAGGCGGCGCTGGGGCTGACCCTGGTCAACCGTTCGCGCACGCCGATCGAACTGACGGCGGCGGGACAATTGTTTCTGGTTACCGCACGCACCGTGGTCGAGCAGCTCGGCGAAGTATTGCGCCATCTGCATCATCTGGAAGGCGGGCAGGGCGAAGTGATGCAGGTCGCTGCCGCACACTCCCTGGCGCTCGGTTTCTTTCCGCGGTGGATTGCCCAGTTGCGCAACGAAGGCTTGAACATCGCCACGCGACTGGTGGCAACCAACGTCGGCGACGCGGTGCATGCCTTGCGCGAAGGCGGTTGCGATCTGATGCTGGCCTTCTACGATCCGGACGCCGCGATGCAGATGGACCCGGAAATCTTCCCCTCCCTGCACCTTGGCCACACCGAAATGCTGCCGGTCTGCGCGGCGGACGCCGACGGCAAACCGCTGTTCGATCTGGAGGGCGAAGCCAGCGTACCGCTGCTGGCGTATAGCGCCGGGGCATTTCTCGGCCGTTCGGTGAACATGCTGCTGCGCCAACGGGCGCTGCGCTTCACCACGATCTACGAAACCGCCATGGCCGACAGCCTGAAAAGCATGGCCCTGGAAGGCCTGGGCATTGCCTGGGTGCCGCAACTCAGTGTGCGCGCCGAACTGGCGCGCGGTGAACTGGTGGTCTGCGGCGGAGCGCAATGGCATGTGCCGCTGGAGATTCGTCTGTATCGCTGTGCATTGGTGCGCAAGGCGAACGTGCGGTTGTTATGGCGAAAATTGGAGGGTGGGGCAGCGGGCTCCACCACTTGAGGGGCCTGCAAGAGTGAAAGCAAAAAAAAGAGTTTCACTCTTTGTAATCGCATGATTCAAAGCGTTTCAATCATGCTCTTCGAGATAATTGCGGATGTTCTCCCTGTTTTTGTCGCTGAAGCGCTTGGCATTCCCTCTGAGAGTGGATGCAATTGTACTGGGCGTCATGATGGTTTCGTCCCACCAGCCATTGTAATAAACCTCGAAGTCCTCATGTCGTGCTCCGAACATATGACCCACTTCATGAGCTGGCGTCTGGTCACCGTTAATAGATGAAATTGCACAATAGCCCTTTTGGCTTGCAATCCCTGCAACGGTGCTGCTGAGGTTGTCACGTGTCAGCAGAAGAAATTTTCGAGTGTGATCGTTATAACTGTCGATTGTATAGTCATCTTTATACTGGTCGATTTTTTGATACCAGGAATAAAGAGTCTGGTCAGGGCTGTCAATCTTGTAGGAAAGGTGAGTGAGGGCCGGCGCATCTGAAGGTGACTTGAAGATGATCGCGAGCGGCCGTCCGGAAATTATTTCGATTTCCTTGGCCAACCATCTAAATTGTTTATCGTAAATATCGTCAGCGTCATGATCCGCTAAGTCTTTGTGAATAAAAACAACTAACAATAATGGGTGTGGCATTGAAAAGCTCCAATAGGTTTCTGATTGGGTTGGTGGGCGGCGAGAAGTGGTTAACATGTAAGATGTTATTATGGTTTTAGTTGGTTGGGTTATTTGGTTTTGATGATGTTTTATATATAATTAGTGTGTGTGATGGGCGTGCAGTGTTTTAGCTTTTATTTCCTGATGTTCTTTATCTGGCTTTTAGTGGGTGTAGTTCAGGGCTGGCGTTCTTGATTCTTGAGTCAATAAAACAGCTGTTTTGCGTCGGATGACAGATGGTCGTATCGGGGGCTGTTTATTGGCTTCTTTGCGGTATACTGCGCGGCCTTCGGCCGGTTACGACTGGCCATAATTCGTACAATCAAGCCACGCATCCTGCGTGGCTTGTTGTTTTTTGATGCGCCTGCGGGCGCCCAGAGAGAAGAGGCACGACGATGAGTGCACTGGTTGGCGTGATCATGGGCTCCAAGTCCGATTGGTCCACCCTTAGCCACACCGCCGATATGCTGGAAAAGCTCGGCATCCCTTACGAGGTGAAAGTGGTTTCTGCCCACCGTACCCCGGACCTGCTGTTCCAGTACGCCGAAGAGGCCGAATCACGGGGCATCGAGGTGATCATCGCCGGTGCCGGCGGCGCGGCCCACTTGCCAGGCATGTGTGCAGCCAAGACCCACCTGCCGGTGTTGGGCGTTCCCGTTCAGTCCGCAATGCTGTCGGGCGTTGATTCGCTGCTTTCCATTGTGCAGATGCCGGCAGGCATTCCGGTTGCCACCCTGGCCATCGGCAAGGCGGGTGCGATCAACGCAGCGCTGCTGTCGGCGAGTATCCTTGGCGCCAAGCACCCGCAGTTCCATGCGGTGCTGAAAACCTTCCGTGCTGAGCAGACAGACAGCGTCCTGGAAAATCCAGACCCACGCATCGCCTGAGGTTGTTGACGATGAAGATCGGTGTAATCGGTGGCGGCCAGTTGGGTCGCATGTTGGCGTTGGCGGGCACTCCGCTGGGCATGAACTTCGCTTTTCTGGACCCGGCGCCGGATGCTTGCGCAGCCGCGTTGGGCGAACACCTGCGAGCCGACTACGGCGATCAGGATCACCTGCGCCAGCTGGCCGATGAAGTCGATCTGGTGACCTTCGAGTTCGAAAGTGTTCCGGCGGAAACCGTCGCGTTCCTCTCGCAATTCGTCCCGGTCTACCCGAGCGCCGAAGCCTTGCGCATCGCCCGCGACCGCTGGTTCGAGAAGAGCATGTTCAAGGACCTGGGGATTCCTACCCCGGCGTTCGCTGACATCCAGTCCCAGGCCGACCTGGACGCCGCTGTGGCCTCCATCGGCCTGCCGGCGGTGCTCAAGACCCGTACCCTGGGTTACGACGGCAAGGGCCAGAAAGTCCTGCGCACCCCTGAAGATGTGGTCGGCACCTTCGCCGAGCTGGGCAGCGTGGCCTGCCTGCTGGAAGGCTTCGTGCCGTTCACCGGTGAAGTCTCGCTGATCGCCGTGCGTGCCCGCGACGGTGAAACCCGTTTCTACCCGCTGGTACACAACACCCACGAAAGCGGCATCCTCAAGCTGTCCGTGGCCAGCACCGATCACCCGTTGCAAGCCCTGGCCGAAGACTACTCCAGCCGTGTGCTCAAGCAGCTGGATTACGTCGGCGTGATGGCGTTCGAGTTCTTCGAAGTCGACGGTGGCCTCAAGGCCAACGAAATCGCCCCGCGCGTGCACAACTCCGGGCACTGGACCACCGAAGGCGCCGAGTGCAGCCAGTTCGAAAACCACCTGCGGGCCGTTGCCGGTCTGCCATTGGGTTCGACGGCCAAGGTAGGCGAAAGCGCGATGCTCAACTTCATCGGCACAGTGCCAGAGACCGAGAAGGTCCTGAACATCGCCGATTGCCATCTGCATCACTATGGCAAGGCGTTCAAGGTCGGCCGCAAGGTCGGTCACGCCAACCTGCGTTGTGCAGACCGCGAGACGCTGGCGAACCAGATCCTCAAGGTTCAAGCGCTGATCGCCGAATAGTTTTCTCTGGCAATGGCGGAACCTTCGGGTTGCGCCGTTCTCTCATGGCAGGTTGCGAAAGTCTGACTAGGCTTTCGGATAGCTACTTCATTGAGAGGAGAATGCCATGGGAATTATCGGAACCATCTTTATCGGCTTGATCGTCGGTCTGCTGGCCCGGTTCCTGAAACCGGGCGATGACAGCATGGGCTGGATCTTGACGATCCTGCTCGGTATCGGCGGTTCGCTGGCGGCCACCTATGGCGGTCAGGCCCTGGGTATCTATCAGGCAGGCCAAGGTGCAGGCTTCATCGGGGCGCTGGTGGGCGCCGTTGTATTGCTGGTGATCTACGGACTGATCAAAAAGAACTGATCCAGGCGACAAAGCCCTCTCCGCCAAGCCGGTCGGGAGGGCTAGAATGCTCGGCGTTTCCTGTTCTTCCCATTGCCGAGCACTTTCATGCGCCGTCTTTTGCTAACTCTTGTTTTACTGGGTACGGGCCTTGCCCATGCCGGCGAACTGCCGGAGACCGACTGGCTCGAACTGATGCCCAAGTCGGACCAGAAGGCCCTCGAGGCCATGCCCGAAATCGACCACAATTCCCCTGAAGCCAATGGCACCTTCACCGACAAAGGCGGGATGAAGCAGGCCAAAGGCTTGCCAGCGGTGATGTACTCGACCAAGACCGTTGCGTCGATGAACGACAGAAATATCCGCATTGGCGGTTATCCAGTGCCGCTGGAGTCCGATGCCAAGGGCCGCAGTACGTTGTTCTTCCTGGTGCCGTACCCCGGTGCCTGCATCCACGTGCCGCCACCGCCACCCAATCAACTGGTGCTGGTGCGTTATCCCAAGGGCTTGAAGCTGGATGATATCTACACGCCGCTGTGGGTCACCGGCACGCTGAAGATCGAGAAGGTCAGCAATGATCTGGCGGATGCGGCGTATGCGCTGGATGCGGCGAAGGTGCGGGTGGTGCAGGAGTCGGACTTGTAGAGATGTAAATGTGGGAGCGGGCTTGCTCGCGAAGAGGGAGTGTCAGTCGCCATCAATGCTGACTGATACACCGCTTTCGCGAGCAAGCCCGCTCCCACATTGGTTTCAGGTGTTGCTTAGAGCGGCGCGCTACCGACGCTCACGCCCAGGGTATGGCTTGCCCCTGGTTTCAGGCTCACCACATCGCCCATTACGTTCGCCGTCTCGATGCACAGCATGCGCTGCCAGCCGTCGTCGGCCATGTCGCTGAACGCAGCGGCGCGGTCGATCCACGGGTTCCAGATCACCGCCGTGCGCGATCCGCTGCTGGTCAGTACGATGCGCCGTTCCCAGGCTGGATCGACGATGCTCAACTGTGGCGGGGCGTCGAGGTAGATGCGGTCGGTCTCGCCGGTAAAACGCAGATCCCCGGTTTGGGTGACGGTTTTCCAGTTGTCCAGGGTTTCGATGAAGTCGAGGCCGTCCAAACCTTCGACGTGCACCTCGCGCACATCGCTGACGGCAAAGTAACTGTGCAGCGCCTGGCTGATGTTGACGGTATCGGTGCCCCGGTTGTGGCTGGTCAGCTGGATGTGCAATTGCTCGTCGAGGCGAATGGTCAGGGTCAAGTCCACCTGGTGCGGCCAGCCGGGAAAGCCGCCTTCGGGGTAGGGCAGGAGGAATTCGACCTTCAGGCTTTCGCCTTCGGCTTCGATGCCACCCAGTTCCCAATCCATCGCTCGCACGAAGCCGTGAGCCGACGGCGCTTCATTACCGATGCGCATCGCCTGCACGCTTTGCGGGTTGCGCGCAAAGTTACCGAACCACGGCCAGCACACCGGCACGCCGGCACGGATGCTCTTGCCGGTCTTGAAGACGGCCTCGTCGTTGAGCCAGATCAGCGGCGGCTGGCCAGCCAGCTGATAGCTGAGGATGTGCGCACCTTGCTGGGCCACCAGTAATTCGGCCTGACCGTGGCGGATGCGCCAGCAGTTCAGTTCATCCAGTTTTACGGCTTCAACATTGGGCGTGCTCATGGGACAGCTCTCGATCAGTAACGTGGACGACTATCGACCGCAAAACGGCTTCCAGGTTTAGTGGCTCTTTATCGAGCCCTGGGCGGAACCGAACGGGTGCGGCCGCTACCGTCGATGGCAACGAACACAAACACCGCTTCGGTTACTTTACGCCACTCGCTGGACAGTGGATCGTCGCTCCAGACCTCGACCATCATCTTGATCGAGCTGCGGCCGATTTCCAGGGCCTGGGTATAAAAGGAAAGCTGAGCGCCCACTGCCACCGGAACCAGAAATGCCATGCGGTCGATGGCAACGGTTGCAACGCGCCCGCCGGCGACCTTGCTGGCCATCGCAGTGCCTGCCAAATCCATCTGCGCCACCAGCCAGCCGCCGAAAATATCGCCAAAGCCGTTGGTTTCGCGAGGGAGTGCGGTGATTTGCAGGGCCAGGTCGCCTTGCGGGATCGGATCTTCTTGTTCGAGCTCTATCATGCCGGGGGTGCCTCTGACCCGTGACTCTTCGTTGGTATCGCTGGTGGTAGCCGTCTTCGGGAAAAACGATTCAGCACCGAACATACTACGTTCGTCACGTTTTCCATCAGGCGCCTAAAGGGAAACTCTGCGAAATCGCCTATGAACCTGACAGGCGTTTTCGCACAGCAACCCTCAAAAACCGGAGCAAGGCTGCGAGTATATCGGTCGGTAGACTCCGCGACGACCGTCCGGTTCTCATTTTGACCGTCAAAAACGCACCTCTATGTGCTTTTTCGAACAATTTGCTATCGTGCCGGACCTGCCCAGGCCTCAACCAGCGTTGTTGAGGTTGCAGATCCGACTATAAGAGAAGCCCTTGCCATGACCACAGCGCCCTCGAGCATCGCGCAGCCAGAACAACCCGCACGTCCGCTGACCCGCAACGACTACAAGACTCTATCGCTGTCTGCCCTGGGTGGTGCGCTGGAGTTCTACGATTTCATCATCTTCGTGTTCTTCGCCACGGTGGTGGGCGACCTGTTCTTCCCGGCGGACATGCCCGAGTGGCTGCGTATGATGCAAACGTTCGGCATTTTCGCCGCCGGCTACCTGGCGCGGCCGCTGGGCGGCATCGTGATGGCGCATTTCGGCGACCTGCTGGGCCGCAAGAAGATGTTCACCTTGAGTATCTTCATGATGGCCGTGCCGACCCTGATCATGGGCTTGTTGCCGACCTACGCGCAGATTGGCCTGTGGGCACCGATTCTGCTGCTGTTGATGCGGGTGATCCAGGGCGCGGCCATTGGCGGTGAGGTGCCGGGGGCGTGGGTTTTCGTTTCGGAACACGTGCCGCAGCGTCATATCGGCTACGCCTGCGGCACCCTGACCAGCGGTCTGACGGCGGGCATTCTGCTTGGCTCGCTGGTCGCCACGGCAATCAACAGCATTTATACCCCGGAGGAAGTCGCGGGCTACGCCTGGCGGATTCCGTTCCTGCTGGGTGGCGTGTTCGGCCTGTTTTCGGTGTATCTGCGTCGTTGGCTGCACGAAACGCCGGTATTTGCCGAACTGCAACAACGCAAGGCGCTGGCCGAAGAAGTGCCATTGCGAGCGGTGTTGCGTGACCATCGCGGTGCCATCGCCATTTCGATGCTGCTGACCTGGCTGCTCTCTGCTGCGATCGTGGTACTGATTCTGATGACGCCGACCGTGCTGCAGAAGGTCTACCATTTCTCACCGACCACGGCTCTGCAATCCAACAGCGTGGCCATCGTCTTTCTGAGCTTTGGCTGCATCATCGCCGGCGCGCTGGCGGATCGCTTCGGTGCGGGGCGAGTCTTCGTCCTGGGCTGCGCCGCGTTGCTGGCCAGCTCCTGGACCTTCTACCACAGCCTGTCCGACCATCCGGACTGGCTGTTCCCCATGTATGCGCTGACCGGTCTGTTGGTCGGCACCATCGGTGCGGTGCCGTACGTGATGGTCAAGGCGTTCCCGCCAGTGGTGCGCTTCAGTGGCCTGTCGTTCTCCTATAACGTGGCCTACGCCATTTTCGGTGGCTTGACGCCGATGATCGTCAGTCTGCTGCTCAAGGAAAGCCCGATGGGGCCGGCCTACTACGTGGCTGTGCTGTGTGGGGTCGGGATTGTGGTGGGCGCCTACCTCTGGAAGAAAGGGCGTTGATCGACCTTTTGTATCGACTGTACTGACGCCTTCGCGAGCAAGCCCGCTCCCACATTCGATCGCATTTCTCCTGGAGGAGTGCGGTCAAATGTGGGAGCGGGCTTGCTCGCGAAGGCAGGCGACGCGAATCATCCTGCAAAAAATCCAAATACTGGCCTTTCATCCAATTGTCATATTTCAGCCATAGAGTGTTCACACGGCCTGCTGATACTTGGCCCCGACTTAACACACCCTATCTGCTAGGAGTAAGGCATGAAACTGAAGCGTTTGATGGCGGCAATGACTTTTGTCGCTGCTGGCGTTGCGACTGCCAACGCGGTTGCCGCTGTTGACCCTGCTATCCCGAGCTACACCAAGACCACTGGTGTGTCGGGCAACCTGTCCAGCGTCGGCTCCGATACCCTGGCCAACCTCATGACCCTGTGGGCTGAGAACTACAAGAAAGAATACCCGAACGTAAACATCCAGATTCAGGCCGCTGGCTCCGCCACTGCGCCACCTGCGCTGACTGAAGGTACCTCCAACCTGGGCCCGATGAGCCGCAAGATGAAGGACACCGAACTGGCTGCCTTCGAACAGAAGTACGGCTACAAGCCAACCGCAATCCCGGTTGCCGTGGACGCCCTGGCGGTATTCGTACACAAGGACAACCCGATTCAGCACCTGACCATGGAGCAAGTCGACGCGATCTTCTCGTCCACTCGTCTGTGCGGCGCTAAAACCGACGTGAAAACCTGGGGCGACCTGGGCGTGACCGGCGACCTGGCCAACAAGCCGGTTCAACTGTTCGGTCGTAACTCGGTATCCGGCACTTACGGCTACTTCAAGGAAGAAGCCCTGTGCAAAGGCGACTACAAGCCTAACGTGAACGAGCAGCCAGGTTCGGCTTCGGTCGTGCAGTCGATCAGCTCCTCGCTGAACGGTATCGGTTACTCGGGCATCGGTTACAAGACCGCTAGCGTGAAGACTGTGGCCCTGGCCAAGAAAGGCAGCCAGGACTTCATCGAAGACACCGAAGAAAACGCCCTGAACGGCAAGTACCCGCTGTCCCGCTTCCTGTACGTATACGTCAACAAAGCCCCGAACAAGCCTCTGGCCCCGCTGGAAGCCGAGTTCGTGAAACTGGTTCTGTCGAAACAGGGTCAGGAAGTTGTAGTGAAAGACGGCTACATCCCACTGCCGGCCAAGGTTGCTGCAAAAGCACTGGCTGACCTGGGTCTGCAGGAAGGCGGCGCTGAAGTCGCAAAAAAGTAAAACCCTGAATCCGGGGTAATCCCGGATTCCTGTGCAGGAGCTGTCGAGCGGAGCGAGGCTGCGATCTTTTGATCTGGCTTTCTCAACTGCAAGATCAAAAGATCGCAGCCTCGGTTCCCTCGACAGCTCCTACACAACCCCCAAATTCCCGATCCACTGCTGGTTACCGCCAGCGGCGGATTTGTTGCGTCACTGCACTGTCATCTTTCTGTCATACAGGATCGCTAGGGTGTGCGAATGAATGATCTGGCCAATTCCACAATGACTACTAATCCCCCCAAGCGAATTGACTTCAATACGCCTGAGCTACAACGCAAGCGTCGCATCCGCGCGCTCAAGGATCGCTTCACTCGCTGGTACGTCCTCATCGGCGGCCTGGCGGTGCTGGCAGCCATCACACTGATCTTCTTCTTCCTCGCCTACGTGGTTGCGCCGTTGTTCCAGGGTGCCAGCCTGACTGCGAAAGATGCGATCGTTCCAGCCTGGATGCAGGATTCCGGCAAGCCGCTGATGATCTCCCTGGAAGAGCAGAATCAGGTGGCGATGCGGGTTTCCGACAAGGGCCAGGCATTGTTCTTCGACATCGACAGTGGCGCCGAACTCAAGCGCGTCGATTTGCCTGTTCCGGCCGGCACCACCGTGACCTCCATCGGTGAAGACCAGCCAGGCCACCCGCTGGTGGCTGTTGGTCTGTCCAACGGTCAGGCCCTGGTGTTCCGCCACACCTATAAGGTCAGCTACCCGGAAGGCAAGAAAACCATCACCCCGGCCGTCGAGTACCCGTATGGCGAAGCGCCAATCGCGGTGAACGAGGCGGGTGGTGCGCTGGAGCACGTCAGCCTCAACGCCAACGATTCGACCCTGATGCTGGTTGGCTCCACCGGTTCGCAACTCAATGTTCTGTCGCTGACCAGCGAAGAGAACATGATGACCGGCGAAGTCACCAACGAGCAGAAGCGCATCGACCTGCCGCAGATGACCGAGCCGGTGAAGAACATCTTCGTCGACCCGCGCCAGCAGTGGCTGTACGTGATCAACGGGCGTGCCCAGGCCGACGTGTTCAGCCTGCGCGACAAGAGCCTCAACGGTCGCTACAAACTGCTTGAAGACGGTGAAGCGCAAGTCACCGCCAGCACCCAGCTGGTGGGCGGCATCTCGCTGATCATCGGCGACTCCAAGGGTGGTCTGGCCCAGTGGTTCATGGCCCGCGACCCGGATGGCGAGCAACGCCTGAAGCAGATCCGCACCTTCCAGATGGGCACCACGCCTATCGTTGAAATCACTGCCGAAGAACGCCGCAAGGGCTTCATTGCCCTTGACGCTTCCGGCAAGCTCGGCGTGTTCCACAGCACTGCCCACCGCACTTTGCTGGTTGAGTCGGTTGCCGAAGGCCAGGGCATTTTCGGTCTGTCGCCGCGTGCCAACCGCGTGATCGTGGAAGCGGGCGGCAAGTTGCACCCGCTGCTGCTCGACAACCCGCACCCGGAAGTCTCGTGGAGCGCGCTGTGGAGCAAGGTCTGGTACGAGAACTACGACGAGCCTAAATACGTCTGGCAATCGACCGCCGCCAACACCGACTTCGAACCCAAGCTGAGCCTGTCGCCGCTGACTTTCGGTACCCTGAAAGCCGCGTTCTACGCCATGCTGCTGGCCGCTCCACTGGCCGTTGCCGCTGCGATCTACACCGCGTACTTCATGGCACCGGGCATGCGCCGCAAGGTCAAGCCGGTGATCGAATTGATGGAAGCGATGCCGACGGTGATCCTCGGCTTCTTCGCCGGTCTGTTCCTCGCACCTTATGTTGAAGGACACTTGCCGGGCATCTTCAGCCTGCTGATGCTGTTGCCGATCGGCATCCTGGTCGCCGGTTTCACCTTCAGCCGCCTGCCTGAGTCGATCCGCCTGAAAGTCCCGGATGGCTGGGAAAGTGCGCTGCTGATTCCGGTGATCCTGTTTGTGGGCTGGCTGTCGCTGTACATGAGCCCGTTCATGGAGAACTGGTTCTTCGGCGGCGATATGCGCATGTGGATCTCCCACGACCTGGGCATCACCTACGACCAGCGCAACGCCCTGGTGGTCGGCCTGGCCATGGGCTTCGCGGTCATCCCGAACATCTACTCCATCGCCGAAGACGCCGTGTTCAGCGTGCCTCGCGGCCTGACCCTGGGCTCCCTGGCCCTCGGTGCCACGCCGTGGCAGACCATGACCCGCGTGGTGATCCTCACCGCGAGCCCGGGCATCTTCTCGGCGCTGATGATCGGCATGGGCCGTGCGGTCGGGGAAACCATGATCGTGCTGATGGCCACCGGCAACACCCCGGTCATGGAAATGAACCTGTTCGAAGGTCTGCGCACCCTGGCGGCCAACGTTGCGGTGGAAATGCCCGAGTCGGAAGTCGGCGGCAGCCACTACCGCGTGCTGTTCCTCTCGGCGCTGGTGCTGCTGTTGTTCACCTTCGTCATGAACACCCTCGCAGAACTGATTCGTCAGCGTCTGCGCAAGAAATACTCGTCGCTTTAAGAAAGGTAGAAGTCTGTGAAACAGAACTCCCTGAAAGGATGGTTCAAGAGCGGCGCCCCCGGCGTCTGGATCAGCGGTGGCGCGGTGTCCATCGCGGTCATCATGACCATTGGCCTGCTGGCAGTGATTGCCGTGCGCGGCCTGGGTCACTTCTGGCCGGCTGACCTGGTACATGCCAGTTACGACGTACCGGGCCAGGCCAATCACCTGGTGATCGGCGAAATCGTACAGAAGGAAGAAGTGCCACGTGCCCGTCTGAAGAGCGCCGGCCTGCCGGTGCCTGACGACGGCCCGGAGTTCATGACCCGCGAGCTGATCAAGGTCGGCAACCGTGACCTGAACGGCAACGACTTCACCTGGGTCGTCGGCGAGTGGCTGACCAACCAGACGACGCCGCCTGAGCTGATGGCGATCGAGCGGCGTGAGTGGGGCAACTTCTACGGTTACCTGGTCAACGTCAAACAGGATGGCAAGGTCATCGCTGAAGGCGAAGCCGCATGGCCTGAGTTGCAAGCCCGTGTCGATCGCGTGAACAAGCTGGCCGCACAGCTCAAGAGCCTGGAAAAAACCGACATCGGCGCGATCAACGCCGGTCTCGAGCGCGTTCGCCTGCACGGTCGCAAGCTGGAGCTGGACGGCAAGCTCGACGCCACCGCACAAGCGGACATGGAATCGGAGCGCGCCGAACTCAATGCCCGCTATCAGGATGTTGAAGCGCGCCTGAACGATCTGCATGCGCAGTTCAACCGCGACAGCCTGACCGCCCGCGACGCGAACGGTAAGGAAATCGAAATCGGCATCGGCAAAGTGGTTCACGCCTACCAGCCGAACGCCATGAGCACGACCACCAAGATCGGTTTCTACTTCAGCAAGGTCTGGGAGTTCCTGAGCGACGACCCGCGTGAAGCGAACACCGAGGGCGGTATCTTCCCGGCCATTTTCGGCACCGTGATGATGACCCTGATCATGGCGATGATCGTGACCCCGTTCGGCGTGCTGGCGGCGGTGTACCTGCGTGAATACGCCAAGCAGAACGCGCTGACCCGGGTGATCCGCATCGCGGTGAACAACCTGGCAGGTGTTCCGGCCATCGTTTACGGGGTGTTCGGCCTGGGCTTCTTCGTCTATGTGCTGGGCGGCTCGCTCGACCGTCTGTTCTTCCCGGAAGCCTTGCCGGCGCCGACCTTCGGCACGCCGGGTCTGCTCTGGGCTTCGCTGACCCTGGCGCTGCTGGCAGTGCCGGTGGTGATCGTGGCCACCGAAGAAGGCCTGGCACGGATTCCTCGCACCGTGCGTGAAGGCTCGTTGGCCCTCGGCGCGACCAAGGCTGAAACCTTGTGGAAGATCGTTTTGCCGATGGCCAGCCCGGCGATGATGACCGGCATGATCCTCGCCGTGGCTCGTGCCGCGGGTGAAGTGGCGCCGTTGATGCTGGTGGGTGTGGTGAAACTGGCGCCGTCGTTGCCGGTGGACGGTAACTACCCGTACCTGCACCTGGACCAGAAGATCATGCACCTGGGCTTCCACATCTATGACGTCGGCTTCCAGAGCCCGAACGTCGAAGCTGCACGACCGCTGGTGTACGCCACGGCGCTGCTGCTGGTGCTGGTGATCGCCACGTTGAACCTGTCGGCGGTGTACATCCGTAACCACCTGCGCGAGAAGTACAAGGCGCTGGATAGTTAATACGAATCCTGTGGGAGCTGGCTTGCCAGCGATGGCATCACTGCGGTGTTACTGATAAACCGCATCGTCTGCATCGTCTGCATCGCCGGCAAGCCAGCTCCCACAGGGGCCTCAGCCAGACATGAATTTTGAGTAACCCGCTGGCTGGACCAGCGGTTAAACGAACCGAATTTGTTAGCACAGGGAGCCTCCCATGCAGCACGAAGCACATACCCACGGCATCAACATGTCGGCACTGGGTCGCGACAAACAGAGCCTGAACCTCGAGCAGGAAACCGTAGCCATCGAAGTACCGGGCCTGAGCCTGTTCTACGGTGAGAAACAAGCGCTGTACGACGTCAGCATGAACATCCCGAAGCAGCGCGTGACCGCCTTCATCGGCCCGTCCGGCTGTGGCAAGTCGACGCTGCTGCGCACCTTCAACCGCATGAACGACCTGGTGGATGGCTGCCGCGTCGAAGGCGAGATCAACCTGTATGGCAACAACATCTACCGCAAGGGCGAAGACGTGGCCGAGCTGCGTCGTCGCGTCGGCATGGTGTTCCAGAAGCCCAACCCGTTCCCGAAAACCATCTACGAAAACGTGGTTTACGGCCTGCGCATCCAGGGCATCAACAAGAAGCGCGTGCTCGACGAAGCCGTTGAGTGGGCGTTGAAAGGTGCGGCACTGTGGGATGAGGTCAAGGACCGTCTGCACGAGTCGGCACTGGGCCTGTCCGGTGGTCAGCAGCAGCGTCTGGTGATCGCCCGCACCATCGCCGTTGAGCCGGAAGTGTTGCTGCTCGACGAACCCTGCTCGGCACTCGACCCGATCTCCACGCTGAAAGTCGAAGAGCTGATCTACGAACTGAAATCCAAGTTCACCATCGTCATCGTGACCCACAACATGCAGCAGGCGGCGCGGGTTTCCGACTACACCGCGTTCATGTACATGGGCAAACTGGTGGAATTTGGCGACACCGACACCCTGTTCACCAATCCGGCGAAGAAGCAGACCGAAGACTACATCACGGGACGGTATGGCTAGGAACAGCTGCAAGCCGCAAGCTTCAAGCGGCAAGTAAGAGCGGTCCGAGTACGACACAACACAGCTTGCAGCTTGTAGCTTGCAGCTCACAGCTATCGCGGAGCAAAAGATGATTTCGAAGGAAGGCTTAACCCACCACATCTCTGCCCAGTTCAACGCCGAACTGGAGGAAGTGCGCAGCCACCTCCTGGCCATGGGCGGGCTGGTCGAGAAGCAGGTCAACGACGCGGTCACCGCGCTGATCGAGGCCGACTCCGGCCTGGCCCAGCAGGTGCGCGAGATCGACGACCAGATCAACCAGATGGAACGCAACATCGACGAAGAATGCCTGCGCATTCTGGCCCGTCGTCAGCCGGCAGCGTCCGACCTGCGACTGATCATCAGCATTTCCAAATCGGTGATCGATCTGGAGCGCATCGGTGACGAAGCGACCAAGATCGCCCGTCGCGCCATTCAGCTGTGCGAAGAAGGCGAGGCGCCGCGCGGTTACGTCGAAGTGCGCCACATCGGTGACCAGGTGCGCAACATGGTCCGTGATGCACTGGACGCCTTTGCCCGTTTCGATGCCGAACTGGCCTTGTCGGTGGCGCAGTACGACAAGATCATCGACCGCGAATACAAGACCGCCCTGCGTGAGCTGGCGACCTACATGATGGAAGATCCGCGTTCTATCTCGCGGGTTCTGAGCATTATCTGGGTACTGCGTTCGCTGGAGCGCATCGGCGACCACGCGCGCAATATCTCGGAACTGGTGATTTACCTGGTACGTGGCACCGACGTGCGACACCTGGGTCTCAAGCGCATGAAGGAAGAAGTCGAAGGAACAACCGGCGAAACCGCTAATGTTCCGGGCAAAACTGACGATAAGTAAGGTTGCCCAAGTAAAGCGCCCGGCCTGTTGGCCGGGCGTTTTTGTTTGTGGCCTACGCATTGGAAAAGCAGCACCCGTGAACGAAAAGTCCGGCGTGACTGAAGGTTTTTTGGCAATGTGCCATCAGCAAGGCGGTATGCTGGCCGGGATTTTTTAAAGGGGTGGTGGATGAGTAAGGTCAGTGTGTTGGTCGTGGACGACGCGTCGTTCATTCGTGACTTGGTGAAAAAGTGCCTGCGCAATTATTTTCCGGGCATGCGGATCGAAGACGCGATCAACGGCAGAAAGGCCCAGGCCATGCTGGCCAAGGAAGCATTCGATCTGGTCCTGTGCGACTGGGAAATGCCGGAAATGTCCGGCCTGGAACTGCTGACCTGGTGTCGTGAGCAAGACAGCCTCAAAGCCATGCCCTTCGTGATGGTGACCAGCCGTGGCGACAAGGAAAACGTCGTCCAGGCGATCCAGGCCGGAGTATCCGGTTATGTCAGCAAGCCGTTCACCAACGAACAGCTGATCACCAAGGTCAAGCAGGCGCTGCACAAGGTCGGCAAACTCGATGCCTTGATCAGCGTAGCCGCGACCAAAACCAGCCCTGCATTCGCCAACGACTCCCTCTCAGCCCTGACCGCTGGCAAGGCGTCTGTCACCACGCCAACAGCCGCGCCCGCACCGTCCAAAGGCTTGCTCAACAGCCCGCCGGTCAAGGCGCCTGCGGCCTCTTCGGCACCTGCCAGCGGCCGTGGCCAGGGTCAGCTGCGTTTGCCGAACGGCATCCAGCAGTGCGTGATCAAGGCCCTGAGCCTCAAGGAGGCCCTGTTGGTGGTCAAGCGCACCGAGACCCTGCCGCAGATCCTCGACAGCGCCGTGCTGGACCTGGAGCAGGGGGACAATGCCGAAATCGCCCGCCTCAACGGCTATCTGCATGCCGTCGTGGCCCACGAACCGAAGCCTGACAGCGACTGGCTGCAACTGACCTTCCGCTTTGTCGATCAGGATGCGCAGAAGCTCGATTACATCTCGCGCCTGATTGCGCGGGGGACAGCGCAGAAGCACTTCATTCCTGGCGCTTGATGTAGGGTCGCCTGACAGTCCGCTTTCGCGAGCAAGCCCGCTCCCACATTTGGAATGCATTTCAAATGTGGGAGCGGGCTTGCTCGCGAAGGGGCCTTTGGCTTTGTCAAAAATCTTCTGAAAGGCCCATTTTGAAACATCTGCCGACTAGCCGGGTCCATAGCAGCTGCTAGGCTCCATCTCAGTTCCCACTCGACAGAATTCTTGCCCATGCTCATGCGCCTGCTGTTTTTCTGTGGCCTGTTCATGGTCGCCACCTCGGCTGTGGCCATGACCATCTACAAGTCCAAAGACGCCAATGGCGTGGTTTCCTACAGCGACCGCCCGAGCAAAGGCGCCCATGTGCTCGTTTTCCGCGATGGCATGGTCGAGCACCTTGAGCGTCAGGTGCGCCTCATCATCACCAAGAAGAACGGCGTGCACAGCGTGTATGTACGCAATGACCTGTATGCGCCGGTAGAGGTCGAATTGAGTTTTGCCGGGGTGAAGAACGCCAGCGGTGTGCCGGGCAGGACGATTCGGCGCGTGATACCGATGCGCAGCAGCGTTCGCCTGGCGCAGCTCACGGCGGCCAAAGGTGGAAGGCCGCTGGCGTACGTCCCGAAGTTCAAGTATTCCCTGGGCGACCCCTCAGGACCCACGGTGGGCTATCGGTACCCGTTGCCCTGGCGTGGTGGCCCGTTCCGGATCAGTCAGGGTGCCAATGGGCCCTACAGCCACTTTGGCCCCAAGAGCCGTTACGCCATGGACATTGCGATGCCCGAGGGCACGCCGATCATTGCCGCGCGAAGCGGGGTGGTGGTGAAGACCGAGAACAGACAAAGCGGGCGCGGCACCGATGCCTCCGGCAATTTCGTGCGGGTGCTGCACGATGACGGGACCATGGGTGTCTATCTGCACCTGAAGAAAGGTTCGGTCTGCGTTCGGGAAGGTCAGCGGGTAACGGTAGGCAGTCCTTTGGCGCTGTCCGGCAACACCGGCAACAGCACCGGGCCGCATTTGCACTTCGTGGTGCAGCGCAATACCGGGCTGGGGCTGGTGTCGATTCCGTATCAGTTCAACCAGCCGGTGGGTGCCTTGCCCAACTTTGCGTTGGGCAAGCAATAAAAGATCGCAGCCTTCGGCAGCTCCTACAGGTGTTCGCATAGCCCTGTAGGAGCTGCCGAAGGCTGCGATCTTTTAGGTGTTTAATCGAGCATCAACACCTTGGCCAGGACAATCTTCGGCCCCTTCATCTTCTTGATGATGATCCGCAGGCCTTCGACTTCCAGCACTTCTTCCTCTTCCGGAACGCGCTTGAGGCTCTCATAGACCAGCCCGGCAAGGGTTTCGGCTTCGACGTGGTCGAGGTCGATGCCCAGCAGTCGTTCAACCTTGAATAGCGGCGTATCGCCCCGTACCAGCAGCTTGCCCGGCTGGTACGCGAGGATCCCGCGCTCGGCCTTGCGGTGTTCGTCCTGGATGTCGCCCACCAGCACTTCCAGCACGTCTTCCATGGTCAGGTAGCCGATGATGTTGCCGTCGGCCTCTTCGACTACGGCGAAGTGCGAACCGCCCTTGCGGAACTGCTCCAGCAACTGCGACAGCGGCATGTGCCGTGACACGCGCTCCAGCGGACGGGTCAGTTCGGCGAGGTTGAACGACTCGGGAATGTGGTCCAGCGCCGCCAGTTCCAGCAGCAGATCCTTGATGTGCAGCAGGCCGACGAACTCCTGGCGTTCGCTGTCATACACCGGATAGCGACTGAACTTGTGGCGACGGAACATCGCCAGGATCTGCTTGAGCGGTGCGTTGAACTCCAGGGTCACCAGGTCTTCGCGGGAGTTGGCCCAGTCGACCACTTCCAGTTCGCCCATTTCCACCGCCGAGGCCAGCACGCGCATGCCTTGGTCGCTCGGGTCCTGGCCACGGCTGGAGTGCAGGATCAGTTTCAGCTCTTCACGGCTGTAGTGATGCTCGTGATGCGGACCGGGCTCACCTTGCCCTGCAATGCGCAGGATGGTGTTGGCGCTGGCGTTGAGCAGGTAGATGGCCGGGTACATGGCCCAATAGAACAGGTACAGCGGCACGGCGGTCCACAGCGACAGCAATTCGGGTTTGCGGATCGCCCAGGATTTTGGGGCGAGCTCACCGACCACGATGTGCAGGTACGAAATGATGAAGAACGCGGTGAAGAACGAGATGCCTTTGACCACTTCGGCCGACTCAACGCCGACAGCGCTCAACACCGGCTCAAGAATGTGGGCAAACGCGGGCTCACCGACCCAACCCAGGCCCAGGGAGGCGAGGGTGATACCCAATTGGCAGGCCGAGAGGTACGCATCGAGCTGACTGTGCACGGTGCGCAGGATGTGCCCGCGCCAGCCGTTTTTATCAGCGATGGCCTCGACCCGGGTCGAGCGCAGCTTGACCATGGCAAATTCCGCCGCAACGAAAAAGCCGTTGAGCAAAACCAGGATCAGAGCAAAAAGAATCATGCCGAAGTCGGCGAAAATTGTAGCGAGGGTCAAGCCAGGGGAAGGGTCCATGATGGAGTTTTGCGGGTTCCGTGTATTCGAAAGGGAAGTAAGAATCGCGCCTGAAAGGCAGACGCAAGTCAGCCAATGTAGCGGCTGACTGGGCGGTTGCCTAGTGGCGCGTGCTGGCCGGTATCAGTCGGCGGTGCTGATAACCCGTGATTGGGTGACCTGAGCCGGGGCAAAGTGGCAGGTAAAGGTACTGCCGTGGCCCGGTACGCTGCTGATTTCCATCCGTGCCCGATGACGTAACAAAACGTGTTTGACGATCGCCAGCCCCAGACCGGTGCCACCGGTATTGGAGTTGCGGCTGGAGTCGACGCGATAGAAGCGTTCAGTCAGACGCGGCAGGTGTTTGTTATCGATGCCAATCCCGGAATCCTGCACGCTCAGGTGCGCGCCCTGATCGTCGCCCCACCAGCGAATGCGGATATTGCCTTCGGCCGGGGTGTATTTCACCGCGTTGAACACCAGGTTGGAAAACGCGCTGCGCAACTCCGCCTCGCTACCCTTGAGCAGAATCGTAGGGTCGGCTTCCAGGGTGATTTTCTGGTTTTTCTGGCCGGACAACTGCTGCGCGTCGCTCTTGATCGATTGCAGCAAGCCATCGATCGGCACCGGCTGGTTGTCCGATGGATAATCGGTGGCTTCCAGCTTGGCCAGCAACAACAGGTCGTTGAGCAGAGTCTGCATGCGACCGCCTTGTTGCTGCATTTGCTGCAAGGCACGGCCCCAGCGAGGGTTCACCTCGTCGACGTTATCGAGCAGGGTTTCCAGGTAGCCGCAGATCACCGTCAACGGCGTGCGCAGTTCATGGGATACGTTGGCGATGAAGTCTTTGCGCATTTGCTCGAGCTGATGAATGCGCGTCACATCGCGCACCAGCATCAAGTGTTCGTTGTTGCCGTAACGGGTGATGTACAGCTGAATGCGCACGCGGTCGTTGGTCGGCGAAGGAATTTCCAGCGGCTCGGCGTAGCTGTCTTGCTCGAAGTATTCCTTGAAGCGCGGGTGGCGCACCAGGTTGGTCACCGGTTGGCCGCTGTCCTGCGGGGTCTTGAGACCCAGCAGGGTTTCGGCGGCGCGGTTCCACCATTCCAGGTTGCCGTCGGTGTCGAGCATGATCACCGCGTCTTTCAGTGCGGCGGTGGATTCCTGAACCCGGTCGATCACTGCTTGCAGGCGCCCGCGCACCCGTTGGTCGCGGCGTTGCAGGTGGTAGATGCTGTCGAACACCTCGCCCCACAGGCCGTAGCCGTCGGGTGGCGCTTCATCGGGTTTGTGCAGGCGCAGCCACTCGTGCAGACGCAGCAATTGCTTGAGGGTCCAGGCCAGGTAAAGACCCAGGCCTGCGGCGAGGCTCCAGCCGTAATAGCCGGTGATCAGGCCGATCACCAGGCAGGCGGTGACCAGTAGCAGCATGTGGCGAATCAGGGTGCCATGCCAGTTTTGGTTCACGAAAAAAATACGTCCTTGAAAGTGGAACCGCTGCGATCATCAGGCCTTGGTTGAGAACCGGTAGCCAGTGCCGCGCACGGTTTGTACCAGATTTTCGTAAGCATCGCCGAGGGCTTTGCGCAGGCGTCGAATGTGCACGTCGACGGTACGCTCTTCGACATAGACGTTGCCGCCCCAGACCTGATCCAGCAACTGGCCACGGGTGTAGGCGCGCTCCTGGTGGGTCATGAAGAATTGCAGCAGGCGGTATTCGGTCGGGCCCATCTCGGCGGGACGGCCGTCGATGGTCACGCGGTGGCTGATCGGGTCCAGCAGCAGGCCGCCGACTTCGATGGGCGCCTCGCCATCGGTCGGGCCGGCACGGCGCAGTACGGCCTTCAGGCGCGCCACCAGCTCACGGGGGGAAAACGGCTTGGTGATGTAGTCGTCGGCGCCGACTTCCAGGCCCTGGATCTTGTTGTCCTCTTCACCCTTGGCGGTGAGCATGATGATCGGGATGTCCCCGGTCAATTCATCACGCTTGAGGCGACGGGCCAGCTCGATGCCGGAGGTGCCGGGAAGCATCCAGTCGAGCAGGATCAGGTCCGGTTTGCGGTCGACGATAATGGCGTGGGCCTGCTGGGAGTTTTCCGCCTCCAGGCAGTCATAGCCGGCCATTTCCAACGCAACGGCGATCATTTCGCGAATAGGCGCTTCGTCGTCGACGATCAGAATGCTCCTGCCAACCATGCCCAAAATCCTCTTGTCATTTAACTGTCTTGCGCCGCATTAGATAACGGAATTATTGCAGTCGTGTGACAGTATTTTAGTCGACCGGCGATTGGCTGGATCCTGGGCTAAGCTCTAAGTCCGGATCCTGACAACCACAAGAGGAAGGTTTCCATGAACTACATTGCTCAATCTTGGAAGGCTTTGCTGGTCACTGCTGCGTTAACGCTGCCGACACTGGCCTTTGCCGCCGACCCGGCGATGATGAAAGACGGCATGATGGTCGACCATAAGGGCATGACGGTCTACACGTTCGACAAGGACGCGGGTGGCAAGTCGATGTGCAACGGCGACTGCGCCAAGTACTGGCCGCCAATGATGGCGCCGGCGGGTGCCAAGGCCGAAGGTAAATGGACAGTCATCAAGCGTGACGATGGCATGATGCAATGGGCCTATGACGGCAAGCCGCTGTACTACTACGAGGACGACAAAAAACCCGGAGACATGACGGGTGACAAGAAAAAAGATGTCTGGCACGTCGTTCGCGAGCATATGTAACACCGCCAAAAGATCGCAGCCTTCGGGTAGGAACTGCCGAAGGCTGCGATCCTTTCAACGGTCAACGCAGTGCGTAATCCAGCACAATCCCGACGAAAATCGCCAAGCCCGCCCAATGATTGTGCAAAAACGCCTTGAAGCAACGCATCCGGTCCTTGTCGCGGGTGTACCAGAACTCCCACGCAAAGCAGCCCGCCGCCACCAGTAATCCGAGGTGGAACCAGCCATCCAGGTCGAACTTCGAACCCGCCAGCAACAGGCAACCGAGCGCCAGCCCTTGCAGGGTCAGGATGATCGCCCGGTCCGCGTCGCCGAACAGGATTGCCGTGGATTTCACGCCGATCTTCAGGTCGTCATCGCGGTCGGTCATCGCGTAATACGTGTCGTAGCCCACGGTCCACATCAGGTTGGCGATCCACAGCAGCCATGCCGCAGCTGGCAATTCACCGGTTTCTGCGGTGAACGCCATCGGCATCCCCCACGAAAATGCGGCACCCAGCACCACTTGCGGGTAATAGGTGTAGCGCTTCATGAAGGGGTAACTGAACGCCAGCGCCAGACCGCCCAGCGACAGCCACACGGTCGCGGCGTTGGTGCACAGCACCAGCAGGAAGCTCACGCCCATCAGCAATGCGAAGAACACCAGCGCCTCTTTCGAGCTGATCTTGCCGCTCACCAGCGGGCGCTGCTCGGTGCGTTTCACATGACCATCGACCTTGCGGTCCGCCCAGTCGTTGATCACGCAGCCACCGGCACGGGTCAGCACTACGCCCAGGACGAAAATCACAATGTTGGCCAGGGACGGCGAACCCTTGCCGGCAATCCACAGCGCCCACAGTGTCGGCCAAAGCAGCAGGTAAATGCCGATCGGCTTGTCCATCCGCGTCAGCTGAATGAAATCCCAGGCCCGAGGGTTCAAGCGGTTCAAGGACTTGAGCAGGCTTTGGTACATCAGAGGTTCTCCGATTGGGCGCGTGCGGTGTCCCACAGGGAAGGCAGGAAGATTTCGGCCACCAGTACACTCAACGCGCCGCGGTCAAAGCGTGAACGGCGACCCCATAGTTCCGGCGCCCGCACCTCGCCCGGCAGCCATTCTTGAGGATAATGACAAACCTCGATGGCCCGGCGCTGAAAGGCCTGGTCGCAGAACAGCAATTCACCCAGGGAGCGGCTGCCCAATTCGTCCATGTGCAAGCCGTCGCCTTGCAATGCACTGCGTGCCGCGACGCTGCGGGCGAACACCCAGGCTTCGCCATGACCGCGCAGATACACCTCGCGCACCCAACCTTCACTGCCGTCGGCCAGGTCCAGCGCTGCGCATTCGTCGGCGCGCAGGGTTTGCCAGCCTTCGAACATTGGCGAGACGCTGAAGGCATCATTCGACAGATGAATCAGGCGTCGGGTGAGCGAGCCTTCGTCGAACAGCCAGTCCAGGATGGAAGCATCGGGGAGGGGCGCCAGTTCGCTGCGCGAGAGCCAGAGAGGAGCTGGAGAGGGGGATTCTGTGTGTTGCACAATGAGTCATTATTGGCAGCAAATGAGGCGGCGAGCTTAACATGTCAGCCACCGATATCGATTGAATTGGCCTGCCGTTGCGCCGAACAGGCTTGCATCCGGCGGCATCGATCAGTACAAAACGCGCTGAACTGGACGGCAGTGCTACAACCATCGACCGGCCGGCCGGCAAAACGCCTGAACCCTGAGGAAGTACCTGATGAAAAAGTGGCAATGTATCGTCTGCGGCCTGATCTACAACGAAGCCGACGGTTGGCCGGATGACGGCATTGTGCCGGGCACCCGTTGGGAAGACGTGCCGGAAGACTGGCTGTGCCCGGACTGCGGTGTGGGCAAAATGGATTTTGAAATGATCGAAATCGCTGCCTGAATAATTGAGGAGTAAGGAATGAACGCACCTGTCGTCATCATTGGCACCGGTCTGGCTGGCTACAACGTCGCCCGCGAGTTTCGCAAGCTCGACAGCGAAACCCCGCTGCTTTTGATTACCGCCGATGACGGGCGCTCCTACTCCAAGCCGATGCTCTCCACCGGCTTCGGCAAAAACAAGGATGCCGACGGCCTGAGCATGGCCGAACCCGGCGCCATGGCCGAGCAACTCAAGGCCGAAATACGCACCCACACGCGCATCAGCGGCATTGACCCGGGCCACAAGCGCCTGTGGATCGGTGAAGAAGCGGTGATGTACCGCGACCTGATCCTGGCCTGGGGCGCCGAAACCGTGCGCGTGCCCATTGAAGGCGATGCGGCGGATTGCGTATTCCCGATCAACGACCTGGAAGATTACGCACGTTTCCGTGCGGCAGCCGCTGGCAAGCGCCGCGTGCTGCTGCTCGGCGCCGGCCTGATCGGTTGTGAGTTCGCCAACGACCTGACCCTGGGTGGCTACGAGGTGCAACTGGTTGCGCCGTGCGAACAAGTCATGCCGACCCTGTTGCACCCGGCGGCCGCGGCAGCGGTGCAGGCTGGCCTGGAAAGCCTCGGCGCACGTTTCCACCTCGGGCCGGTGCTCAACCGCCTGCAACGCGTGGCGGACGGCCTGGAAGCGCATCTGTCCGATGGCCAGGTGATCCCGTGCGACGTGGTGGTCTCGGCCATTGGCCTGCGCCCGCGTGTTGACCTCGCGGCTGCGGCCGGTTTGCAGGTCAACCGCGGCATCATGGTCGACCGGCACCTGAAGACCTCCCACGCCAACATCTACGCCTTGGGCGATTGTGCCGAGGTCGACGGGCTGAACCTGCTGTACGTCATGCCCCTGATGAGCTGTGCACGAGCGCTGGCGCAAACCCTCTCCGGAAACCCGACCGCCGTCACCTATGGCCCGATGCCGATCACCGTCAAAACACCGGTGTGCCCGCTGGTGGTGTCCCCGCCGCCACGGGGCGCAGAAGGCATCTGGACCGTCGAAGGGCAGGGCGCCGACATCAAGGTTTTATGCCGCGATGCCGCAGGCAAACTGCTCGGTTATGCCCTCACCGGTGCCGCCGTGATGGAAAAACTGGCCCTGAACAAAGAGCTTCCAGCCCTGTTGGCATAAATACCGGTCGTTCTGTCGGAATCACCCCCCTTTTGCCCTAACAATGGCCGCGCCGATACTGGCGCGGGGCCTCACTGCGTGCCATCCTCACTCCCGTCTGCCGCAGAGTAGAGCACCTGCGGCGCTTTTGGCGCTGCTCCGCAGAGAGCAGCACGGACATAACAACAACAAACCGTCAAAGGGGCTTCACTCACATGCGTAAACCAGACCTCGCTGCAGCCATTGCTGAAAAAGCAGACCTCACCAAAGAACAAGCCAACCGCGTTCTCAACGCCGTTCTTGAAGAAATCACCGGTGCCCTGCACCGCAAAGACAGCGTGACGCTGGTGGGCTTCGGCACCTTCCTGCAACGCCATCGCGGTGCCCGCACCGGCAAAAACCCGCAAACCGGTGAACCCGTCAAAATCAAGGCCAGCAACACCGTTGCGTTCAAGCCGGGCAAGTCGTTGAAAGACAGCGTCAATCCGTAAGCCGTTTTCGCCTCTCGCGTAGTGGGGGGTGGAATAAAAAATGGGCACGCCAACCAGGGTTGGGTGCCCATTTTTTGTGGGGTTAACAGAGCTTGTTGAAATCCGTCCCCTGAAATCTGGCTTATAGGTCTGAAAAACTATAGGGCTGAAGCTCAGTGATCTGAGATAGCAGGATCAGATGCTCCACTGCCTTCACCTTCTCTAGATGATCGAGGGTGTCGGGGCCGCCGAACATCAGCGCTGGAACAAAGCCGTACATTTCGTCGTGACGCAGGGTGCCGAGCTTTTTCTTTGCGGGTTGGAACAGGTCGCCATAATCGTTGGAGTCCACATTCCTGGAAAGCAGAAAACCTTGTAGTTCTCTGTCCATCTCTTCACTCGTAATTTCGAAATCATCAAAAACACTTCGAGAAAGCACACTGGTTATTTTAAGTGAGGCACCCGTTTTTTCGCCCCACAGGTACAAGTCACCGAAGGCGCTACGAGCAATCAGGTGGTAAGCATCACGCTTTTCATATTTCGTCCCTTCAAGCCAAGACGCCACTACCCCATCGTATTCCTGGGGGTTCACTATCCAAAAAATGCCGTCACCGTATCCGCACCAGCCGTGTTCGGCCCAGTATTCCAATAACTGATTGGGTAGCTTGCCTCTATAGCGCTCGATACTTGATGCTGGGACTTCCTGCCGATCAACAGGTCCACCAAATTTCTCTAAAAAACGGGCAAATATTTTGTCCACGCGAAACCTTCTTATTTTTAAGCATCAGCTCACTGATCGGTAATTTCACTGAGATCTGCTTCCTGATATCAGCCTTAAAGGTCTGAAAAACTATAGGGCTGAAGCTCGGTGATCTGAGACAGCAGAATCAGATGCTCCACCGCCTTCACCTTCTCTAGATGATCGAGAGTATCCGGGCCGCCGAACATCAGCGCTGGAACAAAGCCGTACATTTCGTCGTGACGCAGGGTGCCGAGCTTTTTCTTCGCGGGTTTGAATAGGTCGCCATAATCGTTGGAGTCCACTTCGATCGACAACAGGAAGGCCTGAAGCCCCTTACCCATTTGCTCTCCTGTGTATATAGACGTGTGTGTAGCGTAACGAGAAAGGTGACTTGTTATATCGAGGGAGGCTCCCGTTTTTTCACCCCAGAGGTACAAATCGCCAAAGGCGCTGCGTGCAATCAGGTGGTAGGTATCAATGGTTTCCAACTTCGTCCCCTCAAGCCAGGATGCTACGACCCCTTCGTATTCCTGAGGATTCACTATCCAAAAAATCCCATCACCGTAACCGCACCAACCGTGTTCGGCCCAGTACTCCAGCAATTGATTGGGCAGCTTGCTCCTGTAGCGTTCGATACTTGAAACCGGTACCTCTTGACGATCAATGGGCCCGCCAAGCGTCTCCAAAAAAACGGAAAATGTCTCATCCATTCTTTTTCCCCTTAACATTTGTGAAGATTGACATTGAGATATGTTTGCCCACGTAAAGGCATTGGTACTGCTTCCGCAGCATTTTTTAAACTTGCAACTTTTGGTCTCCACTGAGGGCCAATACTGGAGTTGACTTGTCGATCACCGAAGTCCGCAATGATATCTTTGCCGCCGGCGCTCAAATCAGGATTATGCAGCCCCGCAAGGTTTGACATTGTTTCCTTGGCTTTTTTTATACTCTCTGCTTTCGCCGCTTTGGCACCCATCGTTTGCAAAAATTCTTCGTTGAACCGTCTTTGCAGGTTGGTTTGTAAAGTGTTGCGAGCCTGCTTGGCAGCCGCCCGACTACGCTTCACCGGATTGGCAATATTCTCCAGAAACTCATCAACCGTCAGCCGATTCAGCCCGTCCTCTTGCCCCTTCAGCTGCCGCTCGAACTCTCCGATTTTAGACGCTGGCATCTTGTCCGCTTTGAAGCATTCGACTTTATGAAGCGGCATGGCGTTCGGTTTGTCACGGGGCGAGTCCTTGTCTTTTCCAGATGGGCGATTTGCTGGCGGCGCAGACTCCTGCGGGCCAAGTGCACCTCTGCGCGGCTCTGCGGTTTGCAGGTCTGGTCGTTTTTTCAGTGCATCTTCATGCTTGAGCATCCATTCGCCCAGCCGGGCCCCTTTGGGGCTTGCTCGCATTTCCTGGGCGAGGACATTTGCATTACCTCGACTACGCGTAATGTAAGCGACGATGGCTCCCAGCAGCAGGACGACAACCTCCACATGCCCCAGTGCGATGTGATGGGAGGCTCTTTTGTCGGCAAAAGGATCGTCCCGGCTGAACGGGTTCAACCCTTCCTCGCCGCGTGGGCCTTTCCACGCGATGTTGATGCCCGTCAGGTAATACTCGCCAATGCGCGGCAATCCCTCGACGAAAAACTCGGCGATGGACGTCAGACCAAGTATCCCTAATATCCAGGTGCTGACTTGCAATCCCATTGCGGCGCCAGCGGCACCCATGGGAATGGCACCTGCCCCTCCGAGGAAAGCGCCTACTCCCGCGCCAATTGCTCCTCCGGTCAGCACACTGCCAGCGACGATCATTGCCATTTGAGTAACGACTTCGATCAACTCGTTGAGGATGCTGGAGATGTCGAGGTCAGAGAACCGTTGCCTCAATAGGTGGCCGGCTTCCCACTCGGCTTGGTTGAATGCGTAGCGGACACTGTTGATCCGTCGGATGTTCAGAGAAAGGGAGGGGGCAGGTTCGTTGAAATGCGTGCGAAAGCTGGCTCCTCCCTGGTAACCCATTTCATGGGTTATACGTTTTTCAATCTCGTGCCACGTGGGCACGATTTGCCATAAAAACATTCGAGTGTCTCCCTGACAGTTCGCCCGTTCGTGGACTAGTAATTCCGGTGTCCATGACCGAAATACGCTAACAAGAACTTGGAGGAGGTGATGTAGGAAGACTCTCCTTCAGCGGTCGGAAACTTCCTGCGTTTCAGAATGTTGCATGTCTTAAAGCGGAACGATCCAAGCTGGCACCTGGATTGTTTCCTGGAGGCGTGGCGCGGGTGAATTTGATGGCGAACAACGTGATACGGAGCCAAAGAAACCCCCGATTGCTGGTGACAACAAACGGGTTTGTTTTTTCTGCTTTGCGAGTCAGATGATTCTGTTTTTTTGCTGGGTGATAATCGCTGCCATTTCCGGTTCGTCCAGATGATCCAGTGCTTTCTCAACTAGCAAATGCACCCCGTCAGCCATGCGACTGATCGCCAGGGCTACTGAACGGCGGGAGCCGTTTACATCATCGGCAAGGTCAGCGGCGATGGCGCTGATGGACAGCAGATCTTCCGAGGCGTTGGCCAGGAGTGCTTCGGTATTGATGCCTGGGCAGACGCTGAAAAGTTGGCTGTTACGTTTCGGTTGTTTCTGTTCTGTTTGGGTGGTGTGGTGATCGGGGGCGCGTTCTGCGGCTTCTTGGAGCTCTTTGGTATCAAGGGCTTCGTTTTCTGGGGGATTTGGTGTTGGCTTGATCATTGGTGTTGTACCGATTTGGGAGCTAACACCATTTCGCTTGCACTTCGAAAGAGGTGGCAGCTGTGTATAGGTGTGCAAGACCGGAATCGGTAAACCGGCAGATCGAAAGATCTCCCACACACAGCCGCCATAATGATCCGCGAGCATAGAAAAACGCTCTATCAATAGCCATTACCGATTGTGTGCCGATTCCGGACTTGCACGTCCGAATCACCGATTTTGCGGTGACTTAAAGAGGTTATCGGTACCGGTCAAAATCGCCTAGTTCACGCATGGCTCGGCGTTGCGAAGGAAATGTCCGAGAAGTCTGCGGGGTGCAAGATCAAAAGATCGCAGCCTGCGGCAGCTCCTACAGGAATGTGTTTCTGCAGGTGTAAGGGCGTCGCGGTATGCATTCCGCTATGGAGCATGGGGGTGACCGGCGAGACGGTGTAAAAGCGTGACTTGGCAGTCATCTTGCGGGAAATGTGGCTTATCTTCTTCTAACGCATCTAGATGGTGGCGTTCTTGTTTTAAGTCGCTAAACTGCCCCAGCCGTTCATTTTCCTTCTGAGGCTGTGCGCATGAAATTTCGTTTTCTGCTGTGGATGCTGGGTTTTTTGATGGGTAAGGCCAGCCGGACCAATCCGGCGTTTCAGCAACAGTTGGGTGACAAGGACCTGGTGTTTCAGCTGCAGACCCTGGACGGGAAAGTGGCGCGGCAATTCCGCGTGAAGGACCAGCGCATCACCAGCCAATCGGGTGTGCATGCCGAGCCTGCGTTTGCGATTGCTTTTAAAGATGCCGCGTATGGCTTTGCCACGATGCAGGCGAAGAACAAGCAATTGGCGTTCATGACCGGGATTCAGGACAAGTCGATTCAGATCAAGGGCAACCCGGCGCTGGTGATCTGGTTTCAGGGGCTGACCAAGTATTTGAAGCCGAAAAAGGCATAGGAGCGAGCTTGCTCCGGGCGGCGTTCCGACGAGAAACTCAAGTACTCCGCGTTTATCCAGGATGCACGCGTCATCGTTGACGACCTTCGCGGACAAGCCCGCTCCTACAGGATTCAGGTGATCCATGTGGGGGCGCGGCTTGCTCCGGGCGGCGCTCCGGCGACATCGTTGGTTTTTTCGCGGGTCAGCCAGGTACTGATATTGCTCGCTACTTATGAATACCCACCCAGCTTGGCCTGGTATGTCGTTGAATAGGCTTGCAAAGACACGTTTGGCTGTCATTTCTGACAGCTGTTATTTAGTTCTCTGAGGCGGTTAATTGGGGCGGAATGTTTGCGGACATCCTCTCAAGCACTCAGGGAGCAAGTTGATGAATCAGCTACCAGAAACAAAAGCAACAGCGCGAGGCGCTCTTGATCCTTCCTTTGGCTTTGGCGGCTTGGTGCTGCTACCGAAGAACGTATTCGCTTGTGCCAGTCTGCCCGGCAATAAACTGCTTACGGCTTCGAAAGAAGACCACGGCCTGCCAATGAAGCTCACTCGATTGACCGAGTTCGGAAGACTTGATGATTCATTCGGGATTGGCGGCGTGGCTGAAATCCCTCATAGCACAGGCAATTTCTTTCCGCGACAATTACATGCGTTGAAAAAGGGTGGATACTTGGCCCTTGGCCCTTTCTCGGGACCGGCCGCTAGTGACTTGTATGTCATGCGGTTATTAGAGGCGGGGCAAGTGGATCTCTCTTTCGGGGCGGGAGGGAAAGTCAAACTTGAGGCCGCAAAATTATTCGGTGCTAACTTCGTTTTTTTTGGCAGCAGTAAACTTGCGGTTTCCGAGTTTGACGCAAAAATATATGTAAGCAGCAACATTTATTCCAACACTGCCCAGACAACAGTTGTGATTCGTCTTAATGAAGACGGCTCGCTGGACACAAGCTTTAATGGTGGTCATGTAACACTTGAGCAACCAATTGGTAATCGACGAGTACGCAATGAGTGTTTGGCTGTACACGGAGAAGGCGTGTTGATTGGTGGCGCATACCTCTCCGGTGTCGACTCCTATGGCGATGCATTTATCATCCGCTATGACCGCGATGGCAAAATCGATCTTTTGTTCGGCGATAGAGGAACAGTGATCATCGCTAACGGTACCGATGGGCGAAAATCCTTGCTTACTTCAATAACAGTAAGAGCAAATGAGGGGGTCGTGGCGTCTGGACGATCGTTTAGGGGTAGCAACTTTGAAGGGGTGTTAATCGTTCTTAACGCCAGCGGCACTATAAATCCCGTCTTCAATAGCGGTAAGCCGCTGTATCCCGCTTTTTTGCAGAATTTGTTATTCAGTGAGTGTGCATTACTGCAACAAGACAGAATCATCGTTATGGGAGTTGGTGAGTTTAACTTTCTGATGGTTGCCTGCTACAACTTCGATGGCTCTTTGGATCGAACATTTGGTGGAGGCTATGGTTGGGTCGTGCTTCGTGATGCGCAAACATCAGGATTCCGGGATAGCCTGTTAACGACAGATAACAAAATCGTTTCTCTTGGAACCAATGCTACGTTTGATTTTGCGGTGCGTTATCTCGGTTGACACTTAACTTGGGCCAAGTCGGGGGTATGAGGAGAATCGGATGTTTGCTTTTTCTTGCGGGCCATCGCTTCTGGAAGAAGCGATGGGATTTTGATTTTTTATACCTGAGTGAATTGCGACGCCAGTTCACGCAGCAGCACTTCAGCTTCCAGCACTTTGCTGACCACGTCTTCGGCCTTGGCGCGGCTCAGGCCGAGGCGTTCCAATAGTGCGTCCGGGATGCCTTCGTCGGGGCCGGAGCCGATGCCTCGGCTGCGCAGCAGGCGCACCGCCAGGCAGACCAGGTTCGGGTATTCGGCGTAGGTGCCGTCGTAGGCCGGGTCGTGCTGGAAGCGCAGGGCGGTGGACAGCTCTTCGGGCATGTCCCAGTAGCGCATCAGCCACGAGCCGATCTGTTCACGGCTGATGCCCAGCAGGTGTTGTTCCACGAAACTGTGGCACAGGTGCGGGTTGACCTCCAGATGGCGGCAGATCAACGAGAAGTGTGGCGGGAACACGTGGGCCAGCAGCAGGTAGCCGAAGTTGTGCAGCAGGCCGGCCAGGTAGGTCAGGCCTGCTTCCGGGCGCTGGGCGCGCGGCATGGCGCGGGTCAGGCCTTCGATGACGGCGGCGGTGTAGATGGATTGCTGCCAGTACGGCGTGGTTTGTTGCGGGTGGTCCTTGGGCAGGCTCAGGGTTTTACCCAGGGCCAGGCCCAGTGCCAGGTTGATCACCAGGTCGAAGCCCAGCACGCGCACGATGGCGTCTTCCACGGAACGGATCTTGCCCGGCGAGGCGTAGTACGGCGACGCTGCCCAGCTCACGACTTGCGCGGCCAGCGCCGGGTCGGTTTCGACCACGCCGGTGATGTCGTCGATGGTGGCGTTGGGGTCGACACGCAGCTTGATGATTTTTTGCGCGGTTTCGGCCAGCGGCGGAATCTCGATGGTCTCTTCCAGACGCTGCTGGATGCGCCGTGCGGTAAACGCCTGGACGGCCTGGGTGATTTCCTTGCGGTCGTCATCGGGGCGGTCGAGGTTCGGACGGATGCTGGTCAGGTTTTCGCCGAAGTTGGCCGCGCTGGCCTTGGTCAGCATGGTTTTGAAGTCTTCGCTGGAGACTTCCAGCAGTACGCCCGGCTCACCAGAGTTGATCAGCAACTTCGGCTCACGCAGCAGGCTTTCGTCGTACAGGCAGGGTGAACTGGTCAGCGCCGGCAGGCCCGGCAGCAAGCTGAGGTTGTGCTTGCCGAGCATTTTTTTCAGGCGCTCGGTGGGTACGGCAGTGAGGCGGCGACCGGTGAGTTCGGTCAGGCGATTGAGGTCCAGCAACTGGCTTTGCGGGAACAACACCATCAACGCGCCGACGCTGTCATCGAGCAGAACGGCCTGCACTTTGCGTGCGGCATTGAGGCCGTGATGGTCCAGAACTTCTTCGTAGGCAATGCCCAACTTGCCCAGCATCAGCCGAATAACCGACGGAGCGTGCGGGGTATCGGGTGCGAAGGCAACTTCGGTCATGGTCTGTATCCGTGATTAAACAATTGCAGGAGTATAACCAGCTTGCCTAAGGCCACGCCTCAGAAACTGTGACGGTTGTCACACTTGGCCGTATTGTTGGCCATGACGCAGCCAACGGTCGAGTAGCGGGCTGACATGGGTCGGCCAGCGTTCGAGCAATGCCTGGGCCGCATCCCGCACGGCAGGCAGCAAATCGGCATCGCGCATCAGGTCGGCGACCTTGAATTGAAGCAGGCCGGTTTGGCGGGTGCCGAGCATTTCGCCGGGGCCGCGCAACTCCAGATCCTTCTCGGCGATGACAAAGCCATCGTTGGTTTCGCGCATGATGCCCAGGCGCTGACGGCCGATCTGCGACAGCGGCGGATGGTAGAGCAGCACGCAATGGCTGACGGCGCTGCCCCGACCGACGCGGCCGCGCAACTGGTGCAGTTGCGCCAGGCCCAGGCGCTCGGGGTTCTCGATGATCATCAGGCTGGCATTGGGCACGTCGACGCCTACTTCGATCACCGTGGTCGCGACCAGCAGTTGCAGGTTGCCGGCCTTGAACTCGGCCATCACCGCCGCCTTTTCCGCAGGTTTCATACGGCCGTGGATCAGCCCGACCTTCAGCTCGCCGAGGGCGGCGGTCAGGTCTTCGTATGTGGTTTCGGCGGCCTGGCAGGTCAGCTCTTCGGACTCTTCGATCAGCGTGCACACCCAATAGGCTTGTCGCCCTTCAGCGCAAGCGCTGCGCACCCGCTCGATGACTTCGACCCGCCGGGTGTCGGTGATCAGCACAGTGTTGACCGGGGTTCGGCCGGGGGGCAGTTCGTCGAGGATCGAGGTGTCGAGGTCGGCGTAGGCGCTCATGGCCAGCGTGCGCGGAATCGGCGTGGCGGTCATGATCAATTGGTGCGGACACATGCGTCCGCCCACGCCTTTCTGGCGCAGTGCCAGACGCTGCTGTACGCCGAAACGGTGCTGTTCGTCGATGATCACCAGCGCCAGGTTCTTGAATTGCACTTCGTCCTGGAACAGCGCGTGAGTGCCGACCACCATGGGCGTGCCACTGGCGATCTGCTCCAGCGCGGCGGTGCGGTTCTTGCCCTTGAGTTTGCCGGCGAGCCACGCGACTTCGATGCCGAGCGGTTCGAGCCAGCGCTTGAAGGTGATGAAGTGCTGCTCGGCGAGAATCTCGGTGGGTGCCATCAGTGCGACCTGATAACCGGCCTCCAGCGCTTGCAGCGCGGCAAGGGCGGCGACCACGGTTTTGCCGGCGCCGACGTCGCCCTGGATCAGCCGCAACATCGGTTCGTGCTGGCTGAGGTCGTAGGCGATTTCGTTGCCGACCCGTTGCTGGGCGCCGGTCGGGCTGAAGCCGAGGTTGGCCAGGTACTTGGCCGGCAGTCGCGTGGCTTTGGGCATCGCCGGCGCACGCAGGGCGCGCATGCTTTCGCGCAGGCGCTGTTGCGACAGTTGATGGGTCAGCAGTTCTTCGAAAGCCAGGCGGTGCTGCGCCCAGTGATGGCCGAGGGCGAGTTCATCGACGTCGGCATCGGCGGGCGGGTTGTGCAGGTAGCGGATTGCATCGGCCAGCGGTGCCAGTTGGTAGTCGCGGGCCAGCTCGTTCGGCAGCCAGTCGGGCAGGCTGCTGGGGCCGAGCAGGGTGAGGGTCTGCATGCACAACTGGCGCAGGCGCTGTTGGGTCAGACCTTCGGTGAGCGGGTAGACCGGGGTCAGGGTTTCATCCACTGGCGGTGGTTCGTCGCCAGTGATGGCGCGATATTCCGGGTGGTAGATTTCCAGCCCCGAAGCACCGGGCCGAGCCTCGCCGTAGCAGCGAATCCGCGTGCCGCGTTTGAGGCCTTCTTTCTGCGCATTGCTGAAATGGTAGAAGCGCAGGCTGAGTCCGCCAGTGCCGTCCTGCAAGCGCACCACGAGGCTGCGCCGACGGCCCATGACCACATCGGCGCCGCTGACCGTGCCTTCGATGACTGCATCCTGCCCGGGTCGCAGCGCGCCGATCGGGACCACGCGGGTGCGGTCCTGATAGCGCAGGGGCAAGTGAAACAACACGTCCTGGAGGTTTTCCAGGCCGACCTTGGCCAGTTTCTCGGCCATGGCTTCACCGACACCCTTGAGTGCCGTCACCGACACTTGCGACAACTCGCTCATGACCGTCGCTTAGCCCGCAGCGACCTGCGCCGCTGGCTTGGCCACCGAGCACAGGCGAATGGAGTCGGCGAGGATTTCAATCGCCTTCGGACGCGGGAAGCTCGCGCGCCAGGCAATGGCCACGGTGCGGAACGGTACGGGTGCCGACAACGGACGCACCTCGATCACGCCGGGGGCGTAGTGATGGCTGTCCACCGCTGACAACGGCAGGATCGAAATCCCCAGGCCGGACGCGACCATGTGGCGAATGGTTTCCAGGGAGCTGGATTCCACCGTGGTGTGCTTGGCGCCGTCGTTGCCTTTGGTCAGGGTCGGGCAGGCTTCCAGTACCTGATCGCGGAAGCAGTGGCCTTCGCCGAGCAGCAGCAGGCTCTTGTCGTTGAGCAGGTTGGCATCGATGGACTCTTTTTGCGTCCATGGGTGCTGCGCTGGCATCAGCACGTAGAACGGCTCGTCGTAGAGTTGCAGGGTCAGCACGTCGGCTTCGCTGAACGGCAGGGCGATGATGATCGCGTCGAGTTCACCGTTGCGCAGTTTGTCGCGCAGCACGTGGGTGAAGTTTTCTTCGATGTACAACGGCATCTGCGGGGCGACCCGGTGCAGTTGTGGAATCAGGTGCGGGAACAGGTACGGCCCGACGGTGTAGATCGCGCCGACTTTAAGCGGTGCGGTCAACTGGTTCTTGCCGGCCTGGGCCAGTTCGCGGATGCCCTGGGCCTGTTCCAGCACCTTTTGCGCCTGGGCCACGATGCCTTCGCCGACGGGCGTCAGGCGCACGGCGCTTTTGCTGCGCTCGAAAATCAGCACACCGAGTTCGTCTTCAAGCTTTTTCACGCCCACCGAAAGGGTCGGCTGGCTGACGTGGCAACGCTCGGCTGCGTGGCCGAAGTGCTGCTCTTGGGCGAGGGTAACGATGTAGCGTAATTCTGTGAGGGTCATAGCAAGCGTCCATGAATTTGCGTGCCAAGCATACCGGCTGCAATCGATAGACGCACGTTATCAGACTGAACGTGTCGGGTGACACCGGGCAATGCCGGTTTGCCGCTGGCAGATAAGACAAAGGCACCTTTCGGTGCCTTTTTGGCTTGGAACGCGACCTTCCTGCTGGCAGAAATCTCTGTGGGAGCGAGCTTGCTCGCGATGAGGGCCCAACATTCGACATCTACGTTGAATGTTAGACCGCTATCGCGAGCAAGCTCGCTCCCACATGGGGCGGTGGTGCGTTTACCGACGGCGTTTTTCCAGCGAATACACAAAGGGTGCAACGATTTCGATGGAGCCATTGGTCAGCATGTCGGTCGGCGGCTTGGGCAGCGGTTGAGCGCGGCGGATCATTTCCAGGGTGGCCCGGTCCAGATCGGCGGTGCCCGAGGCGCCTACCAGCTCAAACGACAACACATTGCCTTCGGCATCCACGACGAAACGCAGGCGGTTCATGCCTTCCTTGCCCCGTGCCTGTGCACTGGCCGGGTACTTTTTGTACTTCTGCAGGTGCGCCAGCAGCGTGCCTTGCCAACTGGCCTTGGCCGCCAGTTGAGCGGGCGAAGGGCCTGGCGCAGGCTGGGCGGATTTCTCCGTGGGGGCCTGAGTCTGCTGCGGTTCGGCAGGTTTCTCCTCGGCCGGTTTTTCCTTCGGCGGTTCGGGTTTCTTCTCTACCGGCTTGGGCGGCTGTGGCTTGGGCTTTGGCTTGACGGGCTTGGGCACGGCAATTTCAGCTTTCGGCGCTTCGGCGAGCTTGGGGATCGGCAGTTCTTCAACCGGAGCCGGTGGCTGCGGTGGGGTGACGACCTTCGGCGGAGCAGGCGGAGGCGGGGCGGGAACCGGTGCCAGTTCGACCATCATTGCCTGGGGCGGCAATTCGATGGGCGGGCGGGCGGACCAGTTCAGCGCCAGCGCGATGGCCAGCGCGTGAACGCCCAGCACCACAGCCAGGCTACCGCTGTAACGCGTCAGCTTATGGCGCGTCGTGATCATTTCTTGGCTGCCGTCTCGAGTCCGACCAGGCCTACCTTCAGATAACCGGCCGATCGCAGGTTGTCCATCACGCTCATCAGGTCGCCGTAATCCACGCCTTTGTCGGCCTGGAAGAAGATCGTCGTGTCTTTTTTGCCCTGGGTCCTGGCGTCGAGGGTGGCGCCGAGTGCTTCGGCCTTCACTTCGTCTTCACCGAGGAACAGGCGCTGGTCAGCCTTGACGCTGAGGAACACCGGTTTCTCTGGCCGCGGCGCCGGTTTGGCGGTGGAAGCGGGCAGGTCGACCTTGATGTCCACGGTGGCCAGCGGGGCCGCCACCATGAAGATGATCAACAGCACCAGCATCACGTCGATGAACGGCGTGACGTTGATTTCGTGGTTTTCGGACAGATCGTCGTCTGCCCCTTCTTTCAAATGCAGGCCCATGGCCGATTACCCCACTTTCACCATGTGCGGTTGCGAGCTGCGCTCAGGCTGGTGGTCGAGGTCGCGGCTGACCAGCAGCAGGACCTGTGCCGACGCATCGGACACCTGAGCCTTGTAACCGGCGATGGAGCGGGCGAAGACGTTGTAGATCACGACCGCAGGGATCGCGGCAACCAGGCCCAGTGCGGTGGCCAGCAGGGCTTCGGCGATGCCGGGAGCGACGACGGCGAGGTTGGTGGTCTGGGTCTTGGCGATGCCGATGAAGCTGTTCATGATGCCCCACACGGTACCGAACAGGCCGACGAAGGGCGCGGTGGAACCGATGGTCGCCAGCACGCCGGTGCCGCTGCTCATGTTGCGACCGCAGGCCGCGACCAGGCGCTCAAGGCGGAAGCTGACGCGTTCCTTGATGCCTTCTTTCTCACGGCTGTTGACCGACAGGCGCATCTCTTCGAGCGCATCGTGCACCAGCAGGTTGGCGAGGGTGCCTTCCTTCGCCGCCGTGGCGCTGGCTTCCTTGAGGGAGGTGGATTTTTTCAGTTGAGCGATTTCACCGCGCAGGCGACGCTTGGCGCCCATCAGCTCAAGACCCTTGGCGATCCAGATGGTCCAGGTGATGATCGAGGCGATGGCCAGGCCGATCATCACGATTTTCACGATGATGTCGGCATTCTTGTACATGCCCCACGGCGACAGGTCATGGGCCATGCCCAGAGTGTTGTCGGCTTCGAGGACTTCAGGAACATCTTCACCCAGATTTTCTGTCGGCGCTGCCTGGGCAGGATCGGTCGCGACGGGAGCAACGGCCGGGGCGGCGTGATCAGCCGGTGCAGGGGCTGCGGCGGCGGCCGGAGTTGCTGGCGCCTGGACATCGGCGAAAGCCGCGACTGGCGCGAGCATCAGACTGAGGAACAGGGCGGCCACCGCGCTCCAGGCGCGAGGTCGTTTGGTTGGCGAAGCGGAGAGTTGATTACGTGTCATGCTGGCCGGACCTGAGAGAAAAAACGGGTGATGTTCTTCCAGGCCTCGAAGGGCCGAGAACAAAAGTGGGGCGTATTATTGCAATTAATTCTTGTTAACAGAAGTAATAGCGTCTCTTTTTTTCCTGCGTTGCTAGCCGCCTGTCTGTTGCCGGCGCTAGTCTGTGGCTTTGCGATGGGAGTTTTCTGATGTCTGCGCCTACTGTTTTGATCGCCGGCTGCGGTGATGTTGGCAGCCGCCTGGCCACACAACTGCTGGCGGCGGGGTGGGAGGTTCATGGTCTGCGGCGGGATGTTTCACGCCTGCCCGCGGGCGTCATTGGCGTTGCCGGTGATTTGTTCAACAAGGACTGCCCGGCCACTTGGCCGATCGGTGCCGTGGATTACCTGGTGTATTGCGCGGCAGCCACCGATCACGACGAAGCCGGCTACCGTGCTGCCTATGTCCAGGGGCTGGAGCATGTGCTGGAGTGGCTGAACGACTACGGTCAGGTGCCCAATCGCCTGTTGTTTGTGTCCAGCAGCAGTGTTTACGGGCAGCAGGATGGCGAATGGGTCGATGAGCGTTCGTCTACGGTGGCGTCCGGTTATTCTGGACGTGTGATGCTTGAGGCCGAGCAGATCGCGCTCAAGAGTGGTATCCCGGCCAGCGTCGTGCGACTGACCGGCATCTACGGCCCGGGGCGTGAGTGGTTGCTGACCCAGGTCCGCCGGGGTTATCGCGTGGCGGTCGAGCCACCGTTGTATACCAACCGGATCCATGCGGACGATGCCGCAGGATTGATGGCGTGCCTGCTTGAGGCGGACCGGCGTGGCGTGGCGCTGGAGGATGTCTATATCGGCGTCGATGACGAGCCGGCAGCGCTGGCCGATGTGGTGGGCTGGTTGCGCGGGTATCTGGGCGTGACCGAATGGGACGAGGATTCAAGCGTGCGGCGCACTGGCAGCAAGCGCTGCAGCAATGCCAGGGCAAAAGCGTTGGGTTGGACGCCGAAGTACCCGAGTTTTCGCGAGGGTTACGCGGCGATTCTTGAAGGGCGTTGCTGACGCTCAGGCACTCTGAAGCAACTGTGGGAGCGAGCTTGCTCGCGATGAGGCCATAACATCCAACATTATCGTTGACTGTTGTACCGCCATCGCGAGCAAGCTCGCTCCCACAGTGTTTTGTGGTGCTCTCAACTGACGCTTACTGCTTTTCCAGCAACCACTTGCGCTCGCCCGGAGTGAACGAAGGCATTTCGTCTGCCTGCGCCGTATTCACGGTCTGGAAAATCTCCAGCTCCTTGCCCTTGCGCGCAAAGATCCAGGCGTTTCCTTGGCCATTGAGTTGCAGCCACATGTTGTCGTTGCCGCCACTCATCGAGGCGCAGTCGCCGGCCAGGCACAGCGCATAACGGTCAGTACCCGGCAGGCCGGTCACCTGGCCGTCGGCCTGGAACTGCACGGTGTCGCCTTCGCCGGGGCCGCTGACGACTTTCCAGCTACCGCCCATGTAGGCCGAATACAGCGCGCGTTCGAAGCTGGCGCCAAGCGGTGCGCCATCCGGAACCGGGATCAATGCCCGGTCGAAGACCTGGGCCGATTCGTTTTCGGTCGCGGTCTGGCTCAATTGTTTGCCGTCGCGCTTCAGCTCACTGCCGGAGCTGCCATAAAAATCGACTTTCCAGAGGCCGGATTCTTCACCCTGCAGCTTGCCTTCGACATTTTCAAAACCATTGGTGTAGCGGGCCTGGCCGGCCTTGGTGTTGATGTCCCATTCCAGGTTCGGGCCATAGGCCTGGAGCGCTTCACGCAGGGGAACGCCTTTGGCGGCGGCATCGATCGCCACCTGATTGATCCAGGTGCCGCTGATATCACGATCGGCAGGGTTGCTGGCACATCCGCCCAAGAGTAGGGCGAGCAGCGAGAGAGCAAGCGCATTGCGCATGGTGGAATCCTTTCAAACTTTCTTTGCAGCTGAGCAGTCGGCGCAGCCCCAGGCTGCGCCGTACGCATTACTCGATGACCAGGATGGCATCCATTTCAACCTGCGAACCCTTTGGCAGGGCTGCAACGCCGATGGCGGCGCGGGCAGGGTAAGGCTGGTCGAAGTACTTGCCCATGATCTCGTTGACCTTGGCGAAGTGGCTCAGGTCGGTGAGGAAGATGTTCAGCTTGACGATGTCCTTGAACGAGCCACCGGCTGCTTCGGCTACGGCCTTGAGGTTCTCGAACACCTGGACGGTCTGGGCTTCGAAGCCTTCAACCAGCTCCATGGTTTTTGGGTCCAGGGGAATCTGACCCGACATGTAGACGGTGTTGCCAGCCTTGATCGCCTGGGAGTAAGTACCGATGGCGGCCGGGGCCTTGTCGCTGGTGATAACAGTCTTGGTCATTGATGACTCCTTGTAAGAGGTGGCTACGTTTGCGAGCTATGCACGCATGCGGGTGATGCGGATCACCCCGGTCAAGGCGCGCAGTTTTTTGATCACGCGGGCCAGGTGCACGCGGTCGTGCACGCTGACCACCAACTGGACCACGCTGATGCGACCATCGCGTTCGTCCATGCTGATTTTCTCGATGTTGCCGTCGGCGGCGTTGACGCTGCTGGCCAGCAGGGCGATCAGTCCGCGCTGGTGTTCCAGTTCGACGCGCAGTTCGACGTTGAATTCGCCGGTGACATCCTTGGCCCACGAGAGCTGGATGCATTTTTCCGGGTTGTGGCGGATTTCGCTGATATTGCGGCAATTGTCCAGGTGCACGACCATGCCTTTGCCTGCGGACAGGTGGCCGACAATCGGGTCGCCCGGGATCGGCGTGCAGCACTTGGCGTAGCTGAGTACCAGGCCTTCGGTACCGCGAATCGCCAGCGGTCCTTCCGGGCTTGGCAGCTGTTCGCCTTCGCCGAGCAGACGGCGAGCCACCACATAGGCCATGCGATTGCCCAGGCCGATGTCTTCGAGCAAATCCTCGATCAGTTCGAGGCGGTACTCGACGAGCATCGCCTTGACGCGTTCGGCCGGGATTTTCTCCAGCGCGCTGTCGAATCCGTTGAGGACCTTGTTCAGTAGGCGTTCGCCGAGGCTGATGGATTCGGAGCGGCGTTGCAGCTTCAGGGCATGGCGGATGTGCGTGCGCGCCTTGCCGGTGACCACGAAGTTGAGCCACGCCGGGTTCGGCCGTGCGCCAGGAGCGCTGACGATCTCGACCGTGGAGCCGCTTTGCAGCGGTTCGGACAGCGGTGCGAGACGACGGTTGATCCGGCAGGCAATGCAACTGTTGCCCACGTCGGTATGCACCGCGTAAGCGAAGTCGACCGCCGTGGAGCCCTTGGGCAGCTCCATGATCCGGCCCTTGGGCGTGAACACGTAGACCTCGTCCGGGAACAGGTCGATCTTCACGCTTTCGATGAATTCCAGCGAGTTGCCGGCGCGTTGCTGCATTTCCAGCACGCCCTTGACCCACTGGCGGGCGCGGGCATGGGTGCCTTTGGGCTGCTCGTCGCCGCTGGATTTGTACAGCCAATGGGCGGCGATGCCGTTGTTGGCCATCTCTTCCATTTCACGGGTGCGGATCTGGATCTCGATCGGAACACCGTGCATGCCGAACAGCGTGGTGTGCAGCGACTGGTAGCCATTGGCCTTGGGGATCGCGATGTAATCCTTGAAGCGCCCCGGCAACGGTTTGTACAAGTTATGTACAGCACCCAGCACGCGGTAGCAGGTATCGACCTTGTCGACGATGATCCGGAACGCGTAGACGTCCATGATCTCGTTGAAGGCCCGACGCTTGCCGCGCATTTTCTTGTAGATGCCGTAGAGGTGTTTCTGGCGACCGCTGACCTCACCCTGGATGCCGTCGATGGCCAGGCAGTGGCTTAAGGACTCTTCGATCTTGTTGACGATTTCCTTGCGGTTGCCCCGGGCGCGTTTGACGGCTTGGTAGATCCGCGCGGAACGCATCGGGTGCATGGCCTTGAAGCCGAGGTCTTCGAATTCTATGCGGATGGCGTGCATGCCCAGCCGGTTGGCGATGGGCGCATAGATTTCCAGGGTTTCCTTGGCGATGCGCCGACGTTTTTCACCGGACAGCACTTCCAGGGTGCGCATGTTGTGCAGGCGGTCGGCCAGCTTGACCAGGATCACGCGAATGTCGCGGGCCATGGCCATGGCCATCTTCTGGAAGTTTTCGGCTTGTGCCTCGGCCTTGGTCTCGAAGTTCATCTGGGTCAGTTTGCTGACCCCGTCGACCAGTTCGGCCACGGTCTCGCCGAACTGCGCTTGCAGCGCTTCCTTGGCAATACCGGTGTCTTCGATCACGTCATGCAGCATCGCGGCCATCAGGCTCTGATGGTCCATGTGCATGTCGGCAAGAATATTCGCCACCGCGAGTGGGTGCGTGACGTACGCCTCGCCGCTACGACGGCGTTGGCCGTCGTGGGCTTGTTCGGCGTAGAAATACGCTCGGCGGACCAGGTTGACCTGGTCCTTGCCGAGGTAGGTCGATAAGCGATCGGCGAGGGCGTCTATGCTCGGCATGATGTCTCCTGCCGTAAGCTGTGATCCCGCGCCGTGCTACGTCGACCAGGCATAGGCTTAGACGGCCTCGTTGGACTCGTCCTCGAATGCAGCAAAAAGCGGTTCATCTTCAACGATTTCGGCTTCGGCGATAGCTGCGTAGTCGATCAGGCCTTCAGCGATTTCGCGCAGGGCGACGACGGTAGGCTTGTCGTTTTCCCATGCTACTTTCGGCTCTTTGCCGCCGGTGGCCAGTTGACGGGCACGCTTGGTAGAGAGCATGACCAGCTCAAAGCGGTTATCCACGTGTTCTAGGCAGTCTTCAACGGTTACGCGGGCCATGGTCTTCCTCGTAGCAAATGCAATATGCGCGCTGCCCGGATGGGCGAGCGGACTCAACAGTTTAAAAAATCACCAGCGAATAGGGAAGCGCTGATTTTTTGACCAAGCCCTTCAACGCGCTGCAAGTGCCAATGTAAAGCCCTTGCAGCGGTTTTGGGAAGAGCTGATTAACCGAGCAATTCAGCCAGTAATTTGCCGTGACGCTGCTGCTGACGCTTCTGAATCAGCTGATTGGCGCGGAAAATCGCCTTCAGATCGTGCAGTGCGTGGGCGAAATCGTCGTTGATGATCAGGTAATCGTAGTCGACGTAATGGCTCATTTCGCTGACGGCTTCGCGCATGCGGCCGTCAATGATCTCGTCGCTGTCCTGGCCACGGTTGGTCAGGCGCTGGTGCAAGGCCTGCAGTGACGGCGGCAGGATGAAGATCGAGCGAGCCTGCGGCATCAGCTTGCGCACTTGCTCGGCACCTTGCCAGTCGATTTCCAGGATCAGGTCGTGGCCTTCGTCCAGGGTCTGCTGCAGGTGGCTTTGCGAAGTGCCATAGAGATTGCCGAACACTTCGGCGCGCTCGAGGAAATCGCCGTGCTCGATCATCTTCACGAACTCGCTGCGGTCGACGAAGTGATAGTTCACGCCATTCACTTCACCCGGGCGCATGGCGCGGGTGGTGTGGGAGACCGAGACGCGGATCTCGGGATCGGCATCGGTCAGGGCCTTGACCAGGCTGCTCTTGCCCGCGCCCGAAGGGGCGGAAATGATGTAAAGGGTGCCAGTGCTGTGGGTCATGTCGGGGTAGCCTTACTCAATATTCTGCACTTGTTCGCGCATCTGCTCGATCAACACCTTGAGGTTGACCGCAGCCTGGGTGCTGCGCGGGTCGAAGGCTTTGGAGCCCAGTGTGTTGGCTTCGCGGTTGAGCTCCTGCATCAGGAAGTCCAGGCGCCGACCGGCAGCGCCGCCGGATTTGAGTACCCGGCGAACTTCGATGATGTGAGTGCTCAGGCGATCCAGTTCTTCGGCGACGTCGCTTTTTTGCGCGAGCATGACCATTTCCTGCTCCAGGCGCTGCGGGTCCATCTCGGCCTTCATGTCGGCGAAACGGTCGAGGACTTTCTGGCGCTGGGTGGCGAGCATCTGCGGGACCAATTCGCGCAGGGTCACCACGTCTTCTTCGATGGAGGTCAGGCGCTCGTTGATCAGCCGTGCCAGCTCCGCACCTTCGCGCTCGCGGCCGGCCTTGAGTTCCTTGAGGCCCTGGTTGAACAGTGCCAGCGCTTCGGCGTTCAAGGCTTGCGGGTCGGTGGCGTCGCCCACCAGTACGCCGGGCCAGGCCAGGACTTCCAGCGGGTTCAGTGCGGCCGGGTTATTGATCAGGCCGGCGATGGTCTCGGCGGCGGCGACCAGTTGCGCGGCGCGCTCCTGATCAATCTGCAGCGCTTTGCCGGTGTTTTCTTCGGTGAAGCGCAGGGTGCATTCGAGCTTGCCCCGCGATACGCCTTGGCGCAGGGCTTCACGTACCGCGCCTTCCAGGTCGCGAAAGGACTCCGGCAGGCGCAGGTGGGGTTCCAGGTAGCGGCTGTTGACCGACCGCAGTTCCCAGCTCAGGGTGCCCTGGACGCCGGCTTTTTCGACGCGGGCGAAGGCGGTCATGCTGTGCACCATGGCGGTACCTCGCAAGGCAGATCGGCGCAGAACCGTGGTTCCGGGAATCCGATATCAATGAATTAAAGCCGACTGGCAGCAAAGGCGCAGGATTGTAGCGCAGTGGCGCGGATGCGCCCAAACACAGGGTGTGACAAAGAGCGGCAGGCCTGTGCCGGCGTGCAGTGCAGAGCCTTCGGTCGTCGGCGGATTTTTTTAGAAGTGCCCAGGGGCGGCCGTCGGCTCTATAATGCTCCGCAGTTTTCCGTCCCCAGTACAGGTATTCCCTATGATACGTCCAAGTGGTCGCGCTGCCGATCAGCTCCGCTCGATCCGCATCACCCGCAACTACACCAAACACGCCGAGGGTTCTGTGCTGGTCGAGTTCGGTGATACCAAGGTCATCTGCACCGTCAGCGTTGAACCGGGCGTACCGCGTTTCCTGAAAGGCCAGGGCCAGGGCTGGCTGACCGCCGAGTACGGCATGCTGCCACGTGCCACCGGCGAGCGTAACCAGCGTGAAGCCAGCCGTGGCAAGCAAGGCGGCCGTACCCTGGAAATCCAGCGTCTGATCGGCCGCTCCCTGCGCGCTGCGCTGGACATGACCAAGCTGGGCGACGTCACCCTGTACGTCGACTGCGACGTGATCCAGGCAGACGGTGGCACCCGTACGGCATCGATCACCGGCTCCATGGTCGCGCTGATCGATGCCTTGAAAGTGATCAAGAAGCGTGGCGGCCTGAAAGGCGGCGATCCGGTCAAGCAGATGATCGCTGCTGTTTCCGTGGGCATGTACAAGGGCGAGCCTGTGCTCGACCTCGACTACCTGGAAGACTCGGCGGCCGAAACCGACCTGAACGTGGTGATGACCAGTGCCGGCGGTTTCATCGAAGTCCAGGGTACTGCCGAAGGCGCGCCGTTCCAGCCTGAAGAGTTGAACGCCATGCTTGAGCTGGCGAAGAAAGGCATGAACGAGATCTTCGAACTGCAAAAGGCCGCATTGGCCGACTGACCGGACCGCTCCAGGCAAGGAGGGCATCATGAGTGACGAACAACTGCCGCTGCCCACGCCGAGCCAGGAGGTGCGTCAGTGGGCGATGTTCTGTCACCTGTCCGCCTTGCTGGGGATCTGGATTCCGTTCGGCACGCTGATCGGCCCGCTGATTCTCTGGCAAATGAAGCGCGAGATAGACCCGTTCATCGATGCCCAGGGCAAAGAGGCATTGAACTTCCAGATCACCGTTGCCATTGCCTCGGCCATCTGCTTCCTGCTGATGGTGGTGATTCTCGGCTTCTTTCTGTTCGGGCTGATCGCTATCGGCGCGCTGGTCCTGACCATCATCGCTGGCGTGAAGGCCAACGAGGGTTTTCCTTACCGGTACCCGTTTACCTGGCGACTAATCAAATAACGAACAATCTTCACTTGTAGGAGCGAGCCTGCTCGCACCCACAGAAGCAAAGCAGAAGCAGCTCAGCCAAGTTAATAGAAAATGCCCCGATAATTCGGGGCATTTTCGTTTGTCACATCAAATAAATGTTTCAAGTTGTAATTTATATTTGCTAGTTGTAACAGCTATTACGGCAAGTACTGCCGAGTTAATACATTTTTAGTCACAACTGTAAAGTGTCGATATTGCCCTTATGCTTGGCAATAAGTCAGGGTGATTGATAAAGTTGCCACCACGAAATATTTCAAGAAATATTTTGATATATTCAGACCATTGAAGGTCCTTGAATTCACCATCAATCAGTGTTGAGAAATTCAACCTGTTCAAGAGGCGTGTCCAGGTAAAAAGTTCGCCCCTGAATATATATCCAAGAATAAGTGCAAAATGATTCAGCTCGATTTTTATGGAACATTAGTCGCCGCCTCCCTGGTGCTGTTATTGGGTCGCGGGCTTGTCACGCGTGTCGGTTTTTTACGCGCCTACAATATCCCCGAGCCTGTAGCGGGTGGTCTGGTGGTTGCCCTGGTTCTCCTGGCCTTGCGCAGCTTCGATGTTCAAGTCCGGTTCGACACTTCGTTGCAGACCCCCTTGATGCTGGCGTTTTTCGCCACCATTGGCTTGAGCGCCGACTTCGCCAGCCTGAAGAAGGGCGGGCGCGTCGTGGGGATTTTCATTTTTGCGGTCACCGGGCTTCTGCTGGTTCAGAATGCCATGGGCATCGGTCTTGCCAGCCTGCTGGGGCTTGATCCTCTGATGGGCTTGCTGACAGGCTCGGTGACCCTGGCGGGTGGTCACGGCACGGGCGCTGCCTGGAGCGCGACATTCAGTGAGAAATACGGCCTGGCTTCGGCTTCCGAGCTTGCGATGGCCTCTGCGACCTTCGGCCTGGTGCTGGGCGGTCTGATTGGTGGGCCGGTCGCCCGCTTGCTGATCAAGCGAGTACAGGTACCCGGTTGCGTTGAGCAAGCGAAGCCGCGCGCGCCAAAGGGCTTTGAGCAACCGAACAAGGAACGCTCGATCACGCCCTTCTCGTTTATCGAGACACTCGCGCTGATCGCCGTCAGCTTGCTGGCAGGTAATCTTCTCAATGGGCTGTTGCTCGGCAGTGCGTTCGAGTTGCCGACTTTCGTTTGTGTGTTGTTCGTCGGTGTTGTTCTGCGCAACGGGCTTTCGGCACTTGGCTTGTATCAGGTGTTTGAGCGCGAAGTCTCGGTACTGGGGAATGTGAGCTTGTCGCTGTTCCTGGCAATTGCCCTGATGTCCCTCAAACTATGGGACCTGGCATCGCTGGCTTTACCGATCTTTATCATTCTGGCTGTGCAAACAGTCGTCATGGCGCTGTTTGCGATATTCGTGACATTCAGAATAATGGGGAGCAACTACGATGCGGCAGTACTGGCGGCAGGACATTGCGGTTTCGGGCTGGGTGCCACGCCAACTGCCATCGCTAATATGCAGGCCGTGACACAACGCTACGGACCTTCGCAGATTGCGTTTCTGGTGGTGCCAATGGTGGGCGCATTCTTCATCGATATCATTAACGTCATCGTGATCAAGTTGTTCCTGGCGCTGCCATTTTTCGTCGCTGTCTGAAGTTCAGCCGGCTTGCCCCATAAAAAATGCCCGTATCTTGCGATACGGGCATTTTTTTTGACCGGCCTGGGCGTCTGCGAAACGACGCCTCAGATGGTCAGCGTCCAGTCGTAGTCCACGATCAGCGGCGCGTGTTGCGAGAACCGCGGCTGGCGTGGCAGACGTGCACTGCGTACGAAGCGGCGCAGGCCCGGGGTCAGCAGTTGGTAGTCGAAGCGCCAACCGAGGTTGAGCATCTCCGCCTGTTCGTTATCCGGCCACCAGCTGTACTGGTCGCCTTCGCGGCTGACTTCGCGCAAGGCGTCGACATAGCCCATGTTGCCGACAATCTCGTCCATCCAGGCACGTTCAGGCGCCAGGAAACCCGGAGATTGCTGGCTATCGCGCCAGTTCTTGATATCCAGCTTCTGTTGCGCCACGTACAGCGAGCCACAATAGATGTACTCGCGACGTTTGCGCCGCTGTTTATCCAGATAACGGGCGAAGTCGTCCATTAGCTTGAACTTCTGGTTCAAGTCTTCATCGCCGTTCTGCCCCGAAGGAAGCAGCAAGGTCGCGATGCTGACCTTGTCGAAATCGGCTTGCAGGTAGCGCCCGTAGCGGTCGGCCGTCTCGAAACCGAGACCGCTGATGACAGCCTTCGGTTGCAGCCGCGAATACAAAGCCACGCCACCTTGGGCGGGGACTTCGGCATCGCAGGCATAAAGGAAGTATCCATCCAGTTGGAAGGCTGGATCGTCCAGTTCAAAGGCGGAGGCGCGGGTGTCCTGCAGGCAGATGACGTCGGCATTCTGTGCCTGCAGCCAACTGAGCAAACCACGCTCGACTGCAGCCTGAATACCATTGACGTTCACACTGATGATCCGCATAAATGGCCCCAAAAATCGCGTGCGTGTATGATACACGGCGTCAAGCTAATTAGCTAAATCCGTGGTATTTGGGGTTTTTTCATGCAAGCGTATCAGCGCGATTTCATCCGTTTTGCCATCGATCGCGGCGTTTTGCGCTTCGGTGAGTTCACCCTGAAGTCCGGGCGCACCAGTCCTTACTTCTTCAATGCCGGGCTGTTCAACTCGGGTTCGGCGCTGGCGCAGCTGGGTCGTTTCTACGCCGCTGCCATTGCCGAGAGCGGCATTGCGTTCGACGTGCTGTTTGGCCCTGCCTACAAGGGCATCCCGTTGGCGGCGACTACGGCCGTGGCCCTGGCCGAGCACCACAACCGTGACTTGCCATGGTGTTTCAACCGCAAGGAAGCCAAGGCCCACGGCGAAGGCGGCAGCCTGGTCGGCGCTCCTTTGACCGGCGAAGTGCTGATCATCGACGACGTGATCACCGCCGGTACAGCCATCCGTGAGGTGATGCAGATCATCGCTTCCCAGGACGGCGCCAAGGCCGCTGGCGTGCTGATCGCCCTCAACCGTCAGGAGCGCGGCAATGGCGAGTTGTCGGCGATCCAGGAAGTCGAGCGCGACTTCGGCATTCCGGTCATCAGTATCGTTTCGCTGAACCAGGTGCTGGAATTCCTGGCGGATGATCCGCAGCTCAAGCAGCACCTGCCAGCCGTCGAAGCCTACCGCGCCCAGTTCGGCGTTTGACCGCAATTCCCCTGTTGGATCGGGCTTTTGTGGCGAGGGAGCTTGCTCCCGCTTGAGTGCGCAGCGCTCATAAGATCTTGGGTCTGCTACGCAGCCCAGCGGGAGTAAGCTCCCTCGCCACAAAAAAGCAGTTTTCTACAGGAATTGCAGGCAAAAAAGACCCCGCTCAGCCAGGCCGAGCGGGGTCTTTTTGTTTGCGCTATCGCTTAAGGACGCTTGCGATTGCTGATCAGGGTGCCCACGCCGGTATCGGTGAAGATTTCCAGCAGGATCGCGTTCGGCACACGACCGTCGATGATCAGCGAGCTGCCCACGCCGCCCTGGACCGCTTCCAGTGCGCAGCGGATCTTCGGCAGCATGCCGCCGTAGATGGTGCCGTCGGCGATCAGTTCGTCGACCTGTTGAGTCGTCAGACCGGTCAGGACCTTGCCCGACTTGTCCATCAGGCCGGCAATGTTGGTCAGCAGCATCAGCTTCTCGGCCTTCAACGCCTCGGCGACTTTACCGGCCACCAGGTCAGCGTTGATGTTGTACGACTCACCGTTGGCGCCGACGCCGATGGGCGCGATAACCGGGATGAAATCGCCTTTGACCAGCAGGTTCAGCAAGTCGGTATTGATCCCCACCACTTCGCCCACATGGCCGATGTCGATGATTTCCGGGGTGGTCATTTCCGGGGTCTGGCGGGTGACGGTGAGCTTCTTCGCACGAATCAGCTCGGCGTCTTTACCGGTCAGGCCGATGGCGCTGCCGCCGTGACGGTTGATCAGGTTGACGATGTCCTTGTTGACCTGGCCGCCGAGGACCATTTCCACCACGTCCATGGTTGCGGCGTCGGTGACGCGCATGCCGTCGACGAAATGACTCTCGATCGACAGACGCTTGAGCAGGTCACCGATTTGCGGGCCGCCGCCGTGAACCACCACCGGGTTGATGCCCACGGCCTTCATCAGCACGATGTCGCGGGCGAAGCCGGTTTTCAGCTCCTCGCTTTCCATCGCGTTGCCGCCGTATTTGATCACCAGTGTCTTGCCGACGTATCGGCGGATATAAGGCAACGCTTCGGACAGGACCTTGGCGGTGTTGGCGGCGGCTTCGCGTTCGAGGGTCATTCAGGGCTCCGGGTGAATCAGAACGGTAGTTGGAGATCAGGTGCAACGCGCTTCAACTGGACTTTGAAAACGTCCTTGATGCGCTGCAATTCAGCCTCGTCATCGGCCTCGAAACGCAGCACCAGCACCGGTGTGGTGTTGGATGCGCGTACCAGGCCCCAGCCTTTGGCGTAGTCGACTCGCACGCCGTCAATGGTGGTCAGGTCGGCGCCTGCGCCCCACTGTGCGTCGTGCAGTGCATCAATGATGCTGAATTTGCTCTCTTCGGTCACATGGATATTGATTTCCGGCGTAGAAATATCGTTCGGGAAGGTTGCGAACAGCTCTTCCGCCGAGGATTTTTCCTTGCTGAGGATCTCCAGCAACCGCGCGGCGCTGTAGATGCCGTCGTCGAAACCGAACCAGCGCTCCTTGAAGAAGATGTGCCCGCTCATTTCGCCAGCCAGCAGGGCGCCGGATTGTTTCATTTTCTTCTTGATCAACGAGTGACCGGTCTTCCACATTAACGACCGACCGCCGTACTCCTTGATCAGCGGGATCAGGCGCCGGGTGCATTTGACGTCGAAGATGATCTCGGCGCCCGGGTTGCGCGCCACGACGTCGCGGGCGAACAGCATCAGCAGGCGGTCCGGATAGACGATGCTGCCGGTGTTGGTCACCACGCCGACGCGGTCGCCGTCGCCGTCGAAGGCCAGGCCGATGTCGGCGTTGGTTTCCTTCACCTTGGCGATCAGGTCGACGAGGTTTTCAGGCTTGCCCGGGTCCGGGTGGTGGTTCGGGAAGTTGCCGTCGACTTCGCAGAACAGCGGGATGACTTCGCAGTTCAGCGCTTCGATCAGCTGCGGGGCAATCACGCCGGCCGCGCCGTTGCCGCAGTCGACAACCACTTTCAGGCGACGGGCCAGCTTGATGTCCTGGACGATTTCGGTGGTGTAGCGCTCGAGGATTTCGACCCGGGTGATGGTGCCCTGGCCGCTGCTCAGGTCATTGGTCTTGAGGCGGTCGTGCAGGGCCTGGATCTGTTCGTTGGCCAGGGTATCGCCGGCAATGACGATCTTGAAGCCGTTGTAGTTCGACGGGTTGTGGCTGCCGGTGAGCATCACACCGGATTTGCCGGCCAGCACGTTGGCGGCGTAGTACAGCGCCGGCGTCGGGACCAGGCCGACATCGCTGACGTGGCAGCCGCTGTCGGCGATGCCTTTGATCAATTGCGCGACCAGCTCCGGACCGGACAAGCGACCGTCGCGACCGACGGACACATTTGGCTCGCCCTGGGCCAGGCTTTGGGAGCCGACGGCGCGGCCAATCCAGTAAGCGGTCTCGGCGTTCAGGAATTCCGGGACGGTGCCGCGGATATCGTAGGCGCGGAAGATGCTGTCAGGGAACTTGGGTGCAATTTTGGCCGGGGTGTTCATCTGTGGAAATGCTCCATCTCGAAAGTGGCTGGACAGGCCGCCGAGTCATTCGGCGACAGGCTCAAACTGAAGGGTATGACGGCGTTTTCCACAGAGAGTTCGTGGTGTGAAAGGGCCATGACGCCCCTGATGGCAGGGGTTTGGCCGGGCAATGCCTTGATTTTCGGTGCTAAACGTTGCAGATGACAATTTGAATTTTGTGGCGAGAGAGCTTGCTCCCTCGCCACGATGAATCTCTATCAGCGGGTACCGGTATGGCCGAAACCGCCAGTGCCGCGCTCGGTTTCAACAAACTCTTCAACCATCTCGAAGTGAGCCTGTACCACCGGCACCAGCACCAGTTGCGCCAGGCGCTCACCGACCGGCATGGTGAATTCGGTCTGGCCACGGTTCCAGCAGGAGACCATCAGCGGGCCCTGGTAGTCGGAATCGATCAGGCCGACCAGATTGCCCAGCACGATGCCGTGCTTATGGCCCATCCCCGAGCGCGGCAGAATCAGCGCCGCCAGGTTCGGGTCACCGATGTAGACCGACAGGCCGGTAGGGATCAGCACGGTTTCACCCGGCTTGATCACGGTGTCCTGCTCCAGCATGGCGCGCAGGTCGAGGCCGGCGGAGCCCGGTGTGGCGTATTGCGGCAGCGGGAATTCGGTACCGATGCGGGGGTCGAGGATCTTGGCTTGCAAAGCGTGCATGTAAATTAAACCTGGTTCAGACGTTCGGCGATGAAAGTGATCAGCTGGCGAGCAATCTTGCTCTTGCTGGTCTGGGCGAAAAGTGTGGCGTGAAGCTCACGATCGATGACGCTGCAGGCGTTTTCTTCGCTGTTGAAGCCAATGCTCGGGTTGGCGACGTCGTTGGCGACGATCAAATCGAGGTTCTTGTCTTTCAACTTGCGCGCAGCGTAATCGAGCAGGTGTTCGGTCTCGGCGGCGAAGCCGACACTGAACGGGCGGTCGGGGCGGGTGGCGATGGTGGCCAGGATGTCCGGGTTACGCACCATCTGTAGCAACAAGCCGTCGCCGTTCGTAGGATCTTTCTTGAGTTTCTGTGGGGCGACGACTTCCGGCCGGTAGTCCGCGACAGCTGCCGAGGCGATGAACAGGTCGCAAGGGATGGCTGCTTCGCAGGCGGCGAGCATGTCGCGGGCACTGACCACGTCGATGCGGGTGACGCGATCCGGGGTCGGCAAGTGCACGGGGCCGGTGATCAGGGTCACGCGGGCACCGGCTTCCACGGCGGCTTCGGCCAGGGCAAAGCCCATTTTCCCGGAGCTGTGGTTGGTGATGTAGCGCACCGGGTCGATGTTTTCCTGGGTCGGGCCGGCAGTGATCAGTACGTGCTTGCCGGTCAGGGCCTGGCGCTGGAAGCAGTCAGCGGCGCACTGAGCCAGTTCAAGGGCTTCGAGCATGCGCCCCAGGCCGACGTCGCCGCAGGCCTGGCTGCCGGAGGCCGGGCCGAACACCTTGATGTCGCGGCTCTCGAGGGTTTGCAGGTTGGCCTGGGTCGCCGGATCGCGCCACATGGCCTGGTTCATGGCCGGGGCAACGGCGACCACCGCGTCGGTGGCCAGCACCAGCGTGGTCAGCAGGTCATCGGCAATGCCTTGGGCCAGGCGGGCAATCAGATCCGCCGTGGCGGGGGCGATCAGCACCAGGTCGGCCCATTTCGCCAGTTCGATGTGGCCCATGGCCGCTTCGGCCGCCGGGTCCAGCAGGTCCAGATGGACCGGGTGCCCGGACAGGGCCTGCATGGTCAACGGGGTGATGAACTCTGCGCCGCCACGGGTCATGACCACGCGCACTTCGGCGCCCTGGTCGATCAGGCGGCGAACCAGGTCGGCGCTCTTGTAGGCAGCGATACCGCCGCCGACGCCCAGAACAATGCGTTTCCGATACAGCCGCTGCATAGGCCTGCCTTTCAATTCGTTGGTGACATACGTGGCGAAACCCCCTCCCCAGGGTGAATTCGCCCGCAAAAAAGATGGGCTACGATATCACAGCGACCGCTACGGAACAGCGGCGCCCACAGACAGGGAGGTGTTATGAGTATTCGCGATTGGCCGGCGGCGGAACGGCCGCGGGAGAGGTTGCTTGAACAGGGCTCGGGGAGCCTTTCGGACGCCGAATTGCTGGCGATATTTTTAAGGACGGGCGTGGTCGGTAAAAGCGCCGTGGATTTGGCACGACACCTGTTGAATCAGTTTGGCAGCCTGCGTTTGCTGCTAGAAGCCGATCAGGAAGCGTTCAGTAAGCAGTTGGGGCTGGGGCCGGCGAAATTTGCACAGTTGCAGGCTGCGCAAGAAATGAGCAGGCGCCACCTGGCCGAGCGGGCGCGTCAGAAACCGGCACTTGAGAGTCCGCAAGCGGTTCGCGACTACCTGAAATCAATGCTGCGCCACGAGCCACACGAGGTGTTTGGTTGCCTTTTTCTTGATTCCAGGCATCAGGTACTGGCGTTTGAGACGCTGTTTCGCGGCTCCATCGACAACACCAGCGTTCATCCGCGAGAGGTGGTCAAGCGCGCCTTGGCCAACAACGCAGCGGCATTGATCCTCTGTCACAACCATCCTTCGGGCAACAGTAACCCCAGTCAGTCCGACCGGGTGCTGACCAAGCGTCTGCAAGAGGCGCTGGAATTGATTGATGTGCGGGTGCTCGACCATTTCATCATTGGCGATGGCGATCCGCTGTCGATGGCTGAGTATGGGTGGATGTAGATCCGGCAGGAGAATGCAAAACCCTGTGGGAGCGGGCTTGCCCGCGATGACGGCGGTACATTCAGCACAAATGTTGTCTGAAAGTCCGCTATCGCGGGCAAGCCCGCTCCCACAGATTTTGTGTTGTGTCTGATTACTTGAGGTTGACCTTGGAATAATCCTGCCGCCCGAACGGGCTGACCGAATACCCCTCGACATCCTTGCGCGTCAGCGCGAAGGCCGTCGGGTGGGCCAGGGGCAACCACAGCGCCTGTTGCTGGATCTGCGTCTGCGCCTGTTCGTAGAGCTTGGTGCGCACGCCTTGCTCGCCAGTGGTCTTGCCGGCGCTGATCAGCTTGTCCAGGTCCGCATTGCAGTAGCGGGCGAAGTTGGTGCCGGACTTGACCGCGGCGCAGGAAAACTGCGGTGTGAGGAAGTTGTCCGGGTCGCCGTTGTCACCGGCCCAGCCCATGAACAGCAAGTCGTGTTCACCGGCCTTGGCGCGGCGGATCAGCTCGCCCCATTCGATCACGCGGATTTCGGCCTGAATGCCGACTTCCGCCAGGTCGGACTGCAGCAGTTGAGCGCCGAGACTCGGGTTGGGATTGAGGAGGCTGCCGGAAGGGCGGGTCCAGATGGTGGTCTGGAAGCCTTCCTTGAGCCCGGCCTTGGCCATCAGCGCCTTGGCCTTCTCGACGTCATGCGGATACCCCGGAAGGCTTTTCGCATAGCTCCAGGTGTTCGGCGGATATGGTCCATTGGCCGCTTCGGCGGTGTCTTCGAACACGGCTTTGATGTAATTGGCCTTGTCGAAGGCGAGGTTGATGGCCTGACGCACTTCTGGCTTGTCCAGCGGTGGATGCTGGCTGTTGATGCCGACGAATGCGGTCATGAACGCGTCAGTCTTTTCGACTTTCAGGGTCGGCTCTTTCAGCGCTTCCTGTACGTCCAGGGGTTTGGGCGACAGGGCGATCTGGCATTCATTGCGACGCAATTTCTGCAAGCGGACGTTGGCGTCCGGTGTGATGGCAAAAATCAGCGGATCGACAGAGGGTTTGCCGCCGAAGTAGTCGGGGTTGGCTTTATAGCGAACCGAGGCATCCTTCTGGAAGCGCGTGAATACGAACGGGCCCGTGCCGATCGGCTGGCTGTTGAGTTTTTCAGGCGTGCCGGCCTTCATCAGCTTGTCGGCGTACTCGGCCGAATAGATCGAAGCGAAGCCCATGCTCAGGGTCGCCAGGAAGGTCGAATCCGCGTGGTCGAGGGTGAAGCGCACGGTCTGTGGGTCGAGGGCGTCGATTTTCTTGATCAGCGCCGGCAACTGCATCGATTGCGCATGCGGGAAGCCGCTCTGGGCGACTTTGTGCCACGCATTGGCCGGGTCGAGCATGCGGTCGAAGCTGAAAATCACGTCTTCAGCGTTCAGGTCGCGCGTTGGGGTGAAGTACTCGGTGCGATGGAATTTTACCTGTGGGTGCAACTTGAAGACGTAGATCAAGCCGTCAGGGCTGACTTCCCAGCTGTCGGCGAGACTGGCGACCACTTTGCCACTGGCTGTGTCGAAATCCACCAGGCGGTTCATCAGCACGTCGGCCGAGGCGTTGGTGGTGGTCAACGAGTTGTACTGCACCACATCGAACCCTTCAGGGCTGGCCTCGGTGCAGACGCTCAGGGCGGCGGCAAAGGCTTGTGGGCTCAACAGAAGCGGGGCGAGCAACAGCGGTAGGGCAGCGAGGCGCATGGTCGGCTTCCTTTACAGATCGAAGGCCCATCTGCAAGTGCAGTCTGGAAAAGACTTACCCTAGTGGGGTCTTTTGCAAATGACTATCCCCTTTTTCATTTTGAGAGGACTATAGGCGACTGATTTTGCTGTGCAGCGGTTGAGAAACCTCCTTGGTTGGTCCAATGTCCGATTCTCTGCGACGAGCGGTCGCCATCGGCGATAGCCTTTGTCCAAAGCGCTCGGAGCCCGGAAAACGGGGATTTTGTGAATTCAACGCACACTGAATGTTGTTGCTCTCCAGTCTTTCTGGTATAAAGCAGCGCTCTTTTCTAGGGGCCCGGTTCCTTCACTGTAGGTGTAGCCGGTAAGACCTCTAAAGAAACGCGGCGCCTGGCGCCAAATGACTGAGAGATTAAGCGGCCAACCCATGCCGGGTTGGGCATGTGGTTTTAGAGGGCTGAGGCATGTCTAGAGTATGTCAAGTTACCGGTAAGGGTCCGGTAACCGGGAATAACATTTCCCACGCAAACAACAAAACCCGTCGTCGTTTCCTGCCGAACCTGCAGCATCACCGCTTCTGGGTTGAAGAAGAGAAACGTTTTGTGCGTCTGCGCGTATCTGCCAAAGGCATGCGTATCATCGACAAGCGTGGCATCACTGTCGTGCTGGCCGAACTTCGCCGCGATGGCAAGGTTTAAGGGAGCTAATCATGCGTGAATTGATTCGTTTGATTTCGAGCGCCGGTACTGGTCACTTCTACACTACCGACAAGAACAAGCGTACTACCCCGGACAAAATCGAGATCAAGAAATATGATCCGGTTGTTCGCAAGCACGTGATCTACAAAGAAGGCAAAATCAAGTAATTGATTTTTCTCTCTTACGAAAAAGGCCCGTATCGCGAGATACGGGCCTTTTTTGTTACGCGGGAATCGGGTGCCTTGTCAGCGCCGAAACGGATCAGCCGCAGTTGATGCTGACGATTATCCTGTCGGCATCGGTGTGCAGGTTGATGCGTTGCGGGCGCAGGTCCCAGCTCGAAGGGTACTTTGGTCCAGTGGCTCGCACTGGCGCGCCATTGGCCAGGGCGCGAACCTCTTCAAGCAGTTCCGGTGTGCATTTCTGGCCGATGGTGTATTGGGCGATGGCGAGATCGCATTGATCGGGTAAGACTGGCATGTTGCCTCCTTGCATGACTGTTGGTTGGGCGCCCACGTCGTCGGAAGCTGCACGTCCTGTGCGTTACCGGCCCGACAAAATGAAATACGGGGCACCTGTCAGCAAGTCTTACCCGGTGCCGCTGCCCGGGGCCAGCGGCAGAATGTCAGCGACTGTTTCGAGGTGGGCTCAAGACTTCTGTTCAAACGCTACGTAGATCTTGCGGCACGGCTCCAGCACTTCCCAGGTGCCGCGAAAACCTGCCGGGATCACAAAGCGATCGCCTGCGCGCAGGGTCTTGGCATTGCCGTCGCTGTCACGCAGCACCGAAACTCCCTGTTGGATCTCGCAGTACTCGTGCTCGGTGAAATTCACCGTCCACTGTCCGACTTCACCTTCCCACACGCCAGCATTCAACTGACCGCAAGGGCTGTTGTAGTGGTTGTACACCGCTTGTTCCGGGTCGCCCTTGAGCACTTTGGCCGGATCCGGGCGGTAGCGCTCGGCGGCGGTGGTGGCCTGGCTGAAGTCGACGACGTTCTGGATGTTCATTGTTGTTATCTCCCCGTGATTGCGGCGCGGTTGGTTGATGAGCCCAAAGTCTATGTTTATTAAAATGAACATCGCAAGGCCGTTTGCCGGCGTTGTGTCAAATATATTGAAACTTCATGTGCGGCTGGTTTAGGGTGGTGGATGCCTTCGGCCGAAAAGCAGGCTGGCCGGGCAGAATTCCTGACAGCGCCCGCGAAGAACGCGGGTGTCGTATCAATAAGAGGAGGACACTCGCATGACCACCCTGACCCGTGCCGACTGGGAACAACGTGCCCGCGATCTGAAAATCGAAGGCCGCGCCTATATCAATGGCGAATACACCGACGCCGTTTCCGCCGAGACCTTCGAGTGCATTAGCCCGGTCGATGGCCGTCTGTTGGGCAGGATTGCCAGCTGTGACGCCGCCGATGCCCAGCGCGCTGTGGAAAACGCCCGCGCCACGTTCAATTCCGGTGTCTGGTCGCGCCTGGCGCCGACCAAGCGCAAAGCCACCATGATCCGTTTCGCCGGCCTGCTCAAACAGCACGCCGAAGAGCTGGCGCTGCTTGAAACCCTGGACATGGGCAAGCCGATCAGCGACTCCCTGTACATCGACGTCCCTGGCGCGGCGCAAGCCCTGAGCTGGAGCGGCGAAGCCATCGACAAGATCTACGACGAAGTCGCCGCCACCCCGCACGATCAGTTGGGTCTGGTGACTCGTGAGCCGGTCGGCGTGGTCGGGGCCATCGTGCCGTGGAACTTCCCGCTGATGATGGCGTGCTGGAAACTGGGCCCGGCGCTGTCCACCGGTAACTCGGTGATCCTCAAGCCGTCGGAAAAATCGCCACTGACTGCCATCCGCATCGCTGCTCTGGCCGTCGAAGCCGGCATTCCGAAAGGCGTGCTGAACGTGCTGCCAGGTTACGGCCACACCGTCGGCAAGGCTCTGGCCCTGCACAACGACGTCGACACTCTGGTGTTCACCGGTTCTACCAAAATCGCCAAGCAATTGCTGATCTACTCTGGCGAGTCGAACATGAAACGCGTCTGGCTCGAAGCCGGCGGCAAGAGCCCGAACATTGTCTTCGCCGATGCGCCGAACCTGCAGGAAGCTGCCGAAGCCGCTGCTGGCGCCATCGCCTTCAACCAGGGCGAAGTCTGCACCGCCGGTTCGCGTCTGCTGGTGGAGCGTTCGATCAAGGATAAATTCCTGCCGCTGGTGATCGAGGCGCTGAAAACCTGGAAGCCGGGTAACCCGCTGGATCCAGAGACCAATGTTGGCGCGCTGGTCGATACCCAGCAGATGAACACCGTGTTGTCCTACATCGAGTCCGGCCATGCCGACGGCGCCAAGCTGGTGGCCGGTGGCAAACGTACCCTCCAGGAAACTGGCGGCACTTACGTTGAGCCGACGATTTTCGACGGTGTGAGCAATGCGATGAAAATCGCCCAGGAAGAAATCTTCGGCCCGGTACTGTCGGTTATCGCATTCGACAGCGCCGAAGAGGCCATCGCGATCGCCAACGACACGCCGTACGGCCTGGCTGCTGCGGTCTGGACTGCCGACATTTCCAAGGCTCACCTCACCGCCCGCGCACTGCGTGCCGGTAGCGTGTGGGTCAACCAGTACGATGGCGGCGACATGACCGCTCCGTTCGGTGGCTTCAAGCAGTCCGGCAACGGTCGTGACAAGTCCCTGCACGCGTTCGACAAGTACACCGAGCTGAAGGCGACCTGGATCAAGCTGTAAGCTCGTGAGGGAGGCCTGCCGGATAGCAGGCCTCCCGAACGACGCAGATCCCTTGTGGGAGCGGGCTTGCTCGCGAAGGCGGTGTATCAGCCAACATTGATGTTGGATGTGATGGCCTCTTCGCGAGCAAGCCCGCTCCCACATTTGTTTTGTGTGTCCTGAAGAAAAAATCAATCCACAGGAGCGTGGAACATGCGTTGGGCGACTTATTTCGCCGTCTTGGCATCTGTCCTGAGTGTCGGCCTGGCCCTGGGCGTCAGCATGCCGCTGGTGTCGTTTCGCCTGGAGAGCTGGGGCTATGGCTCGTTTGCGATTGGTGTGATGGCCGCGATGCCGGCCATCGGCGTCCTGTTGGGGGCGAAAATCTCCAGCCATCTGGCGGCGCGATTCGGCACGGCCAATCTGATGCGCCTGTGCCTGTGGGCCGGGGCGGTTTCGATCGGATTGCTGGCGCTGTTGCCGAGTTATCCGGTCTGGTTGGTGCTGCGATTGATGATCGGGGTGATCCTGACTCTCGTATTCATCATCGGTGAAAGCTGGATCAATCAATTGGTGGTCGAGGAGTGGCGCGGGCGGCTGGTGGCGCTGTATGGCAGCAGCTATGCGCTGAGTCAGCTGGCAGGCCCGGTGTTGCTGGGTTTTATCGGTACCGATCACGATTATGGCTTTTGGGTGGGTGTTGGTTTGCTGATGGCGGCTCCGTTCTTGTTGCTGGGCCGCAGTGGTGCACCGAGCAGCGAAGCCAGCAGCGTGACCTTGACTGATTTGCTCGCTTTCTGTCGTGGCCTGCCGGCGATTGCCTGGGCGGTGTCGCTGTTCGCCGCGTTCGAGGCGATGATTCTGACCCTGCTGCCGGTCTATTGCCTGCGCCAGGGCTTCACCACGGAGATTGCCCTGGCGATGGTCAGTACGGTGGTGGTCGGCGATGCGGTGCTGCAATTGCCGATTGGTGCGTTGGCCGATCGCTTGTCGCGCCGGGCGTTGTTTACCGGCTGCGCCGTCGTCTTGCTGGTGTCTAGCCTGGCGATTCCGATGCTGATCGATACGCTGCTGATCTGGCCGTTGTGGGTCCTGTTTGGCGCCAGTGCTGGTGGCTTGTTCACCTTGTCGCTGATCCTGATCGGCGAGCGTTATCGCGACGATGCGCTGGTGCGGGCCAACGCGCACATCGCCCAGCTGTGGGGCATCGGTTGTCTGGTCGGGCCGTTGCTGGCGGGCGCCGGCAGTCAGTGGATCAGCGGGCATGCGTTGCCGTTGCTGATGGCGGTCGGGGCCTTGGGCGTGTTGATCGTGGTGTCGCGGCAGGGGGCGTTTGGTGCGGTGCAACCGGCTTAGCTGATATTACAAAATCTGTGGCGAGGGGGCTTGCCCCCGTTGCGCTGCGAAGCAGTGCCAAGCCCCCTCGCCACAAGAGTTCCGCCAGGCAGCAGCTACAACATCCGCTCCAGCCCAACCGTGTCGCTCAGCCAGGCATTGAAACGACGCCACCAGCTCCCTGGCTCCTTGGTCAGTGTGTGCATTTTTCCGTCGTCTTCCGTACTCCAGACAATCTGACCGTTCTCCAGCTCCACTTGATAGCTCAGGGCTGGCGCCATGCCCTGCAGCGCCAGTTCGCGGACCCGTGCAGCCAATTCCGGACTGTCCACCAGCACGCCGACCTCGGTGTTCCACAGCACTGAGCGCGGATCGAAATTGAACGAGCCGATAAAGGATTTTTGCTGGTCGAAGATCATCGCCTTGCTGTGCAGGCTGGAATCAGAGCCGCGATAAGAGCTGCTGGAAAACAGGTGCGGCCCGCTACCGCTGCCGCCTCCCTCGCCGGGTTGACGACGCAATTCGTACAGCTTCACGCCGTGTTCCAGCAATGCCCTGCGATAGGGCGCGTAACCGCCGTGAACCGCGGGAACGTCCGTGGCTTCCAGAGAATTGGTCAGCAAACGTACCGAAACGCCGGCATCGGCGCGCCCGGTCAGGTACACCAGCCCCGGTTGGCCAGGCACGAAATAAGCCGAAATCATGATCAGCTCTTTGCGGACGCCATCGAGTTCAGGCGCCAATTGCGTGGTCAGCAGCAACTGCGGATCGGGCTCGCCCTTGGCCAGTACCTTGCTCGGCGCATCCCACAATGCCTGGTTCCAGGCCCAGATCAGTTCGCGGCGCCAGATCTCCAGGCGCGGATGGGTGGCGAAGGTCATCAAGTGTTTGTAGAGCGCATGATTCTGTTTGCGCGTTTCCGCCAGGGACTCTTCCAGTCGGGTGCGCGTGTTTTCCAGGTCGCGCAGGGTGGGTTTGCTCGACAGGAATTCGTCGATCGGCTTGCTCAGGGCGCTGTTCCAGTATTGGTCGAAACTGTGCCCGAGTTGCTCGGCAACCGGGCCGACACCGAGCAAGTCGATGTCAGTGAAATTCATGTTGGGCTCGGCGTCGTAATACTCATCCCCCAGATTTCGCCCGCCGACGATGGCCATGCTGCTGTCCGCCAGCCACAACTTGTTATGCATGCGTCGATGCTGTTGCGACAGGTTGAGCAGTCGGCCTACGGTACGTGTCACCCCCGTACTGCGGCCCAGGTTCAGCGGATTGAACACGCGGATCTGGATTTGCGGGTGCGCGGCGAGGGTGGCAATGACGCGGTCCAGGCCGTCGCTGGTCGTGTCATCAAGCAGTACCCGCACCCGCACGCCCCGGTCGGCGGCCTTGAGCAATTCCTCGATCAACATGCGCGTGCTGATGCCGTCGTGCACGATGTAATACTGCAAATCGAGGCTGCTTTGGGCATTGCGGATCAGTTCGGCGCGAGCGGTGAAGGCCTCGGTGCTGTCCGATAGCAGGCGAAAGCCCGACTGGCCCTTGTAAGGCGCGGCCTGCGCCTGGACCGAGCGGCCGAATGCGGAGTCTGAAGCCGGCAGCGCCTGGCTCGGTACACGTTGTACGTCGAGGCTGGCGCAACCGCCCAGGAACGCGGCGAGTAGCACAAGAGCAAGCAGGGGCTGTCTGACTCTCACGTAGGGTCGTTCCGTTTGGCGGCATAGTCAGGCATATGGACGCTGATTCACCAATAAAAGTCAGTCGCTGAGCTGATCGGTTTCCGCCAGCAATTTGATCGCTGTCGCACCGACCTTGCGCACCGCGTCTTCGATCTGCGGTGTTGGCTTGGCAGCGTAGTTCATGCGCAGGCAATTGCGGTATTTGCCGGAGGCGGAAAAAATACTGCCCACGGCAATCTGTACGCCCTGGTCGTGCAAGGCGCGATTCAGTTTCAGGGTGTCGAAACCTTCCGGCAGTTCGACCCACAGCATGAAGCTGCCTTGTGGACGACTGGCGCGGGTGCCGGCCGGGAAGTAGCGGGTTACCCAGTCGATCATCATGTCGCGATTGCGCTGGTATTGCGTGCGCATCCGCCGCAAATGCGGTTCGAAGTGGCCGCCCTTGAGGAATTCGGCGATGGCGATCTGCGGTTGCGGCGCGGTGGAGCCGGTGCTGATGTATTTCATGTGCAGCACCCTTTCCAGATAGCGGCCGGGCGCGACCCAGCCGATGCGCAGGCCCGGGGCCAGGGTCTTGGAAAACGAACTGCACAACAGGACGCGACCGTCCTCGTCGAAGGACTTGATCGTGCGCGGGCGCGGATAGGTGTAGGCCAGTTCGCCATACACATCGTCCTCGATGATCGCCACGTCAAACCGCTGCGCAAGCGTCAACAACGAGCGTTTGCGTGACTCTGGCATGATGTAGCCCAGCGGGTTGTTGCAGTTGGGCGTCAGCTGTATGACCTTGATCGGCCACTGCTCCAGGGCCAGCTCCAGCGCTTCGAGGCTGATGCCGGTCAACGGATCGGTGGGGATTTCCAGTGCCTTCATGCCCAGGCCCTTGAGGGTCTGCATCGCACCGTGAAAGCTCGGCGAGTCCACCGCCACAATGTCTCCCGGTTCGCAGATCGCGCGAATGCTGGTGGACAGCGCTTCGTGGCAACCGGTGGTCACTACCAGGTCGCTGGCGCCCAATTGGCAGCCGGAATCGAGCATCAGGCGGGCGATCTGTTCGCGCAGTGCGAGGTTGCCGTGGATGTTGTCGTAATACAGGCCGGGCATGTCCTGCCGCCGGCTGATCCGCGCCAGGTCGCGCAACAGGGGTTTCATGGTTGGACTGGTGATGTCCGGCATGCCGCGACCCAGTTGCACCACGTCTTTGCGCGGCACGGCGCGAATCAACTCCAGCACCTGATCCCATTGGGAGATGTCCACCGGCCGTTGGGCCGGGCGGCCGACTGCCGGCAGATCCGGCAGCTCGCGGCTGGCCGGGACGAAGTACCCGGACTTGGGACGTGGCGTGGCCAGCCCGCTGTCTTCCAGCACCCGATAGGCCTGCTGCACCGTGCTCAGGCTGACGCCATGCTCGACGCTCAGCGCCCGTACCGAGGGCAGCCGGTCACCGGGGCGATAGAAGCCCTGTTCGATACGCGTGCCGAGCAGTTCGGCCAGGTTGACGTAAAGGGTCATGGTGCAGCCTCGATAGGGGTGATTCGGTTAACCAGTACAGATCAGGCGAAAAATCGGGATTCAGTGGCAGAATCGGCAAAACTGTATGGAGTTAATACAGTTACTTTGAATCTGTAATGCTTTTGCGCGCCCACGCATCATGGAACCTCTGGCTACCCAAGTAAACAGGAGCATCCAAGATGAACGGTTTGAGCGATGTGCGGCTGACATTACACAGTCAGGAACTGGCGACTGGGCAGAACAACGGCGCGCGGGAGGCGGGCATGCACAATGCGTCGTCCGGCCTGAGTCGTTGGGACCGGTTCTGGCGCCGGCTGCACACGCGCAAGGCGTTGCTGGCGCTGACTCCGGATCAGCTCAAGGATGTCGGACTGACGCGGGAGCAGGCGCTGGAGGAGGGGCTGAAGCCTTTCTGGCGGATCTGAGCTTTGGAGTGTTCTTCAGGGCCTCATCGCGAGCAAGCTCGCTCCCACAAGGAGCGGTGGTGAACACAAATCTTGTGAACACCGCCAAACACTGTGGGACCGAGCTTGCTCGCGATGGCGCCGGTACAGGCCCCGCCAAACCTTCAGACCAACTCTTTCAGCCGATGCCACAACATCCCCAACGCGAGCAACGGCGAGCGCAAATGCTTGCCGCCGGGGAAGGTGATGTGCGGCACCCTGGCGAACAGATCGAAGCCGCCGCTGTGCTGGCCGCTGATGGCTTCGGCCAGCAGCTTGCCGGCCAGGTGCGTGGCATTCACGCCATGACCGGAATAAGCCTGGGCGTAATACACATTTGGCTGGTCCTTGAGCCGCCCGATCTGCGGCAGGCGGTTGGCGCCGATACCGATCATGCCGCCCCATTGATAATCGATCTTCACACCAGACAGTTGCGGAAAGACATCCAGCATTTTCGGGCACATGTACGCGGCGATGTCTTTCGGGTCGCGGCCGGAGTAATGGCAAGCGCCACCAAACAGCAGGCGGCGGTCCGCCGAGAGCCGGTAGTAGTCCAGCGCCACCCGTTGGTCACAGACCGCCATGTTCTGCGGCAGCAGGGCGTGGGCCTGTTCCTCGCTCAGTGGTTCGGTGGCAATGATGTAGCTGCCGGCGGGCAGGACTTTACCGCTGAGTTCCGGATTGAGGTTGTTGAGATAGGCGTTGCAGCCCAGCACCAGGGTCTTGGCGCGCACCGAGCCCTCGGCGGTATGGACCTTGACCTCGGGTCCATAGTCGATGCGGGTCACGGCCGACCGCTCGAACAGTCGGACCCCCAGTCGTTGCGCCGCCGCCGCTTCGCCCAAGGCCAGATTCAGTGGGTGCAGGTGCCCCGAGCCCATATCGATCAGGCCGCCGACGTACCGTGTGGAACCGACCACGGTGTGCATCTCATGGGCTTGCAGCAAACGGGTCTCGTAGCGATATCCGAGGCTGCGCAGTTCATCGGCATCCTCGGCGAACCCTTCAAGATCACGGGGCTTGTTGGCGAGGTCGCAGTAACCCCAGGTCAGGTCGCAGGGGATCTGGAAGCGCTCGACCCGTTGCCGGACGATTTCCACGGCTTCCAGGCCCATGAGTTTCATTTGCCGCACGCCTTCGGCGCCGATGACGCTGGTGAACTGATCAAGGCCGTGGCCGACGCCGCGAATCAGTTGCCCGCCATTGCGTCCACTGGCGCCCCAACCGATTCTGTGGGCTTCAAGCAACACCACGCTGAGGCCGCGTTCGGCCAGCTCAAGGGCCGTGTTCAACCCCGAAAATCCGCCGCCCACCACGCACACATCAGCCAGCACTTCGCCTTTGAGCATCGGGAGTTCGGGCTGCGGCAGGCTGGCGGCGGCGTAGTAGGACGTGGTGTGGTTCAGAGCAGGCTGTTGAGCACGTGGGGTCATGTGCGTGTTCCTGGTTCTTGCGTTTAGAAAATTCGACGGAGCATAAGCCGGACCTTCCCGGACGGGCAACATTGGTCGGCTGGTGCTGTCTGGATCGGGGCTTTTGCGTCAGAATCGCGCTCTATTCCGCTTTGGGTCACCGCTGCAATGAGCTGCAACAGCCAGACAATCCGCACATTGCGCCAACAGATTCCCTCATTCGAGTGCGTGCCCGGCTGCCATGACTGCTGCGGGCCGGTGACCACCTCGCCGGAAGAAATGTCGCGCCTGCCGCGCAAGACGCGCGCCGAGCAGGATGCCGCCATGGAAGAGCTCAACTGTGTGCATCTGGGGCCCAATGGCTGCACTGTGTATGACGAACGGCCGCTGATCTGCCGGTTGTTCGGTACCACCAAGACCTTGCCATGCCCGAATGGGCGCGGGCCGGTGGAGTTGATTCATCCGCGGGTGGAGAAACAGGTGTTCGAGTACATGGCCAGCACCCGGCAGGTGCTGGTTTAAAGGATCGCAGCGGGCCACGCGCTCCTATGTAGGAGCTGCCGAAGGCTGCGATCTTTTGATCCTTTGTTCCTCAATCCGGAATCGGCAAAGTCAAACTCTCCTTCACCTCTTCCATCACGATATAGCTCTTGGATTCCCGCACATGGGGCAGCTTGAGCAGGATGTCGCCCAGCAATTTGCGGTACGAGGCCATCTCGGAAATCCGCGCCTTCACCAGGTAGTCGAAATCCCCTGACACCAGATGACACTCCAGTACATGGGGCAGTTTCAGCACCGCACGTCGGAACTCTTCGAACGTATCGCCGGATTTGTAATCCAGGCTGATCTCGACGAACACCAGCAGACTACCCTTCAGGTGTTGCGGGTTGAGTCTGGCGTTGTAGCCCATGATGATCCCCTCGCGCTCCAGACGCCGGACCCGCTCAGTACAGGGCGTGGTCGAGAGCCCGACCTTTTCCCCAAGCTCGGTAAAGGAAATCCGCCCGTCCGCTTGCAGGATCCGCAGGATGTTGCGGTCGATCTTGTCCAGCTCACGTTTAGTCTGAGTGTTGGTCCGCATAGGGGATGCGCCTCCGTGAAAAGGGTTTTTGCCGAGAATTGTCGCCAAATATAGGCGCTTATATAGTGAAAAGCACTGGCAAATCTTTTTTACACTGCGCGCATCTAAAGCTCTGAACAACAAACGTCAGCGGTTAGCCGCGATGAGGGATATGAAAATGCGCGTCATGGTCTTGGGCAGCGGCGTCATCGGTACCACCAGTGCTTATTATCTGGCCCGTGCCGGGTTTGAAGTGGTGGTCGTCGACCGGCAGCCGGCTGCTGCCATGGAGACCAGTTTCGCCAACGCCGGGCAGGTCTCGCCGGGTTATGCCTCGCCGTGGGCCGCACCAGGTGTGCCGCTCAAGGCCATCAAGTGGCTGTTGCAGCGCCACGCGCCCCTGGCAATCAAGGCCACTGCCGACATCGACCAGTACCTGTGGATGGCACAGATGCTGCGCAACTGCACCGCCAGCCGTTATGCGGTGAACAAGGAGCGCATGGTCCGTCTGTCCGAGTACAGCCGTGACTGCCTCGATGAACTGCGTGCCGAAACCGGCATCGCCTATGAAGGCCGCAGCCTCGGCACCACCCAACTGTTCCGCACCCAGGCTCAACTGGACGGCGCCGCAAAAGACATCGCCGTGTTGAAAGAGTCCGGCGTGCCGTTCGAACTGCTCGACCGTGAAGGCATTGCCCGCGTTGAGCCGGCGCTGGCCAGCGTGACTGACATCCTCGCCGGCGCCCTGCGCCTGCCGAACGACCAGACTGGCGATTGCCAGATGTTCACCACCAAGCTCGCAGAAATGGCCGCGAACCTCGGTGTTCAATTCCGTTTCGGCCAGGACATTCAGCGTCTGGACTTCGCCGGTGACCGCATCAATGGCGTATGGATCGACGGCAAGCTGGAAACCGCCGACCGCTACGTGCTGGCCCTGGGCAGCTACTCGCCGCAACTGCTCAAGCCGCTGGGGATCAAGGCGCCGGTGTACCCGCTCAAGGGCTACTCCCTGACCGTGCCGATCACCAACCCGGCGATGGCCCCGACTTCGACCATTCTCGACGAGACCTACAAGGTCGCGATCACCCGTTTCGACAACCGCATCCGCGTCGGCGGCATGGCCGAGATTGCCGGTTTTGACCTGTCGCTGAACCCGCGTCGCCGGGAAACCCTGGAGATGATCGTCAACGACCTTTATCCTCAGGGCGGCGATCTGGCCCAGGCCGATTTCTGGACCGGCCTGCGTCCGACCACTCCGGATGGCACGCCGATCGTTGGCGCCACCCCGTTCAAGAACCTGTTCCTGAACACCGGTCACGGCACCCTCGGCTGGACCATGGCCTGTGGCTCCGGCCGTTTGCTGGCTGACCTGATGGCGAAGAAAAAGCCGCAGATCAGCGCCGAAGGCCTCGATATTTCCCGTTATGGCAACAAAACCCAGGAGTCTGCAAAGCATGTCAGTCCAGCGCCAGCTCACCAATGAGCGCATGAGTCAGATCGTCACCCATAACGGCACGGTTTACCTGGCCGGACAGGTTGGCGACGACATGAACGCCGGGATTGAACAGCAGACCCGTGAAACCCTCGCCAACATCGAGCGCTTGCTCGATCTGGCCGGCACCGACAAGCACAACCTGCTGTCGGTGACGATTTACCTGAAAGACATCGATGCGCATTTCGAAGGCATGAACGCGGTATGGGACAACTGGCTGCCAAAAGGCGTCGCCCCGGCCCGTGCCACCGTTGAAGCGAAATTGTGCGAACCGGAAATCCTGGTCGAGCTGTCAGTTGTAGCCGCTCTGCCATAAGCCTGTCAGAAAAGATCCCTCTCCCGGTGCTGTTGGTGGTTCACGCTGTCAGCCAGCGCCGGTTTTTCTTCCCGATAACCCGACCAGAAGTGTGCCGCCATGCGTCCTGCCCGTGCCCTGATCGACCTTCAAGCCCTGCGCAACAACTACCGAATCGCCCGCGAACTCACGGGGGCCAAGGCCCTCGCGGTGATCAAGGCCGATGCCTATGGCCATGGTGCGGTGCGTTGCGCCCAGGCGCTGGAAGCCGAAGCGGACGGGTTTGCCGTGGCCTGTATCGAAGAGGCGCTGGAGCTGCGGGCGGCGGGCATTCGTGCACCGGTCCTGCTGCTGGAAGGTTTTTTCGAAGCCGATGAGCTGGCGCTGATCGTCGAACATGATTTCTGGTGCGTGGTGCATTCGCTGTGGCAACTCGAAGCCATCGAGAAAGCCGCGTTGAGCAGGCCGATCACCGTGTGGCTGAAGCTCGATTCGGGCATGCACCGCGTGGGGCTGCATCCGGCGGATTATCAGGCGGCCTATCAACGGCTGCTGGCCAGCGGCAAGGTCGCGAAGATAGTGCTGATGAGCCACTTTGCGCGTGCCGATGAACTGCACGAACAGGCCAGTGCCGATCAGGTGGCGGTATTTGAAGCGGCGCGCAAGGGCTTGTCCGCCGAGGTCAGCCTGCGCAACTCGCCGGCGGTGCTCGGTTGGCCGCAGATTCCGAGCGATTGGGTACGTCCGGGCATCATGCTCTATGGCGCCACACCGTTCGAAGAGGCCAATGAAGTGGCATCGCGGCTGCAGCCGGTCATGACCCTGGAATCGAAAGTCATCAGTGTTCGCGAATTGCCGGCTGGCGAGCCAGTCGGTTACGGCGCCAGATTCATCACGCCCAAACCGATGCGCATTGGTGTGGTGGCCTTGGGTTACGCCGACGGCTACCCGCGTCTGGCACCGACCGGCACACCCGTGCTGGTTGCCGGGCAGCGCAGCCAGTTGATCGGCCGGGTGTCGATGGACATGCTCTGCATCGACCTGACCGATGTACCGCAGGCCGGTCTCGGTTCGACCGTCGAGTTGTGGGGCAAAAACATCCTTGCCAGCGATGTAGCCATGGCAGCCGGGACGATTCCTTACCAGATTTTCTGCAACCTGCGCCGGGTGCCACTGCTCTATTCCGGGGCTTAGTGCGCAAGGCTCCAGACCGGAAGTCGCCTCGCTGAGCAGGATTCAGGTCAAGGTGTTGTAAATACTGAACGCTGTCGCCATGATAACGTCCACTATTCCAATAATCTTGAATCCTGGAGGCGCAAGCTTTGGACGTCGGTGAACGACTGCAATCCATCCGTAGGCTCAAAGGCCTTTCCCAGCGTGAGCTCGCCAAAAGGGCGGGCGTCACCAACAGCACCATTTCGATGATCGAAAAGAACAGCGTGAGCCCTTCGATCAGTTCGTTGCGCAAGGTGTTGGGCGGGATTCCCATGTCCATGGTCGAGTTCTTTTCCGAAGAAATCCTGCAGGAAAAGCCGACCCAGATCGTCTACAAGGCCAATGAGCTGATCGATATTTCCGATGGCGCCGTGACCATGAAACTGGTCGGCCGGGCGCACCCGAGCCGGGCTATCGCATTCCTCAATGAAATCTATCCGCCAGGTGCCGACACCGGTGACGAGATGCTCACCCATGAGGGTGAGGAAACCGGCATCCTGGTCGAAGGAAAACTGGAACTGGTGGTCGGTCTCGAAACTTTTGTCCTCGAAGCCGGTGATAGCTACTACTTTGAAAGTACCAAGCCACACCGTTTCCGGAATCCGTTCGATGCGCCTGCGCGACTAATCAGCGCAGCCACACCGGCGAATTTCTAAGAAAAGAGGCGTCCTGCCAGCATCGCAGAGGCGCCCGGGCCGTTTTTCCGCCGCAGCCTAAGACCCTTGCGACTTTGGGGTTGTTTCAGTGCGACGGGCTTACCGCTATACTTGCGCCCGCCTGCGAACCGTGGCCGTAGGCGTGACTAGCCACCATTGAGGGTGAACGCGTGAACCTAATTATGAAAATGCTGGCTGCACCAGCAACCGTATTGGCCCTATGGGCTGTCAGTGTCAGCGCTCAGGCTGCGACCAACGACGATATCGCCAAACGCCTTGAGCCAGTCGGCCAGGTCTGTGTTCAGGGTAAAGAGTGCAAGGGCATGGAAGTGGCCGCTTCCGCCGGTGGCGGTGGCGGTGCAAAAACCCCGGATGAAGTGATTGCAAAACATTGCAACGCTTGCCACGGTTCAGGCCTGTTGGGCGCACCGAAAATCGGTGATGCTGCCGCCTGGAAAGAACGTGCCGATCACCAGGGCGGCCTCGACGGCATCCTGGCCAAAGCCATTACCGGTATCAACTCGATGCCGCCTAAAGGCACTTGCGCCGACTGCTCCGATGCCGAGCTCAAAGGCGCCATCCAGAAGATGTCTGGCTTGAAATAAGCCTGGGTCTTGCTGCCGAAAAGCCGCTTTCGAGCGGCTTTTTTGTGCCTGTCGGTTCCCTGTAGGAGCTGCCGCGGGCTGCGATCTTTTTTATGATCAACATCAAAAGATCGCAGCCTGCGGCAGCTCCTACAGAGGTATTTGTGTCGGGCGATTGGCCGGTACAGGCTGTTCATTGCAGCAAAGACCCGGCAATCTCGGTCCAAACCCAAGTCATGGAACGTGAGGGAGGAACCGATGGTTCAGCTGTGCTCTATCGAACAGGCAGTCGATGACGTCCTGGCAAGGTTGCCGGCGCATATCCACATGGGCCTGCCTCTGGGGTTGGGCAAACCCAATCACTTCGTCAACGCGCTGTATCGACGAATCGCACAGTTGCCCGAGCGGCGGCTGACGATCTACACCGCGTTGTGCCTGGGACGCCCGCCCTTGGGCGACGGATTGCAAAAGCGCTTCCTCGAACCCTTTGTCGAACGGGTGTTCGGCGATTATCCGGAGCTGGATTTCCTCGCCGACCTGCGTCGCGATCAACTCCCGGGCAACATCCACATCCAGCAGTTTTTCATGCAGCCCGGCAGCCTGCTCAACAGTGCCACGGCTCAGCAGGATTACGTCAGCAGCAACTACAGCCATGCGGCGCGGGACATCAACGCCGCCGGGTTGAATCTGGTGGCGCAACTGCTGGCCAGCCATGCCGAGCATCCCGACCGCTTGAGCCTGAGCTGCAACCCGGACATCACCCTCGACCTGTTGCCGATGATCGCCAAGCGCCGTGCCGCCGGAGAAACCATCCTGATGGTCGGTCAGGTGCACAACGATCTGCCTTACATGCCCGGTGATGCGGAACTGGGCATCGACACCTTCGACCTGCTGATCGATGAGAAAGACCACACCACGCTGTTTTCCACGCCGAACATGCCAGTGGGGTGCCAGGACCATTTCATCGGCCTGCACGCCAGCACCCTGGTGCGCGACGGCGGTACGTTGCAGATCGGCATCGGCTCCATGGGCGATGCGCTGACGGCGGCGCTGCTGACGCGGCAAGCGGACAACGACGCTTACAAGGCGTTGCTGGCCGACGTAAACCTGAGCCACTGGGCGCAACTGATCGAGCGCGAGGGCGGTATCGAACCGTTCGCCAAAGGCCTGTATGGCTGTAGCGAAATGTTCGTCAACGGCTTGTTGGTACTGGCCGATGCCGGAATCGTGCGGCGCAAGGTTTATCCGGACGTGGCGACCCAGCAGCAAGCGAATGCCGGCACCCTCGACAGGGCTGCGCAAACCGATGGCATCTCGGTGCACGGCGGTTTCTTCCTCGGTCCGCGCAGCTACTACGAACGCTTGCGCGAATTGCCACAAAACAAGCGGCTCGAATTCAACATGACCCGCATCAGCTACATCAACGAGCTCTACGGGCAGGAAGAACTCAAGCGCTTGCAGCGCCTGGATGCGCGGTTCATCAACACCGCGTTCACCGTGACCTTGCTGGGTGCCGCGGTGGCGGATCAGCTCGAAGACGGACGTGTGCTCAGCGGCGTAGGCGGGCAATACAACTTCGTGGTTCAGGGTCATGCGCTGCAAGGCGCGCGCTCGGTGTTGCTGCTGCGCAGCTGGCGTGAGTCTGGCGGCGACGTCAGCTCGAACATCGTCTGGGAGTATGGCCACTGCACGATTCCCCGGCACTTGCGGGACATCGTGGTCACCGAATATGGCATCGCCGATCTTCGTGGCAAAACCGATGCGGCGGTGATCGAAGCCTTGCTCAATATCAGCGACTCGCGTTTTCAGTCGGGGTTGACTGAACAGGCGCAGAAGGTCGGCAAATTGCCCAAGGACTTCTGTCTCGATCCACGCTTTACCGATAACAGTCCGCAGCGTTTGCAGGCGATTGAGGCCCTGCATCCGCTGCTTTTTCCAGAGTATCCGCTGGGCTGTGATTTCACCGAGGTCGAGCGAGATGTGTTGCGGGCGCTGAACTGGCTCAAGAGCAAGTTCAAGCTGAGCGAGGTGCTGGAACTGGGCAAGGCAGCGCTGGATGCGCCGGAGGCAGCAGCGTTCCCGGGGCATCTGGAACGCATGCGGCTGGCCAACCCGGAGGGGCTGAAGGAGGAGTTGTATCAGCGGTTGCTGCTCACCGGCCTGAAAGCCACCGCGCAATAACTGCCCACCCAAAATCAACTGTGGGAGCGAGCTTGCTCGCGATAGCGGTGTGTCAGTCAACGAGATGTCGACTGACACTATGCAATCGCGAGCAAGCTCGCTCCCACAAGGTATTACTGTTTCCCGGCTTACTCGATAAAGGTCACGACACCATCGGCCAGCGACTTCACGCGAGCCAACGACTCCACGCGATAACCCTGCGAATCCAGCTCCGCACGGCCGCCCTGGAACGACTTCTCGATCACGATGCCCAGGCCCGCCACGGTCGCGCCGGCCTGCTTGATGATCGAAATCAGCGCCTGGGACGCCTTACCGTTGGCCAAGAAGTCATCGATGATCAGCACGCGGTCGCTGCTGGTCAGGTGGCGCGGGGAGATGGCCACGGTGCTTTCGGTCTGCTTGGTGAACGAGTAAACGGTCGCCGACAGCAGGTTTTCGGTGAGGGTCAGGGACTGGTGCTTGCGGGCGAAAATCACCGGCACACCGAGGTTCAGGCCGGTCATGATCGCCGGGGCGATGCCCGAGGCTTCGATGGTGACGATCTTGGTGATGCCCGAGTCCTTGAACAGCGTGGCGAATTCGTCGCCGATCAGCTTCATCAGGGCCGGGTCGATCTGGTGATTCAGAAAGGCGTCGACCTTCAGGACCTGGTCGGAAAGCACAATGCCTTGTTCGCGAATTTTCTGGTGCAGGGCTTCCATGAAGCTGTCCTCTTTTGGCGCCTGTGCGCCGAAGGTCATATAAAAGTTGTCAATTCTAGCGCTTTAACATCGCGCGTATATCTGCCAATGCGTTGTTGCCCCGCACGGCTTTGACTTCGGTCGGTGTGTCGTCGTTGCCTTCCCAGGCCAGATCGTCCGGTGGCAACTCATCGAGGAAGCGGCTTGGCGCACAATCGATGATCTCGCCGTACTGCTTGCGCTTGGCGGCGAAGGTGAAGGCCAGGGTCTGGCGCGCGCGAGTAATGCCCACGTAGGCCAGGCGACGTTCTTCTTCGATGGTGTCGGCCTCGATGCTGGAACGGTGCGGGAGGATTTCCTCCTCCATGCCCATGATGAACACGTAGGGGAATTCCAGGCCCTTGGACGCATGCAAGGTCATCATCTGCACGCCTTCGGCACCGTCTTCCTCTTCCTGCTGACGCTCGAGCATGTCACGCAGGACGAGTTTGCCGATGGCGTCCTCGACGGTCATTTCGCCTTCTTCGTCTTTTTCCAAGGTGTTCTTCAGCGCCTCGATCAGGAACCAGACGTTACCCATGCGGTAATCGGCGGCCTTGTCGCTGGAGCTGTTGGTGCGCAGCCAGTTCTCGTAGTCGATGTCCATGACCATGCTGCGCAGGGCCGAGATCGGGTCTTCGCCGGCGCACTGCTCGCGAACCCTGTCCATGAAGCGCTTGAAGCGCGACAGGCGATCGGTGAAGCGGCTGTCCAGATGCTCACCCAGGCCGATTTCGTCGGTGGCGGCGTACATCGAGATCTTGCGTTCAGTGGCGTAGTTACCCAGTTTTTCCAGCGTGGTCGAGCCGATCTCGCGGCGCGGCACGTTGATCACCCGCAGGAAGGCGTTGTCGTCATCCGGGTTCACGATCAGGCGGAAGTAAGCCATCAGGTCTTTCACTTCCTGACGGCCGAAAAAGCTGTTGCCGCCGGACAGGCGATACGGCACCTGGTGGTGCTGCAATTTCAGCTCGATCAGCTTGGCCTGGTAGTTGCCGCGATAGAGGATCGCGAAATCGCTGTACGGACGGTCGGTGCGCAAGTGCAGGCTGAGGATTTCCATGGCCACGCGCTCGGCCTCGGCGTCCTCGTTGCGGCAGCGGATCACGCGGATCTCGTCGCCGTGACCCATTTCACTCCACAGCTGTTTTTCGAATTCGTGAGGGTTGTTCGAGATCAGCACGTTGGCGCAGCGCAGGATGCGGCTGGTGGAGCGGTAGTTCTGCTCCAGCATCACCACTTTCAAGGACGGGTAGTCCTCCTTGAGCAGCATCAGGTTTTCCGGGCGGGCACCGCGCCAGGCGTAGATCGACTGGTCATCGTCGCCCACCACGGTGAACTGGTTGCGTTTGCCGATGAGCATTTTCACCAGCAAATACTGGCTGGCGTTGGTGTCCTGGTATTCGTCGACCAGCAGGTAGCGCACCTTGTTCTGCCACTTTTCCAGGATGTCGGCGTGTTCTTCGAACAGCTTCACCGGCAGCAGGATCAGGTCGTCGAAGTCCACTGCGTTGAACGCCTTGAGCGTGCGCTGGTAGTGGGTGTAGACGATGGCGGCGGTCTGCTCCTTGGGATTTCGCGCGTTTTCCAGGGCCTGGGCCGGCAGGATCAGGTCGTTTTTCCAGGCGCCGATCATGTTCTTGATCTCGTCGACACCGTCGTCGCCCGAGTATTCCTTCTGCATGATGTCGGTCATCAGGGCCTTGACGTCGGTCTCGTCGAAGATCGAGAAGCCCGGTTTGTAGCCCAGCCGCACGTGTTCCTTGCGGATGATGTTCAGACCCAGGTTGTGGAAGGTGCAGACCGTCAGCCCGCGACCTTCACCGGCACGCAGCAGGGTGCCGACCCGTTCCTTCATCTCGCGGGCGGCCTTGTTGGTAAAGGTCATGGCGACGATGTACTGGGCGCGGATGCCGCAGTTCTGGATCAGGTGCGCGATTTTGCGCGTGATCACACTGGTCTTGCCGGAGCCTGCACCGGCGAGCACCAAAAGAGGGCCGCCGACGTAGCTCACGGCTTCTTGCTGCCGGGGATTGAGTCGGGACATAGGTAAATTCAGGAGTCAGTCACGAAATGGGCCGGCATTTTAACAGGCTCAGCGAATTGTGCTGCTCTGTCCGACTTGTGACGTACCGCGCTATCTGTAATTGCCGGTTTTGTTACTTTCACGCAGGATGCGCAACGAATTTGCGGCTAATGTTCGTAATTCCGGATACAAAGGGCTCGTTTTGATAACTGATGTCATTGTCATTGGTCATCGGGACGGCATAATGCCCGTCGCCTACATCTTTGCAGAGTCTAGGGAGCTAGCTTGTCTACGCCTGTCGAACCCTTGCGTTTGCTGCTACTGGCCGAAGAGCCAGCGTGGGCAGCGTTGTTGCGCGAGTGTCTGGCTCCGATGGGGAGCTCGGCCGTGCTCATCAGCGCGCCGAGTTGGGAGTCGGTCAGCAGCCTGTTCGATGACAACCGCAGCGCGGTGTTATTGACCATCCCGCAACTTCAACCGGCGCCGGGCCGTTGCAGCCTGCCGACGGTGTTGCTGCTCGACCATGAGCCGCTGACCCCGCCCGACGGTGTAAGTGACTGGCTGGTGCGCGATCATCTCGATCCGGGCATGTTGCGCCGTTGCCTGCGCCATGTGCGCGAACGTGGCGTCCTGGAAAACACCCTGCAACGCCTGGCCGAGCAAGATCCGCTCACCGGCATCGCCAATCGCCAGGGCTTCCAGACCCTGTTGACGGCGCGGCTGGCGGAAAACGACGGTCGCGGCCTGGCCCTCGGTCATCTCGACCTCGACAACTTTCGTTATGCCAATGACGCCCTCGGCCATCAGGCCGGTGACCGCCTGATCCTGCAAGTGGTGGCGCGGCTCAAGAGCCAGCTTGAAGCCGGCGATCAACTGGCACGCCTGGGCAGCGATGAATTCGCGCTGTTGATCGACACCCGTCGCGCTCCCCAGCGTGCCGAGTGGATGGCCGAGCGCATCAGCGAAGCGCTGGCCGAGCCCTATTGGATCGACGGCGAAAGCCTGTTGATCGGCTCCAGCCTGGGCATCGCTTACGCCCGGGCCCAGGCCGGCGCGGACCCGCTGATGTGGCACGCGCACATTGCCATGCAGCAGGCCAAAAGCACCCAGGGCTGCACCTTTCACATTTTCAACGAACGCATCAATCGCAATGCCCGCAGCATCGCCGACCTCGAAACCGAACTGCGCCGGGCACTGCGCCGCGATGAGCTGGAATTGCACTACCAGCCACGGTTGAACCTCGAAGACGGGCAGATCGTCGGCCTCGAAGCGTTGGTGCGCTGGCGACATGCCGAGCGCGGCTTGCTGCCGCCAAGCGAATTCGTGCCGCTGGCCGAGCAAAGCGGTCTGATCGTTCCGTTGGGGTACTGGGTGATTTCCCGGGCCTTGCGCGACATGCAGGCGCTGCTTGAATTGGGCCTGCCGCCGTTGCACATGGCGATCAACCTGTCGTTCCGGCAGTTTCAGGACAGCCAGTTGCTGTCGACCCTGAGCCGCCTGATTGCCGAGCGCGGCGTCGAGGCGCAGTGGCTGGAGTTCGAACTGACCGAAACGGCCGTGATGCGCCGCAGCGATCTGGTCAAGCAGACCATGGACGCCCTCGGGCGCCTCGGTGTGCGCTTCTCCCTCGACGACTTTGGCACCGGCTTCTCGTCGTTCGTGCACCTCAACAGCCTGCCGATCACTTTGCTGAAGATCGACAAGAGCTTTGTCGGCGGTATGGAGCAGCGTGAAGAAAACCGCAAATTGGTCCACGCGATGATCAACCTGGCGCACAACCTCAACCTTGAAGTGGTCGCCGAAGGTGTGGAGACACCGGAGCAACTGGATCTGCTGCGCGGGTTCGAATGCGATCAGGTGCAGGGGTATTTGATCAGCAAGCCATTGCCGCTGGCCGAACTGGTGGAATATCTGATGTTTGGCTCCAGCCAGCAGCCGCCGCTGGAAGTCGTAAGCTGACTTAAGCCTGAGGGGCGGGCTCTTGTGGTGAGGGGGCTTGCCCCCGTTCGGTTGCGTAGCAACCGCAAGACCAGAGAATGCGATAGTCCTGACATTACACGATTGCCGTCCTCGGGGCTGCTTCGCAGCCCAACGGGGGCAAGCCCCCTCGCCACAGGGTTCGCTCCCACAGGGATCTCACTCGGCCTGAATCGCCTCGAATGGTTCTGACACCGGCTCGCGCTTGATCATCCGCTTCATCTTCCACTCAAACCCCAGCGTCAGGCTCACCGCCGCACACGCCAGCCCCAGCGCCAGGCCCCACCAGACACCCGTTGGCCCCCAGTCCAGGTGGAACGCCATCCACCACGCCGCCGGAGCGCCAATCAGCCAATAGCAACCCAGGCCCACCAGGAACGTGGTCTTGGCATCCTTGAGCCCGCGAATGCAGCCCATGGCGATGGTTTGCGTGCCGTCGAACAGCTCGAACCATGCCGCCACCGCCAGCAGGCTCACGGCGAGGTTGATGACATCGCGGAACGCCGGGTCGTTATGATCGAGGAACAAACCGACCAACTGATTCGGCAACAGCCAGAAGACCATGGCGAAACCCAGCATCGCCGCCGCCCCGAACGCAATGCCGACCCGCCCGGCCAGCCGCGCATCCAGCAGTTGCCCGGCGCCGTAGTGCTGACCGATGCGCATGGTGATCGCATAGGAAATCCCCGCCGGGACCATGAACGCCACCGAGACGATTTGCAGGGCGATCTGGTGGGCACCCAGTTGCGTGCTGCCCATGGTGCCCATGCACAGCGCGGCGAAGGCAAACAGCCCGACTTCCACTGCGTAGGTGCCGCCAATCGGCAGGCCCAGACGCCACAACTCCTTCAGGTACTGGCGGTTCAGGCGTGACAGGCCCTGACGCAGCGGATAAGCCTCATAAGCCGGATGCCGCCGAATGTGCCACGCCAGCGCCAGGGCCATCAGGTTGGCGACAATCGCCGTGACCAGCCCGATGCCCATCAGCCCCAGCTTCGGCAGGCCGAACATGCCGGTAATCAGCGCATAGTTGAGCAGGAAGTTGGCCACGGTCCCGCCCAGGCTGATGACCATCACCGGTGTCGCACGGCCAATGGCGCTGGTGAACCCGCGCAGGGCCATGAAGCTCAGGTAGCCGGGCAGGGCGAACGGCAGGAAGATCAAGAACTGCCCGGCCATCTGGACATTGCTTTCGGTCTGGCCGAACAGCAGCAGCACCGGTTTGAGGTTCCACAGCAGCAAACCGGCGACCAGCGCCATTAGCCATGCCAGCCACAACCCGGCCTGGGTGAGGCGGGTCGCCCCGAGAATGTCGCCGGCCCCCTGACGGATCGCCACCAGTGTGCCGACGGCAGCAATCACGCCGATGCAGAAGATCGACACGAACGAATAGGTCGCCGCGCCGAGCCCGCCACCGGCCAGCGCCTCAGGACTCAGGCGCGCCATCATCAGGGTGTCGGTGAGGACCATCAGCATGTGCGCCAACTGCGAGGCAATCAGCGGCCCCGCCAGCCGCAGGATGGCCCAGAGTTCAGTACGTGCTGGATGCTGCATGGTCATCACGCTCGATTCTGGAAGTGGACAGGAAAGCGTCGATTCTCGGCGCTCTGCGGCGTTTGCACAAAGGGATAAAAAGGATGGGTAGCATGATTCAAACTCATGCTGGATAGTTTCTGCTAGGGTATCCAAAAACCGCTGTAGGAGCTTTCCTGATGTCGCGTCGTCTTCCTCCCTTATATGCCCTGCGCGCATTTGAAGCGGCGGCGCGACACACGTCGTTTACCCGGGCCGCGGAAGAACTGTCGATTACCCAGAGTGCGGTCAGCCGACATATTCGTACGCTTGAGGAGCATTTTGCCTGCCGCTTGTTTCATCGCAGTGGCCGCAACCTGCAACTGACCGAGTCGGCCCGTTTGTTGTTGCCGGGTATTCGCGAGGGCTTCACCGCCCTGGAACGCGCCTGCAATACCTTGCGCGCCGAAGACGACATCCTGCGCATGAAAGCCCCGTCGACCCTGACCATGCGTTGGTTGCTGGCGCGCCTCAGTCGTTTCCGACATCTGCAGCCGGGTAACGAAGTGCAACTGACCAGTGCGTGGATGGACGTCGATTCCGTGGATTTCAACGACGAGCCGTTCGACTGTGCGGTGCTGTTAAGCAACGGGCATTTCCCTCCGGACTGGGAGGCGATTTACCTGTTCCCCGAAGAGTTGATCCCGGTCGGCGCGCCCAACCTGCGGGGCGACCAACCCTGGGATGTCGAACGCTTGAGCAACGCCGAGTTGCTGCACCCGACGCCGGACCGCCGCGACTGGCGCAACTGGCTGGAGCGCATGGGCCTGGCCGAACAGGTGTCGCTCAAGGGCGGGCAGGTGTTCGACACCCTGGAACTGGGCATGATCGCCGCCGCACGGGGATATGGCGTGTCCATGGGCGATCTACTGATGGTGGCGGAAGATGTGGCGCAGGGACGTCTGAGTTTACCGTGGCCGACGGCGGTCGCCAGCGGCGAAAAATATTACCTGGTCTGGCCGAAAACCCGTCCCGGAGGTGAACGTTTGCGCCGGCTCAGCGATTTCCTCTTGGGAGAGGTTCAGGCGATGGAGTTACCGGCGGTCGAGCACCTGAGCTGAATCATCGCGGGCAAGCCGGATCAGTCCCCAAACTAATCGCACTTGGCATTGCTGGATAATTCCTTGCTTGCCTGTTTCAACTGGTTGCCCAGTTCGGCCGCGTTGGTGCTGTTGTAAACCCGGCCACCGGTGTTTTCAGCGATGCAACGTGACGGGCCGCCAACACCGATTTTCACTACGTTGACCCGCAGGCGCGGTTGTTCCCTGGCGATTTGACGGGATACCGCGCACACGTCCTGCCCGCAACCGTCTTCTCCGTCGACAAACATCACGATAACCGCATCGTTATTGCGCCCGTCGACGGTACTCGCCGCGTGGGCCAGGCTGTCGGCCAGCGGTGTGCCATCGTCGGGAACCAGACCTCGAATCCCGTTGATCAGCCGCGGGCGGTCGCCGAACTTGAACACACCCCGGTCCGGTGTTCTTTCGCAGCCGGCGAAGGTGATCAGGCGTGTGTCGATCTTCGGGTCCAGCCCGTTGATCATGCTTGCCAGCGAGTCCTTGGCGACGTCCATGCGGCTGGGTTTGGCGGTGAGCCGCATGGTGCGGTTCGGGTCCAGGAGCTTGTTGAGGTCACTACCGAAATACCAGTCCTCGTCGGCTTTCACTGACTTGATGTTCAAGTTCATCGAACCCGAGGTGTCGAGCACCACCACGAACTGCGGGATCTCTGCGTTCGGCGCATTTTTACGGCATGCGAAGTTGTCCAGCGTCGGGGCTGGTGGTGGGGCAGCCACTACCGGTTTTGGTGGTGGAACTGGTTTGGGTGGCGGTATCGGCTTGGGTTCCGGTGCCGGTTTTGGTGGCGGGACCGGCTTGGGTTCCGGTACCGGTTCTGGCGCGGGTTCTGGTACCGGAGCAGGTTTCGGTTCCGGTTCCACAACAGGCTCGGGGACTGGCTCAGCCGGTTTCTCAACCGGTGTCACCACCGGCGCTACAGGCGCTACAGGCGCTACAGGCGGAACCACGACAACCGGCTCTCGGTGCAGGAACCACCAGAGCCACAGCGCCAGAAGCAGCAACAGCAGCGCGAGCAAAGCCGCCGCGATCCACCAGCCACGACGCGATGGCGGCACGACCGGCACCACCGGCGGCACGATCGGTTTGGGCGGGCGCTGGTTCCAGCGCACTACCAATGGCTCACCGTTGAGGCTGTAGAGTTTGTCCAGCTCAGGCGCGCCGAGCAGGCTGCGCAGGTCGTCCGCTTCCGTCGGTTGACCGCGATTTTGCAGTTCATCCGCCAACTGTCCGAGGGACGTCTGACGCACTTCATAGGTTTCCAGCAAGCGTCGTTGCGCGTCCTCGTTGAGGTCGGCATAGGGCGTGGGTTGGCCACCCAGTTCGGTCCACCATTCCAGCACGTCACCGCTGCCCATCCGCGGGATAGCAAACAGACTGGCGACGGTTGGCGGAAAGTGTTTCTGGATGAGGGCGACTTTGGCTTGCAGCGCACTCATCCCCTCCGTTGTGGCTTGCGCATCCCTGATGACCCGCTGCATGACGACAATTCCTGAAAAAGTGCAGGCATCCGTCGGGATGCCCTGCGGGGTGAAAGGTTACTCTTCGTAGCCGAGGCTGAATTGCAGCTGATTGACCTTCTTCTGCAACGCTTTCAGCTCTTGCTGCTTGGCCGCCAGTGTCGCGGGTGTTGATTTGGTCGTTGGCGCCGCTTGCGAAGCCTTGAGCTGCTTCTCGAGGTCGGCAATCTGCTTCTGCACCTGGGCTTCATTGCCCCGCCGAGCCTTGAGCGAGTTCAGCAGTTGCGCCAGCGACTGATTAAGCGCTGCCTGGGATTTCTGCTGGCTGGCCAGATCGGTCTTGGTGCTGAGCTGCTGGGACTGAATGTTCTCGTACACCTGGCGGAACATTGCGTTTTGCTGACGGGACTCGCTCAGGGCCAGCTCCTTCTGCTTGACCTGATCGCTGTAACCACCGGAGTAGTCGCAGTTCATCTTGGTCAGCATGCTGCTGTCGCGATTGGTCGCATCGCACTCACCAGGCTGGGTCGCGCAACCGCTCAGGGCAAGGACGGCAGTGATGACCATCAGTTGTCGTAGTGTCATGTGCTTAGCCCAGGGTGATTGCGGAGCGTTGGCTGTACAGAGCGTCAACTTCTTTCTGCAAGGAGACGACTTTCTGGTTCATTCTCTGAATGTTCATGTCCACCTGCCTGATCTCGGCGCTGGTGCCTTGTGTACGCTCGGCGTCTGCCACTTTGCTGTACTCGGTGACTTTGGTACGCATGTTGGCCAGGTCTTTACGCAGGCGCGCGATGTCCGAGTCGATCCCGGCGATTTGCGCCTGAGCCTTGCTCTTGTCGACTTTCTTGTTGGCGATGTCCTTTTTGATCTGGGCAATTTGCGCCTGGTCATCATTGATCACTTGCTTAGCGGTCGCGGTACGGGCGATCACCTTCTGCGTGTCTTGTTCGACGTCGCTGTTCATCTTCGCCAAACGGGTGGTGGTGTCGGCGTATTCGGCGCGGCGTTGATCCAGGTAATAGTTCGCGCCCATGGCCACGCCACAGGCGGTAATGCCGGCGGCGATGACGCACACGGTTTTGTTGCTGCTGTTGGACAGCGCGCAAGCGAGGATGCCGACACCGGCGCCGACGGCGCAGGCCTGGTATCCGGACTTGCTGAAGAACTCTGCGTCATTGCCTTGGGTCAGGCGCGGGTCGGCACCGTCGCCTTCGCCGAGCATAGAGCTGCCGGTGTTGGCGCAACCGGTCATTAACAGGCTGCCGGCGACAACGAAAGCGATCTGTAGCTTGAAGCGAGTCCAAAGGCTGCGCGACATGGTGAAACTCCTGCGTAACGGTGTTGACGCGTTGTTATTGAGTGACGGTTTTGCAGCTGGTCAGCCAGGCTTCAGTGTCGATTTTCTGTTTTTGCAGAAATGCCTTCTGATTGGCCCAGTGGGTGCGCAAGTAAGGTTTCAGGTCTTGAAGCTGTTTGTTACGGGTGAGGATTTCTTCCATTACCGGGACTTGCGTTTCAAGCAGTGGCTGGCCGTACAAGGTAGCGGATTCCACCAGGCTGCTGGCGTAGTAACGGCTGAGTTTGTGCAGGCGATCCTTTTGCTCCGCGAGTTTGCCTTTGCGCATGTCGCAACTGGCGTCTTTGTCCGCGCTTTCGCAATTGAGCTTGTAGTTCTTTTGCAGGAAATCCACGTACTGGCCGTCGTCGAGCATCTTGGTGCAAAGGAACGCACCCAGGTTGAGGCTGGCGCGAATCGCCTGATCGCGGGTTTCTTCCTGCTGCTGGTTGCTGGCACGCAGCTGGTTTTCCAGAGCCTGGAGTTTTTCCTTGAGCGCTTTGTCTTCGACGCCCGAGGCGAGGCTGTTCAGGGATTGTACTGTGCCTTTGTTGGCGGATTCGGTTTCCTTGCTGCCGGTGCCGAGTTTCTTCCAGCTGCTTTCAATGCTGGCGACCCGTTCACGAGAGGTGAGGGTCGTGGAGACCAGCACCAGTCGCAGGCCGGTGGTCTTGTTTTTCACCTGGCCTTCAGCATTGTAATACGGTTCCTCCTTGCGCAAGGCGGTCCGCAGGTCGGCCTGCGCGGTCAGGTAGTTGCCGCCACGCACGACGTAGCCGCCGGCCTGACCGTGCTGGCGGTCAAGTTTGTTCAGGCGAAACGGCTCGAACATCATTTCGTCGACGTTGCCGAGCATGTCATGCAGGCCCAGCGGGTTGGGCTTTTGCAGACCGGTCAATTGCACTTTGCCGTTGGACGATTGTGCACCGGCGAACCACTCGTAGGCGTTGATGCCTTCTGGCATCGGGTAGTGTGTGTCGCGGAATTCAGCAGCACCGACTTCCAGCCCGCCGCGCGCGGCGAACTCCCACTCGACTTCGGTCGGCAGCCGCAAGAAGCCCTGCGCGCCGTCTTCCTTGGGCAGTTTGCCGGCGGCGTTTTTGCGCAGCCACAGGTTGTACTTGTCGGCGGCGTCGATGGCTTGCACCCAGCTCACCGCCGTTTGTGGCACGCGCATCTTGGTGGCGGCGGTGGGGCAGGTTGTTTCGGTCAGCGCGGCGTATTGCAACTGACTCATCTCGTACTTGGCCATCAGGTAGTAGCGGGATTTTTCGTTCTTGGCCCCGGTAAAACTGCCGGCGATAAAGGTCGGACGGGTCTGTTCGACGTAGCCGTATTCCGCACCGTCCTGGCCGATGTTGATCGGATAGTCGTCGAGCGGACCGGCGACCGGGATGAACACCTTACGGAACACCATCGAGCCTTCGCAAGGCATTGGCAGCACCACGTCGGAGGCGTCGGGCATCGGGTTGTAATACTTCTCTTCCCAGCCCGCGGCCGAGGTGTCGAGCACGTAGCCGAGGCTCAGGGGCAACAGCAGGCCAAAACGTTTATAGCTCACGCAGACTCTCCGCAGGTTGGATGTTGATGGCGCGCAGTGCGCCGATCACGGCCACCAGTGCAGCGACCAAAAAGGTCAGGAGCAGGGCGGCCAGGCCATGCCAGACAGTGATGTGGCAAACAAAGGTGCCGGTGGCCTGGCTGCTGCCGAGCAGGTAGTCGAACAAATGACTGCCCGCGGTATAAAACCCCAGCCCGCCAACGTAGCCGGCCAGGCTCAGCAAGAGCGCTTGCAGGACCACGAAGCCGCCGACGGCCCTGCGTTTGAAACCCAGCAGACGCAGGACCGCCAGGCTTTTGCGCTTGCGGTCGATGTTGGCCAGGAACGCGCCGACCATCGACGCCACACAGCCGATCAGCGCCGCCACGGCGATCACACTGAAGATCAGCCCCAGGACATGGTTGATGGCTTTGACGTTGTCGATGTCGGCAAGTCGGCTCGAGGTTTCGATATGTTGTTCGTTGAGCCAGCGTTCCAGCGGTGCGACCTGATCGATGTCGCGCGCATACACGCGGGCGCGGGCATACAGCGGTTGCAAATTGTCCTGAGGCTTGCCGGTGGCGATACCGAACGCACTGACCTGATAGCCGTCGCGAAAGCGCTCCAGATCCAGCAACAACGGCGGAGCAACAAACCCGGCCGCGCGACCGAAACGCGAACCGTCGAGCACGGCCAGTACCGTCAGCGTCATCTCGCCACGTTCATTGACCCCATCCAGGCGGCGCAAGGCCTGTAGTTGCACGCTGTCGCCGACCTTGGCCTGCAAGCGTTGCGCGGCGCTGGCGCTGAGGATCACTTGATTGCCGACGGGGTTGAGTGACGCCAGGCTCAGTTGCGGGTCGCCCGGCTCGGTGGCGATGATTTCCGCACCTTCGACAAACCGTTGCATGCCGATCAGCAGGTCAGCCTGGGTATTGAGCGAGCGGGTCTGGCCGAGGGCAAAACCAGTCTCGGGGCGTAGGCGTAATCGCTCTATCCAGGCCGTGTCGTAGTTGCCGTTGCTGAGCATCTTCACTTCAAGGTTGCGCGGGTCGCGCAGCAGTTCGTCCTGCAACTGGCTGACCACCCCGTGCTTGAGCCCGAACAGCAACAACAACGGTGCGATCACCGCCACCAGGGAGGCGGCGATACACAGCGAGACCTTGCGGTCGTGCCAGAGATCTTGCAGCGCCAGTGAGCCCAGCAGGTGCAAGCGATCAATCCATCGGTTCAAACAGAGTCTCTCCCTGATGGCTGACAGCGCCGAGTCGAGGCAAGCCGAAAACCTTCAGCAAGGCCCAGTCATGGGACACAACGAGTGCACTCAGGCCCATGCTCGACACCAGGCTCAACAGCAACTCGAACAAGCGCCGGGCACTGTGAGGGTCGAGCGCGGCGGTCGGCTCGTCGGCCAGCAGGAGCAGCGGTTCATGGGCAATCGCACGAACGCAGGCCACGCGCTGGCGTTCGCCGATCGACAGGGCCTGAGGTTGTTTATCCAGCAACCCTTGCAGGCGCAACACGTCAACGGCGTGGTCGATGTGCTCGCTCTTTGCCGGCATCCCGAGTAAACGGCGTGGCAAGCTGATGTTGTCACGTACGCTCAGGAACGGCAGCAAGCCGCCGCTCTGCAAAATGAATCCCAGATGCCGTGAACGCACCGCTGCAAGAGCCGGCTGGTCGTCAGCGGCCAGCAGTTGGGCAATATCCTGAGCGTGCGTCGGGCCCAGGCGAAAGCGCTCGAGTTCCACCGGTACGAGCAACAGGCCGATGGCTTCGAGCAACGTGCTTTTACCGCTGCCGCTCTCGCCGGTGATGGCGAGAATTTCTCCGACGCCGACCTGTAAGTTCGGTAGTCGCACGTGATGAGCCTGTGCGCCTTCACCACGGCGTACCAGCAGGTTCTTGATATCGAGCATGGGCGTCTCGTTAAGGCATCATTTCCAGTGGTACGGGGTAGACGTTGTCCCGCGCATCACTGTCTTTGGCTAAAGCTACCCAACGGTCGACATCGGCGTTGTAACGCTGGTAATGCCGCAGTTTGGTATTCAGCGTGCGGATGAATTTTTCTTGCGCCAGACCGTCCCAGCTCTTCCAGGTCTCTTCATCCAGGTTCAACACTTCACTCTGATAGGGCAGGTCTTCGAGGTATTCACCGAGGACGCCCATGTCCGCCAGTTTGGCGTTACTGTTCTGTTTGAGCTGATTGGGATCGGCGCCCATGGTCGCTGCCACGGAACGCAGGCGATCGAACATTTCCGTCGGTGAAATCAGGCCTTCGTTGGCGGCATCGAGAATCTGCTTCATCACGTCGCTCAAGTCGCTGAGCTGTGACTTGGTCAGCAATACCCGCACGTCGGTGGTCGGGATGTTCTGCTTGATCAGGTCGCGGTCGGTGATCCACGCCTTGAACACTGGCGGGGCTTTGCTGTTGGTCTTCTCGCCGAGATAGGCGAGTTGCATGGCGTGGCCGATCAGCGCCGCGTCTTCGAGCATTTTCTTCTCGGCCGGATCCTGCTTGGCGTTCGCCGCGCTGCCGATGGCGTCTTCGCCCATATAGGCGGCTTTCACTTGTGTCGTGATCGCCCCGGCCAGAGCGTCAACCTTGCGCCCGAACTCCTGCACATCGCCAGCATTCACCGGGTAGTACAGCGAGGTGTTGGTGCCAGGGTAGATCGACAGGTTCTTGTATTGCGCTTCAGCCTTGGCGTGGTCCTTGGCTCCGGCCGGGGTTTTCAGGTGCAGGGTGTAAATCGCCACGCCCGGGTTGGCGGCTTCGAGCCGCACCTGTGCGGCGCTCAAACCGGTTTTCGACAGCTTGTCGTCGCCTTCGATGGCGCCCGCATCGGTGATCAGCACCACGTAGCGCGCGCCGAACTGGCTCCAGTCGACCTTGTCGATGCTCTCCATGACACCGGCAAACGAGTCTTCATCGAAGCTGCTGCTCGACACGGTGGCCTGTTTGAGGTCGGCGATCTTGGCGAAAAAATCGGCGCTGTCTTTCACCTTGGTAGGGTCGGCGTACATCTTGGTAGTATATTCCAGCCCCGGCACCGCTTGGGTGTTGGAGCGGAAAGCCACCAGGCCGAACTTGACCTGCTTGCCGAGATTCTGCGCTTCGATCTTCTGGTAAACCTTGCGGATCGCCTCGCGGGTACGGTCGATGTAGGGGTCCATCGAAATCGTCGAGTCGATAACAAATACTACGGCTGCACTGAATTCCTTCAGCTGGTTGGCCTTTTTCTCTTCGGCTTCCTTGCTGCCGGCAGCGCTCTGAGCAGCACCGCCCTTGGCGTTCTTGTCATCCGGCTTGCTGACGGAGGCGACGTTGAGCAGGCGCGTGCGAAAACCGCTTTCGGTCATGACCTCTTCGCCACTGAGCACCGGCAGCAGGTAGAACTGCTTTTGCAGGTCGACGAAGTATTCCGGTTCTTCAGCCAGTACGCCCGGTGCTTGCTGGCCCTTTTTCAGCGTGGCTCGCAGCGGCGCGACTTTGCTGACCGGATCCGGCGCATCAAGGATGCCTTCGACAGTGGCGCGGTCCTTGAAGAACAGTAAGCGGTCGCGGTTGGCTGGGTTGGTGAAGGCCAGTGTCAGTTGCATCTTCCAGTCGGTGGTACAGTTGGCGGGCAGCCAGCCAATGGTTTTGCCGTAGCTGTCAGGGCCGACTTTCAGCCACTCGGCATTGTTCGCCTGGGCGCGCTCGTACACATAAAAGCGGCTGAAGACTGGTTGTGGGTCGCCTGCCGCACTGCCCGCCGTCGGGCTGATTTTGCAGCCTGGTGTGGTCAGCACGCGTTGGAACAGGGTCTTTTTACCGGTCTGGATCAGCGGTTTGTCTTCAGCCTGGGACAGCGGGCTGATGCACAGTGCGAGCAAGACGGCACCGCTCAACAGGAATCGACTCAGGGGTGAACGCATCACTTCTGCAACTCCTCGAAGCGCTGCTTGGCTTCGGCGTTGTTCGGGTCCTGGGTGAGGATGGTTTCATACCAGTAGGCGGCGGTGGCGTTGTCCGCAGCCGGGAAGCACTCGCTGGCCTTCAGGTATTTTGGGTCGTATTCGCGGGCATAGGCGTTGGCGATCAACGTATCACCGGCCTGGGCGCGGTTGGCGTACAGACGCTGGGCGACGCCGCAGTGTTTACCGTCCTTGGCCTGGTTGATGATCTCCAGCAACTTGGCACTGTCGGGTGCCGCCTTGATGCAGGTTTGGACGAAGGTCAGTTCGGGCAGGCTGTTCATGCTGTCGAGGGTGCAGGCTTGGGCATCTGCGCCGGCTGGTGCGGAACCAGCGGCTGTGGCCACTGGAGCAGGCGTCGGGGCGCGCTTGTAGAACCAGAAACCGGCGCCGGCCGCCAGCAGCAACACCACAATCAACAGACCGATCAGGCCTGCGTTGCTTTTTTTCACCGGTGCGGGAGGCGGCGTATAGGCGGGCTCGGTGAGTACCGACTCCAGCTCCACTTCTGGCTCGGCGGTGGACAGGGTTAGCTCAGGCAGCTCTGGGATCTCCGGTGCCGGTGCGCTCGGCGCCGTCAGTTCGGCGCCGCCGTAAGTCGAGCGTGTCTGACCACCAGCCGTGGACGGCAGCACGCCAACGCCTGGACGAACCACGCCTTTGTCGGTGTGGCCTTGGCTCTGTTCGCGCAGTTCGATCTGGAATTGCGAGTTGGCGCCGCCTTCCAGCAACGGGTCGACCACCTCCGGGCCGACCTGCGTTTCCAAAGCTTCGCCGTTGGCCGTGAGCTTGAAACGCGAGACCTTGAACCAGAATGGATTGTTGCTCCAGGCCTTGTGGTCCTGGAGGTAAAAACCGTCCTGGTTGCGCTGAATGGAAAACTCCAGCTGTTGCTCACCACCCTGCCATTTCTTCACAGTGAAACGGGCCTGGCCAGGCACATTGGGCTCTAACGCGAGCAGGTCGACACGAATTGGCATTGCTTATCTCGCTGTGAAGGCTGTGAGCACGTGGCCCAGCCGTTCGTTCTGTTCAGGGGTAATTTCACGTCCGGCACCATGGCCGGCATTGTCTTGCGTGATGTAGGCCAGGCCCGAGAGCCAGTCGCCGAGATACAGCTGTGCCTGATTGGCTGGTTGCGCCGGCAGCACCGGCACTTGTCCCGGGCCAATGTCGGCATAGAACGAAAACAAAGGCGCCTTGGCTCCGGCGCGGCTGTTTGGACGCTCGTTCACCGGCTTCTGGAGGTAGCCGAACCAGGATACGAAGTCACGCAGCACACGTTGCACTTCCAGTACCTGGCGCTCGACCAGTTGATCGCGTCGCGCGCCACTTTGTGCGCGCTTGAGGACGGCGCGGCTCAGTTGCCCCGGCAAGTCCTGGCGATAGCCGGCGGTTATCAGTTCATCGACCACCGCTTCCAGCAAGGCCTTTTCAAGCCCCAGCAGGTTGAGCAGGCTTTGCCGGGTGGTCAGTTCACGCAGGTGCGCGATCCAGGCCTTGAATGCCGCTTTGGCAAAGCGGTGCTCGTTGCTTTGCAGCTCGGGCGCCGGGGTGCCGGTTTTGCTGCTGATCGGCGCATCGTGGCTCAGGTCGTCACTGAAATCGAAATCGAAACCGGCGTCGTTGCCATATAGGCTCTGGCTCGGTGTCGGGGCAGCCGGTTCGTCGTTCACGACGGACTCGTCATCGGTTTCGTACACACCGCTGAGATACAGGTCGCGGACCTCTTCGCTCGGTATGTCGAGTTGATCGATCAACTCACCGAGCACCGCCGGACGACGGCCAAGGCCCGTCAGAATCATCTGCGACTTGGCTTTCTTGGCGGCTGCGGCGCCGTCGCCGTCGGCGTGGTACCAGGTGCTCAGGCCGTGGGTGGTCAGGCCTTCGAGGCATTCGCTCAATTGCTCGCGGATGCGCTGCAATTTGAATTCGATATTGGCCACGCCTTTGAAACTGCCGCTGAAGTGGCTGATGCCACCGTCATCGTTGCGCAGCATTTCTGCCCAGGCGTTGGCCGGGTTCTTGATGTGTTTGCACACCAGAGCGTTGCTGGCGAAGCTGGTGCCCAGCGCGCTGACACGTTCCTGATAGATGGCATTGAGGCCGGTTTCTGCGCCGGTCGCGTCTTGTCCGATGAACGCCGCGTCCATACGCGGTTTGCGCACCAGGTAGGTGTTCTGGAACGGTGTGCCGGCCCAGTCGTTCATCCAGCTCAGGCTGCCGAAGCGCTCCAGCATGGTCAGCTTGACCATACCGTTCCAGCTCTCGTCGTACTGATCGGGTGTCAGGCTGAGAGAGTTGGTAATGCGCAGGTCTAGCATGGTCAACGCCCAGATCAGACCGGTGTCGCGTTTGCTGCGCGCGGCTGAGTCGGCGCCCTGGGTCTTTTCGATCCAGCGGGTCAGCACCGGGCCCACGTCGTTGACGTCACTTTGCTTGGTCGTGCCTGTGCAGACCACCAGCGCGTTCATTTCCTGGTTGTCGGTGTAGCGTTCGAACAGATAGGCAACCTTGCCGCGCAGGATCAGCTGGGAAACCGAGTTGTCCTTGGCGGTGGATTGCGGGTCGTAGGAATCGGCGATCTCGTGCAGTTTCTGGCGTCCGCGATAACCGGGGAAGTCCAGCAAGTCGACCTGATTGACGATGTCATCCACCGGCGCTTCGATCAGGCGAAAGGTCATTTCGGCGGTCAGTGCCGCTAGTTGCGCGACGGGAATCGGCTGACTGTTTTGCAGGCGATCGCCCACCAGCGGTCGAACGTCGATCGGTAAATCCAGCGGGCTGCCGAAACGTTCGAGGATATCGACGTTCATGATGCTGTCGCGCTGGCTGTAGGTGTCGTTGTCGAAGCTCACCAGGGCCTTCAGCGGTGCGAACACCGTCTCGGGCAGGCCCAGCTTGTGCAACGCGCCTGCCAGTTGCTGGTACACGCGGGTCAACTCGCTTTGCTCACCCCAGAGGATGGAAAACAGCTCGGCCCGTTCCTGGTAATTCAGGCGTGGTACCAGTTGCAGCGCTTTGGGCCAGTACAGGGGCTCAAGTTTCTTTACCGAGTTGCGGAAATTGTCGCGCAGGTAATCCCACAGCGACACCAGATCGTCGGAATTGACCCCTGTTTGCAGCGGCCCGGTTTCGCGGCCTTCGAACGGTTTGAGCACGCGCTGGATGCGCTCTTCGTCGATCTCGTAGGAAATCCGTTCAAGGTCGAAATCCTTGAACCAGGCGTTGGCGAGAATCTTCGCCAGCTCGATTTCCTTGAACAGCGTGAGTTCTACCGGGAATTCCTTGTCCTGGCTTTCCGTCGCTCGACGGCTGAAGCGTGTTACCAGGCCAGTGGCTTCCTTGCCACCACCCACTGGGTTGATGTGCTTGATGAAGTCCAGGCGCTGGTCGCCGAACTCGGTTTCCAGCTTGCCGTTCTGACCGGCGGCGAGGGCCGAAATCAGGTACGACTTGCCGGCCTGGGACAAGCCGAAAAAGCCAATGGTCATCGGCGTGCAGGCCACGCGACCGAGGCTTTGGGCCAGGTTGCGGGCGCGGTGAAGGCGGATGTTCAGGTTGTCGGCTTCGCTGTCCAGGCGCGGCGCATTGCCGCGCGTCTGGCCAATCCAGTCCAGCGCCTGACCGGCGCCTTCATAAACAGCGGCCCAACTGGCAGAGAGCTGAATTTGATCGGGGGTCAGATCGTTCATTTGCGTTTCACACTTCCACTGTCGAGCCAGTACTTGGTCTCGCTCAGGCCGGCGTCGAGCATGGTGTTGAGTTCCAGTTCGAGGTCGCTGCGCGGGTTGAAGTTGACGTTGTTGCTGTTGGATTCGATGTCGCGAACCGAGAGACGGTCGCTGACCAGATCCTGCTTGCGCGTGTATTTGTCCGCCGGTTTGACCTCGAACCGCACCTTGAGCAGCGGCGCGCTGCCGTTTTCACCGATCGCGCGGGAAAACTTCTCCCGACCAGCCTTGGTGAACCGCAAGGTATACAGCGGCGAGGCGGCCCAGCGGTCGGTGGCCAACTGGCGGAAACCGAGGCGCAGATCGCCGCGCATTTCCAGCTGTGGCGTGTCTGCGGCATCGCCAACGCCGATTTCCGGCAGTTTGATTTTGTAGTCTTCGGACTGGATGTCGCGGTACAGCACGTCCGCATCCTTGATCACGTTGTTCAGGTCGATGACGCCGATGTGCTTGACCGTCGAATAAGGCTTGAGTGCCGAAGCACGGAAGTAGAAGTTCGGTACGCTGTGGTTGGCGCACAACAGGCAGAGCATGGCGCCGACCGAGGCGGTGCTTTTCGGGTCGTCGATCCGGCCGTTCTTGTGAAACGGATACCAGCCGCCGGTGCGGTAGTTTTGCAGCGCCAGAATGCGTCCCGGTGGCAGTGGCAACACCTTGCGAATGAACGCCTGGATGCCGGGCAGGCGCGAAGGGCGGCCGGTCAGCAGCAAGACATCGCACGGGTACTGCGCGGCCACCTCACACAGCGCACCAAGGATCTTGGTGATGTTGATCTGGTCGTTGAGGAAGGCGGCGTGGAGCTTTTGCAGGTCGAAGCTGATTGGTGCCGCATACAGGTCGAAACCACTCTGACCGCCGACATCCCGGCGCACGGCAGCATTGACGTAGTCAAGCACGCTCTTGCTGATCGCGTTGTCACCGAGCAATTGGCGGTAGCTTTGCGGGGTGACTTCTTGTGGGACCTGCGGATCGTAATGCTCGTACGCCTTGAGCAGCGCCAGGCCCAGCGGTGCGAACACCTGCAGGTTCAATTGTTGACGCAGGATCATGTCCTGGGCGCTGACCGATTCATCGCCACACAGCCTTGACATCAGCGAGTCCGGGGCTTTCACGCCAGCGTTCTGCAAGGCCTTCTCGAAACTTGGCAGGATGAAGTCCTGAATCACGTCCAGCAAGATGTCGTCGCCGGCCACTTTGAAGCCATCGCGAAAACGCTGCTCGGGCACGATGTGCACGTTGCTGCCGCTGCCGGTATTTCCCGCACGGTCGAGGCGATAGTCGGTGATCACCAGGTCGGTGGTGCCGCCGCCGATGTCGATGGTCGCAAGGGTGATGCGTTGGCGGTCGGTCTTGTCCGGCCGGGCGATGGTGTCAAAAAACTCTTCCGGGTGACCGGCGAAGTTCTCGTTGACCTCGGTGTACAGGTACACCAACTGGCCGCAGGACGCTTCGTCCCATTCCACGCGGATACTCGGGATCGGCGTGCGAGGGCTGACGGCCTGATCCTGATGTGGATCTTCCTCGCCGGCATGCCAGCCGAGGCTTTTCCACACCAGGCCGATGGCTTGCAGCATGCGTTCGTTGAGGATGCTGCGCTCGGCCTGCGGCATGCCCGGCGGCACGGTCAGGGTAATGCTGTTGAGTTGGCGCGGCACGCGGGTGTGCCCCTGGCGCGAGCGCTGGGCCGGGCTGTTGATTTGCGACAGCGCCTGGGCCAGCACTTCGGCGAGCATGAAGGTCATCAGCGAGCTGCGTGAGTAACGCGGCATGAATACCGGCAGGCGATCGTCCTCTTCGAGGCTGTAAAGCGCCTCGCCGGTTTCGTTGATCAGATGCGAGAACGGCGCGGCGGTGGCGTACGGCTCGTTGTCGGTCTTGATGTACGAGCAGTTGAAACGCCAGCCGTGGCCATAGGCGTTTTCGTCCCACAGATAGCGTTTCGGGCTGGACAGGCCGGTGGAGCCTTCGGTACCGCGACGACGGCTGGCCAGACGGCTGGCCTCATTGCCGACACGGGCAATCGTTGCCCATTGGAACGCGTCGTGACGGCCGCTCTTGACCGAGCAGTGGTCCTTGCCGAAGTACGCCTGGGCGAATTCCACGCGGCTTTCGAACGGCAGGTTGTAGGTGTGTTCGGGGGTGATCAAGTCGCGCAGTTCCAGCACGTAGTTCTGCTTCAGCCCGGAGCCGGCCTGGCCGTGGTTTTCGATCAGGATGCCGCAGGTGCGCGAGTTGCCGACATCCAGCACCAGGTCCACCGGAATCGGTTTGACCAGGCCATTACTGTCGTTGGCGACCACTTTCAGCTCGGGGATTTCAACTTTCGCCCGGGCCGTCGACTGCTGGGCGGCTGACGGCGTGCTCAACAGGCTGAGCAAGTTGAGGTAGTGCGCCAGGTGATAGCTGGCGCGAATATCGGTGTCCAACTCTGCGCGCGAACGGTGGGCATTGCCCTCGTTGAACACTTCCAGCAACCATTCGTTGACCCACGGCTGCGCCAGGAACCAGCGGGTTTCGCTGGCCTTTGTCGCCAGTTTGAAAGACACACCGGAGCTGATGTCTTCTTCGTTTGGTGCCAGATAAGCAGTGCCGTCACGCTTGGGCATCACGCGGCTGTCGAAGGCCATTGTCAGGCGGTGGGTGTTGCCGTCGATGTCGGGTGTCGCCAGTTTCACCAGACGCATGCGCGACCAGTTGGTCGGACCTTCATCGAAGCGATGAGGCGGCATGAAGCGGAAAAACGGGGTCGGCAGCCAGATACCGTCGAGCAATTCGAGGCTGCTTTTCATGTCGATGCTGAACGCAGGTTTGGCTTTTTCAACCTTTTCCGGTTCGGGCTCGTAGAAAAAGAAGTCTTTCTCTTCGTTGTACGCCAGGCGGCAGATCAGCCCGCTGATCATCGGTGCGAATTCGCCCGCCGGTTCCTTGCGGGGATCCAGGCGCAGTGCGAAATCCATGAACTGGATGCCGGTGTCGCAGACCAGCGTGACGGTGTCTTCGAATTGAGTGACTTCAGGCAACATGTCGGGTTATTCCGTTTTTTCGGCCGCTTGCCGCATGGACATGGGGAATTGTTCTTTTCCGTAACCGCCAGTGCAGTCCGCGACCGTGGTCGCCCCTGGGCGGCAGTTGACCTTGGGCATGTCGTAAGTGCTGCCATCTCCGCACACGGCCTGGCCTTGGCTGTCGATGGCCAGGCTGCCACCCTTCATGGTAGCGCTTACCGGTCCGCTGCATTTGGAACCGTCGGCCTGGTGTACGGTGACTTTGCCCTTACCGTCCTTGAGCTGGTATTCCAGACGCAGAGGTTTGCCGGTCCGGCGGTCTTGTATCCCGGCGCCTGCGTTGTACTGACCGTCGAGGAACTTGGCGGCACCGTCGGCGGCGTCTGGCGGGATGCTCAGGGGAGGGCCGGCTTTTGTGGCTGCGGATTTTTCGGCCTCGGGCGATGTGACATCCGGCGGCGCGGTTTTGTTTTCGGGTGGCGCGGTTCTGTTTTCGGCTGCCGGGTCTTTAGCTGGGTCTTTGCTCAAGTCGGCGGGTGCTGCGTCAGCCTCGTTACCCTCGACGGCCGGCGATTCCACGCCTTGGGCTCCGGTCACAGCGGTGCCCGTTCCAGTGGTGGAGCCTATAACGGAGCCTGTCACCGGAATGCCATTGAGCGTCGTGACATTGCCAGTCAGTGGCGGCTCTTCCAGCTGTTTCTCCACCGGTACGACGCCCTTGGGCAGCAGGTCTACCGCCACCAACGGAATCGGGACGCAACCGCGCAGGCCGAGCAACAGCCACAAAAGCAGCAGCAGGAGCGGCAGCAACAACAGCCACCACCAGCGCCGCCACCACGGACGGGCCACCACCGGCACGACGGGTGGAACAGCAGGCGCTTCGACTACGGGTGGCAGCGGCGGAACCTGATAGAGGCAGTGCAGGGGATCGCGATTGAGGTCGGTACCGGCGTGCTCGAACCCCCAAAAGGTCAGCACCGGTTTGCCTTGCACCAGGTAGACGAAGTTTTCGTCGGGGATATGAATGACGCGCTTGAGCAACTTGCCGAACACGGCTTTATCGCCTTGCTGCTGTTCGCCGGAATCAGTGCCCAGGAAACGCTGGCTTAATTCCTCGAGTGCGATCTTCAGGGCTTCAAGTTGGCGGCGGGCAGGGGCGCGTTCTTCTTCGGTCGCACTGCTCCACGGAATCACATCGCCGTCGAGGGCGCTGTACCAATCGATCTGATTGCCGAGTTCATCGCTTTGAGGGATGGCCAGATGATCGACCAAATCGGGGTTCTTGCGGCGAATGGCTTCGCGCAATTGCAGGGCTGCCCGGTAGACCGGTTGACCTGTTTCGCCGAGGGCAGTGAATGACCCGCTCTTACCGCTGCGTAATAGTGCCCCGCGCATTCAAACTCCATACGATCCGTTGCGCAAAAATGACAGACAAAACTGTCTGTACCTGCTCCTGCAGTTAGCGGGCGATCTTAATATCATCATGACATCGCCATCAATCTGCCGGAGGTTCAAACCTTATGAGACTAACGTAAGCACGCGGAGGTTGCATAAGGTCAATTTTAATTGGCTTGGGAAGGCTTGGGTGTAAGCTTTTTTAAGCTGATGAATCGTTTCATCAGCGCTATAAAAAATGCAAACTCCAAGAACGGCTTTCCCCATGATCTCGCTCAAACTCCTCGTCGCTCTTGGCGCGCTGTCCGCCTCCCACGCCATGGCCTGGGATTACGTCCTTCTCGCCACCGACAAAGCCGCCCGGAACTGGCAGATCACCAGCCAGCAACTCGGCATAAAAACCGACAAACCCTTCAGCGTTACCCTGCGCACCTTGCACGGCGGTCGGCAGGAGGGCGTCAGCATCGTCGACATCGATAACGGCACGATGAAACTCTCGGTAGTGCCGACTCGCGGAATGAACGTCTTGCAGGCCTCGGTCGGCAATGTGCGCATGGGCTGGGATTCGCCGGTCAAGGAAGTGGTCAATCCGTCCTTCATCGAACTCAATGGCCGCGGTGGTCTGGGCTGGTTGGAAGGTTTCAATGAACTGGTCACCCGCTGCGGATACGAATGGGTCGGCCACCCGGGCGTCGACAACGGCGAACTGCTGACCCTGCACGGTCGCGCCGCCAATATCCCCGCGAACAGAGTCACCCTGCACATCGATGAAAAACCGCCATACGCCATCACCCTGCGCGGCGAGCTGAAAGAGCAGGCGTTCAAGAAAGTCGACTTCTCCGTCGCGACCGAACTGGTCACCGAGCCCGGCAGCGTAGTGTTCGCCCTCAACGACACCCTGACCAATAACGGCGACTATCCGAAGGAATATCAGGCGCTGTACCACAGCAACTTCAGCACCCCGTTCCTGGAACAGGGCGCCCGGTTCGCCGCGCCGGTGAAACAGGTGTCGCCGTTCAACGACAAGGCCAAGGGTGATCTGCCCGACTGGCAAACGTACCGCGCACCGACCAGGGACTACGACGAAACGGTTTACAACGTGGTGCCCTATGCCGATGCCAAGGGCGATACATTGACCGTGTTGCATAACAAGGCCGGCAGCCTGGGCGTTTCGGTCGGCTTCAACACTCAGACACTGCCCGTGTTTTCCCTATGGAAAAACACCGACACCCAAGGCCAGGGCTATGTCACGGGGCTGGAGCCAGGGACAAGTTTTTCCTACAACCGCCGTTATCAACGGCCACTGAACCTGGTACCGACAATTGGGCCCAAGGAACACAAGCAGTTCCGCATCAGCTACAGCTTGTTGGCGGATAAGGCGGCTGTGGACAAGGCCTTGAAGCAGGTGAGCGAGATTCAGGGCGGGCGGGAAACTGAGATGCGGCAGACGCCGTTGGTTGATCTCACCAAGGGGTGACGCTGACTAGAGTGTTGTCGGCCGATATTGCAGCGCTTCGGCCAGGTGTTCACGGGTGATACCATCGACTTGCTCAAGGTCCGCCAAGGTGCGAGCAACCTTGAGCAGCCGATGGGCCGCTCGCAGTGACAAGGTCAGCCGTTCACACGCCGTTTCCAACCAGTTTTCGTCAACTGTGGATAACTTGCAGTGTCTGCGCAGGCCCGGCAAATCGAGGAACGCATTGGCACAGCCTTGGCGCTTTTGTTGCTGTTCTCGTGCATCGGCAACCAACCTGGCGGCGGTCGCAGTATCGTCGTCGGGATTCAACGCAGGATTTAACGCCGTGGCTTCGCGTGCAACCGTAAGGTGCAGATCGATACGATCCAGCAGCGGCCCCGACAGTTTGTTGCGATAGCGCTGCACCATGTCCGGCGTACAGGAACAGCGGCCGCTCGGTTCGCCGAGATATCCACAGGGGCAGGGATTCATCGCTGCGACCAGTTGAAAGCGCGCCGGGAAGCGTACGCGGTCCTTGGCGCGGGAAATCACTATGTGGCCGGACTCCAGTGGCTCTCTCAATACCTCCAATACCTTGCGATCAAATTCCGGGAGCTCATCGAGGAACAGTACACCGTGGTGGGCGAGGGTGATTTCGCCCGGTTGTGGTTTCGAGCCACCACCCACCAGTGCCGGGCCGGAGGCAGAGTGATGGGGTTGGCGAAACGGTCGTTGCGGCCAATGACTCAATGGCACACAACTGGCGACTGATAGAATTGCCGCAACTTCCAGCGCTTCGCTCTCGGCCAGTGGCGGTAACAACCCCGGCAGACGACTCGCCAACAACGTTTTCCCCGTCCCCGGCGGTCCGCTGAACAGCAGGTTATGAGCTCCCGCCGCCGCAATCAGCAGCGCACGCTTGGCCGCCAGCTGCCCTTGCACTTCATTCAGGTCGGGATACGGTTTTCTGGCGCAGAGCAGTCCATCGGAAGCATAAGGCTCGATCGGTGTATGCCCGTTGAAGTGCGCGACGGCCTCCAGCAAATGGTCAACAGCAATCACTTTCAGTCCCGACGCCAGGCACGCTTCCTCAGCGTTCGCCCGTGGCACCATCAGCCAGCGCCCGGCCTTGCGCGCCGCCAACGCCGCCGGCAACACCCCTCGAACTGCCCGTACCGCTCCTGACAGGGCCAGCTCCCCCAAACACTCCACGTCATCCAGTGTCAGCGTCGGCACCTGCACACTGGCCGAGAGAATCCCCAGGGCAATCGCCAGGTCGAAGCGCCCGCCATCCTTGGGCAAATCAGCGGGCGCCAGATTCAGCGTGATCCGCCGCGCCGGAAATTGCAGCCCCGAATTGATGATCGCACTGCGCACCCGATCCTTGCTTTCCTTCACCGCCGCCTCGGGCAGGCCGACCATGGTCAGGGATGGCAGGCCGTTGGCCAGATGAACTTCTACGGTGACGGCGGGTGCCTCCACGCCGATCTGGGCGCGGCTGTGGACGATGGAGAGGGACATGGGCGTTCCTTGAGCTGACGTTGGACCGCTTCCTGCGGTTGTGTGAAGGGTAGTCGGGCAGCGAAGTATTGGCGGTGCAGAGTGAGTAAGGAATGTTCGCAGGATGTTGCGAGAGTGCGACGGGCAAAGTATGTGCCTCTGTGGCGAAGGGGGTAAGCTCCCTCGCCGCAGCTATTGCAATGCTCGAGTGGATTGAAAAGTTGTTGACTAGTTTGAGCGGTTTATTTTGAATGTTTCGTGTTGACAAATAAACTGCTGCTGACCGTCAGCACCTCACTTACGAAATTTTCGATATCCAGCTTGTTTTTGCCTTCTGCAGTATGCGTGAAATAGTTGAAGTCCAAATCAATCCACTCCTGCAGTTTTGTTTTATAGTTGTCGGGATACTGTGCTTGCTCCACCAAGGGGAGTTCCTTGTAATGATCAAGGACGCTTTGGAAGAATTTGGTGAGTTTTCCGGTGCTGTTATATTCATATTCTGCTTCGGCCACCACTTTCTGTCGCCATGCAAATTCTTGTTTGGCTGATTCTTCCAATGCTGCCCGTCTTTCATTGACAGTAAAGGTGCCGCTGTCATCGTAAGTAATTAAAGCAAGTTGATCCCTGGGCATGCCCGAAAATGGATTTTTGCCGAGCCCGCTTGTATACTTTGTCGCACTTTTGGCGCGCGCTAATAATTCGGAATTATCTGTGTCGGGAACTTCTGAGTCGTGTTTTGCTTTGTTGGCAGTATAATGAGTGCCCTCCAATTCGTTGAATGTATTATTAGCCATCGAACTCAGTTCCGTTCTGGTCAGGCGTGCATCCCGCGCCTGTGCTCGTACTGAGGCTTCGCTCAATTGGCTCGCTAGCGTGGAAACGGTACTGCTATCTCGTGCGTTGCCAAGTGGGCCTTGGGATGTGCTTTGGTACACACCTGGGTTTTTGCCGGGAGTCGCTGTCAATTTTTTTGTTCCAGCCGGTGCTTGGCTGCTGCTAGTTGCAAAGTTGTTTAGCGAATTAACCATTTTTTGCCACTCCCTGTTCGAGGACTCAAATATGATAGGCTGCCTAACGGCTGTTGATGCTTTAGCAAAATCTTACAAGCCAATTAAGGCTCGCTAAACGCTTTACTTCATTGTGATTACTACTGACCAGGCATAGGTGGACGGATTTGTTTTAGTTACCTTTATGGTGCAGGTCGCCCCGCCACTGGGCGTGGCCGTATTTCTCCACTTTGGAATTTTACTTGCGCCAAAGCCAGGGGTAGTCACAAATGTCGCTAAATAAATACATTCCTTATTACCGATTTGATATCGTAAATTAGCATGGTTGTAATTAGGTGATATCTGGCTTTGTATGTCGTACGTATCCGAGTCATTTGCAGTCACGGACGTTTGTGGAGCAGGGGATGCGTTTGCTTTTGTTATAGCTTCGTTGTTAGTTATGGGGGTGTACGTAGCAATCTGTGTTCCAAGATTCTTGAATGTAACTGTTACAGGTGGCCCAGCTACAGCTGAATTTATGTGGGATATAGTCATCGCGAAAGCCGCAATTAAAGACCTGGAAATTTTCATGGGTGTTGCTCCTTGTGGTGTTGTAATAGCATTCCATTTAAAAAGTTGTGCTCATCACAAACTATGATCTAAGCCATGTAACATGGACTTAAATTTTTTCAAGCGGATTGGCGAACCGGAGCCTGCGGAAATACTGGCAGGTCCGAAGGTCTTCCATGCACGTCCATAATTCGAAAAAGGAATAAATCACTGGTTCGAACTTGGTCACGGTGCGTCGGGTGCTGTTCGAGTACCCAAACCCGATGCTGTCTAATCAGCTGGGAGTGAGCTTAGGAATCGGAGCTTTGCTGCGCAATCGGACGGCGAATGAGATCTTCGTAGGAAGTTGCCGGTATTCTTGCGGGCTTGAATACCGCAGCCTGCGGCAATTCCTACAGGTCAATCTGAAGGTCGTTTCGACTTTATCGCGAGCAGTCTCGCCCCCACGTAGATCTTCGAACTCCACCGGGTATTTGCCTGGAAGTGTTGAATGTGTCGACACCTACGGTGAACGACATCGTGCTCCAGCGTCGGGGTGTCAGTGCTGATATGGCTCAAAAGTTATCAATCTGTCTGGACACTACTCCGGAATTTTGGCTGACCCCCCACGCCAAAGCGTGGGGTTTTACTCAAACTGCGTGAAGCATCTTCGCGGCTCTTTTCCACCAAGGCGCACTGATAACAGGCTTTGAAGTCTCCTGATCAGGCAGCATCTGCGGAACATCCTGCAACCGAATCCACGGCTGGTTATTCCAGTGCAGCAAGCTCAACGACATTTCCGGCCAGTTGAGCAGGCTCAGTTGTGGGCGTTCGGTTGTGGTGGGGTGTTGGGTGTCTCGCAGGGCGGGGACGACTTCGTGGGTGAGCCATTCACGCAAGGCTCGGTATTCGGGGCAGTAGTGGTAGACGAGCATGGCGTAGACACCGGATTCGCTGATCAGCAGGGTGTTTTCGATGTGACCGCGGATGAGGGTTTTGGTGGTTTGGTATTGGTCGGGATCTAGTTTTCGGAGTTGGCGGTCGTTGAGGTGGATGCGTAGTAGTCGGCCTAGGTCGCGGGCGCTGAACCAGGGTTGGTTTTGCAGGAGGAGGGCGTGGAGGTGGAGTTTGTGGCGGGTGAAGATGTGGGGGGTTAGGTAGTTATCGTCCATAGAGCAGTATCCAAGTTCGCTTGATAGATAACTGCCATTTATCGTCGCCAAACAATAAGGGTGGCAGCTGCATGCGGGTTGGCGAACCGGCCAAGCGAATACCGGCAGACCCTAAGGTCTCCCACACACAGCCGCCATAATTCAAATCGGGAGAGAACACCCGATATTGGATGATTGCAGTGTATTGCTTGGTTCCAGGTCGCCAAACCCAGTGCTGAATGTTCAGCCGGGATGAGCTTAGGAACCGGGGCTTAGCGACGCAATCGGACGGCGGTGTGATGTTTGTAGGACGTTGCCGGGATTTTTGCGGGGCTTGGGATCAAAAGATCGCAGCCTTCGGCAGCTCCTACAGGTGAAGCGGAAGGTCGTTCCGACCTTCAATCGCGAGCAGGCTCGCTCCCACAAGGGGCTGCATCTCACATCAGAATTTACTCGGTTGGCGGATTGAGCTTCGCTTCCATCTCCGCGACCTTCGTTTCAAGAGCCTCCAGCCGCGCCCGCGTGCGCGCCAGTACAACCATCTGGCTATCGAACTCTTCCCGGCTCACCAGATCCAGTTTGCTGAAGCCGCTCTGCAGCAACATTTTGAACTGGCTTTCGATTTCGGCTTTCGGCAGCGGCGTGTCACCGCTGAAGAGGCGGGAGGCGGTGCCGGTCAGGGCGTCGAGGAAGTCTTTTGGCGCGAGCATGGGCAATGTCCTGGAAACAATGACGGGCAGTGTATCACGCAGTGTCTATAGTCATTTGCGCGGGCAAGGGGTGCACGGTTTTCGCGCATCGGGACGGACGGCGTCGCACCGTTGTTGTGCGTAACGTGCCGGCTGTTGTCGAGAAGTATCCGCCATCCGCCGGTAAAGGCTTGAAAACAGTCAGTTTTGTGGAGATGGCAAGCTTTCTGCTTAGATGCTGGTGACCCATGCACTGATGCAGTCGCTGTGACGAATGCAGTGCGCCAGGCGAATCACGGGGAGTGCTTCGCAAGGAGCGGTTAGCTGGCGTCGGACGGGCAGGTAAGGCCGACGATGCGTTACAAAGCCAGGCACTGCGCTTAGACTTGAGTCGGGTTTGTTTTCCTGGGGCAAGTCCACCAATTCGGGAGAGAGTTTTCATGAAGCTAGTCACTGCCATCATCAAGCCGTTCAAGCTGGACGACGTACGCGAGTCGCTGTCCGAGATCGGCGTGCAGGGCATTACCGTCACTGAAGTCAAAGGCTTTGGCCGGCAGAAGGGGCACACCGAGCTGTATCGCGGCGCGGAATACGTGGTCGATTTCCTGCCCAAGGTGAAGATCGACGTCGCCATCGACGACAAGGATCTGGACCGGGTAATCGAGGCCATCACCAAGGCTGCCAACACCGGCAAGATCGGTGACGGCAAGATCTTCGTGGTCAATCTGGAACAGGCGATTCGCATCCGTACCGGCGAAACCGATACCGACGCAATCTAAGCCGCCACAAACCCAACGCCCCAGGAGAAAACAATATGACTCTGCGTAAATTCGCAGGGCTAGGAGCCCTGTTGTCCATCGTAATGCCCAGCCTTGCTTTGGCGGCAGACGAAGTGGCGGCCCCGGTCCTCAACTCTGGCGACACTGCCTGGATGTTGACCTCTACAGCCTTGGTGCTGTTCATGACCATTCCCGGACTCGCGCTGTTCTACGGCGGCATGGTCCGGTCGAAAAACATTCTTTCCGTGATGATGCAGTGCTTCGCCATTACCGGTCTGATCAGCGTCCTGTGGGTCATCTATGGCTACAGCATCGCGTTCGACACCACCGGCATGGAGCAGGGCGTCGTCAACTTCAACTCGTTCTTCGGCGGCATGGGCAAGGCATTCCTGGCCGGTGTCACGCCAGCCAGCCTGACCGGTCCTGCGGCGCTGTTCCCTGAAGCGGTGTTCATCACCTTCCAGATGACCTTCGCCATCATCACGCCGGCGCTGATCGTCGGTGCTTTCGCCGAGCGGATGAAGTTCTCCGCGATGCTGGTCTTCATGGGCATCTGGTTCACCCTGGTTTACGCGCCGATTGCGCACATGGTCTGGTCCGGTAACGGCGGCCTGATGTGGGACTGGGGCGTTCTGGACTTCGCCGGCGGCACCGTGGTGCACATCAACGCCGGTGTGGCCGGTCTGATTGCCTGCCTGGTGCTGGGCAAGCGCAAAGGCTTCCCTACCACGCCGATGGCACCGCACAACCTCGGTTATACCCTGATGGGCGCGGCCATGCTGTGGGTCGGCTGGTTCGGTTTCAACGCCGGTTCCGCCGCTGCGGCCAACGGTACCGCCGGTATGGCGATGCTGGTGACGCAAATCGCGACTGCCGCTGCTGCGCTGGGCTGGATGTTTGCCGAGTGGGTCACCCATGGCAAACCTAGCGCACTGGGCATCGCTTCGGGCGTGGTTGCCGGCCTGGTGGCAATTACCCCGGCTGCCGGCACCGTTGGCCCGATGGGTGCGCTGGTCATCGGTCTGGCGGCTGGCGTGGTGTGCTTCTTCTGCGCCACCACCCTGAAACGCAAGCTCGGCTATGACGACTCCCTGGACGCCTTCGGCGTACACGGTATCGGCGGTATCCTCGGTGCAATCCTGACCGGTGTGTTCGCAGCTCCCTCTCTGGGTGGCTTCGGCACCGTGACCGACATCGCCGCACAAGTGTGGATTCAGTGCAAAGGCGTAGGTTTCACGGTGATCTACACCGCGATCGCCACGTACATCATCCTCAAGGTGCTGGATGCGGTCATGGGTCTGCGCATCAATGAAGAAGAAGAGGCGGTCGGCATCGATCTGGCGCTTCACAACGAACGCGGCTACAACTTGTAAGCAGGCGCATAAAAAACTTGCCCGGCTTGCCGGGCATTTTTTTGTCTGAAATTCGTCATTGAAGGGTGCGCTGAAAGGTTTTTTCCTACAGGTTTTAAGATGTTTACGTCGGGTGTTTTTGTGCGGTCGAAGGCTTACATGATTGAAGGAATATTAGGGCCTTTGTTTTTTCCCAGAGCGCGCTAGAATGCGCCCCGAACGTGCGGAGAACTGTATGTGGCAACAGACTCTGATTACCTTGCGGGCGAGGCCCCGGGGCTTTCACCTGGTAACGGACGAGTTACTCGCCGGCCTGCCTGAACTCAAGGCGTGTCGGGTCGGTCTGTTGCATTTGTGGCTGCAGCATACCTCGGCGTCGTTGACCATCAACGAGAACGCCGATCCGGCGGTACGTCGCGACTTCGAACGGTTTTTCAATCGTCTGATCCCACAAGGAACAGACGGCTATGAGCATAACGACGAAGGCCAGGACGACCTCCCGGCGCACTTCAAGGCCAGCGTGCTTGGCTGTCAGCTCTGTTTGCCGATTTCGGCAGGCCGGCTGGCGTTGGGAACCTGGCAAGGCGTTTATCTGGGCGAGCACCGCGATCATGGCGGTGCCCGTAAAGTCCTCGCCACCGTGCACGGTGAAGAGGCATAACCGCTGGTCAGCAGCGGCTGTTGATTTTTTTCCGGCAGCCTTCGACAGAGGGCAAAGCTGGGCTATAACTAATCTGCTTTTCGCAAGTCATGAGGTAGAACATGAGCGACGATGATCTGGAAAACGACGACCTCGAAGTAGGCGACGACGACGAAACCGAAGAAGGTCTGGAAGCAGCGGCGGAAGACGTCGCTGAAGACGACGGCGGTGATGCGCCGGTTCCGACCGCCAAAGGCAAGGCCAAGGCAGCGGTATCGGTCGATGAGCTGCCGAGTGTCGAAGCCAAGAACAAGGAGCGCGATGCCCTGGCCAAGGCCATGGAAGAGTTCCTTGCGCGTGGTGGCAAGGTGCAGGAAGTGGAGGCCAATGTGGTCGCCGATCCTCCCAAGAAGCCGGATAACAAGTACGGCAGCCGGCCTATCTGAGCCTGCTACCCGCTTGCTGAAAAAGCCCGCCGTCGCTGCGGGCTTTTTCATGCCCGGAACAAAATTTTCGGGTTGAACACAATCTACTGTGGGAGCGGGCTTGCTCGCGAAGGCGTCGTGTTAGCCAAAATCAATGTCGACTGGTACACCGCATTCGCGAGCAAGCCCGCTCCCACAGGTTTTGTGTCAGGCCGAAGCCTTGTTCCACCGCGCCAACAACGCTGGTAACTCGGTCAGACTGCCAATCTGCGCATCCGGCAGTCGTTCCGCCTCCCAGACCTTGCCCGCCGGGTTGTACCAGATCGCCCGCATCCCCGCTTGTTGCGCACCGGCAATGTCATCGCCCGGATGATCGCCAATATGCACCGCCGTATCAGCCGTCGCGCCGCCGCGTTGCAAGGCTTCATGGAACAGCCGCGCATCAGGTTTGGCGATGCCGATGTCTTCGGCGCACAACGCAAACTTGAAGTAGTCCGCCAGCCCCAGCCGACGCACATCGGCGTTGCCATTGGTGACCACGCCGAGGGCGTAATGGTTGGCCAGCAACTCCAGGGTCGGTTGCACCTCCGGAAATATTTCCAGCTGATGCCGGGCGTGCAGAAACACTTCGAAACTCTGATCGGCCAGGTCCGACGCTTCAGCATGGGGATATCCGGCTTCTTCCAGGGCCTGGAACAACACGCGCCGGCGCAAGGCGCTGATGCGGTGCTTGAGGTTCGGCTCGATGCTCAGGATGCGTTCGCGTATCGCCCACAAATGTTCCACCGGTACCGCCCCCAGGTTGGGCGCATGTTCGGTCAGCCATGCACGCAATATGGCTTCGGCGCTGACGATGACGGGTGCGGTGTCCCACAGGGTGTCGTCGAGGTCGAAGGTGATCAACTGAATGTTCATGAATCGTCGCCCTTAATGCGTTTGGCCCTTGGGTGGGCGCTGTCGTAGACCGTGGCCAGGTGCTGGAAGTCCAGGTGGGTGTAGATCTGCGTGGTCTTGATGTCCGAGTGCCCGAGCAGCTCCTGCACCGCGCGCAGGTCCTGGGAGGATTCCAGCAGATGGCTGGCGAAGGAGTGCCGCAGCATGTGCGGATGCAGGTTCTGCCCCAGTTCGCGCTCGCCGGCAGCCTTGACCCGCACCTGGATCGCCCGAGGGCCGAGACGTCGCCCCTGTTGGCTGACGAACACCGCATCGTCCGCCGGGTTGGCCATGGCCCGCAGTGGCAGCCACTGCTCCAGCGCTTCGCGGGCTTTTTTTCCTACTGGCAACAGGCGGGTTTTGCTGCCTTTGCCGAGCACCTGGACCATGCCGTCGGCGAGGTCGAGCTGATCGAGGTTGAGTCCTGTCAGCTCCGACAGCCGCAGCCCGGAAGAGTAGAACAACTCCAGAATCGCCTGGTCCCGACGTGCCAGAAAGTCATCTTCAACTCCGCCTTCCAGCAGTTGCAGGGCGCGGTCGGTGTCGAGGGTTTTCGGCAGGCGGCGTTCACCTTTCGGCGGCGCCAGGCCATTGGCCGGATCGTGGTCGCACAGGCCTTCGCGATTGAGGTAGTGATAGAGCCCGCGAACGGCCGACAGCAAGCGCGCCAGGCTGCGGGACGATTGCCCTTGGGCGTGCAGGCGGGCAATCAGGCTGCGCAGGCGCTGGATGTCCAGCGTCGCCCAGCTGCCGATGTTCTGTTTGACGCACCAGCCGAGCACTTTGTCGAGGTCGCGGCGGTAGGCCGACAGCGTGTGCGGCGACACCTGCCGCTCACTGCGCAGGTGTTCGCAGTAAGCGTCCAGTTGTCGTTCCATGTTCAGCGTACCGAGCGCAGGGAATTGTTGACCCGTGGCAGCACGCGACCCATGACTTCAGCGATGTAGCTCAGGAACAAGGTGCCCACCGAGCTTTTGTAGTGCTGCGGATCACGGCTGGCGATGGCCAGGATGCCGTGGATGCCCTGGTAGCTGATGGCGACGACCGCGGTGGAGCCGATCTGCTTGCGCTGTTCTTCGCCGAACAGGAAGTCCAGTTCATGCTCGCGCAGGCTGCCGCTGACGCTTTTGTCTTCCGAGAGCAAGCCGCCGATGGCCACTTGCGCTTCGGCGTGAGTGGCCCAGCGGCCCACCGGCATGGCGTTGTCGCCGAGCAGGATGAGGCTGACGAAGGGCACCTGGAATTCCTGGCGCAGGCTGTCTTCGACGCACATCACCACGTCTTCCAGGCTGGCGGCGTCCATCAGCGCGAGGATCAGGCGACGGGTCTTTTCGAACAGCCGGTCATTGTCCCGGGCCACGTCCATCAAATGCGAAAGGCGATGACGCAGTTCAATGTTGCGGTCGCGCAGGATGGTCATCTGACGCTCCACCAGCGACACGGTATCGCCGCGTCGATGGGGAATACGCAATGACGGGAGCAGCTCTTCGTGCTCGACGAAGAAGTCCGGATGAGCCTCCAGGTACGCGGCAACAGCCGCCGCCTCCAGGCTTTCGGACGGTGATTCGTCAGCTTGTCGTGCGGGTACCTTAGGCTTGTCTGTCATAGGTTTCGCTCACTCAAAGACGCACTTGTCCTTCGTATACGCGCACTGCCGGTCCGGTCATCATCACCGGCTGGCCAGGGCCCGCCCATTCGATGGACAAGCGCCCGCCAGGCAGGTCGATCAATAGCGGCGAATCCATCCACCCCTGGCTGATCGCGGCCACTGCGGCGGCACAGGCGCCGGTTCCGCAAGCCTGGGTTTCCCCGGCTCCACGTTCCCAGACGCGCAACTGCGCGCGGCTCCGGTCGATGACCTGGAGAAAGCCGACATTGACCCGTGCCGGGAAGCGCGGGTGATGTTCGATTTTCGGTCCCAGTTCGTGCACCGGCGCGTTGTTGATATCGCTGACCCGCAGCACGGCATGGGGGTTGCCCATGGACACGGCGGCCAGATCGACCGGGGTGCCTTCGACGTCGACCTGATAACTCTGGGCCTGCTCCGGTGCCTGGAACGGAATATCCGCCGGCACCAGGCGCGGGGCGCCCATGTTCACGCTGATCTGGCCGTCGTTACGCACGTCGAGCTCGATGATGCCGCTTTTGGTCTCGACCCGAATCAGGCGCTTTGCGGTCAGGCGCTTGTCGAGCACGAAACGGGCGAAGCAGCGCGCACCGTTGCCGCACTGTTCCACTTCGGAACCGTCGGCGTTGAAGATCCGGTAGCGGAAATCCACGTCCGGATTGCTCGGCGCCTCGACGATCAGCAACTGGTCGAAACCGATGCCGGTGTGCCGGTCGCCCCATTGCTTGGCATGCTTGGGCAGGATGTGCGCGTGCTGGCTGACCAGGTCGAGGACCATGAAGTCATTGCCCAGGCCGTGCATCTTGGTAAAACGCAGCAGCATGGTTTTACTCCGGCAGCAGGCTTTCGCCAGCAAACAACTCGGCTACCGTTTCACGGCGACGCACTTCAAATGCCTGATCACCGTCCACCAACACTTCAGCGGTACGGCCGCGGGTGTTGTAGTTGGAACTCATGACAAACCCGTAGGCACCGGCCGAATGCACGGCCAGCAGGTCGCCTTCTTCCAGGGCCAGCTGACGATCCTTGGCCAGGAAGTCGCCGGTCTCGCAGATCGGGCCGACGATGTCGTAGGCGCGGGCCGCCGATTGACGCGGGCGCACGGCCGTGACGTCCATCCAGGCCTGGTACAGCGCCGGGCGGATCAGGTCGTTCATGGCGGCGTCAACGATGGCGAAGTCCTTGTGCTCGGTGTGCTTGAGGTATTCGACCTGGGTCAGCAATACACCGGCGTTGGCGACGATGAAGCGGCCCGGCTCGAACACCAGTGCCAGATCACGACCATCGAGGCGTTCGCGCACGGCCTTGATGTAGTCGGCAGCCAGTGGTGGCTCCTCGTCCTTGTAGCGCACGCCCAGGCCACCACCGAGATCGATGTGGCGCAGGTAGATGCCGCAATCGCCGAGGCGGTCGACCAGGCCCAGCAGGCGGTCGAGAGCGTCGATGAACGGCGGCAAGGTGGTCAGTTGCGAGCCGATGTGGCAATCGACGCCGACCACTTCCAGGTTCGGCAGCTGCGCGGCACGCACGTACACGTCTTCGGCGTCGGCGATGGCGATGCCGAACTTGTTCTCTTTCAGACCGGTGGAAATGTACGGGTGGGTGCCGGCATCGACGTCCGGGTTGACGCGCAACGAAATCGGCGCGCGAACGCCCAGTTCGGCAGCGACCACTTGCAGGCGTTCGAGCTCGTCGGTGGATTCGACGTTGAAGCAGTGTACGCCGACTTCCAGGGCGCGACGCATGTCGTCACGGGTCTTGCCGACGCCGGAGAACACGATCTTGTCGGCGCTGCCGCCAGCGGCCAGTACACGTTCCAGTTCACCACGGGAGACGATGTCGAAACCGGCGCCCAGACGCGCCAGGACATTCAGGACGCCCAGGTTGGAGTTGGCCTTGACTGCGAAGCACACCAGGTGCGGCGTGCCAACCAGCGCATCGGCATAAGCCAGGTACTGGGCTTCGATGTGTGCACGGGAGTAAACGTAGGTCGGTGTACCAAAGCGCTCGGCGATGGCAGACAGGGCAACACCTTCCGCGAACAGTTCACCGTCACGGTAGTTAAAAGCGTCCATGAGGTTCCCTTATTATTGGTAGACGTCGTGCTTGTGTGCTTTGGAGGCAGGCTGCTGCTGCGACGACTTGGCTTGCTCGACAGGGTCCTGGTCTTCATCGGGCAGGTACAGCGGGCCTTTTTGACCGCAGGCCGACACAAGGCAGGCAACCGCGAGGAGCGCAGCAAGGGAAGAGATCAGGCGCTTCATGGCGAAATCCTTGAAAATACATTAATTGCGCCGGAGTATACCGGCCACCCGGCAGCTTGCCTATGCAACGGACCGCCCGTCCGGCGGGGGTTGGGCCGATACCGGTTGGTATCACGCAATCCCTGTGGGAGCGGGCTTGCCCGCGAAGGGGCCAGCACATTCAGCCTCTTTGTTGACTGAACCACCGCTTTCGCGAGCAAGCCCGCTCCCACAGACGGCCGCTTGGTCATTATCCTTTGCAATCGACGAGGCTCGGTCGTATCTTGCGGCGCTTGAGCCTGATCAGACACTTTTTGAGGTTGCCGTAATGAGTTTGTCCGAAGCGCGTTTCCACGACCTGGTCGATGCCACCCAGCAAACCTTGGAGGACATCTTTGACGAGAGCGACCTGGATATCGACCTCGAAAGCTCGGCCGGCGTGCTGACCGTCAAGTTCGAGAACGGCAGCCAGTTGATCTTCAGTCGCCAGGAGCCGCTGCGTCAGCTATGGCTGGCGGCGGTGTCCGGTGGTTTCCACTTCGACTACGACGAAGAAAGCGAGCGCTGGATGTGTGACAAGAGCGAAGAGCAGTTGGGTGAAATGCTTGAGCGTATCGTCCAGCAGCAGGCCGGTGTCGAGCTCGATTTCGAAGGCCTGTGAGATCGTGACCCAGCCTGCGTCTGTCCGCCCACCGAAGCCGCTCTACAGCAATGTCAGCCCGGCGGTGCCGTCGCCGTGCAGCGGTGTGTGCCGGCTGGACGAGCAGAAAGTCTGCCTGGGCTGCTTCCGCCATGTCGAAGACATCCGCGAATGGCGCTCGGCGGACGATGATCGCCGCCGTGTCATTTGCGCCCAGGCCTCTGAGCGCAAAGCCACCGCCCTGTAGGAACTGCCGAAGGCTGCGATCTTTTGGCCGCTCTGAAGATTGCCGAAGAGCAAGATCAAAAGATCGCAGCCTGCGGCAGCTCCTACGCCGCCGGGTGGCGGCTTGTATATTTTTTGAGCTGTGATAGTGTCCGGTAACGCCTCAACCCACCGAGGCTTGTGAAAACCCCGCCTTTTTCTGGCGGGGTTTTGCTTTTTTCGTGCAGAAGAAAGGAGTCTGCCCAGATCATGACCGCACCTTCCATCACCCTTACCCGTCTGGACGTCCAGCGTCTGGAGCGTCTGATCGACAGCCTGGACGACACGCTGCCGGGCGTTATTGCGTTGCAAACCGAACTGGATCGCGCCGATACCGTGGTCGGCCACGATGAAGTGCCGGCGGATGTCGTGACGATGAATTCCCGTGTGCATTGCCGGGAAGAAGGCAGTGGCAAGGACTACCACCTGACCCTGGTGTACCCCAAGGATGCGAATGCCGACGAAGGCAAGGTCTCGATCCTGGCACCGGTGGGCAGCGCGCTGCTCGGCCTGAAGGTTGGCCAGCATATCGATTGGCCGGCTCCGGGCGGCAAGACCCTGAAGCTGACGCTGCTGGAAGTCGAATCGCAGCCGGCCAATGGCGGCGCGTTCCCGGAGTGACATCCCCTCAGACCTGATCGAGCGCCTCGTTCAATGCCTGCTCCAGGTCTGCTTTGTAGCGTAGGTACAGATGGGTGGAACTCTGCCCTTCGCCGAGCAGGCCTGACAGGTCGAGGTCGGTGATGTAGCAGCGGTAGCGTTCGGTTTCCCGGCGCTGCCCGACGATTTCCCGGGCGACCACGCTGAACAGCTGGTCGCCATGCTCCAGTTCGGAAAACTCCCGTTGATTGCAATACAACGTCACCTGTACCTGACCCGGTGCGGCTTTGCCGACGATCGCCTGCACGTCGTAAAACGGTTTGTTCGCTGGCGTCTGCGGCACCGGCCGGGCTTCAATGCGGCGCGCCCGACCAGGGCCTGACGGCAGCAACTGGCAGTACCGGGTGTCGAGGTTCAAGGGGTGGGCAGCGTCCATCGGCAACAGGGCATCGCGACGGTACTGGATCGATTGCAGGAAACGCTGCAGCGGCACCAGCAGGCTTTGCTCGTCGTGCCAGGGGAGGCGTTGCTGCCACAGGGCATTGAACTCATCGAGCACGTACAGATCAGCCTGATCTTCGTTGACCCGGTAGAACACCTGGATGCAGTCCGGCTGGCCCGTTGGCAGGAACAGCGCAAGGTCGTGCTCTTCCAGTGCGTTTGGGTCCAGGTGAAGCGGGCTGTAGCTCGCCATTTCTTCACCCAGGTAATCGATCAACGCCGGCAGGGTGTCCAGTGCGATGTGCTGGACCTGTCCCGGTACCAGCTCCAGCACGTGGTAGTGCTGCTGGACCTGGATCAGGTAGCGGTGATTGAGCCGGCTCAGCAGCAGGTTCTGTGCGGTGTCGAGGATGTCTTCCACCCGTTGGGCGATGAACTGCGCGCGGTTATGGCAGAAACAGCGCACCCTCAGCTTCGGCTGTTGCGGCCCGGCTGGCAGGTTGTTGAGGTAATCGCGAATGCAGTCGAGCAGGGCGTGGGGGCCATCGTAGCGAGCCACCAGCACTTCGTTCCAGCTATTGAGCGTGACCTGGTCCAGGGTCAGCACCAGGTTTTCCCGAACCCCGGCGTAGCTCAGGGAGTCGGTGCGCTCGGTGGTCATCAGGATGTTCAGGTCGCGATGGTGCTTGAGCGGATCGATGCCGACATTCACCAGAATCAGCACTTCACTCGGCACGCTGGCGCGCAGCAGAGGTTCTTCGGCGACCGTGGGCAAGGGCAGGGCGATAGTCTGTTGCAGGCTGCCGAGCAGGTTGAACAGCTCGAACTCGCTCAAGTCGCTGGTGCCAGGGTGCAGGGCCAGACGGGTACTGCTGTCGATTACGCCATTGCGGTGGCACCAGCTCAGCAGCTCGAGCAAGTGACGGCTGCGTTTGATCGGCGCGAAATGTTCCCACTCCAGCGCCGTCAGGCTGCCGTTGTACACACCCCACTGGCTTTGCCCCGGTTCTTTTTTGTTCGGTGCGTGTACCAGCGTCAGGGTGTCTTCGGCCAGGTCCGGGGCGATACCGGGGTTGATGAATTCGACTTTGCCGGCCTTGCGCTCGAAAGCGGCGTATAGCCGACGCCCGAGGACACTCAGGTCGCGCTTGTTGATGCGGCTGACCGTTTGCTCCTGTCGGGCAAACTGGGTGAGGAAGCGGTAGCTGTAGTTCAGTTCATTGACCAGCGCCCGCCGCTCGGAGCCGACCTGACGGACTTTCCACTGGCTGCGGCTGTCGAGCAGGGCCAGTTGGCGCTGGTCCCAGTGCCATTCATGGGCCAGGCGCTCGAGTAAAGAGCGTTGCCAGCTCTGGGTACGGCTGCTGCCGGTCAGTTTGCGATTGACCTTCAGGTACAGCGCGCGACGTACCAGTTCCAGGCGTTCCGGTTCGTTGCGGGCGATCAGGTATTCCTCGATGCGCCGGTACACCACCACGTACGGGTCCAGCTCGTCGAGGTCGAGCCGGTTGGCGAACACCGCTTGCTTGAAGCGCAGGCTCAGGCAATGGACCCTGGGGTGTTCACTGGCATAGACCTCGGTCAGCAGCAGCTTGAGTACCGACTTGTAGGGCGACTCGATGCCCTTGAACAGCTGCCAGAGCCCGGCGCCGATAAATTCGCCGGGCGGGATAAAGGCCAGGTTGCCGAGGTCGAGGGTTTCATCGGCGCGGATAAAGCGTTTGGAGATCAAGGTATGGGTGTAGCGGTCGTAGCTCGATTCTTCGTAGACCGGCACCAGCCACCAGATCGGCGTACGCCCGGCCAGCCAGATCGCGGTGCGGTAAAACTCGTCCAGCAACAGGTAGTGCTGGGTAGTGCCGCAATCCTCCGAACTCAGCTGGGTATCGCGCTCGCCACGGACGAAACGGGTCGGTTCGATCAGGAAAAAGTGCGCTTCGGCGCCTTGGCTGGCGGCCCAGGCTTCCAGCAGCTGGCATTTTTTGCGCAGTTCGGCGAGTTCGTTCTCGGTCAGGTCCGGCCCATGGCAGACCCACACATCCATGTCGCTCTGGTCGGCCTGGGCCAGGGTGCCGAGGCTGCCCATCAGGAACAGCCCGTGAATCGGCCTCGGCGGGTTGCTGCCGTGGCGAGGCTTGTAGGAAAACGAGCGGGTCAGGCGCTGGGCTTCTGCGAGGACATTGGCGTCCGGTTCGAAATTCGACAGCCCCGCCGGCGTACTGCCGGAAACGTAGCCGGGCAATAGCGGGTGATTAACGTGGAAAAACAGCGGCAGCAAGGTCAGGACCCCTTGCTGGCGGGTCGACAAGCCTTCCATGGCGCGAGCCATGCGCCCTTCGTTGAGTTTCAGAAAGCGTGCGCGCAGCTGGCTGAGAACCTTGCGGTCGATTCCCTCGTCCAGATCGGGGCGGATTTCATGGGTGCGGGTCATGTCAGCTCAAACCGGCTCGCAGGGCACGGACGTGGGAGTCTCAAGTGGGGGCAGTTTAGCGCCTTGAGGCGAGGACTTTTAAGCTGATTTATTTTTCTGGCGTCAGATTTCTATCGGTGGGGACAGGAATCAGGGGGGTGTGCCCGCGGAAATCCCTGGATCGGGGTCTCCGGGGGCGATGCGGCAGAATTCAGGCTGTTACTTCGGCGTTAAGAATAGTCAGCACGCTTTGCACATTTTGCGCGGCATCACGACCCAGGCTGGTCAGGTAACCGCCATCAGGCTGGTCGGTCAGTTCTTTTTCAAAGAGGCGTTTGGCGGCGGCAATGTGTTTCGGGGCAGCGGTCTGATGAATTTTCAGACCTTCCTGGGAACTGTCCAGGTTGAAGAGTGCAAGGACTTCCAGTTCGGCAACCAGCTCAGGGGTAAGCGACATAAGGACTCCAGACTTTCTAGGAATTGGACGACAGCGCTCCTAAGGTGAGCTCACTTGCGCGGCATGTCCAGTGCTGGCGACAGAGATTTTTGACTCGCATAAAAAAGATCGCAGCCTGCGGCAGCTCCTACCTGGAATGCGATCCACGTAGGAGCTGCCGCAGGCTGCGATCTTTTGATCTTACTGCTTTTGCGGCGGCAACTCGGGCAGTGCGCGCAGCGCGGCTTCGTACCATTCGGTATTGAACGCGCGGTCTTCTTCGAGGATCGCGTCGATTTCTACCGCCAAAACGTGAGCCATCAGGTTGAGGATCTCTTCCCGCTCGTAGCCCACCAGTGTCAGCTTGTTGAAGGTCGCCTTGGCGGCTGGAGGGTTGTCACTTTCGATCTGATTTTCGATAGCTTCGATCAAGGTATTTTCGGCGAATTCTTCTTCGTCGTCTTCGATATCGATTGGCTCGCTCATGGCAGGCTCCTCAGGGAAAGGCAGCCAGTTTACCCGTATTCATTGGCGTGATGCTGCTGGCAAGAAACCCTCGAGCGTTCTATAAACAGGCACTGCCCACCCCGCACGGCCTGGAGGCTTTGTGATGATCAAGCTTTATGGATTCTCCGTCAGTAACTACTACAACATGGTCAAACTGGCGCTGCTGGAAAAAGGACTGCCTTTCGAAGAAGTGCCGTTTTACGGCGGCACCACCCCCGAAGCACTGGCCATCAGCCCGCGTGGAAAGGTCCCGGTGCTGCACGTAGAACAGGGGTTCATCAATGAAACCAGCATAATCCTCGAGTACCTCGAGCAAAATCACAACGGCACGCCGCTGCTGCCGAGCGACCCGTTCGAGCGCGCGCAGGTGCTGGCACTGGCCAGGGAAATCGAACTCTATATCGAGCTGCCGGCACGAGCCTGTTACGCCGAAGCGTTTTTCGGTATGACCCTGCCGGATGCGATCAAGGAAAAAACCAAGGCCGAACTGTTGCTGGGGGTGGCTGCGCTGGGCCGGCACGGCAAATTCAGCCCTTACGTGGCTGGCGACAGCTTGAGCGTGGCGGATCTGTACTTCCTGTACAGCGTGCCGCTGGCGTGTGGCGTGGCGCACAAGTTGTTCGGCATTGATTTGTTGGCTGAAATGCCGAAGGCCAAGGCGTTGCTGGAGCGGTTGGGGGATAACCCGAACGTGCAGCGCGTGGCGGCGGATCGGGAAGCGGCGATGCCGGCGTTTATGGCGATGATTGCTGCCAAAAAGTAGTTCTGTGGCGTTCTGAAGTCAGTCATCGCGGGCAAGCCCGCTCCCACAAGGATTCGTGTCGTGCCGCAGACTCGCGAACGACACACAACCCTGTGGGAGCGGGCTTGCCCGCGAAGCTTTTATCTAACGGCTGGCCAGCAGCGCCTGACCGCGAGCGACAGCAGCCTTCACCTGCGCCGGCGCGGTGCCGCCGATGTGGTTACGGGCATTGACCGAGCCTTCGAGGGTCAGCACGGCGAACACGTCCTGATCGATCTGGTCGCTGAACTTGCGCAGTTCTTCCAGGCTCATTTCCGCCAGGTCCTTGCCGCTGTCCACGCCGTACTTGACGGCATGGCCGACGATTTCGTGGCAATCACGGAATGGCAGGCCGCGACGCACCAGGTAGTCGGCCAGGTCGGTGGCGGTGGAGAAGCCGCGCAGGGCTGCTTCGCGCATCATTGCGTGCTTGGGCTTGATCGCCGGCACCATGTCGGCAAAGGCCCGCAGCGAGTCGCGCAGGGTGTCGGCGGCGTCGAACAGCGGTTCCTTGTCTTCCTGGTTGTCCTTGTTGTAGGCCAGGGGCTGGCCTTTCATCAGGGTCAGCAGGCCCATCAGCGCGCCGAATACGCGACCGGTCTTGCCGCGCACCAGCTCCGGCACGTCAGGGTTTTTCTTTTGCGGCATGATCGAGCTGCCGGTGCAGAAGCGGTCGGGCAGGTCAATGAACTGGAATTGCGCGCTGGTCCACAGCACCAGCTCTTCGGAGAAGCGCGACAGGTGCATCATCGCGATGCTGGCGGCCGAGCAGAATTCGATGGCGAAATCGCGGTCGGAGACGTTATCCAGCGAATTGCCGCCAACCGCGTCGAAACCCAGCAGTTGGGCGGTGTATTCACGATCGATCGGGTAGGTGGTGCCGGCCAGTGCCGCACTGCCCAGCGGCATGCGGTTGGTACGCTTGCGGCAGTCGACCAGGCGCTCGTAGTCGCGGCTGAGCATCTCGAACCAGGCCAGCATGTGGTGCCCGAAGGTCACTGGCTGGGCGGTCTGCAGGTGGGTGAACCCCGGCATGATGCTGGCGGCTTCGCGCTCGGCCTGCTCCAGCAAGCCTTTTTGCAGGCGAGTGATTTCGGCCAGGATCAGGTCGATTTCGTCACGCAACCACAGGCGGATATCGGTGGCGACCTGATCGTTACGACTGCGGCCGGTGTGCAGTTTTTTACCGGTCACGCCGATGCGGTCGGTCAGCCGCGCCTCGATGTTCATGTGGACGTCTTCAAGGTCGATGCGCCAGTCGAACTGGCCGGCCTCGATTTCACCCTGGATGGTCTTCAGGCCATCGATGATGCTGTCGCGCTCGGCATCGGTCAGCACGCCGACCTTGGCCAGCATGGTGGCGTGGGCGATCGAACCCATGATGTCGTGGCGATACAGGCGCTGGTCGAAGGTGACGGAGGCGGTGAAGCGGGCGACGAAGGCGTCGACGGGTTCACTGAAGCGGCCGCCCCAGGACTGATTGGTCTTGTCAGTGCTCATGAATTCGCTCGTATCGGCTTGAAGAAAGAAGGCGTGGAACGCTTGCGCGGATAATAACAGGGTTGCCAACCCTGTCGTTGACACTGGTCGATACGTTTTTTTGTGTAGGAGCGAGCTTGCTCGCGATGGGCGTTAACGATAACGCATACTTTCTGGATAAACGCGTCGGCGCCAGGTTCATCGCGAGCAAGCTCGCTCCTGCATTAGCGCAACGATATTTTTCAATTGAGCAATAACGTCCCGGCAAACGTCTACAGTTGGAAAGTAGGATCAGCGCACTTCTCGGTGCAGCCGCTGACCATAAGTAGAGGGGGGGTGTTCATATTGCATATCAGCAAACCCTGTGGCGATGTGTCGCCAATGCGGGCCTGGGCCGCCAATCGCCCGGCAGATGAAAATTTAGCCGCCGGACCAGCGGCACTTTTTGACGCTCGGGCTAGTCTTAGCGTGGATCGCGGTGACGGACGTCACTTCACCTGTCTACGCTATCCTTGTGCGAGACTCACGCAGGAATCCAGCGCAATATGAATGTCCTGATCGTTGATGACGAACCCTTGGCCCGCGAGCGCCTGTGCCGAATGGTTGGCGAACTCGAGGGATACAGTGTCCTGGAGCCTAGTGCCACGAATGGCGAAGAGGCGTTGGCACTGATCGACAGCCACAAACCGGATATCGTGCTGCTTGATATCCGCATGCCCGGCCTTGATGGCCTGCAAGTGGCTGCACGGTTATGCGAACGCGAAACTCCGCCCGCCGTGGTGTTCTGCGCCGGGCCCGATGAATTTGCCGTGGAAGCCTTACAGGCCAGCGCCGTAGGCTATCTGGTGAAACCTGTGAGAACTGAACAGTTACATGACGCATTAAAGAGAGCCGAGCGCCCAAATCGTGCCCAGCTCGCCGCCCTGACCCGTCCTGCTGCCGAAAGCGGCAGCGGACCGCGCAGCCATATCAGCGCCCGAACCCGTAAAGGGATCGAGCTGATTCCGCTGGATCAGGTGGTGTACTTCATTGCCGACCACAAATACGTAACCTTGCGTCACGAAAGCGGTGAAGTACTGCTCGATGAGCCACTCAAGGCCCTCGAGGACGAATTCGGTGACCGTTTCGTGCGTATCCATCGCAACGCACTGGTCGCCCGTGAGCGTATCGAGCGACTGCAACGCACACCCCTGGGGCATTTCCAGCTGTTCCTCAAAGGCCTCAATGGTGATGCGCTGATCGTCAGCCGGCGCCATGTGGCTGGCGTGCGCAAGATGATGCAACAGCTCTAAACAGCTGTGCGCAGGCGAATTTCACACCCGATTGCCGGACATCCGGGGCCAGGGAGGCCGAGTAGTATCTGATACAAGTCAAAGTGGATTTGGCTGAGCTGTTATTATCCGTCGTATCTATTCAGTACGGATTGATCCATGTCCTCTCGCCAGATCCGCATCGCCACCCGCAAAAGCGCTCTCGCCCTGTGGCAGGCCGAATACGTCAAAGCCCGCCTTGAAGCGGCTCATCCGGGCCTGCTGGTGACCCTCGTTCCCATGGTCAGCCGTGGTGACAAGCTGCTTGACTCACCGCTGTCGAAAATCGGCGGCAAGGGCCTGTTCGTCAAGGAGCTCGAAACCGCGCTGTTGGACAATGAAGCCGACATCGCCGTGCACTCCATGAAGGACGTGCCGATGGACTTCCCCGAAGGTCTTGGCCTGTACTGCATTTGCGAACGGGAAGATCCGCGCGACGCCTTCGTTTCCAACACCTTCACCAGTCTGGATGAGTTGCCTCAGGGCAGCATCGTCGGCACCTCCAGCCTGCGTCGCCAGGCGCAATTACTGACCCGCCGCCCTGATCTGGAAATCCGCTTCCTGCGCGGCAACGTCAACACGCGCCTGGCCAAGCTCGATGCCGGTGAATACGACGCCATCATCCTTGCCGCTGCCGGCCTGATCCGGCTGGGCTTTGAAGATCGCATCACTTCGGCCATCAGTGTCGACGACAGCCTTCCGGCCGGTGGCCAGGGTGCGGTGGGTATCGAATGTCGCAGTGCCGACAGTGAAATCCATGCGCTGCTGGCGCCCCTGCATCACCAGGACACCGCCACCCGCGTGACCGCCGAACGTGCCCTCAACAAGCACCTCAATGGCGGTTGCCAGGTACCGATTGCCTGCTACGCCGTGCTGGAGGGTGAGCAACTCTGGTTGCGCGGACTGGTGGGCGATCCAGCGGGTGGCCTGCTGCTCAGCGCACAAGCCCGTGCCCCTCGCGGCGATGCCGAGGCACTGGGTGTGCGTGTCGCTGAAGACCTTCTGAGCCAGGGTGCCGACGCCATTCTCAAAGCGGTCTATGGCGAGGCAGGTCACGAGTGACCGGCTGGCGCTTGCTGCTGACGCGTCCCGCCGATGAGGCGGCGGCGCTGGGTAGTTTTTTGGCCGAACAGGGGATTTTCAGCAGCAGTCTGCCGCTTTTGGACATCGTGCCGATTGCGGCGACTGACACAATGCGCCAGGTGATTCAGACGCTGGAAAAGTTCTGCGCAATCATCGTGGTCAGCAAGCCTGCCGCCCGGATCGGCGTCGAACTGCTCGAGCGGTTTCGGCCAGCGCCGCCCGCTGTGAAGTGGTTCAGCGTCGGCGCGGCGACAGCGCAGATCCTCCAGTCTCACGGATTGGACGTGAGCTTCCCGGCAGAGGGTGATGACAGTGAGGCCTTGCTCGAACTTTCCCGCCTGCGCGAGGCTATCGCACAACCCGATGCGCGGGTGCTGATCCTGCGCGGGGAGGGTGGGCGCGAATTGCTGGCTGAGCGCTTGCGTGAGCTTGGTGCTAGTGTCGAGTATCTGGAGCTGTACCGCCGGGCAATGCCGATTTACCCGCCGCAAGTGCTGCCGCAACGGATCCAGGCGGAACGCCTGAACGGGCTGGTGGTCAGCAGTGGACAAGGTTTTGAGCACCTGCATCAATTGGCCGGCGATGCCTGGCCGCAGTTGGCGCGGTTGCCGTTGTTTGTACCAAGCCCCAGGGTTGCCGAGCTGGCGCATGCCGCCGGGGCCAAAACAGTTGTGGATTGTCGCGGCGCGAGTGCCGCGGCCTTGCTGACGGCGTTACGGGAGCAACCCGTACCCGTTTTCTGATGCAAAGGATGGATACGTGAGCGAAACAGCCTTGCCTAAAGATGACTCGCGACCGGTGCTTGATGCACCTGTTGATGCTCCTCTAGAAGAAATGCCGCCGCCGTCACCAGCTGCCGAGCAGCGTAGAGGCAATGGTCTGGCAATCCTCGCACTGTTGCTGGGCGCGGCCGGTGTCGCGGTGGGCGGCTGGGGTGTCTGGCAGGTGCGTCACCTGCAGGCCAACAATCAGCAGCAGTTGAGCCAGGTACAGGCGTTGAATGACCAGGCGCAGAACCTCAAGCTCAATGAGGAGCGCCTGAGCGCACGCCTGGCACAATTGCCGGCTGCCGATGAGCTGGAAGCACGCAGTCGCCTGGTGATCCAGCTGCAAGGTGATCAGCAGCGTTTGAACCAGCGTCTGGAAACCGTACTCGGCGCCAGTCGCAAGGACTGGCGCCTGGCCGAGGCCGAGCACTTGCTGCGTCTGGCCAGCCTGCGACTGTCGGCCTTACAGGACATCAGCAGCGCCCAGGCACTGGTCCAGGGTGCCGACGAGATACTGCGTGAGCAGAACGATCCGGGCGCCTTTGCCGCGCGCGAGCAGGTGGCCAAGACCCTGATTGCCTTGCGCAGTACCGAACAACCGGACCGCACCGGGCTGTTTCTGCGTCTGGGCGCACTGCGCGATCAAGTGGCCAGCCTCACCGAGCTGGCACCGGAGTACAAGGACCGTGGCGATTCGCTGCTGGGCCTGACTGCCGATGGCGACGGTGCCAGTCGCTGGGCGCAATGGTGGGATCAGATTTCGCGCTACATCCGTATCGATTTCAATGCCGATAAAAACGTTCGTCCATTGCTGGCCGGCCAGAGCCTGAGTCAGGTACGCCTGGCCCTGAGCCTGGCGCTGGAGCAGGCACAGTGGGCCGCACTCAATGGTCAGGCCGCGGTGTACTCCCAAGTGCTGGACGAAGCGCGGGACATCCTCAAGGGCAACTTCAACCCGGACAACTCGCAAAGCAAAGTCATGCTTGAGCAGGTAGCCGAGCTGAGCAGGCAACCTGTCACCGTAGTCACTCCAGATATGACCGGCACCCTGAGCGCGGTGCAGGGGTACCTGGAGCGGCGCAACGTCAACGCCGAAGATTCGGTCAAGCCAATGGCCAGGCCTGCCGCGAACACCGCGCCGGAGGCCACGCCATGAAGCGCCTCTATGTGATCGTGTTCCTCGCGATCGCCGCTACCGCTGCGCTGGGGCTGGCGATTGCCGAACATTCCGGTTATGTGCTGATTGCCTACAAGACCTTCCGCTATGAGTCGAGCCTGTGGGCTACTTTGGCGCTGGTGGCTGTGCTGTGGCTGGTGATCTGGGGTATCAAGGCGCTGGTCGAGCTGGTGATGGCTTCCAGCGGGGTGGTCAACCCGTGGTCGCGGCGTAACCGCAGCCGTCGGGTGCAGGTGGCGATCGAGCACGGTCAACTGGACCTGGCCGAGGGGCGCTGGGCCAGCGCGCAACGTCACTTGCATCGTGCTGCCGAGGCCGAGCGCCAACCGTTGCTTTACTACCTCGGTGCGGCCCGTGCCGCAAACGAACAAGGCAATTACGAAGAAAGCGACAACTTGCTGGAGCGCGCCCTGGAGCGTCAGCCTCAGGCCGAGTTGGCGATCGCCTTGAACCACGCCCAGTTGCAGACCGACCGCGGTGATACCGACGGCGCCCTCGCCACCCTGCAAGCCATGCGTGAGCGCCATCCTCATAATGCACAGACCCTGCGTCAGTTGCAGCGCCTGCTTCAGCAGCGTGGTGACTGGTCGTCAGTCATTCGCCTGCTGCCGGAGCTGCGCAAGGACAAAGTCCTGCCGGCGGCCGAACTCGCAGAACTGGAGCGTCGGGCCTGGGGGGCGAACCTGTCCCTGGCGGCGCAACGGGAAGAGAACGGAGCGGTGGGGCAACAAGCGCTCGAACGTGCCTGGCAGCAACTGACCTCGGCGCAACGCCAGGAGCCGCAACTGGTGCTCGCCTACGCCGAGCAACTGCGGCAACTGGGGGCTCAGGTCGAAGCAGAGGAAGTCCTGCGCACCGCGCTCAAGCGCAGCTACGACAGCCATCTGGCTCGTCTCTACGGGCTGGTGCGCGGCAATGATCCGGCCCGCCAGTTGCAGGCTGCTGAAGGCTGGCTCAAGGACCATCCGACAGATCCTGGCCTGCTGCTGACACTGGGTCGTCTGTGCCTGCAAAACAGTTTGTGGGGCAAGGCGCGGGACTATCTGGAAAGCAGCCTGCGTGTACAACGCAATCCGGAAGCCTGTGCGGAACTGGCGCGGCTGTTGGCGCAAATGGGCGATACCGAGCGCAGCAACCAGCTGTTTCAGGAAGGCCTGGGATTGCTGGATGAGCGCTTGCTCGCTGCCCCTCTGCCTGTGCCAGTGCGCGCTTGACCCATTCGCTGCGGCCAGGCTCCGGCGACTGTGTGATGAACTGCGGCGAGGAAGTAATCGTCCTCGTCGCAGTGAGATAATTCGCTGAAACTCGGTTACCCATTCTCGTCGCAGGCAAAGTCCTACAGAGGACTACTTTTTATCCTCTCGTCTGTGTCGGGATTTCCCTACACTTCTGCTGAAGTCTCCGTGGGCGCCTGCCTTGAAAGGCCGCCGCGCTTTCCTCTACCGTAATGGCCTGTCACTACTTTTACGGATAAGCCATGTCTTTGGCCTGCTCACGCTCCTTGTTTTTCATGGCTTTCATTGCGGGTGCCCTGGCGTTGGGCGTTTCCTACTACCTGGAATATGCGGTCGGCCTGAGGCCTTGCGGCTTGTGTCTGGTGCAGCGGTTTTGTCTGGCGCTCCTGACTGGTGTCTGCCTGATGGCTTCGGTCCATGGTCCAGGTCGCATCGGAACCGTTCTGTATTGGCTGCTCAGTCTTGGATGCAGCCTGGCCGGCACTGTCACGGCGTGGCGGCAGGTTCTGTTGCAAAGCCTTCCGATGGAACAGGCAGCGGCGTGCTCCACCCATCTGGCGGATATGTTCGCCGGGTCTGCGCTGCTCTCCATCCTGCAGCAAGTGTTCAAGGGCGCTGTCGATTGTGTGGAAATTTCCTGGACGCTGTTCGACCTGAGTCTCACGGAGTGGAGCCTGCTGTTCTTCGTCGCGATGATGATTCTGGCCGTTTACCAGTCGTTGCGACTGGTCTGGATCAGCTATCAGCGACCGCTCAGCGACGAGTCGTCGCACCGGGCCTTTGCCGGCGATTAAACACTTGTATGAACTTTATCGCCTGCGTACCTTGAAGCCAGTGACGTGCGGGCATAATCTGGCCCGCACGTGTCATTGGAATTATGTTGCTCGATGACGCTCTGCCTGACCGCCCACCGATGTTACAAGAGGCGAGCGGGCATAGAGCAGCTGACCCACAAGGGAAGAGAGATCACCATGCTCGAAAGTTGTCAGAATGCTCAGGAACGCTGGGGTGGAGTGCACCTGCTGATCGATCGCTGGTTGCAGGAACGACACGAACTGATCGGGGCCTATGACGCTCTTGGCGCAAAGCCTGAGGCGTTGGGTGAAAACCGCAAGCCTTTGCAGGAGTTCTGCGGCGTGCTGGTCGATTATGTATCGGCCGGGCACTTCGAGATCTACGAGCAACTGACGGGGGAGGCCAAGGCCTTCAACGACACGCGTGGCCTGGAACTCGCCGAGACGATCTACCCGCGCATCGACGTCATCACCGAGAAGCTGCTCGCGTTCAATGACCTGTGCGATGAAGGCAAATGCGTCGCCGAGAAATTCAAGGAACTGGGTGGCCTGCTGCATGAACGCTTCGAGCTGGAAGACTGCCTGATCGAAGTGTTGCACACGGCCCACAAGGAAGCCGATTCGGTTCAGGCCTGAAGCGCTTTCCGCAAGATCTCGAAACGGCGTGCCAAGGCACGCCGTTTTTCGTTTGTGTCGTCAGCCGGTGGCACCGCGCAATTCGACTTCAAACACCAGTGGTGTGAACGGTGCGATCACGTCACCGGCACCCTCGGCGCCATAGGCCTGGGCCGATGGAATCACCAGTCGCCATTTCGCCCCGACCGGCATGTTTTGCAATGCGCTGCGCCATCCGGCGATCACGCTGTCGAGACTGAACCATTGAGGCTGACTGTTCTGATCGAACACCGTACCGTCGGGCAAGCGACCGATGTACAGCACCTGCACCTTGCCGTTGGGTCCTGCCTTGGCGCCAGCGCCCGGCGTCAACTCGGTCAGCAGCACGCCGTCAGCCAGTTCGCGCACGCCGGGCCTGGCTTTTTCGTCGGCGAGAAAACGCTGTTCCTTTTCCAGTGCCAATTCGTTTTGCGGCTCGGCGGACTGCATGGCAATCCGCGCTTCATGCTCGGTCAATATCTGCTGGATCTGCTCGTCTTTCAGCGCCAGCGGCTTGCCCTGATAGGCTTGTTGCAATCCCTCGACCAGTGCCTGGAGTTGCAGGTCGGGAGCCTCCTGGCGCAAGCGTTCGCCAAGGCTCGCACCCAGGCTGTAAGCGAGATCGTGGGCTTCATTTTCCGGTGTTGTTTCGGCGGCCTGGGCGACCGAAAAAAACGCGCACAGCGATAAAAAAAGGTAGCGCGACATGGGCACTCTCCGACCTGAATTGCGGGCGATTATGCCAGCGAGAATGCGCGCAACGGTGAACTGCTTTCACGCCGACGCAGAAGTTTTTCAGTCCTTTGCAACACAACGCTTTCGATAGTGTCAACATGCCCTAGCGGCGGTTGCTGCAGAGGTCTAGTATGAGCCGCACTCACTTCAGCCAGGAGGTAAACCATGTCGGCCACCAAGAAGCCAGTAAGCACTCCATTGCACCTGCTCCAACAACTCTCGGGCAGCCTGCTCGAGCATCTGGAAACCGCTTGTTCCGAAGCCTTGGCTGATGCTGAAAAACTGCTCGCCAAACTGGAAAAGCAGCGCGGAAAAGCGCAAGAAAAACTGCACAAGTCCCGCACCAAATTGCAGGACGCTGCGGCGGCCGGAAAAGCCAAGGCGCAAGCCAAGGCCAAGGGCGCAGTGACCGATCTTGAGGAGCTGCTCGATGCCCTCAAGGATCGTCAATCGGAAACCCGCGGCTACATTCTGCAACTCAAGCGCGATGCCCAGGAAAGCCTGAAACTGGCCCAGGGTGTCGGTCGTGTACAAGAGGCTGTCGGCAAGGTGTTGTCCCTGCGCGCGGCCAAGCCTGCTGCGGCACCTGCGAAGAAAACCGCTGCCAAACCGGCTGCTGCAAAAGCACCGGCCAAGCCTGCTGCTGCAAAACCGGCCGCTGCCAAACCGGTAGCTAAAACCGCCGCAGCCAAACCGGCTGCAAAACCTGCAGCGAGAAAACCGGCCGCTGCCAGCGCCGCAAAACCGGCTGCTAAAACCACGGCTGCCAAACCTGCCGCTGCACGTCCTGCTGCTGCAAAAACCGCGGCTGCCAAACCAGCCGCTGCTAAAACCGCTGCTGCTAAACCGGCTGCAAAACCAGCTGCAAAAACCGCTGCAAAACCAGCCGCCAAACCAGCTGCCCGCACCGCTGCTGCGAAACCTGCTGCCAAGCCGGCTGCAAAACCTGTCGCTGCAAAACCGGCCGCTAAACCAGCAGCCAAGCCAGCGGCAAAACCTGCTGTAAAAGCGGCTGCCAAACCAGCTGCAGCAAAACCAGTCGTTGCCGCCAAGCCAGCAGTGGCCAAACCAGCTGCTAAACCAGCTGCGGCTAAACCAGCTGCCAAACCTGCTGCGGCTAAACCAGCTGCCAAACCTGCTGCTGCAAAACCTGCTGCAAAACCTGCTGCAAAACCCGCAGCCAAACCTGCTGTGAAGAAGCCGGTTGCCGCCAAGCCAGCCACCGCTCCGGTTGCAAAACCAGCCACCGCACCGGCTGCCAAGCCAGCCAACCCGGCTCCGGTAGCAACGTCTGCTTTAGCCGCAGCCACATCGACAGCCACGCCAGCGCCAACGCCGGCCGCCGCGTCGATCGCAGCAACCACCCCAACCAGCGCTTCCTAAGTGCCGGTTACCGCGACGCGCAGCTGATGCAGCGCGTCGCGGTGCAGGTGGGCGGCCCCGGCCGCCGCACCTTCCAGCCAGGCCGCCAGATCGGTCTCGGCATTTTGCGGCCAACTCTGCGCCGCTCTCTCCAGCCGCAATAACAGATGCCGTTCGGCTTCCAGCTCGAGTGCCTTCACTTGTTCACGCAAGGTCTGCAAGTCGACGTCTTCCGTGGCCGCGGCTTTCCACTGTGTGCGCAAGGTGCGCAACGGCCGCACGACATCGATGTCCCACGAGGCGGCCACACTGCGCAGTAGCTGCAAGCGCTGCTCATCGCAGGCCACGCCTCGTTGTCCCAGCCACGCACCACACAGCAGCAGACACACATTGACCCCCGCCGACTGCAATTGCAGGCATGCCTGCTCAACACCGGGATGGGCGTAAGTGGTCAGGGAAAAGCTCCACAGGTCAGAGGACATAGTGCTACTCGCGCCAGTTGCGAGCGAAGCTGGTAGACTCCGCCGCCATTATGATTCGACTTCAGAACCTGACTTTACAGCGTGGCCCGCAACGTCTGCTAGAAGACGCCGAGCTGACCCTGCACGCCGGCCAGAAAGCCGGCCTCATCGGTGCCAACGGCGCCGGCAAATCGAGCCTGTTCGCCTTGCTTCGGGGCGAGCTGCACCCGGACTCGGGTGATTGCTTCCTGCCGGCTGACTGGCGTATCGCCCACATGCGCCAGGAGGTCGACACCCTCGAACGCCTGGCGGTCGACTACGTGCTCGATGGCGACCTGCGCCTGCGCCAGGTGCAACGCGACCTGGCGGCAGCCGAAGCGGCCCATGACGGTGCCGCACAGGCGCGCCTGCATTCGGAACTCGACAGCGCCGACGGTTACACCGCCGACGCCCGGGCACGCAAGCTGCTGGCCGGTCTTGGGTTCACCAACGAGCAGATGGATCGCCAGGTCGGGGATTTCTCCGGTGGCTGGCGGATGCGTCTGAACCTGGCACAGGCCTTGATGTGCCCATCGGACCTGCTGCTGCTCGACGAACCGACCAACCACCTGGACCTCGACGCCATCATCTGGCTTGAGGAATGGCTCAAGAGCTATCCGGGCACCCTGATGCTGATCTCCCACGATCGGGACTTCCTCGATGCCGTGGTCGACCACGTGGCCCACGTCGATCAGCGCAAGATCACCCTGTACCGCGGTGGCTACAGCGCCTTTGAACGCGCCCGTGCCGAACGCCTGGCCCAGCAACAGCAAGCCTACGAGAAGCAGCAGGCGCAACGTGCGCACATGGAAAGCTACATCGCCCGCTTCAAGGCCCAGGCCACCAAGGCCCGTCAGGCTCAGAGCCGGATCAAGGCCCTGGAGCGGATGGAAGAGCTGACTGCTGCCCACGTCGATTCGCCGTTCGACTTTGTCTTCCGTGAATCGCAGAAGATTTCCAGCCCGCTGATCGACCTGTCCGACGCCCGCCTGGGTTACGGTGACAAAGCTGTGCTGGAGAAGGTCAAGCTGCAACTGACCCCGGGTGCGCGAATCGGTCTGCTCGGCCCTAACGGTGCCGGTAAATCGACCCTGATCAAGAACCTCGCCGGTGAGCTCTCGCCATTGGCCGGTCGCTTGACCCGTGGCGAGAACACCGTGGTCGGTTACTTCGCTCAACATCAGCTCGACTCTCTGGACTCCAAGGCCAGCCCGTTGCTGCACTTGCAACGCCTGGCGCCGACCGAGCGCGAACAGACCCTGCGCGACTTCCTCGGCGGTTTCGACTTCCGTGGCGCGCGGATCGACGAGCCGGTGCTGAATTTTTCCGGTGGTGAAAAGGCGCGCCTGGCCCTGGCATTGATTGCCTGGGACCGGCCGAACCTGTTGCTGCTCGACGAACCGACCAACCACCTGGACCTGGAAATGCGCCTGGCGCTGACCATGGCCCTGCAGGAGTTCAGTGGTGCGGTACTGGTGGTCTCTCACGACCGTCATTTGCTCAAAAGCACCACTGACAATTTCTTTCTGGTGGCAGATGGCAAGGTCGAGGAGTTCGACGGCGACCTGGAGGACTACACCCGCTGGCTGGTGGAGTATCGCCAGCGCAATGCCCCGGTCAGCAGCACCCCGGTCAATCCGGACAAGACCGACAAGAAAGCCCAGCGTCAGGCCGCAGCGGCGTTGCGTCAGCAACTGGCCCCACACAAGCGTGAGGCTGACAAGCTCGAAGCCGAACTGGGCAAGCTCCATGAAAAACTGGCGAAGGTCGATACCAGCCTTGGCGACAGCGACATCTACGAGCCGGCGCGCAAGAACGAATTGCGTGACCTGCTGGCCGAGCAGGCCAAACTGAAAGTGCGTGAAGCAGAGCTGGAAGAAGCGTGGATGGAAGCCCTGGAATTGCTGGAAAGCATGCAGGCGGAGTTGGAGGCGCTGTCCTGATGGACGCCTTCAAGCTGCCGTTGCCGGCGGTGTGGGTCGAGCCGATCTGGCTCGGCGTGCAAATCCTGCTGATCCTGCTCGCCGGCTACTTCACCCAGCGCTTCGTCGCCAAAGGCCTGACCCGTCTTGGTGAGCGTTACCCGTTTCCGCCGCAATTGATGATGCCGCTGCGGGGCGGCTTGCGCTGGCTGATCATGGGCAGCGCGCTGATTTTCGTCCTCGAGCGACTCGGTGTATCGGCCACGGTCCTCTGGACCGCGTTGTCCGGTTTCGTCGCCGTCGCGGCGGTGGCGTTTTTTGCCATGTGGAGCGTGCTCTCGAACCTGCTGTGCGCGATCCTGATCTTTACCGTCGGCCCGTTCCGCATAGGTGACGTGGTCGAGTTGGTGGACACCACCGACAAGCCCGGCGTCAAAGGTCGGGTGGTGGCGATCAATCTTCTTTACACCACCTTGATAGAGGCTGAAGAAGCCGGCACCGGCAGCGCCATGGTGCAGGTGCCCAACAGTTTGTTCTTCCAGCGTTCGGTTCGGCGTTGGCGGGGGACTGATGTGTTCCCTTCGAGCGGGTTTGAAAAGTAGTCCTTCTGTTGCCTGACAGATTGCTTTCGCGAGCAGGCTCGCTCCCACAGTCGATCTTCAGCGAACACAAATCTTGTGGGCACCTGAGAGCCATTGTGGGAGCGGGCTTGCTCGCGAAAGGGCCCTCAAGCACTGAACGCTGGTCGGCCGTCGCCATGTCCTACAAAAAATCGGTAGTCATCCAATCAAAGCCGCATTAGCTTAGACATCTGTCACGAGTCCGAGTCGAGGTGTGCAATGGAGCTTCAAACATGGCTGGCGTTTTTTGCCGCCTGCTGGGTGATCAGCCTGTCCCCCGGTGCCGGCGCCATTGCGTCGATGTCCAGCGGCCTGCAATACGGTTTCTGGCGCGGCTACTGGAACGCCTTGGGCCTGCAACTGGGCCTGGCTTTGCAGATCGCCATCGTCGGTGCCGGTGTCGGCGCCATTCTCACCGCGTCGGCCACGGCTTTCTACGCCATCAAATGGTTTGGCGTGGCGTACCTGGTCTACCTCGCGATCAAGCAATGGCGTGCGCTGCCCAGCGACATGAGCGATGACGCGGCGGTGCGCCAGATCGGCAAGCCGATGGCCCTGGTGTTCCGTGGTTTTCTGGTGAACATCAGCAACCCCAAGGCGCTGGTGTTCATGCTGGCGGTGCTGCCGCAGTTCATCGACCCCCATGCTCCGCTGCTGATCCAGTACCTGGTGATCGGCGTGACCATGGTCTGCGTCGACCTGATCGTCATGGCCGGCTACACCGGTCTGGCGTCCAAAGTGCTGCGTCTGCTGCGCACACCAAAACAGCAAAAACGCATGAACCGGACATTTGCCGGGCTGTTCATCGGGGCGGCGGCGTTTATGGCGACGTTGCGCAGAGCCGCCGTGTAAAACGGCGACTGACAAAAAAAGGCGACCTTGGTCGCCTTTTTCGTTTGGGGAGCCGTTCCCGAAACCGATGCAATTACGAAGAAGTATCAACAAAGCTTGAGCGAAACCCGTTGGGCGATAACAATATGTAACTTCGTTTTTCAAATTGAGATTCATTCATGATTGCCCCCTCCCGTTTCCTGGCCTGGCTGTTGCTGCCGCTGTTGGCTGCGTGCAGCTTTCAACTGCTGGCCGCCTCCGCCGAAGGTACGCCGCAGGCGCTGCACTTGCTCGACTACATCGGCGCGGATTACCCAGGCACGGTACAGGGGGGCAGCATCACGGACCCGTCCGGATTTCGCGCGCAACAAGAGTCGGTCAGGACGCTGGGAAGTCTGATTGCAGCCATGCCGGCCAAGCCGGAAAAAGCCGCGCTGGAGCAAAGCCTGGCCGCGCTGGGAAATTCCATTGGTGCCCATCAGGACGGTGCCGAAGTTGCACGCCAGGCCCGGCAACTGGGTGCGAAGCTGGCCGTGGCCTATGAAGTCAGCCAGGCCCCGGTCATTACGCCGGACCCGGCGCGGGGCGCGCCGCTGTACGCTCAGCATTGCTCGGTCTGCCATGGCGATACAGGGGCCGGCGACGGCCCGGCGGGCGTCGGCATGACCCCAGCGCCCACCGATCTGCGTGATGCCTCACGGCTGGACCGCCTGAGCCTCTACGCGATCTACAGTACCCTTGGTCAAGGCATTGAAGGCACCGACATGCCGGCCTTCGCGGACCAGCTGGATGATCGTCAGCGTTGGGACCTGGCCACCTATATCGCCAGCTTCAGTGTTGACCCGGCGACGGCCAAGGCTGAAAAGACCTACAACATCGCCGACCTCGCTCGTCAGACCCCGGCCGAAGTACAGGCCGTCGAAGGCCCGCAAGCCGCCGCGACCTTCCGTGCCCAGCGGGCGCAACCGCCCCAGGTCAAGCGAGGCCCGGCGCAACTGCTTGACTACACGGCGGCCACCCTGGACAAAAGCATCGCGGCGTATCGTGCCGGTGAGCATGATCAGGCTTATGACTTATCGGTAGCGGCGTATCTGGAAGGCTTCGAGCTGGTCGAGAGCTCGCTGGATAACATTGACGCCAACGTGCGTAAAGACACGGAAAGATCCCTGATGGCCTACCGTCAGTCGTTGCAGGACGGCTTGTCGGTGAGCGAGGTCGAGCAACGCCTGGACGTGGCCAAGGACAAGTTGAAGGCCTCGGCCGGCTTGCTGGGCAGCGACGGTTTGAGCTGGTCGCTGAGTTACATTTCCGGCTTGCTGATTCTGCTGCGCGAAGGTCTGGAAGCGATCCTGGTGCTGGCGGCGATCCTGGCCTTCCTGCGTAACACTGGCCAACAGGCGGCGGTGCGCAGCGTCAACGTCGGTTGGGGGCTGGCATTTCTGGCCGGGTTGGGCACCTGGGCGCTGGCAGCCTATGTGATTGATGTCAGCGGTTCGCAGCGCGAGCTGCTGGAGGGTGCGACGGCGTTGTTTGCCAGTGTCATGGTGCTGTGGCTGGGCGTGTGGATGCATGACCGTCGTCACGCGGCGGCCTGGCAGGATTACATCAAGACCAGCCTGGTGGGGGGCGGTGGGCGTTTCGGCTTCGCGACCCTGGCGTTTTTCTCGGTGTATCGCGAACTGTTCGAAGTGATTCTGTTCTATGAAACCCTGTGGCTGCAGGCAGGTCCCGCAGGGCACAACGCCGTGTTGGCCGGTGGGGCCACGGCGGTGGTGCTGCTGGTCGGCCTGGCCTGGGTGATTTTGCGCGGTTCGGCGAAGTTGCCGCTGGCGCTGTTCTTCAGCATCAACGCGGGTCTGCTGTGCGCCTTGTCGGTGGTGTTTGCCGGGCATGGCGTGAAAGCGCTGCAGGAAGCCGGGATTTTCGGCACGCGGCCGGTGCCGTTCTTTGACTTTGACTGGCTGGGGATCCACGCCGATGCCTACTCGTTGAGTGCTCAGGCCGTGGCAATCATTGCGATAGTCGTGTTGTATGGGCGTAGCCGGGTGGTTGAGAGGCAGCGGGTGCAGGTTTCTTAAACGGCATTCGCTTCGCTCACTTTCGCGGGCAAGCCACGCTCCCACAGGTTTAGTGGCGCTTGGCCTGCCCGTGATGCTTTTCAACAGAGGAAAAACCAATGCGTGTATGGATCGATGCCGATGCCTGTCCGCGGGCGGCCAAGGATCTGGTGGTGAAGTTCGCCCTCAAGCGCCAGTTCGAAGTGGTGCTGGTGGCCGGGCAGCCGCAGACCAAGCCAGGGCTGGCGCTGGTCAAGCTGATCGTGGTGCCGAGCGGACCGGATGCGGCGGATGACTATCTGGTGGAACACGCGGTGCCTGGTGAATTGGTGATCTGTAGCGATGTGCCGCTGGCCGACCGCCTGGTAAAGAAAGGAGTGGCAGCGCTCGACCCACGGGGCAAGGAATTTGACGCGCAGAACATGGGGGAGCGGCTGGCGGTGCGCAACCTGTTCACCGATTTGCGCGAACAGGGGCAGATGGGGGGTGGGCCAGCGCCGTTTGGCGAGCGTGAGAAGCAGGCGTTTGCCAATGCGCTGGACCGGATCCTCACACGGCTGGCCCGCAATTCTTGAGACCTGCGGCGAACCTTGTGGGAGCGAGCTTGCTCGCGATAGCAGACTTACAGACAACATCAAAGTTGAATGTGTTGGCCCCATCGCGAGCAAGCTCGCTCCCACATTTTTGAAGGGTGTCAGGCGTCGTTTTCGTGGGTCAGTTCCAGTACGCGGTCTACCAGCTTGTTGATCCCCGACGCCACTTCACTGATCGATTGCGCCAGCATGTAAGCCGGGGTGCTCACCAGTTTGCGTGCCTTGTCTTCGACGATGTCACTGACCGCGCAATCGGTATGGGTCGCGCCCATCTTGTTCATCGCGGCAGCGGTGTCGGTGTCATTGCCAATGGTGCAGGTGACGCCGGGACCGTAGATCTTGGCCGCCAGGGCAGGGGAAATGCACATCAACCCCACCGGCTTGCCGGCCTCGGCAAAGGCTTCGGTCAGGGCCAGGACATCCGGTTGAACGGTGCAGCCGGCGCCTTCAATGGCGAAGTTGGACAGGTTCTTGGCTGAGCCGAAGCCGCCGGGCACGATCAATGCGTCGAAGTCATCGACGTTCGCGTCACGGATGTCCTGGATGTTGCCCCGGGCAATCCGCGCCGACTCGACCAGCACGTTGCGCGATTCGGGCATTTCTTCGCCGGTCAGGTGATTGATTACATGTAACTGCGCGATGTTCGGTGCGAAGCACTGCACCTGCGCCCCGCGTTGATCAAGGCGCAACAGGGTGATGACGCTCTCGTGGAGCTCGGCGCCGTCGTACACGCCACAACCGGAAAGGATCACTGCAACTTTTTTGCTCATGGGCTTTTCTCCAGATTCATGGCGTTAAATGTCCACTAATTTGTCACACGTTGCCATAGGGTTAATTCGCGGTTACACATAGCATTTGTCCTCAGGATTCCGATCAGGGCGCGTCATGGACTTCATTCTGTACGCGGTGCCGTTCTTCTTTGTGCTGATCGCCCTCGAGCTGCTGGCCGACCGTAGGCGCGGGGTGAGCAACTATCGGGTGGCTGACGCGATCAACAGCATCAGCACCGGCGTGCTGTCGACCACCACGGGACTGCTGACCAAAGGCATTGGACTGGTGACCTACGCGTTCGCCTTCAAGCATCTGGCGCTGTTCGAATTATCGGCCGACAGCGTCTGGACCTGGGTGTTTGCCTTCGTCCTCTATGATTTCTGCTACTACTGGCTGCATCGCCTGGGCCACGAGCGCAACATTCTCTGGGCCGCGCATTCGGTGCATCACCAGAGCGAGGACTACAACCTGTCCACAGCGTTGCGCCAGACCAGTACCGGATTCCTCCTGGGCTGGATCTTCTATCTGCCAATGGCGGTGTTTGGCGTGCCGCTGCTGGTGTTCGTCAGTGTTGCGGCGCTGAACCTGCTGTATCAGTTCTGGGTGCATACGCGGCACATCCCCAAGCTTGGCTGGTTCGAATGGTTTTTTGTCACGCCATCCAATCATCGGGCTCACCATGCACAGAACGCTCTCTACATGGATCGCAACTACGGCGGCGTGTTCATTATTTGGGACCGTCTGTTCGGCTCGTTCCAGGAAGAAGACGACAACGAGCCGGTGATCTTCGGCGTGACCACGCCGCTGGCGAGCTGGAATCCCGTGTGGGCGAACGTGCAGTTCTACGCGCAGTTGTGGGCCGATGCGCGGCGGGCCGAAAGCACCTGGGACAAGCTGCGGATCTGGTTCATGCGCACGGGCTGGCGCCCGGCGGACGTGGCGGCCAGATACCCGATGAGCAAGCCGGACCTGAGCCAGTTCCGCAAATTCGAGGTACCGCTGGACGGGCGTCAGCAGCGCTACGTCCTGTTGCAATTCTGCGTCTATATCGCACTGGGCAGCTACTTGATGAATCTCGAACCGAAGCTGTCAGTCGCCGCCCTGGTGCTGGGCTGGGGGGCGGTGGTATTCGGTCTGTTTGTGCTGGGCGTGGCCCTGGAGAATCGCCCGTGGGCGTTGAAGCTGGAGCTGGTGCGGCTGGCGTCGAATCTGCCCTTGGCATGGCTGGCCCCGATGGTGGGGCTGTGGTCGGCCAGCGCCGTGGGCTGGGTCGGCCTGCTCAGTTACAGCCTGTTGAGCGGCATCGGTCTCTACTGTTGCAGAAACCGCATCACTCGGTTGGCGTCGTAGGGTCTTCGGTATTGGTCCGAGCAGCTTTCAGGGCCTGCTCGTCGGCATAGACCTGCTTGGCCAGGCGGGCATTCTTGAAGCGCCGGCGCAGCCACAGCACGAGGCCCAGGACCAGCAGGGCGCCGAGGACCCAAAGTTCGTACTTCTTCACACTGCCGAGCATGCCTTCGAGCACTGCGCCGAAATGGTAAGCGGCCGCCGCCAGGGCTGCGGCCCAGATCGCCGCGCCAATGCCGTTGAGCAGCAGGTAGCGCCCCGGCGGATAGCCCGACAGCCCGATGGCCACCGGCATGACCGTACGTAAACCGTAAACGAAGCGGAAGCTCAGTACCCAGATGTCCGGATGCTTGCGAATGTGCTCCAGCGCCCGGTCACCCATCATTTGCCAGCGCGGCTTGCGCGCCAGCAGTTTTCGACCGTGCTTGCGTCCCAGGAAATACCACAGTTGGTCGCCGGCATAGCTGCCGAAGAAGGCCACGACCACCACCAGGTTGATGTCCATGTATCCACGGAACGCGAGGAAGCCCGCGAGTACCAGGATGGTTTCGCCTTCGAAGAACGTGCCTAGAAAAAGGGCAAAGTAGCCGAAGTCATGCAGAAATTGTTGGAGCATTGTCTGGGTGCTGGCGAAATGAACGCGCAGCCTAACCCTTCGGACACATTCAGGAAAGTGTCCAAATGTGTCTCGACGTGAACATTTCCTACAACGACAATGGAATGCGGCTACACGTCGCAGGGTGCACATAACTGTCATACGTTCGTCATAATGGGCACTTATAACTGTCACGCTCGCCCGTCTGCGCGGGCTCAGGAGTCTGCCGTGAGCTTTACCCCCGCCAACCGTCTGTTCCCCGCAACCCGCCTGCGCCGCAACCGTCGTGACGATTTCTCGCGCCGACTGGTCCGTGAAAACATCCTGACCGTCGATGACCTGATCCTGCCGGTGTTCGTTCTGGACGGTGAAAACCGTCGCGAAGCGGTGGCTTCGATGCCGGGTGTCGAACGCCTGACCATCGACCTGTTGCTGGAAGAGGCGGCCAAGTGGGTCGAACTGGGGATTCCGGCGCTGGCGCTGTTCCCGGTGACACCTTCGGAACTCAAGTCTCTGGATGCTGAAGAGGCCTGGAACCCGGAGGGCATCGCCCAGCGCGCCACCCGCGCCCTGCGTGCGCAATTCCCTGAGCTGGGCGTGATCACCGACGTGGCCCTGGATCCGTTCACCACCCACGGTCAGGACGGCATTCTTGATGAAGAAGGCTACGTGCAGAACGACATCACCGTCGACGCACTGGTCAGGCAAGCCCTGTCCCACGCCGAAGCCGGCGCTCAGGTCGTGGCCCCATCGGACATGATGGACGGTCGCATCCAGGCGATTCGCGAAGCCCTTGAAGTGGCCGGTCACGTCAATGTGCGGATCATGGCCTACTCGGCCAAGTACGCGAGCGCCTATTACGGCCCTTTCCGCGATGCGGTCGGTTCGGCGCTGAACCTGGGCAAGGCCAACAAGGCCTCCTATCAGATGGACCCGGCCAACAGCAACGAAGCCCTGCACGAAGTCGCGGCGGACTTGTCAGAAGGCGCGGACATGGTCATGGTCAAGCCAGGCATGCCGTACCTCGACATTCTGTGCCGGGTCAAAGAAGAATTCAAAGTGCCGACGTTTGTCTATCAAGTCAGCGGCGAATACGCCATGCACATGGCGGCGATCCAGAATGGCTGGTTGAGCGAAGGGGTTATCCTCGAGTCGCTGACCGCTTTCAAACGTGCAGGCGCCGATGGCATCCTGACGTACTTTGCCGTTCGTGCCGCTCAATTGTTACGAGAGCAAAAATAGCCCTCCCAGGAACATTCGATGAATACCGAAGTACTCACTGAAGTTGCCGTAAAAGACGCTCAGCCGGTGGTGGAGCAAGTCGACGAGACCCCGCCGGAGCTGGAACCAGCTCCGCCCGCGGCGGTCGTCGAACCCGCTGCGGCAGCACCGGCGGTGGCCATTCCCGGTCTGGATGACAGCAGCCTGTACATCCACCGCGAACTGTCGCAACTGCAGTTCAACATCCGCGTGCTGGAGCAGGCGCTGGACGAGTCCTACCCATTGCTGGAGCGGCTGAAGTTTCTGCTGATCTTCTCCAGCAACCTGGACGAGTTCTTCGAAATTCGCGTCGCCGGCCTGAAGAAGCAGATCACCTTCGCCCGTGAACAGGCGGGCGCCGATGGCCTGCAACCGCATCAGGCGCTGGCACGCATCAGCGAGCTGGTACACGGTCACGTCGATCGTCAGTACGCGATCCTCAACGACATACTGTTGCCGGAGCTGGAGAAACATCAGGTCCGCTTCATCCGTCGCCGCAATTGGACGACCAAGCTCAAGACCTGGGTGCGCCGCTATTTCCGCGACGAGATCGCACCGATCATCACCCCCATCGGCCTCGACCCCACGCACCCGTTCCCCTTGCTGGTGAACAAGAGCCTGAACTTCATCGTCGAGCTCGAAGGTATCGACGCCTTCGGTCGCGACTCCGGTTTGGCGATCATCCCGGCGCCACGCCTGCTGCCGCGCATCATCAAGGTGCCGGAAGAAGTCGGCGGCGCCGGCGACAACTATGTATTCCTGTCGTCGATGATCCATGCTCACGCCGATGACCTGTTCCAGGGCATGAAGGTCAAGGGTTGCTACCAGTTCCGCCTGACCCGCAACGCCGACCTCGCGCTGGACTCCGAAGACGTCGAAGACCTGGCCCGCGCCTTGCGCGGCGAACTGTTCTCCCGTCGCTACGGTGACGCGGTACGCCTGGAAGTGGCCGACACTTGCCCGAAACACCTGTCCGACTACCTGCTCAAGCAGTTCAACCTGAGCGAGACCGAGTTGTACCAGGTCAACGGTCCGGTGAACTTGACGCGGCTGTTCAGCATCACCGGCCTGGACAGCCAGCGTGAGCTGCAATACCTGCCGTTCACCCCGCAGATCCCGAAACTGCTGCAGAACAGCGAGAACATTTTCAGTGTGATCAGCAAGCAGGACATCCTGTTGCTGCACCCGTTCGAGTCGTTCACACCGGTGGTCGACCTGCTGCGCCAGGCGGCCAAGGACCCACACGTGTTGGCGGTGCGCCAGACCCTGTACCGCTCCGGCGCCAACTCGGAAATCGTCGATGCGCTGGTGGATGCGGCGCGTAACGGCAAGGAAGTCACGGCGGTGATCGAATTGCGTGCGCGGTTCGACGAAGAATCCAACCTGCAACTGGCCAGCCGACTGCAAGCGGCCGGTGCGGTGGTGATCTACGGCGTGGTCGGCTTCAAGACCCACGCCAAGATGATGCTGATCCTGCGTCGCGAAGCGGGCGAGATCGTGCGTTACGCGCACCTCGGCACGGGCAACTACCACGCCGGCAACGCCCGCCTGTACACCGACTACAGCCTGCTGACCTCCGACGACGCCTTGTGCGAAGACGTCGGCAAACTGTTCAGCCAGTTGATCGGCATGGGTAAGACGCTGCGCATGAAGAAGTTGTTGCACGCGCCGTTCACCCTGAAAAAGGGCATGCTCGACATGATTGCCCGGGAAACCCAGTTCGCCCTCGACGGCAAACCGGCGCACATCATCGCCAAGTTCAACTCGCTGACCGATCCGAAGATCATCCGCGCGCTGTACAAGGCCAGCCAGTCAGGCGTGCGCATCGATCTGGTGGTGCGTGGCATGTGCTGCCTGCGGCCGGGCATCGCCGGGGTTTCCCACAACATCCATGTGCGTTCGATCATCGGTCGTTTCCTGGAGCACACCCGGGTCTTCTACTTCCTCAACGGCGGCGACGAGCAGATGTTCCTGTCCAGTGCCGACTGGATGGAACGCAACCTCGACAAGCGCGTCGAGACTTGCTTCCCGGTGGAAGGCAAGAAGCTGATCATGCGGGTCAAGAAAGAGCTGGAGCTGTATCTGACCGATAACACCCACAGCTGGAGCCTGCAGCCGGACGGTCGTTACATTCGCAACACACCGACCGGCAATCAGAACCCGCGCAGCGCCCAGGCGACATTGCTGGAGCGTTTGGGCAGTCCGATTCTGGCGGTTCGGTAACGCCAGCAACCTGTGGGAGCGAGCTTGCTCGCGATAGCGGACCGTCAATCGACACTTCGTTGCCTGACATGCCGTCATCGCGAGCAAGCTCGCTCCCACAGGGGTGAACATCGACTGCTGTATCGTGGATAAAAAAAGGCCTTCCGAAGAAGGCCTTTTTCAATTTCAGCGAGCGGTCAACACGATGTCGACCCGGGTCAGCCATTGCGCTTCAATTTCAAAGTCGGCCTGGGTCAGCTGGTTTTCGTCCAGCCAGTTCTCCGGGAACACCACTTCCAGGTGGTTGCCATGGGCGTTCAGTTCCACCTGGGGCATTTGCTGGGTGCCACGGATGTGGTGGAACAGGATCGCAAAGCGCAGTAGCACGCACAGGCGAATCAGCTTGACGCCGTCGTCACCGAAATCGGCGAACTTGTCCTTGGGAATGTTGCGTCGGTGGCCACGTACCAGCAGCGCGAGCATTAACTGGTCTTCGCGGGAGAATCCGGCGAGGTCCGAGTGCTCGATCAGGTAGGCGCCGTGCTTGTGGTACTGGTAGTGAGCGATGTCCAGGCCCACTTCATGGACCTTGGCCGCCCAGCCGAGCAGTTCGCGCCAGACACCGTCTTCCAGGTCCCAGTCTTCGGCCACCTGGTCAAACGCATGCAGCGCCTTGCGCTCGACCCGTGCCGCCTGTTCCTGATCGACGTGGTAGCGCTCCATCAGCGAGGTGAGGGTGCGTTCACGCACGTCCTCATGGTGATGGCGGCCGAGCAAGTCATAGAGCACGCCTTCGCGCAGGGCGCCTTCGCAGTGATCCATGCGTTGCAGTTCGAGGGAGTCGAAGATCGCTTCGAGGATCGCCAGGCCCGCCGGGAAGATCGCCCGGCGATCAGGTTTGATACCTTCGAAATCGATTTTCTCGACGTCGCCCAGCTTCATCAGTTTGCGCTTGAGCCAGGCCAGGCCTTCGGCGTTGACCTCGCCGGTGCCGTGACCGCCAGCCTTCAGCGCCAGACCGATGGCGCGGATGGTACCCGAGGAGCCGATGGCTTCATCCCAGGTCAGGCGGTGCAGGGCGTGCTCGATGCTCATGATCTCCAGCCGCGCCGCCGTGTACGCTTGGGCGTAACGGGCCGGAGTGATCTTGCCGTCCTTGAAATAGCGCTGGGTGTAGCTGACGCAACCCATCTGCAGGCTTTCGCGCAGCAGAGGTTCGAAGCGCTGGCCAATGATGAATTCGGTGCTGCCGCCGCCGATGTCGGCCACCAGGCGCTTGCCCGGGGTGTCGGCGAGGGTGTGGGACACGCCGAGGTAGATCAGGCGCGCCTCTTCTCGACCGGAAATGACTTCCACCGGGTGGCCGAGAATTTCTTCGGCGCGACGGATGAATTCGGCGCGGTTGCGGGCTTCACGCAAGGCGTTGGTGCCAACGATGCGCACGGCACCTGTAGGCATACCGTTGATCAGTTGGGCAAAGCGCTTGAGGCAATCGAGCCCGCGCTGCATGGATTCTTCGTTGAGATGGCGCTCTTCGTCGATGCCGGCGGCCAGCTGAACCTTCTCCCCGAGACGCTCGAGAATACGGATTTCGCCGTTCTGGGCCTTGGCCACGACCATGTGAAAGCTGTTGGAGCCCAGGTCGATTGCGGCGATCAGGGACAGATTCTTGGCTTGGGATTGCGGCATGGTCGGGGGTCTCGGTCGATAACCTCGACATCGTGCCACGATCAAAGGCTGCCGCCAACGCGTAGGAGCTGCCGAAGGCTGCGATCTTTTACCACGGGGCTCTAGTGGTGCAGCCACTGGCCTCTTCGCGGGCAAGCCCGCTCCCACAGGTTTTTGCAGCGAATACGCAATCGTATTTCAACAGAAGACCCTGTGGGAGCGGGCTTGCCCGCGAAGGCGGCGTCATTGGCACCGATGATTTTCAGCCCGCCGCCTCAACTGTCCCGATGAAATTCGCCAGCTCCGCCGTCTGTGGATTGGCGAACACTACTTTCGGATCCCCCACCTCATGCACCTTGCCCTGGTGCATGAACACCAACTTGTCCCCAACCTCCCGGGCGAAGCGCATTTCGTGAGTGACCATGATCAGTGTCATGCCTTCCCTGGCCAGTTGCCGGACCACGCTCAGCACTTCGTTGACCAGCTCCGGGTCCAGGGCCGAGGTGATTTCATCGCACAGCAACACTTTCGGCGACATCGCCAGGGCACGGGCAATCGCCACCCGTTGTTGCTGGCCACCGGACAGCCGATCCGGAAAAGCATCGAACTTTTCCCCCAGGCCGACCCGCTCCAGCATCTGTCGCGCTAGTTCGGCGGCCTTGGCCTTTGGCACCTTCTGTACCACTTGCGGTGCCAGCATGACGTTCTCACCCACGGTCAGGTGCGGGAACAGGTTGAACTGCTGGAACACCATGCCGACTTTCTGTCGCAGGCTGCGCAGGTCGGCGCGGGCGGCGTCGAGGTATTCGCCGTCGACTTCGATCACACCATCGTTGATCGACTCCAGGCCGTTGAGGGTGCGCAGCAAGGTGGATTTGCCCGAGCCACTGCGGCCGATGATCGCCACCACCTGGCCTTCCTCGATGCTCAGGTCGATGCCTTTGAGTACATGATGGTCGCCGTAGTATTTATGCAGGGCGGAAATTCTAAGCAGAGGCATGCAGTCTCCTTTCCAGGTAGCGCGCACTGAGCGACAGGGGGTAGCAGAGCAGGAAATAGCCGAGGGCGACGAGGCCATAGACCATGAAGGGTTCGAAGGTCGCGTTGGCGAGCATGCCGCCGGTCTTGGTCAGTTCGGTGAAACCGATGATCGAGGTGACGGCGGTGCCTTTGACCACTTGCACCGAGAAGCCCACGGTCGGCGCCACGGCGATGCGCAGCGCCTGGGGCAGGATCACATGGCGCAATTGTTCCAGCGGGTTCAGCGCCAGGCTCGCCGAGGCTTCCCACTGGCCATTGGGGATCGATTCGACGCAGCCGCGCCAGATCTCCGCCAGGTAGGCGCTGGTGAACAGCGTCAGGGCGATCGCCGCCGCCATCCACGGCGAAATCTCCACCCCGGCCAGGGCCACGCCGAAAAACACCAGGAACAGTTGCATCAGCAGCGGCGTACCCTGGAACAGTTCGATGTAGGTGCGGGCAAAGCTGCGCGGCAGGGACTTACTCGAGATGCGCATGACCATGATCAGCAAGCCGATCAGCCCGCCGCCAATGAACGCTACCAGCGACAGCGCCAGCGTCCATTGCAGGCCGGTGAGCAGGTTGCGCACGATGTCCCAGAAGGTGAAATCACTCATCGGCTGCTCCTAGCGATGAAGCGGTGGCCTATCCAGTTCAGCAACTGGCGGATCAGCAGCGCCATGCACAGGTACAGCAAGGTAGTCAGGGCGTAGGTTTCAAAGGCGCGGAAGTTGCGCGACTGAATGAAGTTGGCAGCGAAGCTCAGTTCTTCAGTGGCGATCTGCGAACACACCGCCGAGCCGAGCATGACGATGATGATCTGGCTGCTCAGGGCCGGCCAGACTTTGCCCAGTGCCGGCAGCAGCGCCACATGGCGGAACGCTTCGAAGCGCGTCATCGCCAACGCCGCCGCGGCTTCCAGCTGACCCCGGGGGATCGCCTGAATGCCGGCGCGGATGATCTCGGTCGAATAGGCGCCAAGGTTGATCACCATCGCTAGCACCGCCGCCTGCCATTCGGAAATCTGCACGCCCAGGGACGGCAAGCCGAAGAAGATGAAAAACAGTTGCACCAGGAAGGGCGTGTTACGGATCAACTCGACGTAGACCGCGAAAATCCCCGCGAAAGGCCGGATGTTCCACGCCCGCACCAGCGCCCCGACGATGCCCAGCCCCACGCCGAGCACAGCGCCGATGGCGGTCAGTTCAAGGGTGAACAACGCACCGCGCAGCAATAGATCGGTGTTGTTCACCACCGGCAAGAAGTCGAACTGATAAGCCATAACGTCTCTCCTGCGCGCGAGATCAGAGGTCGGCCGGCAGTGGTTCTTTCAGCCAGGTCAGGGCGTTTTTCTCCAGTGCGCCGTCGCTTTTGGCGGTGACGAGGATCTGGTTGACCTTGTCCAGCAGCGCCGGCTCGTTCTTGTTCACGCCGACGTAGACTGGCGAATCCTTGAGCTTCACTTTCAGCGCCGGCACGCGTTTCGGGCTTTTCTCGCTGATCGCCACCATTACCACGTTGCCGCTGGCGATCAGGTCGACCTGTCCCGCCAGGTAAGCGGCGATGGTCGAGTTGTTGTCTTCGAAGCGCTTGATGGTCACGCCTTCGGGGGCGACCTTGGTCAGCTCGATGTCTTCGATGGCGCCGCGGGTGACGCTGATGGTCTTGCCCTTGAGATCGTCCAGGGTCTTGATGTCGGCGTCTGGCGGACCGAACACGGCGAGGTAGAACGGCGCGTAGGCGCGGGAGAAGTCGATGACCTTCTCACGCTCCGGGTTCTTGCCGAGGCTGGAAATCACCAGGTCGACCTTGCCGGTGGTGAGAAACGGGATGCGGTTGGTGCTGTTGACCGGGGTCAGTTCGAGTTTGACCTTGAGCTGGTCGGCCAGCAGTTTCGCGGTGTCGATATCGAGGCCGCGGGGCTTCATATCCGGCCCGACCGAGCCGAAGGGCGGGAAGTCCTGGGGCACGGCCACCTTGAGGACGCCGCGCTTGACCACATCCTCCAGACCGTCGGCGTGGGCGGGTGCCTGGGTCAGCATCAGGCTGGCAAACAGGGCGGCGAGGAGGGCGCTGAAACGCTGGGTCATGGCAAATCTCCAAATCGGCAAGAAGTGATTTCTGCCGATCGACAGAGCATGGGCCATGCCAACATGGGGTTTTGGGGGTGCCAGAGCGCGGTTTTGCTGGTGTCGGACGGTCTTACTGGTCTGAACAGTCAGGTTGTGTTTCGCACCCCGATGGCGCAATCGGGAAAATCACCGAACCCCCATGGGGCACGACTTGCCGGGCGTCGCGAATAGCTTTACAACTGAGTGCACATTGGCCTGGTTCGTCTGGAAAACCATGAACTCGATCTCCCGCGCCGTACCCGAAGTGGCGCTGCAAGCCATCCGCAAACTGATTACCGAACAGGGCTTCGGGCCGGGGGATGCCTTGCCCTCGCAACGAGACCTGGCGGTACAGCTGGGCGTAAGCCGGGCTTCTTTGCGCGAGGCGCTGTCGTCGCTGAGTGCGCTGGGCCTCATCAGCATCCAGCCGGGCAAAGGCGTATTCGTGCAGGCGCCGGTGGAGTTGCCGCGAGGCGAGGCCGCAGCGGGCTGGCCGTTTGCGGCGCAGGCTTCGCCGCTGGATATCTTCCAGTTGCGCTACGCACTGGAGGGGTTTGCCGCGGGGCTGGCGGCCGTGACCTTGAGCACCGAGGAACTCGATGCGCTGGAAGACAATGTTGCCGCCATGCGCAACGAACTCAAAGCCGCTGATTTCGAAGCGGCGGCGCGCCTGGACTTCGAATTCCACCGGCGCATCCTGTTGGCCAGCGGCAATCAGGCAATGTTGAGTATCCTCACCGCCAGCGCCGATATCTTCCTGGAAAGCCAGAAACTACCGTTCATCCGGGCCGAGCGGGCCATGGAAACCTGGCAGGAGCACCGCAAGATCCTTCGCGCGCTGGCTCGCCGTGCCTCTGGCGCCGCGCAAAAAGCCATGCACGAGCACGTGCGCAACGCGGCGTTGCGCACCGGAATCGCCTTTGTCGCTCCCGCCACGGCGTGAACCGGGCTATACCCAAACTCATGGAACACCATAGCGAGACTCAATCAACTGCACCTTCCTGAACGAGGGAAGGGCAGCTATGATGGGCCACGTTTTTTTGCTTACAACCCTGGAGAATTCCATGAGCAGCGATCTTATCAAACACGTTAGCGACGCTAGCTTCGAGGCCGACGTACTCAAGGCTGAAGGCGCTGTACTGGTCGATTACTGGGCTGAGTGGTGCGGCCCTTGCAAAATGATCGCTCCTGTTCTGGACGAAATTGCCGAGACCTACAAAGGCAAGCTGACCGTCGCCAAACTGAACATCGACGAAAACCAGGAAACCCCGGCCAAGCATGGCGTGCGTGGTATCCCGACCCTGATGCTGTTCAAGAACGGCAACGTTGAAGCGACCAAGGTCGGCGCACTGTCGAAGTCGCAACTGGCTGCCTTCCTCGACGCCAACATCTAAGCGTTGTTGCAAAGTGTCCTGAAAAAGCCCCGCAAATAGCGGGGCTTTTTGCGTATTCAGGGCTAGACGCTCCCAAACTCAGGTGATACATTCGGCCCCGCACTGGTTTCTCCATTGCCCCCTGCTAGCCGTCGCCGACGCACTCCTTTTCGAATAAGTACGCGATCCTGTCGCCTTCTCTGCGGCGCGGCCTCATTAAGCCAAAAGCTTAATTTCCCCCCTCCATAAATGATTACGTCATTCCTATATGAATCTGACTGAACTCAAGCAAAAGCCGATTACCGAACTGCTCGAATTGGCCGAACAGATGGGCATAGAAAATATGGCCCGTTCGCGCAAGCAGGACGTGATTTTCTCCCTGCTCAAGAAGCACGCGAAAAGCGGTGAGGAAATCTCCGGTGATGGCGTGCTGGAGATTCTCCAGGACGGCTTCGGCTTCCTGCGCTCCGCTGACGCCTCCTATCTCGCCGGTCCAGACGATATCTATGTCTCGCCGAGCCAGATCCGTCGTTTCAACTTGCGCACCGGTGACACCATCGTTGGCAAGATCCGCCCTCCAAAGGAAGGCGAGCGTTATTTCGCGCTGCTCAAGGTCGACACGATCAACTTCGACCGTCCGGAAAACGCGAAAAACAAGATTCTCTTCGAGAACTTGACCCCGCTGTTCCCGACCGTGCGCATGAAGATGGAAGCCGGTAACGGTTCCACCGAAGACTTGACCGGTCGTGTCATCGACCTGTGCGCCCCGATCGGTAAAGGCCAGCGCGGTCTGATCGTTGCTCCGCCGAAAGCGGGCAAGACGATCATGCTGCAGAACATTGCCGCGAACATCGCGCGTAACAACCCTGAAGTTCACCTGATCGTGCTGCTGATCGACGAACGTCCGGAAGAAGTAACCGAAATGCAGCGCACCGTGCGCGGCGAAGTGGTTGCCTCGACGTTCGACGAGCCGCCAACCCGCCACGTACAGGTTGCCGAAATGGTGATCGAGAAGGCCAAGCGCCTGGTCGAGCACAAGAAAGACGTGGTGATCCTGCTCGACTCCATCACCCGTCTGGCCCGTGCCTACAACACCGTGATCCCGAGCTCCGGCAAGGTACTGACCGGTGGTGTCGATGCCCACGCCCTGGAGAAGCCGAAACGTTTCTTCGGCGCCGCGCGGAACATCGAAGAAGGCGGCTCGCTGACCATCATCGCCACCGCGCTGGTTGAAACCGGCTCGAAGATGGACGAAGTGATCTACGAGGAATTCAAAGGCACCGGCAACATGGAGCTGCCGCTGGATCGCCGCATCGCTGAAAAGCGCGTGTTCCCGGCCATCAACATCAACCGTTCCGGCACCCGCCGCGAAGAGTTGTTGACCGCCGACGACGAGCTGCAGCGCATGTGGATCCTGCGCAAGCTGCTGCATCCGATGGATGAAGTGGCTGCCATCGAATTCCTGGTCGACAAGCTGAAAACGACCAAGACCAACGATGAGTTCTTCCTGTCGATGAAACGCAAGTAAGTCGAGCAGGCACAAAAAGCCGGGGAAACCCGGCTTTTTGCTATCCGATTTTTGATCAGGTGGCAGTTCGTGGTTCTGAACCGAAGGGTTCGGCGCTAAACTGCCTGCCCCGAACGCCACGGCCAAACACGAGGCTTACGCATGCAGTATCGCGACTTGCGCGACTTTATCAGCGGGCTGGAACAGCGCGGCGAACTCAAGCGCATTCAGGTTCCGGTGTCCCCAGTACTGGAAATGACCGAGGTCTGCGACCGCACCTTGCGCGCCAAAGGCCCGGCCCTGCTTTTCGAAAAGCCCACGGGTTTTGACATTCCGGTGCTCGGCAACCTGTTCGGTACGCCTGAGCGCGTAGCACTGGGCATGGGCGCCGAAGCGGTCAGCGAACTGCGCGAGATCGGCAAGCTGCTGGCGTTCCTCAAGGAGCCCGAGCCGCCGAAAGGCCTGAAGGACGCCTGGTCCAAGCTGCCGATCTTCCGCAAGATCATCTCGATGGCGCCCAAGGTGGTCAAAGACGCGATCTGCCAGGAAGTGGTCATCGAAGGCGACGATGTTGACCTCGCGAAGTTGCCGGTGCAGACCTGCTGGCCAGGCGACGTCGCGCCGCTGATCACCTGGGGCCTGACCGTCACCAAGGGGCCGAACAAGGACCGACAGAACCTCGGTATCTATCGTCAGCAGGTGATTGGCCGCAATAAAGTCATCATGCGCTGGCTGAGCCACCGTGGCGGTGCGCTGGATTATCGCGAGTGGTGCGAAAAACATCCGGGCCAGCCCTTTCCTGTTGCCGTTGCATTGGGCGCAGACCCGGCGACCATCCTCGGCGCCGTGACCCCGGTGCCCGACAGCCTTTCCGAATACGCCTTCGCCGGCCTGTTGCGCGGTAACCGCACCGAGCTGGTGAAATGCCGCGGCAACGACCTGCAAGTGCCGGCCACCGCCGAAATCATCCTTGAAGGCGTGATCCATCCGGGCGAGATGGCCGATGAAGGCCCGTACGGCGACCACACCGGTTACTACAATGAAGTCGACAGCTTCCCGGTGTTCACCGTCGAGCGCATCACCCACCGTATCAAGCCGATCTACCACAGCACCTACACCGGCCGTCCGCCGGATGAGCCGGCGATCCTCGGCGTCGCGCTGAACGAAGTGTTCGTGCCGATCCTGCAGAAGCAGTTCCCGGAAATCACCGATTTCTACCTGCCACCCGAAGGTTGCTCGTACCGCATGGCCATCGTGACCATGAAAAAGTCGTACCCGGGCCATGCCAAGCGGGTAATGCTGGGTGTCTGGTCGTTTTTGCGACAGTTCATGTACACCAAGTTCGTTATCGTCACTGACGACGATATCAATGCCCGGGACTGGAATGACGTGATCTGGGCCATCACCACGCGCATGGACCCCAAGCGCGACACGGTGATGATCGACAACACGCCGATCGACTACCTGGACTTCGCCTCGCCGGTGTCCGGCCTGGGGTCGAAAATGGGCCTTGATGCCACGCATAAATGGCCGGGCGAAACCACCCGTGAGTGGGGCCGTGTCATCGTCAAGGACGATGCGGTGACCCAGCGGATCGATGCCATCTGGAATCAGTTAGGAATAGATTGATGCGTGTAACCTTGCAGCCCTCCGGAGCAGTGCTTGAGATATTGCCCGGCGAGCGGATTCTCGATGGCGCGCGACGACTGGGCTACGAATGCCCGCAAAGTTGCCGCAACGGCAATTGCCACGTGTGCGCGGCGCTGCTGGTGGAAGGTCGGGTCGAGCAGGCCGGTAATGTGCGTGATCATGGTGAGTTCTACACTTGCATAGCGGAGCCGCTGGAAGACTGCATCGTGCTGTGGGATGGCGTGCTCGCCTTGGGAGAACTGCCGGTGCGCAGCGTGTCGTGTCAGGTCATTGAGTGCAAGGACGTGGGCGGCGATACCTGGCGCGTGCGTCTGCGGGCTCCGGCCGGCAAACCGCCGCGCTACCACGCCGGGCAGTACCTGATGATCGAGCGCGAGAACGGCGAAAAGTCCGCCTTCTCCCTCGCCTCGGCACCGCATGCGGGACGCGACCTGGAAATCCACGTACTGGCGCGCGAATCCAGTGCGCTGAGCCTGATCGAGCAGCTCCAGCGCAACAGCATGGTGCGGGTCGAGTTGCCGTTTGGCGATACCCACCTCGAGGAGTTGCCGGACGGCCCTCTCGTGCTGATCGCCGCCGGCACCGGCATGGGTCAGGTTCATGGTCTGATCGAACATTGCCGGGCCACGGGTTTCAAGCATCCGGTGCATTTGTATTGGGGCGTGCGTCGTCCAGAAGACTTTTATCAAGTCGAGCACTGGAACGAATGGCTGAAATTGCCCAACCTGTTCCTGCACAAGGTCGTCAGCGATCAATGCGGTTGGGAAGGGCGCTGCGGCATGTTGCATGAAGCGGTCTGTGAAGATTTCCCGGACCTCAAGCCACTGCACGTTTACGCCAGTGGTTCTCCGGCCATGGTCTACGGCACGCTGGATGCGCTGGTAGAGGCGGGAATGGACGCCCACCAGATGCGCGCCGACGTGTTTGCCTACGCACCTAGATCCTGATGCTACACCCTCCCGTAGGAGCGAGCCTGCTCGCGATGGTCGTTAACGATTACGCGGGAAGTCAGGCTGCCCGCAGCGTTCTTGAGTCCATCGTCGGAACGCCGCCCGGAGCAATCTCGCTCCTACAGGGTTATAGGTTTATAACCTGATATATAGCCTATCGGTATTTATGAACTTATATAAATTCCGGTAGGTTATATTCCATCTAGGCACTGAATTAAGAACTGTGCCATGGCATTCAAATTGCCTTAAAACTTATGTGCCTTATTGTTACAGCCGTGCGTTCTATTAAGTAATTCTTCACCCGCGGGGAGCTGAACGCTATTCGCCATGAGCGCCATCGAATCTGCTTTTTTGAATCTGGCTTACCCTCCGCGGCTCGATCTGGGGCCGCAGCTCACCCACGAACAATTGCTTAGCTCGATGCAGTCGACCATGGCCCGTCACAAGGGTGGGCCGGTGTGGCTGTTTGCCTACGGCTCGCTGATCTGGCGGCCTGAATGCACGGCTGTTGAACGGGTTCGCGGCCGGGTGCATGGCTACCATCGCGGGTTGTACCTGTGGTCCCACGAACATCGCGGCACTCCGGAAATGCCCGGCCTGGTGTTCGGCCTGGATCGCGGTGGCTCTTGCAGCGGTTTCGCCTATCGCTTGCCCGAAGAGCAACTCGAAGCCTCGCTGTACGCACTTTGGCAGCGCGAGATGCCATTTCCTTCCTACCGCCCGCACTGGCTCAACTGCCGACTCGAAGATGGCAGCCAGGTTCAGGCCTTGGGGTTTGTGCTGGAGCGACATCTGCCCAGCTATGCCGGCAACCTGCCGGACCATGTGCTGAGCCATGTGTTCGAAAACGCTTGCGGGCGTTACGGCACCACTCGCGATTATGTCGAGCAGACTGCGCACGCCCTGCGTAGCCACGCCATGCCAGACCGGAATCTGGAGGCGCGGCTCAAGCGCTGCAAATCAAAGGCCGATCAAGCGAGTGCTTCGCGGCCCTGACTGGCGACTTGTTTGTGTCGTAGCGTCGGGGCCAGGAAGGCCATCGCCAGCAGGCAGGCGCCCACCAGCAGCACGAAACCGCCGTCCCAACCGAAATGGTCCACGGTGTAGCCCATCGCTGCACTGGCCGCGACCGAACCGCCCAGGTAACCGAACAGACCGGTAAAGCCCGCCGCCGTACCGGCCGCCTTCTTCGGTGCCAGTTCCAGCGCCTGCAGGCCGATCAACATGACCGGGCCGTAGATCAGGAAGCCGATGGAAAGCAGCGCAATCATGTCGATCATCGGGTTGCCGGCCGGGTTGAGCCAGTAAACCAGCGTCGCGACCGTCACCAGCGCCATGAACACCATGCCGGTCAGGCCGCGGTTGCCACGGAAGATCTTGTCCGACATCCAGCCGCACAGCAGCGTGCCCGGGATGCCTGCCCACTCGTAGAAGAAATATGCCCACGAGGTTTTATCCACGGTGAAGCCCTTGGCTTCCTTGAGGTAGGTCGGTGCCCAGTCCAGCACGCCGTAGCGCAGCAGATAGACAAAGACGTTGGCCAGGGCGATGTACCAGAGCATTTTGTTGCGCAGCACGTATTTGACGAAGATTTCCTTGGCGCTGAATTCCTCTTCGTGGCTGGCATCGTAGCCTTCCGGATAGTCGTTCTTGTACTGCTCGATCGGCGGCAGGCCAACCGATTGCGGGGTGTCGCGCATGGTCACAAAGGCAAACACCGCTACCGCCAGTGCCACCGCTGCTGGCACATAGAACGCTGCATGCCAGTCATTGAACAGGCCCATGCCGATCAGGAACAGCGGGCCGATCAGGCCGCCACCGACGTTGTGCGCCACGTTCCACACCGACACCACGCCGCCACGTTCCTTCTGCGACCACCAGTGCACCATGGTCCGGCCACTCGGCGGCCAACCCATGCCCTGCGCCCAGCCGTTGATGAACAGCAGAATGAACATCATGGTCACGCTGGACGTTGCCCAGGGCGCGAAACCGAAAATGAACATGACCCCAGCCGACACCAACAGGCCGAACGGCAGGAAGAAACGCGGGTTGGACCGGTCGGACACCAGGCCCATGAGGAACTTCGACAGGCCGTAGGCAATCGCGATGGCGGACATCGCCAGACCCAGCTGACCGCGGGAGTAACCCTCGTCGATCAGGTACGGCATGGCCAGGGAGAAGTTCTTGCGCAGCAGGTAGTAACCGGCATAGCCAATGAAGATGCCGGCGAAGATCTGCCAGCGCAGGCGTCGGTAGGTGCTGTCTATTTTTTCTTCAGGCAATGGAGCCTGATGTGCGGCAGGACGAAAGAAAGCAAACATTCAAGAGCTCCAGATTTCTTGTTTTGACTGCGGTTACGAATGTTACAGTTTCGTTACCGAAAATAGCACCGGTTCTCATCGGCAAAACAGCGGAAATGTTGGATATCGCGCATTCCTTTATGAACATGTCGCTCAGGTGAAAGTGAAGGGCGTTGTAGGAAGCATTACCCACCCATGCTTTACGCAGCTGATCCATCCCGGGTAGGGCAATTCTTTGGGAAATGTCCTTCTCTGCTACCGGAAGCCGTGACCTTCAGTGCAGCACCCTTGAGCTTTAACCTTGGCCGTACAGCCAATTTTGGCGTTTCAGGTGCGAGGGAGAGGAGGATGCGGTGGTTTTTGTTCGTGGTGCTGCTGTTTGTCTGGTCTGTTGCAAGCAACGCAGGTGAGGTGTTCCTGATACCGGAAAACAACCCCAAGCCGATTTACCCACCGGCGCTGCACCGGGCTGGAATCACCGGTAATGTCCGGGTCAGGTTCGTGGCACATGCCAATGGCTCGGTCAGCAAGGTGAGCATTTTGCAAAGCGATCACCCTGATTTCGCCGAGGCGGCCCGGGTCGCCTTAGCGCAGTGGCGGTTCAAGCCATGGACCGTTGAGGGTGACAAGCCTGAGGAGCAGGAAGTCATTGCGCCGATGATATTCGGGTTCGATGTGTATCTACCGCTGCATCTCAACCAGCGGCTCAAGGCATTGAGATGCCGCGATCTCAATGAGGCATTGGCGCGTGCCCCGGAGCACAAGTGGATTGATTCCGCCGCCTTCCATTACATCCGGGCTTATCTGTCGAACGCGTTTTCCACGGCAACACTGCCGACCGAACGGCGTCTGTCATTGATCGCCGATATGAACAGAAAGGTGCCGAACATTATCAGGCAATGCTCGAACAGCCCGGGATCCAGGTATGTAAGGTTTTTGCCGGAAGATATCCGCCAGTTACTGTAGGGAAAGAGCCTGGACCCAGAGGTCCTGGCCCTTTGCCGGGTTCAGCGAACCTGCACCACCACTTTCCCGACTGCTTTACGCTGGCCAAGATCATTGATCGCCTGCGCCGCATTGCCCAGTGGATACACCTGCGACACCAGCGGCTTCAGCTTGCCTTCGGCAAACCAGCCAAACAGTTGCTGGAAGTTCGCCGCGTTGTCCTGCGGTTGGCGTTGGGCGAAGGAGCCCCAGAATACGCCGAGCACCGCCGCGCCTTTGAGCAGCGCCAGGTTGACCGGCAGTTCGGGGATGCGCCCGCTGGCGAAGCCGACCACCAGCAGGCGGCCGTTCCAGGCGATTGCGCGGATGGCCTGGTCGAACAGGTCGCCGCCCACCGGGTCGTAGATCACGTCGGCGCCCTGGCCGTCGGTCAGGCGCTTGATTTCGTCCTTGAGGCTGGTTTCGCTGTAGTTGATCAGTTCATCGGCACCGGCGGCCTTGGCCACGGCGAGTTTTTCCGCGCTGCTGGCCGCGGCAATCACCCGGGCGCCCATGGCTTTGCCGATTTCTACTGCCGCCAGGCCGACACCGCCAGAAGCCCCCAGCACCAGCAGGGTTTCGCCCGGTTGCAGGTTGCCACGCTGCTTGAGGGCGTGCATCGAGGTACCGTAGGTCATGCTGAAGGCGGCGGCGGTGTTGAAGTCCATGGAGGGCGGAATCGGCAACACGTTGTAGCCCGGTACGGCGACCTGTTCGGCAAAGCTGCCCCAGCCGGTCAGGGCCATGACCCGGTCACCGACTTTCAGATGGCTGACCTTCTCGCCGACTTCGCGGACCACGCCGGCCGCTTCGCCACCCGGGGAAAACGGAAAGGGCGGCTTGAACTGGTACTTGCCCTCGATGATCAGCGTGTCGGGGAAATTGACCCCGGCGGCGTGCACGTCCAGCAGGATTTCATTCTTCTTCGCGACAGGACTGGCGACGTCTTCCAGCACCAGCGATTCGGCAGGGCCGAAGGCTTTGCACAGCACGGCTTTCATCAGGGCTATTCCTTTGGGAGTGATGGCCGATAAGTGTAGGTGTGTGGGTCGAAGGGTCAACGAGCATGCCCGGCCCTGATAGTCAGCCATAAGCTTGTGCTTGCATGGCGGGTCGTTATGCTAGGCCGCAAACCGGATAAGGAGTGAATTGTGAAAGCGTGGATCATGTTGTTGCTGGCCCTGTCCCTGCCTGTGGCAGCGGTGGCCGAAGAAGCCAAAGAAGATACGGCTCCGAAGGTCAGTTACATCACCCTGAGCCCACCCTTCGTGGGGAACTACGGGCTGGACGGCACGCCGAAACTGAAAGTCTACAAGGCCGATGTGGCGTTGCGGGTGACCGGTGACGAGGCTGCCAAGGCGGTGAAGGCCAATGAACCCTTGATCCGCAATCAATTGGTCGCGCTGTTCGCCCAGCAGACCACCGAGACGATGAACAATGTCGAAGCCAAGGAAAAGCTGCGTCAGGAAGCCCTGAAGCAGACCCAGCAGGTGATGAATGACGAAACCGGCAAGCCGGTGGTTGAGGATCTTTTGTTTAACAACCTGATCATTCAATAAGGCTTCTGGCGCCTGTACCGGCCTCTTCGCGAGCAAGCCCGCTCCCACAAGGATTAGCGGTGAACACAAATTTTGTGAGCACCAGAAGCCACTGTGGGAGCGGGCTTGCCCGCGATGGCATTTGGATGGGCACCGAGAACCTTACGGCTTGAGCGATATCACCGCCGCCCACTGCTCCGGCGTCACCGGCATCACCGACAGCCGCGAACCTTTCTGCACCAGCGGCAACTCGGCCAGCGCCGTCTGCTGCTTCAGGTAATCCAGCTTCAGCACCCGGGCAAACGTCTCGACATGGACGACATCGATCGCGCTCCAGGCGTTTTTCTCCGCCGTTGCCTTTGGGTCGTAGTAATGACTTTCAGGTTCCAGTGCCGTCGGGTCCGGATAAGCGGCTTCGACAATCTTGCCGATGCCGGCGATGCCTGGCTCCGGGCAACTGGAATGATAGAAAAAGAACTCATCCCCCACGGCCATGGCCCGCAGGAAGTTGCGTGCCTGGTAGTTGCGAACCCCGTCCCAGCGCGCTTTGCCGAACTTTTCCAGCCCTTTGATCGAGAGTTCGTCGGGCTCGGATTTCATCAGCCAATAGGCCATGTCTTTTGCTCCTTGCGGGGTGATTGAGCCGCTTTTCGGCAATTTTATGACAAACCGACAGTCGGTTGACGTCAGCATTTGCGCAGCGGTTCACGTTGTCGCAAAATGCCGGCCTTTAAAGCTTGACGCTGCTGCACGGCCTACAAACGGAAACCGCTGCTGTCATCGTGTAGATCTGCCTTTGGGGGGCAATCGATGAAACGCAAACCGGATTTACTATGGATTTTGGTCATTTTGTTTGGCCTTGGCGTCGTGACCACCGGCTATGCCCAAAGCCTGTGGGCCAGCAAGACCGATGCGCCGGTCGAGCTCGCCCAATTGCAGCAACAGTCGACAGCCTTCAAGCGCTGATCCTGTTGTCCCGGCGTCGCTGATCGAAGTGGCGCCTAGCCTGCGTAATACCAGGCCTTGTCCGTCACCGTTCCTTGCAACGGCACATCCCAACTCGCCTGAGCCAATCGCTCCACCTTTTGACACTCATGGGCCAGCCCCAACAGCGTCGGCTTGCGCCAGTCATTGCGGCGCGCCAGGTAAGCCAGGCTCCGATCGTAGAAACCGCCGCCCATCCCCAGGCGTCCGCCAACATCGTCAAACCCCACCAATGGCAACAACACCAGGTCCAGCGCCCAGATCCTGCGCTGCCGGGCGAGGTTGGCCCGTGGTTCGAGAATGCGGAAGCGGTTGGGTTTGAGTTTTTCCCCTGGCCGGATGCGCTGGAACACCATTTTGGTTCGCGGCCAGGCACTCAGCACCGGCAGATAGGTGGCCTTGCCCCGGCGCTGTGCGGCACGCAGCAACAGGCGCGGATCAATTTCACCGTCGGTCGGCAGATAGAGCGAGATATGTCGGGCGCGGCGGAACAGCGGTTGCTGGGCCAATTGCTTGTACAGCCCGCGAGCGGCCTGGCGCTGCTGACTGGGTGTCAGTGCGCGACGGGCCTTGCGCAGCATGCGTCGAAGTTGCGGGCGGGGAAGCAGCGCAGGTTCGGTCATGGATTCGGACTTCGGCAGGACGGATACACAAAGCGTACCCGCAAAAACGCCAATGCCGGTATTTAAACCGGCATTGGACTGGAATCAGGCTCCCCGAATGTGTCGCTGTCGACTTAGCCCTTGAACCCGAAAGTTCAAGGTGGAAGATGCAGTAGGCTTTAAGGCTTTCCGTCTAGCGGACATGCACACCAGCCCAACGTGCAACCTCCAGGGTATAGCAAATCGGCTCAGGGACATCGCCAACTGGCAAACACCCCAGGGAGTGATGGCAGTATACCGCAAGCGGCGACGCGAATCAGCCTTTGGTGACGTCCGGATCGGTCGCGAGAACCAGATCGACGCGATCGAGCAGGTCGCGAACCTGCTCGCGGGTCGAGCCGCTGACCTGAACATCCGGGCGATCTTCCTTGTGCAACAGGTCGTGGGTGATGTTCAGCGCAGCCATCACGGCGATACGGTCGGCGCCGATGACTTTGCCGCTGCTGCGGATCTCGCGCATCTTGCCGTCCAGATAACGGGCGGCGCTGACCAGGTTGCTGCGCTCTTCCTGAGGGCAGATGATCGAATACTCTTTGTCGAGAATCTGCACGGTGACGCTATTGCTTGAACTCATGAGTCTTGCTCCAGGGCCTTGAGGCGCGAAATCATCGACTCGACCTTACGCCGGGCGATTTCGTTTTTTTCAATGAGATGCGCGCGTTCCTCGCGCCAGGTCTTTTCCTGAGCTAGTAAGAGTCCGTTTTGACTCTTTAGTTGCTCGACTCGGGTAATCAGCAGTTCGAGTCTGGCCATCAGCGCTTGCAGGTCGGTGTCTTCCATTGTCTTCACTGTCTGATGGGTGTTGGACTGTAGGAACGAGCTTGCTCGCGATGGTCGCCAACGATAACGCTGGGTCCCTGACAACCCGCGGCGTTCTCGGGTTCATCGCGAGCAAGCTCGCTCCTACAGGGGTAGTCGATGTAGGATACAAGGCCTTCATTCTAGACATAGCGCCGTCTGGCGCCTAGCTGCCCATGACCATTCAGAATTCCCCGTACCAAGGCTTCGCCACCCTGCTGACTTCCAGCGGCCACAACGTCTCGCCTGCCGAACTGCACGGCCTGCTGCTCGGCCGCAGTTGCGCCGGCGCCGGTTTCGACGCCGAAGGCTGGCTGATCGACGCCGCCGAACTGCTTGAAAGCGAGCCGCAGGACAACGTTCGCAACGCCCTGATCGGCCTGCAAGAGATGGTAAAGGGCGAGCTCACCGGCGATGACGTGACCGTCGTTCTGCTGTTGCCAACCGACGACGCTCCGCTCACCGAGCGTGCCGCCGCCCTGGGCCAATGGTGCCAGGGTTTCCTCAGCGGTTTCGGCCTGAACTGCCGTGACAGCAGCGCCCTGAGCACCGAGGCCACCGAAGTGCTGCAGGATCTGGCGGCCATTTCCCAGGTGCAAGACGCGCTGGAAGAGTCCGACGACGGCGAAAACGACTATATGGAAGTCATGGAGTACCTGCGCGTCGCGCCGCTGCTGCTGTTCTCCGAGACCAGGAAAGACGTGCCGGCCGCCGCCAAACCGTCGCTGCACTAATCGTTTGCCAGGGAACGCCATCTGCCCATGATCCACATCCCGAAATCGGAATACAGCCGTCGCCGCAAGGCCCTGATGGCGCAGATGGAACCCAACAGCATTGCCATCCTGCCCGCCGCCGCGGTGGCCATTCGTAACCGCGACGTCGAGCACGTCTACCGCCAGGACAGCGACTTCCAGTACCTCAGCGGCTTCCCTGAACCTCAGGCGGTATTGGTGCTGATGCCGGGGCGCGTGCATGGCGAATACATCCTGTTCTGCCGCGAGCGCAACGCCGAGCGCGAATTGTGGGATGGCCTGCGTGCCGGGCAGGAAGGCGCGATTCGCGACTTCGGCGCCGACGACGCCTTTCCCATCACCGATATCGACGACATCCTGCCGGGCCTGATCGAAGGCCGTGACCGGGTCTACTCGGCCATGGGCAGCAACCCCGAATTCGACCGCCACCTGATGGAATGGATCAACGTGATCCGCTCCAAGGCGAACCTCGGTGCCCAGCCGCCGAACGAATTCGTTGCCCTGGATCATCTGCTGCACGACATGCGCCTGTATAAATCGGCGGCAGAAGTGAAAGTGATGCGCGAGGCGGCGCGGATTTCCGCCCAGGCGCACGTACGGGCGATGCAGGCCTGTCGCGCCGGGTTGCACGAATTCAGCCTGGAAGCCGAGCTCGATTACGAATTTCGCAAGGGCGGGGCGAAGATGCCGGCCTACGGGTCGATCGTCGCGGCGGGGCGCAACAGCTGCATCCTGCATTACCAGCAGAATGACGCGCTGCTCAAGGACGGTGACCTGGTGCTGATCGACGCCGGGTGCGAGATCGACTGCTACGCCAGCGACATCACCCGGACCTTTCCGGTCAGCGGTAAATATTCAGCGGAACAGAAAGCGATTTACGAATTGGTGCTGGCCTCCCAAGAAGCCGCCTTTGCCGAAATCGCCCCGAACAAACACTGGAACCAGGCGCACGAGGCCACGGTCCGGGTCATCACGGCCGGGCTGGTCAAGCTGGGGTTGCTCCAGGGTGAGGTTGACGAACTGATCGCCAGCGAAGCCTACAAGGCGTTCTACATGCACCGCGCCGGCCATTGGCTGGGCATGGATGTGCACGATGTCGGCGAATACAAGGTCGGCGGCGAGTGGCGCGTACTGGAGGTCGGCATGGCGTTGACCGTGGAGCCGGGGATCTACATTGCTCCGGACAACCAGAGCGTGGCGAAGAAATGGCGTGGCATTGGCGTGCGCATCGAGGACGACGTAGTGGTCACCAGAACCGGCTGTGAAATATTGACGGGGGGCGTCCCTAAAACTGTCAGCGAAATCGAGACCCTGATGGCGCAAGCACGGACACAAGCGGCATGAGTCGAGTCAACCTGGCAATCATCGGTGGCGGGCTGGTCGGTGCGAGTCTGGCGCTGGCCTTGCAGGCCGGCGCCAAGGCCCGAGGCTGGAAGATCGTGCTGATCGAGCCGTTCGCTCCGGGGGATACGTATCAACCGAGTTACGATGCCCGTTCTTCGGCGCTGTCCTTTGGTTCGCGGCAGATTTACCAACGCCTGGGCGTCTGGCAGGAAGTCTCGCGCCGCGCCGAACCGATCAAGCAGATTCATGTTTCCGACCGTGGCCGATTCTCGACGGCGCGGTTGTCGGCGATGGAAGAGGGTGTTCCAGCGCTGGGTTATGTCGTTGAAAACGCTTGGCTCGGCCAATGCCTGTGGCAAGGCCTGGACAAGGACGTGATCAGCTGGCGCTGCCCGGCAGAAGTCACCCGCATGGAGCCGCTGACCGATGGCTATCGCCTGACCCTCAACGATGAAACCACCCTTGAGTGCGACCTCGCGGTGCTCGCCGATGGCGGCCGCTCTGGCCTGCGCGAGCAACTGGGGATCGGCATCCGCAAGCGTCCGTACAACCAGAGCGCGCTGATCGCCAACATCACCCCGAGCGAGGCCCATAACGGCATGGCCTTCGAGCGTTTCACCGACGAAGGCCCGATGGCGTTGCTACCGCTGCCGGAAAACCGCTGTGCACTGGTCTGGACCCGCCTGGGCATGGACGCGCAACGCCTGGCAGCCCTTGATGAGCGCAGTTTCCTCAGTGAATTGCAGGGCGTCTTCGGTTATCGCCTCGGTACGTTGAAACAGGTCGGTGCACGACATTTGTATCCGCTGACACTGGTCGAGGCCGAGGAACAGGTGCGCCCGCATCTAGCGGTGCTCGGCAACGCGGCGCACAGCCTGCATCCGATTGCCGGCCAGGGGTTCAACCTGTCCCTGCGCGATGCCCAGGCCCTGGCCGATGCCTTGCTCGCCAGCGAACAGCCCTTGGGCGACTTCGCCACCTTGCAGGCCTATCGCGAACGTCAGCGGCTCGACCAGAACCTCACCGTGGGCTTCTCCGATCAGGTTACGCGCCTGTTCGGCAGTACCCAGCCGCTGGTGTCCCTGGGCCGCAACATCGGCTTGCTCGGCCTCGACCTGCTGCCACCGGCCAAACGTTGGTTTGCCCGACAGGCGATGGGGCTGGGGACGCGACCGGATGCATAGCTGGCTGATGCGCCGGTTTGGCAAGGCACGATTGATAAAAACCCTTTACGTGCGGCTCAAGCCGCAAGAGAGACAGGCTTAAAGCATGGAAATGCGCGCAGATCTGCTGATTGTCGGGGCCGGAATGGTCGGCAGCGCCCTGGCGCTGGCGTTGCAGAACAGCGGGCTGGAAGTCCTGCTGCTGGACGGCAGCCCCATGAGTGTCAAACCCTTCAACGCTCAGGCCGCGTTTGAGCCGCGCGTAAGCGCCTTATCGGCTGCCAGCCAGCGGATTCTCGAACGCCTTGGCGTCTGGGACGGCATCGCCGGGCGGCGCAGCAGCCCCTACACCGACATGCAGGTCTGGGATGGCAGCGGCACCGGGCAAATCCACTTCTCGGCGGCCAGCGTGCATGCCGAGGTGCTGGGGCATATCGTCGAAAACCGAGTGGTCCAGGATGCCTTGCTCGAGCGCCTGCACGACTGTGACCTGGGCTTGCTGGCCAATGCACGGCTGGAACAGATGCGCCGCTCCGGCGACGACTGGCTGCTGACCCTGGCCGATGGCCGCACCCTGCGCGCGCCGCTGGTGATCGCCGCGGATGGCGCCAATTCGGCCGTGCGGCGCTTGGCCGGGGTCGCGACCCGCGAATGGGATTATCTGCACCATGCCATCGTCACCAGCGTGCGTTGCGCCAAGCCGCACCAGATGACGGCCTGGCAGCGCTTCACCGACAACGGTCCGTTGGCGTTTCTGCCGCTGGAGCGCGACGGCGAACAGGATTGGTGCTCGATCGTCTGGTCGACCACACCCGGCGAAGCCGAGCGCTTGATGGCGATGGATGACCAGGGTTTCTGCAAGGCACTGGAGCGAGCCTTCGAGGGGCGACTCGGTGAAGTGCTCAGCGCCGACCCGCGCCTGTGTGTGCCCCTGCGCCAGCGGCATGCCAAGCGTTATGTGGCTGAAGGCCTGGCGTTGATCGGCGACGCGGCCCACACCATTCACCCGTTGGCCGGGCAGGGCGTGAACCTCGGATTCCTCGATGCCGCCGTGCTGGCCGAAGTGTTGCTGCAAGCGGCAACCCGTGGTGAACGCCTGGCGGATGTGAAAGTCCTCAGCCGTTACGAGCGTCGGCGCATGCCCCACAACCTGGCGCTGATGGCGGCGATGGAAGGCTTCGAGCGCTTGTTCCAGGCGGATCCGTTGCCGGTGCGCTGGTTGCGTAATACCGGGTTGAAAATGGTTGATAAGATGCCGGAAGCCAAGGCTTTGTTCGTGCGTGAAGCGCTGGGGTTGACCGGGGATTTGCCGGCACTCGCCAAGCCCTGATTTCTGCGTTGAGGCTGCTGGCCTCTTCGCGGGCAAGCCCGCTCCCACAGTGGCCGGTGTGAAACATCAAATTTGTGTACACCAAAAAACCTGTGGGAGCGGGCTTGCCCGCGAAGGCGTCAGCACAAGCACCACAAATTCCAGGCGGCGCAACATCCGGTAACTCCTCCGCGAACAGCTTCGATTGAGAAGCTAAATGTGAGTCCTTATCATTTGACCTCATTTTTCAATCGAGAGACCGCTCCCATGTTGGCACCGAAGCGTCTACTGACTGCACTGGCCCTGACCCTGATTGGCAGCACCGCCGCCCAGGCCGCTGACGAGGTGGTGGTCTATTCCTCGCGTATCGACGAGCTGATCAAGCCAGTATTCGATGCCTACACAGCCAAGACCGGCGTGAAAGTGAAGTTCATCACCGACAAGGAAGCGCCGCTGATGCAGCGGCTCAAGGCCGAGGGCGCGAATACGCCGGCCGACCTGCTGCTGACCGTCGATGCCGGCAACCTCTGGCAAGCCGAGCAGATGGGCATCCTCCAGCCGTTCACCTCGAAAACCATCGACGCCAACATTCCGCTGCAGTACCGGGCCGCCTCCCACGCCTGGACCGGCTTGAGCCTGCGGGCGCGGACCATTGCCTACTCCACTGATCGCGTGAAGCCGGGCGAACTGACCACCTACGAAGCACTGGCCGACAAGCAATGGGAAGGCCGCCTGTGCCTGCGTACGGCGAAGAAGGTCTACAACCAGTCCCTGACCGCGACCATGATCGAAGTGCACGGCGCCGACAAGACCGAGGAAATCCTCAAGGGCTGGGTCAAGAACCTGTCCACTGACGTGTTCTCCGACGACACCGCCGTGCTCGAAGCGATCAATGCCGGCCAGTGCGATGTCGGCATCGTCAACACCTACTACTACGGCCGTCTGCACAAGCAGAAGCCGGATCTGCCGGTGAAGCTGTTCTGGCCGAACCAGGCCGACCGTGGCGTACACATCAACCTGTCGGGTATCGGCCTGACCCAACACGCACCACACCCGGAAGCGGCCAAGGCCCTGGTGGAGTGGATGACCACGCCTGAAGCGCAGAAGATCTTTGCCGACGTGAACCAGGAGTTCCCGGCCAACCCGGCCGTGCAGCCATCGGCTGAAGTCGCCGCATGGGGCAAGTTCATCGCTGATACCTTGCCTGTGGAAATTGCCGGCAAGCGCCAGGCTGAGGCGATTCGTCTGATGGACAAGGCTGGCTGGAACTGAGCCTGCTGGTTTAAAGAGCAAAAGATCGCAGCCTTCGGCAGCGCCTACAGGGTGATCACCAACCCGATGTAGGAGCTGCCGAAGGCTGCGATCTTTTCGCGTTTCACGTACATTTCGTTGATTTATCCAGAGAGCTTTTCCTTGGCCCACCCCGCCCAACGCCGCTGGTATCCCGTCGTCTTCGCCATCGCTGCGCTGGTCCTGTTGCCCCTGAGCGTCCTGCTGCTTTCCTGGCAAACCATCGACGTTCAAATCTGGTCCCACCTGTGGGACACGCAGATGCCGCGCTTGCTGGGCAACACGCTGACGCTGGTGCTCGGCGTTGCTGTGGGTGTCACCCTGCTGGGTGTCAGCCTTGCCTGGCTGACCAGCCTTTGCGAATTCCCCGGCCGGCGCTGGCTGGACTGGGCATTGATGCTGCCTTTCGCGATTCCGGCCTATGTACTGGCCTTCGTCTTCGTCGGCCTGCTGGATTTTGCCGGGCCCGTTCAAACCCTGCTGCGCGAATGGTTCGGCAGCGGTCTGCGGCTGCCGCGCGTGCGCTCCACGGGCGGGGTGATAGTAGTGCTGGTGCTGGTTTTCTATCCCTATGTGTATCTGCTGGCCCGCACTGCCTTCCTCGCCCAGGGCAAAGGCCTGATGGAAGCGGCGCGGGTCCTGGGTCAATCGCCCTGGCAAGCGTTCTGGCGCGTGGCATTGCCCATGGCGCGGCCGGCCATCGGTGCGGGCGTGGCATTGGCGCTGATGGAAACCCTGGCGGATTTCGGCGCCGTGTCGGTGTTCAACTTCGATACCTTCACCACGGCCATCTACAAGACCTGGTACGGCTTTTTCAGCCTGTCTTCCGCCGCGCAACTGGCCAGCTTGTTGCTGTTGGTGGTGATGCTCGTGCTCTACGGCGAGCGGCGTGCTCGCGGGGCCAACCGGGCGGCCAACGAGCGGCCACGGGCCAAGGCGCTGTATCACCTGCGAGGCTTCAAGGCGCTGGCGGCTTCGACCTGGTGCGGTCTGGTGTTTGCCTGCGCTTTTGTTATCCCGATGCTGCAATTGGCGGTGTGGTTCTGGCAGCGCGGGCGCTTCGATCTCGACGAGCGCTACACCGGGTTGATCGTCCATACCTTGTACCTGGGGGCGATGGCGGCGTTGATCACCGTCAGCGTCGCCTTGTTGCTGGCGTTTGCCCGACGCCTGGCGCCCACCCGGGTCATTCGTTCCGGGGTCAGTCTGGCCAACCTGGGTTACGCCTTGCCGGGCTCGGTGCTGGCGGTATCGATCATGCTGGCGTTCAGTTACCTGGATCGCGAGCTGGTGATCCCGCTCTCGAGCTGGCTCGGTGGCGCGGGCAAGCCGCTGCTGCTGGGCAGTCTGTCAGCGTTGTTGCTGGCCTATCTGGTGCGCTTCATTGCGGTGGCCTACGGACCACTGGAAAGCAGCCTGGCGCGTATACGGCCATCTTTGCCCGAAGCGGCACGTAGCCTTGGCGTCAGTGGGCCACGACTGTTTTTCAAAGTGTATCTACCGTTGTTGTTGCCCGGCACCTTGAGCGCGGCACTGCTGGTGTTCGTCGATGTGCTCAAGGAAATGCCCGCGACCCTGCTGATGCGCCCGTTTGGCTGGGACACGCTGGCGGTGCGGATCTTTGAAATGACCAGCGAAGGAGAGTGGGCGAGGGCATCTTTGCCAGCGTTGACGCTGGTGCTGGTCGGGCTGCTGCCGGTCATCGGATTGATCCGACGCTCAGCGCATCGAAACAGCTAGGTGTCAGTCCTACACCTTGCGGCTACAATGCGCGGCATTCGGTGCGGTCCGTCTGACAGACCAGGTAGCTGAAATCGGCTAAAGGCCCTTTGTTTCAAGGCATTCAGTCCGTGCAGCACTTGCCCGCACCTTCGCCACGCCCGGAAGGAGAAACCCATGGGACAGCGTACGCCTCTGTATGACCTTCATCTCGCGCTCGGCGCAAAGATGGTCGATTTTGGCGGTTGGGACATGCCTCTGCATTATGGATCGCAGGTCGAGGAACACCATCAGGTGCGCCGCGATTGCGGTGTCTTCGATGTATCCCACATGACCGTTATCGACGTCGACGGCTCCCAGGCCAAAGCCTGGCTTCAGCATTTGCTGGCCAATGATGTCGAACGCCTGCACAGCCCCGGCCGTGCGTTGTACAGCACCATGCTCAACGAGCAGGGCGGTATCGTCGACGACATGATCGTCTACCGTCTCGACGAGGGCTATCGCCTGGTGGTCAACGCCTCCACCCGCGATCAGGACATGGCCTGGATGCAAGCGCATCTCGACGGTTTCGACGTGCAGCTTCGCGAGCGCTCCGAGTTGGCGATGCTGGCCATTCAGGGTCCTCACGCCCGACAAAAAATTGCCGAGCTGGTCAACCAGTCCCGCGGCAACCTGATCCAGCTCCTCAAGCCCTTCGAAGGCCTGCCCGATGGTGACTGGTTCATCGCGCGCACCGGTTATACCGGCGAAGACGGCCTGGAAATCATTCTGCCGGCGAATCAGGCGCCCGGGTTCTTCAACGATCTGGTCGGTGCCGGGATTTCTCCCATCGGTCTTGGCGCGCGGGATACCTTGCGGGTCGAAGCCGGCATGAACCTTTACGGTCAGGACATCCAGCAGGATGTTTCACCCCTGGCCTCCAATATGGCCTGGACCATCGCCTGGGAACCTGCCACCCGGCAGTTCATCGGGCGCAAGGCCCTGGAAGCCGAGCAAGCCGCGGGTATACAGCACAAACTGGTCGGTCTGGTCCTTGAGGAGCGCGGTGTTTTACGCGCTCATCAGGTGGTCCGCATCGCCGATGTTGGCGAAGGGGAGATCACCAGTGGTAGTTTCTCTCCTACGCTTAGCAAGTCGATAGCACTGGCGCGCGTGCCGATGGCAACTGCCGACCGCGCTGAAGTGGAAATTCGTGGCAAGTGGTACCCGGTCCGGGTGGTCAAACCGACCTTCGTGCGCCACGGCAAAACCTTGATCTAATCTTTTCCAGCGGTTAACGACCGCTGACAATTTCCTGAGGACACAGAACATGAGCAATATCCCTGCCGACCTGCGTTTTGCCGAAAGTCACGAATGGGCACGTCTGGAAGCCGATGGCACCGTCACCGTGGGCATCAGCGATCACGCGCAGGAAGCGCTGGGTGATGTGGTGTTCGTCGAACTGACCGAAGTTGGCAACGTGTTTGCTGCCGGTGATCAGTCGGGTGTCGTTGAATCGGTCAAAGCCGCTTCTGATATCTACTCCCCGATTGCCGGTGAAGTGATCGCGGTCAACGAAGCGCTGAGTGCTGAGCCTGAGCTGCTCAACTCCGATCCGTACGGCGCGTGGATCTTCAAGCTCAAGCCAAGCAACACCGCCGATCTGGAAAAACTGCTGGATGCCGCCGGCTACAAGGCCGCCATCGGCGAGTAATGCTCGCCCCTGTAGGAGCCGGCTTGCCGGCGATGGCGTCCTCTAAATCGCCATCGCCGGCAAGCCGGCTCCTACAAGGGTGGATCAAGGCTTGAGTACTGCTTTCACCGCCGCCACCGAACGCTCGACATCCGCTTTGCTCATCGCGGTGAACATCGGCAGCGAGACAATCAGCCGACCGATCCGCTCGGCGATCGGGAACATGCCCTCCTTGAAACCGCGCTCGCGGTAAAGGCTCAACAGGTGAATCGGCGGGTAGTGATAGCCGATCCCGACACCCAAAGCCTGCATCTGCTCCATGAAAGTCGCCCGTGCCGGTTTGTCATCCGTACGTTCCGGCAATACCAGCTGGAATAAATGCCAGTTGCTGTGGGTGAAATCCGCCGGAGGCAAATGCGCGCCGTACTGCGCTTCGAAATCCGCGCCAAAGCAGGCGAAATAGTGCCGGGCCAGCTCACGGCGATGAGCGGTGATGGCTTCGATATGAGCAAATTGCCCCAGGCCAATGGCCGCGGCGACGTCGGTCATGTTGAATTTGCCACCCAGCACGTCGACGTCCAGGCCGTCGAAGCCGTTGCGGGTAACGCCCTGCAGCCGGTATTTCTCGGCCAGTCGTACTTCTTCGGGCGTATTCAGCACCAGGCAACCGCCTTCTGAGGAGGTGACGTTCTTGTTCGCCTGAAAACTGAAAGACACGAAATCACCGGTCGAGCCAATGCGCTGGCCGTTCCAGCTGGAGCCCAATGCCTGGGCCGCATCCTCGACGATTCGCAGGCTGTGCTTCTTCGCCAGTGCGTACAGACGCGTCATGTCCACGGGCAATCCGGCGAGGTACACCGGGATGACGGCCTTGGTGCGTGGAGTGATCGCCGCTTCCAGTTGATCCAGATCGATATTGCGCGTCACCGGGTCGATGTCGGCAAACACCGGGGTGGCGCCGACCTCCAGGATGACGTTGGCGGTGGCCACCCAGGAAATCGGCGCGGTGATCACTTCATCGCCCGGCCCGACCCCGGCAATACGCAAGGCGATTTCCATGGTGCAGGTACCGGAATTGAAGGTGCGCACCGGGCGCCCGCCAAAATACTCCGAGAGTTGCGCTTCGAAGGCCTGGACCTTGGGGCCGCTGGTAATCCAGCCCGAGCGCAATACGTCACCGACAGCGGCGATCGTGGCTTCATCGATGGTGGGTTTGGAAAACGGCAGGAACGGCAGTTGGCTCATGGATACGGGTCACCCGATCAGCGGACATTAGGGAGGCGCCGGACATGATGAGCCGGATTGGCCGACGATGCCACGCCATCCACGCGGAGATCGACTGCTATGCTGGTTTGACCGTGTTGCATCGACGCTGAGCGCCAGTCAAGAGAGAGCCCGTCATGTCCCAGTTGCCGTCCCTGAGCCAGTTACGCGACCCCAATGCCTTTCTGCGCCGCCACCTCGGTCCTGATGCCGCCGAGCAACAGGCGATGCTCGACAGCCTCGGCCTGGGCAGCCGGGTCGAATTGATCGAGCAAACGGTGCCGCCGGGCATCCGCCTCAACCGGGCGCTGGACCTGCCCCCGGCACTCGATGAGGAGGCTGCGCTGGCCAAGCTGCGCGGTTATGCCGAGCAGAACCAGGTCTGGACCAGCCTGATCGGCATGGGCTACCACGGTACCCTCACGCCAGCGGTCATTCTGCGTAACGTGCTGGAAAATCCCGGCTGGTACACCGCGTACACACCCTATCAACCGGAGATCGCCCAAGGGCGACTCGAAGCGCTGCTGAACTTCCAGCAATTGACCATCGACCTGACCGGCCTGGAGTTGGCCAACGCCTCGCTGCTGGATGAGGCCACCGCCGCGGCGGAAGCCATGGCCCTGGCCAAGCGCGTCGCCAAGTCCAAAAGCAATCTGTTCTTTGTCGACGAAAACTGCCATCCGCAAACCATTTCCGTAGTGCAGACCCGCGCCGAAGGTTTCGGCTTCGAGCTGATCGTCGACGCTGTGGATAACTTGAAGCAGCACCAAGTGTTCGGCGCGCTGCTGCAATACCCTGACACCCACGGCGAGATCCACGACCTGCGGCCGCTGATCGATCACCTGCACGCGCAACAGGCCCTGGCCTGTGTCGCCACGGATTTGCTGAGCCTGTTGTTGCTGACCCCGCCGGGTGAACTGGGCGCCGATGTGGTGTTCGGCTCGTCCCAGCGATTTGGCGTGCCCATGGGCTACGGCGGGCCGCATGCGGCATTCTTTGCCAGCCGCGATGAGTACAAGCGAGCGATTCCCGGACGGATCATCGGTGTTTCGAAAGATGCGCGGGGCAACACCGCCCTGCGCATGGCCCTGCAAACCCGCGAGCAACATATCCGCCGGGAGAAGGCCAACTCCAACATCTGCACGGCCCAGGTGCTGCTGGCCAATATCGCCAGCTTCTATGCGGTCTACCACGGCCCGGAAGGGCTCAAGCGGATCGCCCAGCGGGTTCACCGGCTGACCTGCATCCTGGCCGCCGGGCTCGAGCGCAAGGGCATCACCCGGGTCAACCGGCACTTCTTCGACACGCTGACGCTGGAAGTCGGCGGAACCCAGACCGCGATCATCGACAGTGCCCGGGCCGCGCAGATCAACCTGCGCATTCTCGGGCGCGGCCAACTGGGTTTGAGCCTCGACGAGGCCTGCGACGAAACCACCGTGGAGAGGCTGTTCGACGTGTTTCTGGGAGCCGATCACGGGCTCAGTATCGAGGACCTGGATGCCGAAGTCCTGCCTGGCGGAATTCCCCAAGGGTTGGTGCGAACCTCACCTTATCTGCGTCATCCGGTGTTCAGCGCCCATCACAGCGAAACCGAGATGCTGCGCTACCTCAAGCAACTGGAAAACAAGGACCTGGCGCTCAATCAATCGATGATCCCGCTGGGCTCCTGCACCATGAAACTCAACGCCACCAGCGAGATGATCCCGATCACCTGGCCGCAGTTCGCCAACCTGCACCCGTTCGTGCCGAAAGAGCAGGCCGCCGGGTACGGGCTGATGATCGAGGAGCTGGAGCGCTGGCTGTGCGCGATCACCGGTTTCGATGCCATCTGCATGCAGCCCAACTCCGGTGCCCAAGGCGAGTACGCCGGGCTGCTGGCGATCCGCAAATATCATGAGAGCCGGCAGCAGGGCGGCCGCGATATCTGCCTGATTCCTTCGTCGGCACACGGCACCAATCCCGCGTCGGCGCAAATGGCCGGGATGCGCGTGGTGATCGTCGAATGTGACGAGGCGGGCAACGTCGACCTGGACGACCTCAAGGAGAAAGCCGCGCAGGCCGCCGACAAACTCGCCTGCCTGATGGCGACCTATCCTTCGACCCATGGCGTGTATGAGGAAGGCATCAGCGAAATCTGTGAAGTGATCCACCATCACGGCGGTCAGGTGTACATGGATGGCGCCAACCTAAACGCCCAGGTCGGGCTGGCGCGGCCGGCGGATATTGGCGCCGATGTCTCGCACATGAACCTGCACAAGACCTTCTGCATTCCCCATGGTGGCGGCGGTCCGGGCATGGGGCCGATTGGTGTTCGGGCACATCTGGCGCCCTTCGTGGCCAACCATCCGGTGGTGCCGATCGACGGGCCGCAGCCGCAAAACGGCGCCGTCAGCGCGGCGCCCTGGGGCAGCGCAAGCATTCTGCCGATCAGCTGGATGTACATCGCCATGATGGGGCCGCAACTGGCGGACGCCAGCGAAGTGGCGATCCTGGCTGCGAATTACCTGGCGCGGCATTTGTCCGGTGCCTTTCCGGTGCTGTACACCGGACGCAACGAACGGGTGGCCCACGAATGCATCCTCGACCTGCGACCGCTCAAGGCATTGACCGGTATCACCGAAGAGGACGTCGCCAAGCGCCTGATGGACTACGGCTTCCATGCCCCGACCATGTCGTTCCCGGTGCCGGGGACGCTGATGGTCGAACCGACCGAAAGCGAATCGAAGGCGGAGCTGGACAGGTTTATCGGCGCAATGCTGAGCATCCGCGCGGAAATCAACGAGGTGCAGAACGGTAACTGGCCGGCGGAGGAAAACCCGTTGAAAGGTGCGCCGCATACGCTGGCCGATATCACCGGCGTTTGGGAGCGGCCGTACAGTATCGAGCAAGCCGTCACGCCGGACGCGCATACCAAGGCTCACAAATACTGGCCGGTGGTGAACCGGGTGGACAATGTGTATGGGGACCGGAACCTGTTTTGCGCGTGTGTGCCGGTGGATGACTACCGCTGACATTTCAGGCTGCACATAACCCCTGTGGGAGCGAGCTTGCTCGCGATTGCGGTGTGACAGTCAATGAAGCTTTTACTGATCCACCGCTATCGCGAGCAAGCTCGCTCCCACAGGTGGGGCCCGGTGAACATGGGATTTGTGTTCGTCGGGCAAAAAAAATGCCGCTCATGTGAGCGGCATTTTTCATTCGCAACGCTTATTCAGACGCCACGGCATTCTTCGCCAGGATCGCATTCGCCAACTCCATGTCCGTGGCTTGCAGGCCCGGGTTGTCGGCGCGGACTTTCTGCATGGCCGCTTCCAGGTACGGACCGCGGATGCTGCCGTCGCTGGCGACGAAGCTGCTGGCATCGTCCTGGGCCGCGACGACCAGTTTGTGATCCTTGGATGTCAGATAGCTCGAACCGGTGGTTGCACCGGACGTAAGAACGTTACGCCAAAAAGTATCGGCCATCGCCGAACCGACAGGCAGGGACAACAGCGCGACGGTAGCGACAGCAAGTTTGAAACGCATGACAGGGTGACTCCACTGGGTTGACTACGCGGTTGGATTGCCAACCCCCAATCGAGTTCCGTGGCTGCCTATTCCGCCGCTTCGACCAACAGGATTGCGCCTTGCTGGCCGACCACCCGCACGCGGCTGCCAATGGCAACGTCCGGCCCGCGGGCCATCCACACGCCGTCGGCCACCTTGATTTTGCCGCGACCGTCGACAATTGCTTCATGCACCACGAAGGTCTTGCCGATCAGTTCCTGACCACGCTGGTTCAGGTGCGGCTGATCGCTCAGGCGAGTCGCCGTGCGCTGACGCCGCCACCAGTACAAGGCGGTGGCGATCGACAGCAGGCCGAACAACAGAAATTGCCATTCCCACGACAGACCCGGCAGGAAGAAGGTCAAGACGCCCACGGTAGCCGCTGCCATACCGATCCACAGCAGGTAGCCGCCAGCACCGAACACCTCAAGAATCAACAGCACCGTGCCCAGCGCCAACCAGTCCCAGAACGAAAGATGCTGCAAAAATGCCCACATGGCGGGCCTCAGGCTTTCTTGTTATCGAAAGTGGCTTTGACGATTTCGCCAATGCCGCCCACCGCGCCGATCATCGAACTGGCCTCCAGCGGCATCAGGATCACTTTGCTGTTGTTGGCCGAAGCCAGCTTGCCCAGCGCGTCGATGTACTTCTGCGCCACGAAGTAGTTGACCGCTTGCACGTTACCGCTGGCGATCGCTTCGGACACCACCTTGGTGGCCTGGGCTTCTGCCGCGGCTTGCCGCTCGCGGGCTTCGGACTCCAGGAAGGCGGCCTGCCGGCTGCCTTCGGCTTCGAGGATCTGCGCCTGCTTCTTGCCTTCGGCGGTCAGGATCGCTGCGGCACGCAGGCCTTCGGCCTCGAGGATCTGTGCACGCTTGATCCGTTCGGCTTTCATCTGCCCACTCATCGCCGCCATCAGGTCGGCGGGTGGGCTGATGTCCTTGATCTCGATCCGGGTGATCTTGATGCCCCACGGCGCGGTCGCTTCATCGACGGTGCGCAGCAGTTTTTCGTTGATGCCGTCGCGCTGGCTGAGCATGGCGTCGAGCTCCATCGAGCCGAGCACCGTGCGGATGTTGGTTTGCAACAGGTTACGAATGGCGTGCTCGAGGTTGTTCACCTCGTAGGCAGCCTGGGCCGTGTTGACCACCTGGAAGAAGCACACGGCGTCGATTTGCACCGTGGCATTGTCAGCGGTGATGACTTCCTGTGGTGGAATATCCAGCACGCTTTCCATCACATTCATCTTGCGCCCGATGCGGTCCATCACCGGAACGATGACGTTCAGCCCCGGCTTGAGCGTGTTGGTGTAGCGCCCGAAACGCTCGACGGTCCATTCAAAACCCTGGGGCACGACCTTGAAGCCCATGAACAGAATGGCGACCACCAGGCCGACAAAAAGCAAAAGCACACTACCGATCTGCATAACGATTCCTTGTTGATGTGTGGATCTGTGGAGTAGCAATCGTTGGAGTGTAGCGGTGCCGAGGGCGGATAAGAACAGCCGGGCTCAGTTCTGCTCGCTCTGGGGCGTCACGCGCAGAACCTCCTCGATGGTCGTCAGCCCGGCGGCGACCTTTTGCGCCCCCGACAGCCGCAGGCTGCGCATGCCTTCCTTGAATGCCTGGCGTCGCACGGCCAGCAGATCGGTATCGGGACTGATCAACGCCTTGATGCCATCACTGAGTTGCATGATTTCGTAGACCCCGGCACGGCCGCGATAACCGGTGTCGCGACATTCCACGCAACCGACGGCACGCTGGGCATTGCCTGGCAGCGGGGCCTGCCAGGGGCGGGTCAGGGTTTGCCAATCGTCTTCGCCCAGTGCCAGTGGCGCCTTGCAGTGCGGGCACAGGGTTCGCACCAGTCGCTGGGCCATGACGCCAAGCACCGTGGCCTTGATCAGGTAATGCGGCACGCCAAGTTCCAGCATGCGGCTGATGGCGCCGGGCGCATCGTTGGTGTGCAGGGTCGACAGCACCAGGTGCCCGGTGAGCGCCGCCTGGATCGCCATCTCCGCGGTTTCGAGGTCGCGGATCTCGCCGATCATGATGATGTCCGGGTCTTGTCGCATCAGCGCACGCACGCCGGCGGCGAAGGTCAGGTCGATGTTGTGCTGGACCTGCATCTGGTTGAAGGCCGGCTCGACCATTTCAATCGGGTCTTCGATGGTGCAGAGGTTGACCTCCGGCGTCGCCAGTTTTTTCAGGGTGGTGTAGAGGGTGGTGGTCTTGCCCGACCCCGTCGGCCCGGTGACGAGGATGATGCCGTGGGGCTGGCGGGTCATGTCCTGCCAGCGGCGCAGGTCGTCGGTGGAGAAACCGAGCTGGTCGAAATCCTTGAGCAGGACGTCCGGGTCGAAGATCCGCATGACCATTTTTTCGCCGAAGGCGGTGGGCAGTGTCGACAAGCGCAATTCAACTTCGCCGCCGTCCGGGGTCTTGGTTTTCACCCGGCCGTCCTGGGGTTTGCGTTTCTCCGCGACGTTCATGCGCCCCAGGGTTTTCAGGCGACTGACGATGGCCATGGTGACCTGGGGCGGGAATTGATAGACGTTGTGCAGCACGCCGTCGATGCGAAAGCGCACCGTGCCTTGCTCGCGACGGGGCTCGATGTGGATGTCGCTGGCGCGTTGCTGGAACGCGTACTGGAACAGCCAGTCGACGATGTTGACGATGTGGGCATCGTTGGCGTCCGGCTCCTGGTCGCTGGCGCCGAGGTTGAGCAACTGTTCGAAATTGCCGAGGGTACTGACGTGCGGGTCGGCGCTGTTGGCCCCGGTGACCGATTTGGCCAGACGGAAAAATTCGACGCTGAAGCGCTGGATGTCCACCGGGTTGGCCACCACGCGCTTGATCGGCAATTTGAGCACGTGGGTCAGGTCGGCCTCCCAGCCGCTGACATAAGGCTGGGCGCTGGCCACGGTCACCGCATCACGGTCGATCGCTACCGCGAGGATCTTGTGACGCTGTGCGAAGGCATAGGACATCAGCGGGGTCACGGCCGCGACGTTAATTTTCAACGGATCGATCCGCAGATAAGGCTGTCCGGCCTGCCGGGATAGCCACAGGGTCAGGCTTTCCAGGTCCAGCAGTTTGCCGGGGCGGCTGAGGTCGCCCAACTGTTGGCTGGCAATGAACTCCAGCGGATGCATTTGGCCATGGGTAGCGTTGCGGCGGCGGGCATTGAGCGCGTGTTCGGCCGAATCCTGGCTGATAAAGCCCTGCGCGACCAGTTCGCGCAGCACATCATTGAGATCCAGCCAGCGGTCCTGAAAGGCGAGTTGTACGGACATGCGGGCTCCTTTTGAACGACAGTGCGCAAAGGATAGCCGTGGCCCGGCTGACCGCTGGGCCACTACCCGACGAAGCCGTTTCGGCGTTTTTCAGCCCGCCGCCTGTATCGTTTCGGCCCAGGCAGAGTCAGCTGCTTGCAGCTCTACTGAGCAGACGCAGATCAGGTTACGAAGTTTTTCCGCTATCACTTGCGCGCGGTGCCAGCTCAAACCGTCGATGACGATCTCGATGGTCAGCCAGTCTTCCTGGCGCTGCACGTTGACCTGTTCCGGCGTGAGCAATTGCAAGGCAAACAGATTGAGGGCGCGACACAGCAGGTCCGGTTCGGCCTCGGCCCGCATTTGATAGTGAACACGGCAATGGGCATTGCTGACGTTCCAGACATCGGCGCGGGCAGGTGAGGTGTTCACGGCTTCGAGATACGGCATGGTCAGGCTCCAGAAATACTGGAGAAATATTTACATCCTGTGTCGGGTATTTCTTCTCTATGATTGGCAAAATGGCAGGAATGCAGACTTAATCAATTCACATATTGAGAGATTAAAGGTTTTTTTATGCAGAGCGAACTGGACAGCTACGACCGCAAGATCCTCGCCTTGCTGCAAGAGGACGCTTCGCTTTCCAGTGCGCAGATCGCCGAGCAGGTAGGTCTTTCGCAATCGCCTTGCTGGCGGCGGATCCAGCGGATGAAGGAGGAGGGCATCATTCGCGGCCAGGTGACCCTGCTCGACCGCAAGAAAATCGGCCTGAACACGCAGATCTTCGCGGAAGTGAAACTCAATGCCCACGGGCGTTCGAACTTCACCGAATTCACCGAGGCGATTCGCGGCTTTCCGGAGGTGCTGGAGTGTTACGTGCTGATGGGGGCGGTGGATTTTCTGCTGCGGATTGTCACGGCGGACATAGAGGCGTACGAGCGCTTCTTCTTCGAGAAGCTGTCGATGGTGCCGGGGATTCAGGAGGTCAACTCGATCGTGGCGTTGTCGGAGATCAAGTCGACTACCAGTTTGCCGGTCTGAATTTTGTGGTGAGTCTGCTGGCCTCATCGCGAGCAAGCTCGCTCCCACAGGGGAAATGCATACACCACAACCCTTGTGGGAGCGAGCTTGCTCGCGATGACGGTGTTACAGACGCAGCAGCATCTTCCAGGCACGGTTCTGATACACCGCAATCGCCTGCTGCTTGCGCGCATCCAGGACTTCGTCGGTGATCGATTCGTTGGCCAGTTGCGCCAGTTTGTTCAGCTCGCCGTACAGGCGATCCATTTCCGGGATCTCCAGCACGTTACGCGCATGGTGCAGCCAGACCTGGATGCGTTCGATGCGCGGCAGTTGCTCGGCCAGGTCTTCCGGTTGTTGCTGATAGCGTTGCAATTGCAGCGAGTTGGCTTCTTCGCCCAGCAGGCGTGGCAACCAGCTGCCCAGTTGCGCAGCGCCCTGGCGATTGCCACGGGTGTTGCGGTCGGCAGCCCAGGTGCGGGCCAGCAGCCAGCGTGAGGTCGTCAGTGAGAACAGGCCCCAGCGCGGGTCTTCGAGCTCTTCAAGGAACTGCTCGGGCGCGGCTTTGCGCACGTCTTCATCGTCCAGGCCGGCCTGGACCAGCGGGCGCCAGTCTTCCAGCAAGGCATCAAGGGCGATGCGCAGATCGTGAGTGGACTGACGTGGTGCCGCTTGACCCAGGCTGCTGATCAGCGCGCGCATTTCGGCCAGGCACTCGACCCAGTCCTGCAACAGGCGCCAGTGACCGTTGAAGCGATATTGCTCGGCCAGGCGCTGGCTGCTGCCGAGCAGGTGCCAGCTCAGCGCGGCGAACGCGTCGTCCAGCGGCGTTTCGGCCGTGATCTGCGGCGCCGGCAGGCTCAACGAATAGCTGTGGGCGTCGTACAGGCGATAACCGCGCTCGGCCTTGCTGATATCGCATGGCATCAGCGCCAGTTTCTCTGCCAGCTCGGCGGCCAGCTCCAGCAATGCGGCCGGCTCGCCTTCACGCAACTCCAGCTCCAGCTCGCAGATTTCTTCTTTCTGCTTGCCGACCACTACGTGGCCAAGGTCCAGGGCGGCTTCGATGACCACTTTGGTCTTGCCGCGGCCCCAGGCGATTTCCGCGCGCTCGCGGACGAAGTCGGTGGTGAAGATCGGCTTCAGGGTTTTTTTGTCCAGTCCGGCCAGTTCCTCGGGCCAGCATTCGCCGTCGAGTTTCTTCAGGTCGAGCTTGGCTTTGGGCAGGTTCCAGTCGTACTCGTTACGCACCGACAGGCCGGCGACGCTCTGGCCACGGGTCTTGAGGGTCTGGATCACTTCTTCGCCATCCTTGCGCAGGCGCAGGGCGACTTTGGCCTGGGCCAGGTCGCGCTCGGGCGTGTCGAAGTACTGATTCATCAACTCACGGCGTTCCCAGCCACTTTTGTTGCGTTTTTTCAGTAAGGGGTGCTCGCGCAGGGCGGCGAGGGTTTCGCGGCTGACGCGGAGTTTGATTTCGGTTTCTTTCTGCATGGCCGGAAAATCCAGGATCGGGAGCGCAGCCGGGGGAATGTGTGGCTGCCAAGGTCGTGCAGTGTACAGGACTCAAGGTTAGTACGCGCCGAGACGGTTTATTCCTGTCATCGGTTGGTTCTATGATGAACTTCAATTCGGGTGCCGGGAGTCAGCGATGCCATTGCCGTCGATGAAAGAACAGTTCGCTGCGCTGATCGCCGCGCCGTCCGTCAGTTGTACCCAACCCAGGCTCGATCAAAGCAACCGCCCGGTCATCGATCTGCTGGCGACCTGGCTCGGAGAGCTGGGTTTTACCTGCGAGATCCAGCAGGTCAACCCCGGCAAGTTCAACCTGCTGGCCAGTTTCGGTTCCGGCCCCGGCGGCCTGGTGCTGGCCGGGCACAGCGACACCGTGCCGTTCGACGGTGCGCTGTGGCAAACCGACCCGCTGAAGCTGACGGAAGTCGACGGTCGTTGGGTCGGTCTGGGCAGTTGCGACATGAAGGGTTTTTTCGCCCTGGCGATCGAGGCGGTCATCCCACTGCTCGATCAGCCGTTCAAACAGCCGTTGCTGATTCTCGCCACCTGCGATGAAGAAAGCTCGATGTCCGGTGCTCGCGCGCTGGCCGAAGCGGGGCGGCCGCTGGGGCGGGCGGCGGTGATCGGCGAGCCGACCGGGCTCAAGCCGATCCGCATGCACAAAGGCATCATGATGGAGCGCATCGACATCCTCGGGCAGAGCGGTCACTCTTCCGACCCTCGCCTGGGTCACAGCGCCCTGGAGGCCATGCACGATGCCATCGGCGAACTGCGTGGCCTGCGCTTGTTATGGCAGCGCGAATTCCGCAATCCACAGTTTGGCGTGCCAACGCCAACGATGAACTTCGGCTGCATCCATGGTGGCGACAATCCCAACCGCATCTGCGGCCAGTGTTCGCTGGAATTCGATTTGCGACCGCTGCCCGGCATGGACCCCAAGGTCCTGCGCGCCGAGATCCTGCAGAAGCTCAAGCCGGTTGCCGAGCGGCATCAGGTCAAGATCGATTACGCGCCGTTGTTCCCCGACGTGCCGTCGTTCGAACAGGCCGAGGACGCCGAGCTGGTGCGCCTTGCCGAAAAGCTCACCGGTCACAGCGCCGAAGCAGTGGCGTTCGGCACCGAAGCACCTTATCTTCAGCGCCTTGGCTGTGAAACGCTGGTGCTTGGCCCGGGTGATATCGCTTGCGCCCATCAGCCGGGGGAATACCTCGAAATGTCACGTTTGCAGCCTACGGTGCATCTACTAAGGCAACTGATCGAACACTATTGCCTGACACCGGCCAAAACTGCGGCCCTGTAGGAGCGAGCTTGCTCGCGATGAACGCAAGGGCCACGCGTCCATTCAGACAGGTCGCGTAATCGTTGAAGTCCATCGCGAGCAAGCTCGCTCCTACAGGGGCTGTGATTTGCCTGACAAGCCGTATAAATTGCCGATGTCCCAACCCGTATTCATGAGGAGAGCGCGCGTGTCGCCAAGCCTGTTCCGACGATAACCATCAGCCCGCTGTGCGTTTTCAGTTTCGCCCTTTTTTCGGCTGCTATTTATTACAGGCCCAGGTTCATGCCCGAATACGTCAATTGGCTTCGTCACGCTTCGCCTTACATCAACGCCCACCGCGATTGCACCTTTGTCGTCATGCTGCCCGGCGACGGCGTTGAACACCCGAACTTCGGCAATATCGTCCACGACCTGGTGCTGTTGCACAGCCTGGGCGTGCGTCTGGTGCTGGTTCACGGTTCCCGGCCGCAAATCGAAGCGCGCCTCGCGGCCCGTGGCCTGACCCCGCATTACCATCACGGCATGCGTATTACCGATGCCGCGACCCTGGAGTGCGTGATCGACGCGGTCGGCCAGTTGCGCATTGCCATCGAGGCTCGCCTGTCGATGGACATGGCTTCGTCGCCCATGCAGGGCTCGCGCCTGCGGGTGGCCAGCGGCAACCTGGTGACGGCACGGCCGATCGGCGTGCTTGAAGGCGTCGATTATCACCACACCGGCGAAGTGCGCCGGGTCGACCGCAAGGGCATCAACCGTCTGCTGGATGAGCGCTCCATCGTGCTGCTGTCGCCGCTGGGCTATTCGCCGACCGGGGAGATTTTCAACCTGGCCTGCGAAGACGTCGCCACCCGCGCGGCCATCGACCTGGGCGCGGACAAACTGCTGCTGTTCGGTGCCGACCTGGGTCTGATCGACGAACACGGGCGCCTGGTGCGCGAACTGCGTCCGCAGCAAGTGCCGGCGCATCTGCAACGGCTGGGCAGCAACTATCAGGCAGAGTTGCTCGATGCCGCTGCCGAGGCTTGCCGTGGCGGCGTGGCCCGCAGCCATATCGTCAGTTACGCCGAAGACGGTGCGTTGTTGACCGAACTGTTCACTCGCGACGGCGGCGGCACCCTTGTGGCCCAGGAACAGTTCGAAGTGGTACGCGAAGCGGCCATTGAAGACGTCGGTGGTTTGCTGGATTTGATCAGTCCGCTGGAAGAGCAGGGCATCCTGGTGCGCCGTTCCCGCGAGGTGCTGGAGCGCGAAATCGAGCAGTTCAGTGTGGTTGAACGCGAAGGCATGATCATCGCCTGCGCGGCGCTGTATCAGATCGCCGATTCGGACGCGGGTGAACTTGCGTGTCTGGCGGTGAATCCGGAGTACCGCCATGGCGGTCGCGGTGATGAGCTGCTGGAGCGTATTGAAACCCGCGCGCGGGCGCAGGGATTGAAAACCTTGTTCGTCCTCACCACCCGCACCGCGCACTGGTTCCGCGAGCGTGGTTTCGAACCCAGCAGCGTCGACCGGCTGCCGTCGGCGCGGGCGTCGCTGTACAACTATCAGCGTAATTCGAAGATCTTCGAAAAAGCCCTTTGAGGTTGTAGGAGCTGCCGCAGGCCGCGATCTTTTGATGTTGCTTTTCAGGATCAAAAGATCGCAGCCTGCGGCAGCTCCTACAGGAACCTTGTTTACTCCTGGACAAACTTCGCGCTGACATACGGCGAATAGTCCGGCAGCACCGTCTCCACCTTCCCTTGTTCCTTCAGGAATTTCGCCGTCTCGCCAATGGCCTTGGCCGTGCCGCCGTCCAGCAGCGCGGTGCTCTGTTGCGCCTTGGCATCCGGGAATGCGGAACCAGCCAGTAACTCCGGCACATCGGCGGCGTTAGCACCGGTCAGTTTGGCGATTTTCTGAACGGGCTCCGAGTCGACCGTCCAGTTGGCTTTATGCGCTGCGTAATCAGCAAAGGAGTCGAGGGTGACCTTGGCGAATTTGGCTACCACCTCTGGGTGCTTCTCTGCGTAATCCTTGCGCGCTACCCAGACCTCAAAGGTTGGCGCGTCCCATTGGCCGACCTGCGCAGCGTCGGTCAGGGTCTTGCCAGTCTTGCGAATTTCCCCCAGGGCGGGCGACCAGACAAACGCGCCGTCAATATCGCCGCGCTTCCAGGCGGCGGCGATTTCTGCTGGCTGCAGGTTCACCACTTTGACTTTCGAACTGTCCAGGCCCCAGTGCTTCAGCGCACCGAGCAGGCTGTAGTGGGAGGTTGAAACGAAAGGCGTGGCGATGGTCTTTCCGATCAGATCTTGCGGTTTTTCGATGCCGCTGCCGTTGCGCACCACCAGCGCTTCGGCCGCATTGATCTGGGCCGAGACGATGAACGCGACAATCGGCAGGTTGCGCGAGGCCGCAGCGGCGAGCGGACTGGAGCCGAGATTGCCGATCTGCACATCGCCCGAGGCAATCGCCGTGACCTCTTCCGGGCCGCTGTTGAAACGCCGCCAGTCGATGGGCTGGCCGATGGTTTTTTCATAAAGACCCTCGGCCTGGGGGACTTTGCTGGGGTCGATTCCGGTTTGATAACCGACGGTGAGGTTCGCCGCCTGAGCGGTGAGAGAAAGTGCGAGCGATACACAAACTGTAACAATTGATCCGGATAGTGCGCGTTTGGTCGTCATGGGGCCGCCTTTCGGTAAAGGATTTGTTTCCGAATTGCGTCAAAAACTAAACGATCTAAAAAAGTAAAAATAAATACCGATTAGGAATTAGCTTATGAGCCAAACCCTATATTCAGGGGGTGGCGGGGAGCTGGGAGCTAAATTCCTAAACGGTATTAGAAAAGAATCGGGTAATTCTTTTCGGGTTCATGACGAATTCATGACCCTGCAGGGACCAAAAAACCGGGGGTTAGACTATGGTCGTAGACACACATAGTTACGATTGACTTGTGGGTCACGGTCTGGCGCTAATCGCGCATCTTAGGATTTCGGGCGACGACTCGAGACCAGGAATACAAGAATTAGAATCGAGAGGAGCTACACAATGAACAAGTCCACCTTGGCTTTGGCCGTGGCCGTTGGGGTTTTGGCGCAGCAGGCAGGCGCCGCAGGTTTCCTGGAAGACAGCAAGGCGTCCATCAGTTCCCGGACCATGTATTACAACAACGATAATCGTGAAGGCGGTGCGGATCAGAGAGAGTCCGCAGAAGGCCTGAAACTCGATTATCTGTCCGGATTCACCCAAGGCACCGTCGGTTTCGGTATCGATGCCCAGGCACTGCTGGGTATCCACTTGGACGGCGGCAAGGGTCACCACCCAGACAACAACACCTTCTTCCCAAGCGACAGCGATGGTTCGGCCGTGTCCGAATGGAGCCGTGCAGCCGCTAACGTCAAGGCGCGCTTCTCGAAGACCGAAGCCCACCTCGGTGGCGCTCTGGCACCCAACTTGCCGATCCTGGTCGCGAACGACAGCCGTCTGCTGCCACAGACCTTTGACGGCGGCACCATCACTTCGAAAGAAATCGACAACGTGACCTTCAACGCAGGTCAGTTGGAGCATTCGGCAGGTCGCGCCTCTTCGAACTCCACCGGCCTGGCCGTGGCTGGCGGTACAGAGGGCAGCAACAAGTTCTACTACGGTGGTGCTGACTGGAAGGTCACCAAGGACCTGACCCTGCAGTACTACCACTCGAATCTGAAGGACTACTACAAGCAGGATTTCCTGGGCTTGATCCACGTGCTACCGATCAGCGCCAACCAGTCCTTCAAGACGGATATTCGTTACTTCGACAGCAGCTCCGACGGCAGGAACGGTGATCCGGGTTTCCGTTTCAACAACAACAACGGTTTCGCCAAGAACCCGGGCGAGGTCGATAACAAGACCTGGAGCGCCATGTTCACCTACACCCTGGGTGGCAACGCTTTCCTGCTCGGTCATCAGCGCGTCAGCGATGACGGTGGTTTTGTCTACCTGAACCAGGGCAACGTGGTCGATGGCAATGGCCGTCCGGAAGGGAACGGCGGCGCCAGCTTCTACCTGTTCACCGACTCCATGATCAACGGATTTGTTCGTGCCGGTGAAAACACCACTTTCGGCCAGTACTCCTATGACTTCGCAGCACTGGGTGTGCCGGGCCTGAAAACGTCGATCGCCTACCTGCACGGCGATGACATCAAGGCGACCAACGGCAGTGGTCCTGACAGCTCCGAGTGGGAGCGCGACATGCGGATCGACTACACCATCCAGCAAGGTGCACTCAAAGGTTTCGGCGTAACGCTGCGTAACGGCGTCTACCGTGGCAGTGAAGTCTCCAACAACCCTGATGTTGACCAGACTCGCCTGATCTTCAACTACACCTACAGCTTCCTGTAACAAGCCTTGTTAAAAAACCTCGCCTGTTGGCGGGGTTTTTTATGAGCTGATTTTTATATTCCATAATGATCTTTGCTGATTATTTATTATTCTTTTTGGTTTTTATTCATCCCGCTTAAAGTGCGCCTGTCCGCCACTCATCCCTGAGATCGGATTTGGCAGTTTCGTCCCTCGACAATTGATCAGGTTCAGGAATCGGCCTTGCCGCCGATACCTCGGTTCTGCCGTGGAATGCCATATTCCACAATGCTATTAAAAACGTTTAAAAAATTCTTTTTGGCTTTAAGGCCATGTATCCTGCGGCCCGCCAAACGACCGACCTAGACGGTTTGCCGCGAATTTATGCATTCAGGATCCCGGGCAATCGATTCGGGACCAGGAACATCAGAACTAGAAACGAGAGGAGCGAAACATGAACAAGTCCACCTTGGCCATGGCTGTGGCCGTCGGGGTATTGGCCCAGCAGGCAAACGCCGCGGGTTTCATCGAAGACAGCAAGGCAACGTTGGGGCTGCGTAACTTCTATATCAACACCGATTACCGCGATGGTACCGGTCCCAACAAAAACGAAGAGTGGGGCCAAGGCTTCGATCTGCGTTTCATCTCCGGTTACACCCAAGGCACCGTCGGTTTCGGTATCGATGCGATCGGCCTGTTGGGCGTCAAGCTGGATTCGGGTGGCGGTACCAACGGCGCCACGGCGACCTCTTACGGCGGCACGGTTTTCCCGAGCAAATCCAATGGCGAGGCGGTAGATGATTTCTCCAGCCTGGGCCTCACCGCCAAAGCCAAGGTTTCCCAGACTGAACTGAAGCTGGGCACCCTGCAGCCGAAAAACCCGGTGATCGTGACCAACGATGGTCGCCTGCTGCCGCAAACCTGGGAGGGTGGCCAGATCACTTCCGCCGAGATCAAGGACCTGTCGCTGGTCGGTGGTCAGATCGAAGCCGTTAAAGGCCGTAACTCCAGCAACAACGATCAAATGTCGATTTCCGGTGCGAACACTCGCGGTACCAAGTTCCGCGACAGCAACAAGTTCATCTATGCCGGCGGCGACTACAAGATCACCAAGGACCTGACGGCCCAGTACTACTACGGCAAGCTGGAAGAGTTCTACAAGCAGCACTTCCTGGGTCTGGTTCACAACTGGGCAATCGGCCCGGGCGTATTGAAGTCGGATTTCCGTTATTTCAACAGCTCTGATGATGGTGCCAACGGTCACGACCCGCTGTACTACACCACTGGCAACTACAACGCGCCAAACGGTAAAGGCAAGGTCGACAACAACCTGTACAGCGGCCTGTTCCTGTATTCGGTTGCCGGTCATACCTTCGGTGGCGGTTACCAGGTCAGCAACGGCAGCAGCGACTTCCCTTGGCTGAACCAGGGTGACGGTTCGTCGAACTACACCATCACCGATTCGCAAATCCAGAAGTTCGGCCGTGCCGGCGAGAAAACCTGGCAAGCACGTTACTCGTTCGACTTCGCCAAGGTCGGTGTGCCTGGCCTGACTGCGGGTCTGGTGTACCTGCACGGCGACAGCATCGATACCGTCAACGCCAAGGGTGGCCAGGCGGCCAACGGTGCTTCCGAGTGGGAGCGTGACCTGAGTGTTGCCTACGTGGTGCAGGAAGGTCCGTTGAAGAACCTGGGCCTGGCGTGGAAAAACGCTACATGGCGCACTGACCTGCCGAACACCCGTTCGCAGGACGAAAACCGTCTGATCGTCAGCTACTCGATCCCGCTGTTGTAATAGCGTTCGCGTAACCGATGCAAAAAAGCCCCGCCCGGTATTGCACCGGGCGGGGCTTTTACATGTTCAGGACGGGTTCACCCCCGTAATCCCGTCCTGGGTTCCCTCTTTGCAGCAACTCAAGGCCTTCTCGAACCTCGCGGCCGATGTTCGGCGGGTTGTGCGTGCACGTCCAGTGAACAGATCTTTAATATTTCTTAATGATCTAAATAAATCGATATTTATTCTTTTTAATAGATAAAAAACACAGGCACAGTTGAACCCATCAAGCACTCACAAGGAGCAGCACCATGGGTCTCAGACTTGGCGATATCGCCCCCGATTTCGAACAGAACTCCAGCGCCGGCATCATCCGTTTCCATCAGTGGCTGGGCGATAGCTGGGGCGTGCTGTTTTCCCATCCGGCGGATTTCACGCCGGTATGCACCACCGAACTGGGTTTCACCGCCAGGCTCAAGGATGAGTTCGCGACCCGCGGTGTCAAGGCTATCGCACTGTCTGTGGACCCTGTGGAGTCGCATCACAGATGGATCGAGGACATCAACGAGACGCAGAGTACCGTGGTCAACTTTCCGATCCTGGATGACGCCGACCGCAAGGTCTCGGACCTCTACGACCTGATCCATCCCAACGCCAACGACACCCTGACCGTGCGTTCGCTGTTTGTGATCGATCCGAACAAAAAGGTTCGGTTGACGATTACCTACCCGGCGAGCACCGGGCGCAATTTCAATGAAATCCTGCGGGTGATCGACTCGCTGCAACTCACCGACAACTACAAGGTGGCCACGCCGGCCAACTGGCAGGACGGTGATGAAGTGGTGATCGTGCCGTCGCTCAAGGATGAAGAGGAAATCAAGCAGCGTTTTCCCAAGGGCTATCGTGCCGTCAAGCCTTACCTGCGCCTGACGCCGCAGCCGAACCGGTAAGTCATCAATATTTGTTGTGTGGCTGATGCCGCCTTCGCGAGCAAGCCCGCTCCCACAGGGTGTACGCGGTCAACTGTGGGAGCGGGCTTGCTCGCGAAGGCGCTAGATCAGACACCACAGGTTTCACCGTTGACAGCACCCACAGAGCAGGGGACTTCAGGCCGTTTCGACGGCCTTTTTTTTGCCCGAATGAAGTTGTTTTTTATATTCCTATAACGAATAACCAAATGAATAAATATGATTTATAGATATATGAATCAGCTGTTAAGGTCACTCCATCGAAGCGAGATCGCAAACCGCGAATCGCCAACACCGCTCAAGGAATCGTCTGAATGTTGGTCGTCTCACTCGGAGGTAGTCCCAGTCAGCGCTCCCGTTCCGGGGTGCTGCTGGACCGCTCCAAGAGTTGGTTGCAAGAACAGGGCGTGGAGGTGGTGAGTTATCAGGTACGGGACTTCCCGGCCGAAGACTTGCTGCATGCACGTTTCGACAGCCCGAAGGTCATTGACCTGCTGCAACAGATTGAAAACGCCGATGGCCTGCTGATCGCTACGCCGGTGTACAAGGCTTCGTTCTCCGGCGCATTGAAAACCGTGCTGGATCTGCTGCCCGAACGTGCGCTGAGCCACAAGGTGGTGTTGCCGATGGCAACCGGCGGCAGCATCGCCCACATGCTGGCGGTGGACTACGCGCTCAAGCCGGTGCTGTCGGCGTTGAAAGCCCAGGAAATGCTCCACGGGATTTTCGCCGTCGACAGCCAGATCGCTTACGGCGAAGGCAGCGCCCTGGCGCAGTTGGCGCCGGAGCTGGAGCAACGGCTGAATGAATCGCTGGAGCTGTTTCTCAGCGCCATGGCACGACGGCCCAAGCCGCTCGATCCGAATCTGTTGAATGAACGTTTGTTGAGTGCTCGCTGGAGCATATGAACTCCACTGAACATCAGCCCCACCGAAAATTGAAGTACTGGCCTTACTCGCCCGCCAACGGGCAAGCAGGTGCAGCCAAAACCCAACTGCAAAAAGGAGAGCGCCATGCGCCCTGTCATTTTGCGTCGTGGTCTGGTCGCTCTGTTTGCTGCGGCTGTCACCTTCGGCGCCATTACTCAAGCCCAGGCCGAGACGCTACGAATCGGTTATCAGAAATACGGCACCCTGGTGCTGCTCAAAGCCAAGGGCACCCTGGAAAAACGCCTCGCCGCCCAAGGCGTGGACGTGCAATGGACTGAATTCCCCGGTGGCCCGCAACTGCTTGAGGGCTTGAACGTCGGCTCCATCGACTTCGGCGTTACCGGCGAAACCCCTCCCGTGTTCGCCCAAGCGGCCGGCGCCGATCTGCTTTACGTCGCTTATGAACCACCAGCGCCGCATAGCGAGGCGATCCTGGTGCCGAAGGACTCGCCGATCAAGTCGGTGGCAGAGCTCAAGGGCAAGAAGGTCGTGCTCAACAAGGGCTCCAACGTGCACTACCTGCTGGTGCGTGCGCTGGAAGACGCCGGCCTCAAATACTCCGATATCCAGACCGTATTCCTGCCGCCGGCCGATGCCCGCGCTGCGTTCGAGCGTGGCAGTGTCGACGCCTGGGTCATCTGGGACCCGTACCAGGCCGCCGCCGAACAACAGTTGCAGGCGCGCACCCTGCGCGATGGCCAGGGCATCGTCGACAACCATCAGTTCTACCTGGCGACCAAACCCTACGCGCAAAAAAATCCCGAGGTGATCAAGACCCTGGTGGAAGAAGTGCGCGCAGTCGGCGACTGGTCCCGGGCCAATCCTGAAGACGTGACCCAGCAAGTCTCGCCACTGCTCGGCCTGTCGGCAGACATCACCCGCACTTCGGTGAAACGCCAGGGCTACGGCGCGTTGTTCCTGACCCCGGAAGTGGTCGCGGCGCAGCAGAAAATCGCCGACACCTTCTACCAGCTCAAGCTGATTCCAAAGCAATTGAGCATCAAAGACGTGATCTGGACGCCGCCGGCCGCCGTTGCGAAAGCCCAATAATTCGATCCCCCAAGGAGACCACTCCATGAGCCTCAATATCTTCTGGTTCCTGCCTACCCACGGCGACGGCCATTACCTTGGCACCGCTGAAGGCGCACGCGCCGTTGACCACGGTTACCTGCAACAAGTCGCGCAAGCGGCGGACCGACTGGGTTTCGGCGGCGTGCTGATTCCCACCGGGCGCTCCTGCGAAGATTCGTGGCTGGTGGCGGCGTCGCTGATCCCGGTGACCCAGCGTTTGAAATTCCTTGTCGCCCTGCGCCCCGGGATCATTTCCCCGACGGTAGCGGCGCGTCAGGCCGCGACCCTGGATCGTCTGTCCGGCGGCCGCGCGCTGTTCAACCTGGTGACCGGCGGTGATCCGGAGGAGTTGGCGGGCGATGGTCTGTTCCTCAGCCACGAAGAGCGCTACCAGGCTTCCGTGGAGTTCACCCGTATCTGGCGCCGCGTGCTGGAAGGTGAAACCGTTGATTACGACGGCCAGCACATCAGCGTGAAGGGCGCGAAACTGCTCTATCCACCGATCCAGCAGCCGCGCCCGCCGCTGTACTTCGGCGGCTCTTCGGATGCCGCGCAAGACCTGGCTGCCGAACAGGTGGAAATGGTCTTGACCTGGGGCGAGCCGCCGGCCGCCGTGGCGGAAAAAATCGAACAGGTCCGTGCCAAGGCTGCGAAGCTCGGACGCACCGTGCGCTTTGGCATTCGCCTGCACGTGATCGTGCGCGAAACCAACGATGAAGCCTGGAAAGCCGCGGATCGACTGATCTCCCATCTCGACGACGACACCATCGCGCGTGCCCAGGCATCGCTGGCGCGCTTCGATTCGGTCGGTCAGCAACGCATGGCCGCATTGCATGGCGGCAACCGCGACAACCTGGAAGTCAGCCCGAACCTGTGGGCGGGTGTCGGCCTGGTGCGTGGCGGTGCCGGTACGGCGCTGGTGGGCGATGGCCCGACCGTGGCCGCCCGCGTGAAGGAGTACGCGGACCTCGGCATCGACACCTTTATTTTCTCCGGTTATCCACACCTGGAAGAGTCGTACCGAGTCGCCGAACTGCTGTTTCCGCACCTCGATGTCGAGCGTCCTGAACTGCCGAAAAGTGCTGGCTACGTCAGTCCGTTCGGCGAGATGGTCGCCAACGACATTCTGCCCAAAGCCGCGTCCCAGAGCTGAGGCGCGGTCATGAAGAAAATCATCCACAGTCTCGCGCCCTGGGCGTTGCCGGTGTTGTTGCTGGCGGTGTGGCAGTTGAGTGTGTCGGCGGGCTGGTTGTCGACACGGATTCTGCCGGCGCCGGTTGCCGTGATCGAGGCCGGTGTCAGCCTGGTGCGCAGCGGCGAAATCTGGACGCATCTGGCGATCAGTGGCTGGCGTGCCGCGCTGGGCTTCACCATCGGTGGCGGCATCGGTTTGACCCTGGGTTTCATCACCGGCCTGTCGAAGTGGGGCGAACGCCTGCTCGACAGTTCGGTGCAGATGATCCGCAACGTGCCACACCTGGCGCTGATTCCGCTGGTGATCCTGTGGTTCGGCATCGATGAGTCGGCGAAGATTTTCCTGGTGGCGCTGGGCACGCTGTTCCCGATTTACCTCAACACCTATCACGGCATCCGCAACGTCGACCCGGCGCTGGTGGAGATGGCGCGCAGCTATGGCCTGACCGGCTTCAGCCTGTTCTGGCAGGTAATACTGCCGGGGGCGCTGCCTTCGATTCTGGTTGGTGTGCGCTTTGCCCTGGGCTTCATGTGGCTGACGTTGATCGTCGCGGAAACCATTTCCGCCAGTTCCGGTATCGGTTATCTGGCGATGAATGCCCGGGAGTTCTTGCAGACCGACGTGGTGGTGCTGGCGATTCTGCTGTACGCGGTGCTCGGCAAACTGGCCGACCTCGCGGCCCGTGGACTTGAGCGTGTGTGGCTGCGCTGGCACCCGGCGTATCAGGTTGCCAAGGGAGGTGCGGCATGATCGCGGAACAACCTCCACGCCTGCTGCGCGGCATTCCGCTGGCGGTGCGCAAGCTGCAAAAAACCTTTGGCTCGCGCCAGGTGCTGCGCGAGATCGACCTGCACATTCCGGCGGGCCAGTTCGTCGCCGTGGTGGGTCGCAGCGGTTGCGGCAAAAGTACCTTGCTGCGATTGCTCGCCGGCCTTGACCGGCCCACCGGTGGTGATTTGCTCGCCGGTGCCGCGCCATTGAGTGACGCACGGGAAGACACGCGGCTGATGTTCCAGGAAGCGCGTTTGCTGCCCTGGAAAAAGATCATCGACAACGTCGGTCTGGGCCTCAAGGGTAACTGGCGGCCGCAAGCGCTTGAAGCCTTGGACGCGGTGGGCCTGGCCGACCGCGCCAACGAATGGCCGGCAGCGTTGTCCGGTGGACAGAAGCAACGCGTGGCGCTGGCCCGTGCGTTGATTCATCAGCCGCGCCTGCTGTTGCTCGACGAACCCCTGGGTGCTCTGGATGCCCTGACCCGAATTGAAATGCAGCAACTGATCGAACGGCTCTGGCAACAGCACGGCTTTACGGTGCTGCTGGTGACCCACGACGTCAGTGAAGCGGTGGCGATTGCCGATCGGGTGATCCTGATCGAAGACGGTGAAGTCGGCCTCGACCTGCACGTGGAACTGCCGCGCCCTCGAGTGCGCGGCTCCCACCGGCTGGCGGCGCTGGAAACCGAAGTCCTCAATCGCGTGCTGGCGCTGCCCGGCCAACCACCGGAGCCGGAACCTGTTTCACCCTTGCCTACGCAATTGCGCTGGGCTCAATAACTCAAGTCTTACCCAACGACAGGAATCAACATCATGACTATCAAGGCCATCAACGTTCGCAACCAGTTCAAAGGCTCCATCAAGGAAATCGTCCTCGGCGACGTGCTGTCGGAAATCGACGTGCAGACCGCTTCCGGCATCGTCACTTCGGTGATCACCACGCGCTCGGTGAAAGAGTTGGAACTGGCGGTGGGCAGTGAAGTGATCGCGTTTGTGAAATCCACTGAGGTGTCGATCGCCAAGTTGTAAGCCACATGCGTAAACAACAACCCCGAAGGGTTTGAGCCCTTCGGGGTTTTTTGTGTGTGTATCAGCGAGATTTGCACTCCCTGGCCTCATCGCGGGCAAGCCCGCTCCCACAAGGATCTCCAGTGAATTCAGATTTTGTGAACGACAAATAAACCTGTGGGAGCGGGCTTGCCCGCGATGAGGCCAGTGAGTGCGCTAGAGATTCCGCTTGGGCAGGTATGGCGGCAGATAAAGCCCCACATAAGCATCAAACACCCGCATCCCTTCCTCGGCCATGCGCGGCGTAATCTGCCCGTGTTGCTGCACCGAGCGCGCATACACCCGGTCGCCAAGCTCCATGGCCAGGGCGAACACATCGACATCACCCGGCAGCGTCGGCAGTTCGAAGTGGTGATCGAACAGCTTGTGCATCAGCTCGCCCAGTTCGAGGTCGTGCTGGCGGTCGGCCTGGGTGACTTCGGTCAGGCCGTGCTGGGCCAGTATGAGTTGGCGGGCGGCGGCGTCCTCTGCATAGATGTCGAGCATGCGTTGTTCCACCAGGCGTGACAGGTCGCGCCAGCTGCCAAGGGCGTGATGATCGATGGGTGCTTGCAGGCACGCGCGGAAGGCCGCATGGACGTCGGCGGTCAAGGCTTCGAGCAACGCCGGCACGCTGGCGAAGAAATGGTAGACCGAGGAGGGCGGAATCTCCGCGCGCTCGGCGACACTGTAGATCGACAGACTGGCCACGCCCTCGGCGGCCAACAGCGTGCGGGCAGCATCGAGTATCGAGTCGATCCGGGCCTGGCTGCGTGCGCGGGGTTTGCGGGGGGTGGCTACGCGTGTCATTGGAGTCTCCTGCGGGGCAGGGGGCATTGTACGAGTCGGGTTGTGTGTTGTCTGCCCGGACGCTTTCGCGGGCAAGCCCGCTCCCACAGGGATTGGTTTCGTACACCCGATTTGTTGTCGACAAAGAACCCTGTGGGAGCTGGCTTGCCAGCGATCCGCCGCAGGCGGCCATAAAAAAACGCCGCAGGCTGTGAAGCCGGCGACGTTCTTGTTACCGCAACCGCTTACACGGTATGCAGGTACCAGTTGTACTCGAGGTCGGAGATGGAGTGTTCGAACTCCTCCAGCTCGCTCTCTTTACAGGCCACGAAGATATCGATGTATTTCGGATCGATGTACTTGGCCATGACTTCGCTGTCGTCCAGCTCGCGCAGCGCATCACGCAGGTTGTTCGGCAGGCTTTGCTCGTTCTGCTCGTAGCTGTTGCCTTCGACCGGAGCGCCAGGCTCGATCTTGTTGACCAGACCGTGGTGCACGCCGGCCAATACCGAAGCCATCAGCAGGTACGGGTTGGCATCGGCGCCGGCCACTCGGTGTTCGATGCGCACGGCATCGGCAGAACCGGTCGGCACGCGAATCGCTACGGTACGGTTGTCCAGGCCCCAGCACGGCGAGTTCGGCACGTAGAACTGTGCGCCGAAACGACGGTAGGAGTTGACGTTCGGGCAGAGGAAAGCCATCTGCGCCGGTAGGGTCTCGAGCACACCGCCGATCGCGTGACGCAGTGCGGCGTTCTGCTCGGGATCCTCACTGGCAAAAATGTTCTTGCCGTCTTTGTCGAGAATCGAGATGTGGACGTGCAGACCATTACCCGCCTGGCCTGGGTAAGGCTTGGCCATGAAGGTGGTGTCCATTTCATGGTCGTAGGCGATGTTCTTGATCAGGCGCTTGAGCAGGACCGCGTAGTCGCAGGCCTTGATCGGATCGGCCACGTGGTGCAGGTTCACTTCGAACTGCGCCGGGGCACTTTCCTTGACGATGGCGTCGGCCGGAATGCCTTGCTCTTTGGCACCTTCCAGAATGTCCTGGAGGCAATCGACGTATTCGTCGAGGTCGTCGATCAGGTAGACCTGGGTCGAGTGCGGACGTTTGCCGGAAACCGGCGAGCGAGGTGGTTGCGGACGACCGTTCACGTTCTCCTGGTCGATCAGGTAGAACTCCAGTTCGAACGCGGCGCAGATGGTCAGGCCCATTTCGTCGAACTTGCGCACCACGTTGGCCAGCACTTCACGCGGGTCGGCGAAGAAGGGTTCGCCTTCGAGTTCGTGCATGGTCATCAACAGTTGCGCGGTCGGGCGCTTCTGCCATGGCTCGTTGCACAGGGTATCGGGGATTGGATAGCAGATTCGGTCAGCATCACCGATGTCCAGGCCCAGGCCGGTGCTTTCCACCGTCGAGCCGTTGATATCCAGAGCAAATAGAGAGGCCGGCAGGTTGATGCCTTTCTCGTAAACCTTGTGGAGGCTGGTGCGTTCGATGCGCTTGCCGCGCACCACACCATTCATATCCGCAATCAGAAGGTCAACGTACAGAACCTCAGGATGTTCCTTAAGGAACGCGTTCGCTTCGTTAAGCTGAACGGCACGCGGGGGTACCGACATGATGCAACACCTTTGTTGTTAAAAATATCAATCATTGATCTTTTCTGGTTTCAGTCAACCCGAACGGCATGCCGAAGTCAAGCGAGGCCTTTTTTGCCCTAAAAAAGCGCTCGTATGGCTTTTTTGAGGCACTTTGGGGCGATTTTACTCCGCTGGACGTAGCGGCGACCGCGAGCTTGAGCGGGCCGTGTTGTATTTTTTACGGGGGTGTTGTGTAAAAAAATGAACAAGGCTAAGCTCGAATCAAACCCATAACAGCAATAATACCGGGGTGCTTCATGTCTCGCCTGCCGATAATCGGCGTCACCGACTGCTCAAGACAGGTCGGTCGGCATGTTTATCACATCAGTGATGACACATCCGTCCGTTCCGTGGTCCCGGCGCTTGCGGTGATCCTCCCATCCGCGACGGTTCAAACGTCCCCGTCCGATATTCTGGACGGTCGCGATGGCACCCCCATTACGGTTACTCCATTCAATATAGAACCGATTCACAATAGCGGCCTGACCATCGTTTGGGGCAACGCTCGTGATTCTGCACGCCCGGCCTCTGCGGCAGTGTTGGCAAACACGCTAATCTGCCGCAGAAACGCTCTACAACGCGACGCCGATGCGTCAAACAACGCCTGACCTTAAAAGGGTCAGACAACTCAAGCCTAGAGGCATTTATGAGTAACAACCTCGACCAGCTCACCGATTGGTTGAAAAACCACAAGATCACAGAAGTCGAATGCATGATCGCCGACTTGACCGGGATTACCCGGGGCAAGATTTCGCCGACCAACAAATTCATCGCCGAGAAAGGCATGCGCCTGCCTGAAAGCGTTCTGCTGCAGACCGTGACCGGCGATTACGTCGAAGACGACATCTATTACGAACTGCTCGACCCGGCCGACATCGACATGATCTGCCGTCCTGACCAGAGTGCGGTGTACCTGGTGCCGTGGGCCATCGAGCCGACCGCCATCGTTATCCACGATACCTACGACAAGCAAGGCAACCCGATCGAGCTGTCGCCGCGCAATGTGCTCAAGAAAGTCCTGAAACTCTATTCCGACAAAGGCTGGCAGCCCATCGTGGCGCCGGAAATGGAGTTTTACCTGACCAAGCGCAGCGACGACCCGGACTACCCGCTGCAGCCGCCGGTCGGCCGCTCCGGTCGCCCGGAAACCGGTCGTCAGTCGTTCTCCATTGAAGCGGCGAACGAGTTCGATCCGCTGTTCGAAGACGTCTATGACTGGTGTGAACTGCAGGACCTTGACCTCGATACGCTGATTCATGAAGACGGCACGGCGCAGATGGAAATCAACTTCCGTCACGGCGATGCCCTGTCCCTGGCCGACCAGATCCTGGTGTTCAAGCGCACCATGCGCGAGGCTGCGCTCAAGCACAACGTGGCCGCGACCTTCATGGCCAAGCCGATGACCGGCGAGCCGGGCAGTGCCATGCACTTGCACCAGAGCATCATCGACATCGAGACCGGCAGGAACATCTTCTCCAATGATGACGGGACCATGAGCCAGCTGTTCCTGCACCACATCGGTGGCTTGCAGAAACTCATTCCCGAGCTGTTGCCGCTGTTCGCTCCGAACGTCAACTCGTTCCGCCGCTTCCTGCCCGATACCTCGGCGCCGGTGAACGTGGAGTGGGGCGAAGAGAACCGCACCGTGGGCCTGCGGGTTCCGGATGCCGGGCCGCAGAACCGTCGGGTGGAAAACCGCCTGCCGGGCGCCGATGCCAACCCGTACCTGGCGATTGCCGCGAGCCTGCTCTGCGGGTACATCGGCATGGTTGAAGGCCTGAATCCGAGTGCGCCGGTGGTAGGGCGTGGCTATGAGCGCCGCAACCTGCGCCTGCCGCTGACCATCGAAGACGCGCTGGAACGCATGGAAAACAGCGCGACCATCGAGCGCTACCTTGGCAAAAATTTCATCACTGGCTACGTCGCGGTCAAGCGGGCCGAGCATGAAAACTTCAAGCGCGTGATCAGTTCGTGGGAAAGGGAATTCCTGCTCTTTGCCGTCTGATACGCCGGGCGCCGTTGTCCTCTAATGGCGCCTTCACCTGATTTTTTTAGGAGATTCGTATGACCAGCAACAATCCGCAAACCCGTGAATGGCAAACCTTGAGCAATGATCACCACCTGGCTCCGTTCAGCGACTTCAAACAGCTGAAAGAGAAAGGCCCGCGGATCATCACCAACGCCAAGGGCGTTTACCTCTGGGACAGCGAAGGCAACAAGATCCTCGACGGCATGGCCGGCCTATGGTGTGTCGCGATTGGTTATGGTCGCGATGAACTGGCCGATGCCGCCAGCAAACAGATGCGCGAGCTGCCTTACTACAACCTGTTCTTCCAGACGGCGCACCCGCCGGTACTGGAACTGGCCAAGGCCATCGCCGACATCGCGCCGCAAGGCATGAACCATGTGTTCTTCACCGGTTCCGGCTCTGAAGGCAACGACACCATGCTGCGCATGGTTCGTCACTATTGGTCAATCAAGGGCCAGCCGAACAAGAAAGTCATCATCAGCCGCAAGAACGGCTATCACGGTTCCACCGTGGCCGGCGCGAGCCTGGGTGGCATGACGTACATGCATGAACAGGGCGACTTGCCGATCCCGGGCATCGTCCACATTGCCCAGCCGTACTGGTTCGCCGAAGGCGGCGACATGACCCCGGAAGAATTCGGTGTGTGGGCGGCCAATCAGCTGGAAGAAAAGATTCTGGAAGTCGGCGTCGACAACGTCGGTGCCTTTATTGCCGAACCGATCCAGGGCGCCGGTGGCGTGATCATTCCGCCAGACACCTACTGGCCGCGCATCAAGGAAATCCTCGCCAAGTACGACATCCTGTTCGTGGCTGACGAAGTGATTTGTGGTTTCGGTCGTACCGGCGAGTGGTTCGGCAGCGATTTCTACGGCCTCAAGCCGGACATGATGACCATCGCCAAGGGCCTGACCTCGGGCTACATCCCGATGGGCGGCCTGATCGTGCGTGACGAAGTGGTGGAGGTCCTGAACGAAGGCGGTGATTTCAACCACGGCTTCACGTACTCCGGTCACCCGGTGGCGGCTGCGGTGGCGCTGGAAAACATCCGCATCATGCGCGACGAGAAAATTATCGAGCGCGTCCATGCAGAAACGGCACCGTATTTGCAAAAGCGTCTGCGGGAACTGAACGATCACCCGCTGGTAGGTGAAGTTCGCGGGGTCGGTTTGTTGGGGGCCATCGAACTGGTCCAGGACAAGGCCACGCGCAAGCGTTACGAGGGCAAGGGTGTCGGCATGATCTGCCGCCAGTTCTGCTTCGACAACGGCCTGATCATGCGCGCCGTCGGCGACACCATGATCATCGCACCGCCACTGGTGATTACACCGGCGGAAATCGATGAGCTGGTGACCAAGGCTCGCAAGTGCCTTGACCTGACCCTGAGTGCATTGCAGGGCTAAGTGCTAGGCTCTGAGCGGAAGTCCGAAGTTCTGCATATGAAGTAGGAACTTTCGCTCAGAACTGTCAGAAAGCGTGGCCGTTTCCTTGAAAGACCGATGTGGATCTTGCCAGACTAGCCGCGGTTCCAGTTGCCCGGGTTCGGTCGCTGAACAAGTGGTTCAAAAAAGAAAAATTTGGAGCATTACGCATGAAGGCACTAGGTAAAAAGCTCGCTGGCAAGACTCTGCTTGCCATGTCCGTGATGGGTTTGATGGCGGGCGCGGTTCAGGCCGATGACAAAGTACTGCACGTGTACAACTGGTCCGACTACATCGCACCGGACACCGTCAAGAAGTTTGAAGACGAGTCGGGCATCAAGGTTGTCTATGACGTCTTCGACAGCAACGAAACCCTGGAAGCCAAGTTGCTGGCAGGCAAGTCCGGCTACGACATCGTCGTACCGTCGAACAACTTCCTGGCCAAGCAGATCAAGGCTGGGGTCTACCAGAAGCTGGACAAGTCCAAGCTGCCTAACTGGAAGAACTTGAACACCGACCTGCTCAAGGCCGTTTCCGTGAGCGACCCGGGCAACGAGCACGCCTTCCCGTACATGTGGGGTTCGATCGGTATCGGCTTCAACGCCGAGAAGGTCAAGGCAGCACTGGGTGCCGACGCACCGGTCGATTCCTGGGACCTCATCTTCAAGCCTGAAAACGCCGCCAAGCTGAAAGCGTGCGGTATCAGCCTGCTGGACTCGCCAACCGAGATGATTCCGGTGGCGCTGCACTACCTGGGCCTGCCAACCGACAGCCAGAAGAAAGAAGACATCGACAAGGCTGAAGCGCTGATCATGAAGGTCCGTCCTTCGATCGCCTACTTCCACTCGTCCAAGTACATCTCGGACCTCGCCAACGGCAACATCTGCGTGGCCGTGGGTTACTCGGGTGACATTTACCAGGCTAAATCCCGCGCTGCCGAAGCCGGTGACAAGGTGAAAGTCAGCTACAACATTCCGAAAGAAGGTGCCGGCAGCTTCTACGACATGGTCGCCATCCCTAAAGATGCCGAAAACGTCGAAGGCGCCTACAAGTTCATGACCTTCCTGCAAAAGCCGGAAATCATGGCTGAAATCACCAACGCCGTGCGTTTCCCGAACGGCAACGCGGCTGCAACTGCGTTGGTCGATAAAGACATCACCAGCGACCCGGGCGTTTACCCGCCAGCGGACGTGCTGGCCAAGCTGTACGCGATTGCCGACTTGCCGGCCGCGACCCAGCGGATCATGACCCGCAGCTGGACCAAGATCAAATCGGGTAAATAAGTAAAACCCCTGTAGGAGCGAGCCCGCTCGCGATAGTCGTCAACGATGACACTGGGTGCCTGACACCCCGCGTTGCTCTCAGGTTCATCGCGAGCAGGCTCGCTCCTACAAGGGTCTGCATAAAAGTTTTGCTGGAACGGTTTTTCGAGGGTAAGTTGCGCGCCGGTTTTGTTGCTGGGCAATCACGGTTGTCATGTAACGCTGGGCAACTTGGGCCCAACTAATTTCAGAGGACCTCCACGTGCCTATTTTTTCTTTATTGCGCAATGCCATGCTGGTGGGCGCCGGGCTGACGATTGCCGTCAGTGTCCAGGCCGCCGGCACCGTGCATATTTATAACTGGTCGGATTACATCGGCGAGAGCACCCTGGCGGACTTCCAGAAAGAGACCGGGATCAAGCCGGTCTACGACGTCTTTGATTCCAACGAAACCCTGGAAGGCAAGTTGCTGGCCGGGCATACAGGGTATGACGTGGTCGTGCCGTCCAATCACTTCCTCGGCAAGCAGATCAAGGCCGGCGCTTTCCAGAAGCTCGACAAGTCGCAGCTGCCGAACTATTCGAACCTCGACCCGGTGCTGCTCAAGCGCCTGGAGCAGAACGATCCGGGCAACCTGTACGCCGTGCCGTACCTGTGGGGCACCAACGGCATCGGTTACAACGTCGACAAGGTCAAGGCCGTGCTGGGTGTCGACAAGATTGACTCCTGGAGCGTGCTGTTCGAGCCAGAAAACATCAAGAAGCTGCACAAGTGCGGCGTGGCGTTCCTCGATTCCGCTGATGAGATGATGCCGACGGTCCTGAACTACATGGGCCTGAACGCCAATAGCACCAACGAGGAAGACTACAAGAAGGCGACCGCCAAGTTGCTGGCCGTGCGGCCCTACGTTACCTACTTCAACTCGTCCAAGTACATCACTGACCTGGCCAACGGCGATATCTGCGTGGCGGTCGGGTTCTCCGGCGACATCTTCCAGGCCCGCAACCGTGCCCAGGAAGCCAAGAAAGGCATCAACATCGCCTACGCCATTCCGAAGGAAGGTGGCGCTCTCTGGTTCGACATGCTGGCGATTCCGAAGGATTCGGCCAATCCCAAGGAGGCGCACGCGTTCATCAATTACTTGCTGAAACCCGAGGTTATCGCCCAGGTCAGCGACTACGTCGGCTATGCCAACCCTAATCCGGGGTCGGACAAACTGATGGAACAGTCCATTCGCACCGACGAAGCGGTTTATCCACCGCAAGAGGTGCTCGACAAGACCTACGTGTCCGTCGAGTTGCCACCGAAGATTCAACGCTTGATGACCCGCAGCTGGACCATGGTCAAGTCGGGTAAATAGTTTCAAGGCTCAGACTATCCAAAGTTGGCTCACCTTGAGCGAACTGCACTCTTTTTTTTTGGGAGTTTCGTAAATGGCAGTTGCCTCCGGCGCCTATAAGAAAGCCCTCGAGGGCGACCAGCAACCTAAACAGGTGCTGGTCAAAATCGACCGGGTCACGAAGAAGTTCGACGAGACGATTGCCGTGGACGACGTGTCCCTGGAAATCAAGAAAGGCGAGATCTTCGCCCTGCTCGGCGGCTCGGGATCGGGCAAGTCCACATTGCTGCGCATGCTCGCAGGTTTCGAACGGCCCACGGAGGGGCGCATTTTCCTCGATGGCGTAGACATCACCGACATGCCGCCCTACGAGCGGCCGATCAACATGATGTTCCAGTCCTACGCCTTGTTCCCGCACATGACCGTGGCGCAGAACATCGCCTTCGGCCTCAAGCAGGACAAACTGCCGGCCGCCGAAGTCGACGCGCGGGTGGCCGATATGCTCAAGCTGGTGCAGATGAGCCAGTACGCCAAGCGCAAGCCGCACCAGTTGTCCGGTGGCCAGCGTCAGCGTGTGGCCCTGGCCCGTTCCCTGGCCAAGCGACCGAAGCTGCTGCTGCTCGACGAACCGATGGGCGCCCTGGACAAGAAGCTTCGCTCGCAGATGCAGCTGGAGCTGGTGGAGATCATCGAGCGTGTCGGCGTAACCTGCGTCATGGTGACCCACGACCAGGAAGAGGCCATGACCATGGCCGAGCGCATCGCGATCATGCACCTGGGCTGGATCGCCCAGATCGGCAGCCCGATCGACATCTACGAAACCCCGACCAGCCGCCTGGTCTGTGAATTCATCGGTAACGTCAACATCTTCGACGGTGAAGTGATTGACGATGCCGAGGGCCACGCGATCATCACCTGCAAGGACCTCGACCGGAAGATCTATGTGGGCCACGGCATCAGCACCTCGGTGCAAGACAAATCCGTGACCTACGCGATCCGTCCGGAAAAACTGCTCGTGACCCCGACCATGCCGACCTGCGAATACAACTGGTCCAGCGGCAAGGTGCATGACATCGCCTACCTCGGTGGCCACTCGGTGTTCTACGTCGAATTGCCGAGCGGCAAGATCGTCCAGTCCTTCGTCGCGAACGCTGAGCGACGTGGCCAGCGGCCGACCTGGGGTGATCAGGTCTACGTGTATTGGGAAGACGATAGCGGCGTGGTACTTCGCTCATGAACATGCGCAAATTCAAACGCCGACTCAATCGAATAATTCCCGGTGGCCGTCAGATGGTCATCGGGGTTCCCTTCATCTGGCTGTTCCTGTTCTTCATGCTGCCGTTCTTCATCGTACTGAAGATCAGCTTCGCCGAAGCGGACGTGGCCATTCCTCCCTACACCGAAATCTACAGCTACGCCGAGCAGAAGCTGCAGTTGCTGCTTAACCTGGGCAACTACGCGATGCTGGCCGGTGACGAGCTGTACATCGCTGCTTATCTCGGGTCGTTGAAGATGGCGCTGTTCAGCACCATCCTCTGCCTGCTGATCGGCTACCCGATGGCCTACGGCATCTCCGTTGCCCGCAAGGAAGTGCAGACGGTGCTGGTGCTGCTGATCATGATGCCGACCTGGACCGCGATCCTGATCCGCGTGTATGCGTGGATGGGCATCCTCAGCAACAATGGCCTGCTCAACGGTTTCCTGATGAGCATGGGCTGGATCAACGAGCCGCTGCAGATCCTCAATACCAACCTGGCGGTCTACATCGGTGTGGTTTATTCCTACCTGCCGTTCATGATCCTGCCGCTGTACGCCAACCTGGTGAAGCACGACCAGAGCCTGCTTGAAGCCGCGTCGGACCTGGGTTCGAGCACCTTCAACAGCTTCTGGAAAATCACCGTGCCGCTGTCGAAAAACGGCATCATCGCTGGCTGCATGCTGGTGTTCATCCCGGTGGTCGGTGAGTTCGTGATCCCGGAACTGCTCGGCGGCCCGGAAACCCTGATGATCGGTAAAGTGCTCTGGCAAGAGTTCTTCAACAACCGTGACTGGCCGGTGGCGTCTGCCCTGGCGGTGGTGATGCTGGCGATCCTGATTGTGCCGATCATCCTGTTCAACCGCAGTCAGGCCAAGGAAATGGAGGGTAAAGAATGAAGCGCTGCCGTTTCTCCAGCCTGATGCTGGTAGTGGGTCTGTTGTTCATCTACCTGCCGATGCTGATCCTGGTGATCTATTCGTTCAACGCCTCGAAACTGGTGACGGTGTGGGGCGGCTGGTCGATCAAGTGGTACGTCGGCCTGCTCGACAATTCGCAACTGATGGGTTCGGTGGTGCGCTCGCTGGAAATCGCCTGCTACACGGCGGTGGCGGCGGTGGCGCTGGGTACCCTGGCGGCGTTCGTCCTGACGCGTATTACGCGCTTCAAGGGCCGTACCCTGTTCGGTGGCCTGGTCACCGCGCCGCTGGTGATGCCTGAGGTGATCACCGGTCTGTCGCTGTTGCTGCTGTTCGTGGCCATGGCGCAGATGATCGGCTGGCCGCAGGAACGCGGCATTATCACCATCTGGATCGCCCACACCACGTTCTGTGCGGCCTATGTGGCGGTGGTGGTTTCGGCACGCTTGCGCGAGCTGGACCTGTCCATCGAAGAGGCGGCCATGGACCTGGGCGCGAAACCGTGGAAGGTGTTCTTCCTGATCACCATCCCGATGATCGCGCCGTCGCTGGCAGCGGGCGGCATGATGTCGTTTGCCCTGTCGCTGGATGACCTGGTGCTGGCGAGCTTCGTGTCGGGCCCGGGGTCCACGACCCTGCCGATGGAGGTGTTCTCGGCGGTACGTCTGGGCGTGAAGCCCGAGATCAACGCCGTGGCCAGCCTGATCCTGTTGGCAGTGTCCATCGTGACTTTCCTGGTCTGGTTCTTCAGCCGTCGCGCCGAAGAGGGCCGTCGTCGCGCGATCCAGCAAGCGATCGAAGAAGCGGCCGCCGATTCGTGGAAGCAACCGGACGTGCGTCGCGCGCAGGCACCGGAAGCGGCTTGAGCCTGAAATCGGGTTGACCACAACTTTGTGGCCAACCCGACCCCCTGTGGGAGCGAGCTTGCTCGCGATAGCGGACTGACATTCAACTTCGATGTTGACTGTGATGCCGCCATCGCGAGCAAGCTCGCTCCCACAGGTTCTTTGGCGGTCAGGAAATCCAAGTAGATTGGCGAATGACCTCGACGAAATTCATCGGCTTGAATCCCGGCTGCTGATCCACCAGCACATCCGTCTTCACATTCCCGAACGTAGTCTGCGGACGATGACGCAAGCCATCGGCAAACGCGCAGATGATGCACTCCTTGAACCCCTCGCCCCGTGGATGCGCATGCACCACCGCTTCGCGCTGCACGGTGGAGAACGCCGCGTAGTCCATGCCCAGCACGTCCATCTCGACACCCGCCGTCACCAGCGCCACGGTGGGCCGCAAGTGCTGAGGAACGCCCGGTGTGGTGTGCAGGGCAATCGATAGCCAGACCTGCTCGATATCGTCGTCGCTCAGTCCGTAAGGCTTGAGAAATGCGGCTGCCGCATTGGCGCCATCGACTTCGAAACGCTCGTTGTCGCTGCGGTGCCCCTCCACCAGGCCCAGGTCATGGAACATCGCGCCGACGTACAGCAACTCAGGGTTGTAGGCCAATTGCTTGCGCTCACCGCTCAGGGCGCCGAACAGAAAGACCCGACGCGAGTGGTGGTAGAGCAGGTCCGATTCGATGTCACGGATGTATTCGGTAGTGGCCTTGGCCAGCGCGCTGTCGGGGATCTTGATGCCGGCGATGGTGGTGCTCATGGAGTTTTCCTCGTCGTGAACGCCTGGGTGGCGCTGAGGGTTTCAGTCTGTTCCGCCCCCCGAAACCGGACAATCGCGCCATGGCTGCGATCCCGGCCAATGAGCATGCATATCGCGCCAACCTCGCTTGTTGCGCCTGGTTTGGCTAGGGTTGCTCGCACTAAACCTGCTTTTGTGGCGAGGGGGCTTGCCCCCGTTGGGTCGCGAAGCGGCCCCAATGCTCATTCAGGTAAACCGCGTTCAAGCGGTTTACGACTGCTGCGCAGCCGAACGGGGGCAAGCCCCCTCGCCACAGGTACGCGTCAATCCTGATTCATAAAAGGCGTTTCGAACCATGAGTAAAACCATCGCCATCGTGGTCTTCGCCGGCGTCCAGTCGCTGGATGTCACCGGCCCCATGGATGTGTTTTCCGAGGCCAATCGATTCCTTGCCCCGCAGGATCACTATCGGCTGGAGGTGATCGGCGTCGAGCACGGGATGATGGCGTGCTCCAACGGTTTGGCACTCAATGCCCATCGGCATTTCAGCGAAGCACTCGAGGCGTACGACTTGTTATTGGTGGCTGGCGGGCCGCAATTGCCGTTCATGAGTTTCGGCGTGGCGTTCGACACCTGGCTGCGCGGGGCCTGCGGGCGGGCGCAGCGGTTTGGCTCGATCTGCAACGGTGCCTTCATGCTCGCCCGGGCGGGGTTGCTGCAGGGGCGCACAGTCACCACGCATTGGCAGGACGCATCGGATCTGGCGGCGCTGTGTCCCTCGTCCCGGGTGGAAGCGGATCGACTGTACGTTGAGGACGGCGACCTGTTCACCTCGGCCGGGGTCACAGCGGGGATCGATCTGTCGTTGTATCTGTTGGGCCGGGATCACGGGCCGGAAGTGGCACTGAATGTCGCCAAGCGGCTGGTGGTGTTCACCCAGCGTTCGGGCGGGCAGTCGCAGTTCAGCCCGTTCCTCACGCCCCACGCCGAACCGGACTCGGCGGTGGCGATGGTCCAGCATTACGTGCTGGCCAACCTGACGGGCGATTTAGCCATCGCCGACCTGGCCAATGCCGCCAACATGAGTGCGCGCAATTTTTCCAGGGTGTTTGCCAGGGAAGCGAAAATCACCCCGGCCGAGTTCGTCGAACGCGCGCGGGTCGATGCGGCGCGGGTGATGCTCGAAAGCACCCGGGCGCCGCTCAAGACTGTGGCCTATCAATGTGGATTTCGCGATGCCCAGCACATGCGCAGTGTGTTCAATCGCAGATTGGGGGTGACGCCGCAGCAGTTCAGGTTGAATTTTGCGGCGATGGTTTGAACCATGAATTTGCATTGCTCCTGCGGGCCCCTTCGCGGGCAAGTCGGATCGCCGCACCGCCGCTCCCACAGGGATCTGTGTCGAACACATATTTTGTGAACACCAGAGAAACCTGTGGGAGCGGGCTTGCCCGCGAAGGGGCCGGTCCAGCCAATGCAAACTTACTGAGCTGCCCGCGCCGGCAACAGCTTCAACGTACTGCGCGTATTGGCCGTGACTTCTTCATCATTGAGATGCGCCTGGAAATACATCCCCTCGATATAGGCCTCGGCCTGATCATCATAGTGACTGTCGAACACTACGCCGCTCTGGCCAACCGGGTTGACGGTCAGGCTGTGGGCCGGGTCGGCGAAGTCGATCAGGCGTCGGGTCGAAGGGCCGTAGGTCACGGGCCAGGGTGCCGGGCCAATCTTCGCCGATAGGTTGTTCGGCACTTCATGGCTGCCGGGTGCGGCGAAGGGGCCGACGTTGAAGACCAGGTCCAGCGGCTTTTGCTGCCCCAGCGGATGACCATGGGTCAAGGTGTGCGCGCGACCCCACTGCCATTGCGAGGCATCTGCGCCGAGAGTGCTCCTGAGGTGTGCGAGGCTGGCTTGCCAGGCGGCCTTCACCGTGTCGGCGCGGGTTTCCTTGCCGACGGTGTTGCGGTTGTCCCACCACGGTGAATCGGCGCTGGCGGCCAGGCGGGGGAGCGCGGCGTCGATCACCCGGGTCGAGAGCAGCGTTTCGAAGAAGTCGTTGCCCAGCTCGTCATGCATCGTCGCGTCAGCCAGGTTGAACAGCAACTGGTTGAACAGCGTGGCGCTGGTCGAATCGAGCGGGTAGTCGCCTTTCCACTGGGCCAGTTGCTCCACCAGTTTGAGTTCGGCGGGGTCGCTCACCACTTCGCGCAACACCGGCAGCAGCGGCGCCAGCAAGCGCTGGCCGTAGGCGGTGGTAGTGCCCAGCTGCAGTTTCTGGCTGCTTTCCAGGTCCCATTTCACGGCTTTGTCGCTGAGCTGGCGATTGAGCTGCTGGCCGCGATCGGCAAGGTTGTAATAGCCGGGAATCTCCATGCCGGTCGGCGACACCGGCTGGAAGTTGGCCGAGACGATGTAGCCCCGCGCCGGGTTTTCTTCCTGAGGGTTGGCGCTGAACGGATAGAAGCCATCCTTGTCGGCCTCGGCGCTGCTGCCATCGAGGATGAACCATGGGCTTACACCCGCCGGACGTTTCGGCAGTTGCGCCGCCGCCCACCAGCCAATGTCACCCTTGGCATTGGCCCATACGACGTTCAGGCCCGGTGCCTGGATTTTTGCCGCGGCACTGCGGGCCTTGACCAGGGTGTCGGCGCGGTTGAGTTGGTAGAACCCGTCCAGAATCGGGTTCTGGCTTTCGAGAAACGCCCACCACATGGCAATCGGTGTCTTGCCGACGCCGCTGCCCAAGGCATCGTTGACGATCGGGCCGTGGGGTGATTGACGCAGTACCAGCGTCACCGGTTCCTGGCCCTTGACCGCAATCTTCTGTTCGCTGGTGACCATGTCCACCCACTTGCCGCGATACCAGACCTGATTGGGATTGTCCGGGTTGACCTTCTCGGCGATCAGGTCGAGGTCGTCGTTCTGGAACATGGTGATGCTCCAGCCGAAGTCGTTGTTCATGCCCAGGGAGGCGAACGGCATCAACGCCTGGTAATGCCCGTAGAGTTCAAAGCCCGGCGCGGAGAGTTGTGCTTCGTACCACACTGACGGTGCGGAGAAACGGATATGCGGATCGCCCGCCAGCAGTGGCTTGCCGCTTTGGGTCCGGCTGCCCGCGACGACCCAGGCGTTACTGCCCTCGAACTGGGGCAGACCGTTGTCAGCCAAGACCTGTTCGCTCAGACGGGCGAGGGCGTTGAGGTCTTTCCAGTCGGCGCTGGCCAGGGAAGGTGCGGTCCCGTCGAGCACGCCTTTGGGCTGCCAGTCGAGATCGAAAACGCTCAGGTAGTCAGGGCCCAGTTGATCGCGTACGAATGTCAGCAAGGGTTCGGTACGAAAGGCCGCCGCAAAACTGTAGGCCATGTAACCGGCGATGCTGATGGTGTCCTGGGCGGTGAACGGGCGTTTTGGAATGCCCAGCACATCGAACTCCACGGGTTTGGCGTGGCTGTCCTGATACTGGTTGATGCCGTCCAGATAGGCCTGCATGGCGATGAAAGAGGGCGACTGTTTGTCGAGGTTGGCGAAGTAGGTTTCAGCGCGCTCGCGAATGCGCAGGCTGCGCATCAGTTTGTCGGTGTCGAGCAGCTTCGGTCCGAGCACCTCGGCCAGTTCGCCACGAGCGAGGCGACGCAGGACTTCCATCTGGAACAAGCGGTCCTGGGCATGCACGTAGCCGAGCGCGCGGTACAGGTCGGGTTCGTTGTCGGCGCGGATATGCGGAACGCCGCGCTCGTCGTAGCGCACGGTGACTGAGCCTTGCAGGTGTTGCAGTTCGACCATGCCCTGGCGTGACGGCTGTTTACTGTAGAGGTACCAGCCGGCTCCGGCGGCCAGCACGACGATCAACAGCGCGAGAGCGGTCAGGCTGCGTTTCATGGGGATTCCTTGTTGTTATTGTGATTCCAGGTGCCACTGTTTAACACGGCGCGCCGGCTTGGCGCATCGCCCGTAGGAGGGATTCGTATGGGCGTGGCTTTGCCTACTTCGCCGGATCGACAGGCCACGGGCAGTAACACCCCACCGCCAGTGTGTGCGTGGCACTCACCGCTCGGCCTTCATCGAGCGCTTGCAGGATGGGTTCGATAAAGCTGTTGCTGGAATTGCAGGTCAGGCCCTCGCTGTAGGGGCCGAAGTACGCCAGTTTGCCGCTGCGATCCCAGATTGCCACGGCCGGGCTGGCGGGGATCTGTTCGGAACCGGGCAAGACGTCGATGGTTTTCAGGCGGCTCAAGGTGCCTGGTAACTGGCCATGGCTACCGGGTTTTTGCACGGTATAGAATTCCACGCCGTGGGGGACATAGCGCTCGACCAGTTCGGTCAGGTGTTGTTGATTGCCGACGTTGCACGGGCAGGCCGGGTCCCAGAAATGCACCAGGCGGATGGCGCCAGGGCCTGCGAGGTCATCGGGAAGGCGCAGCGGATCACCCGAAAACATTGCCGTGTGCTCGCTGAACGCCCGCAGGTAACGCCCCTGGAACCAGTCGTAGGCCGCCCACAATACGCCGGCACACACCACGGCGAGCAGGCTGGCAAACAGGGTGGCGCGAAAGGGCGGGCGCATCGGTTCAATCCTCGAAGGTCGGCTAGCTTGCCATGCTTGCCGCGACAGAAGAATATCGCAGGCCTATTAAGTCCGTTTCACGCTCTGGAACTTGTCCATGCCGGCCACTTTCGACCCTGATCTTCTACGTGCAAGTCTGCTGCCACTGGCGGCCGGGCAGCCGTTGTCGGCGCAGGCGAAGGCCTACCAGCAGTTCTACGGACTGGATTTTTCATTGCGTCAGGTGCGCAGCGGTCTTGGGCGCTTCGAGGTCGATGGATATCAGCTGGTCAGCCAGTTCTGGTGGCCCGAGCGGGCGAAGGCGACGCTGTTTGTCATCCACGGCTTCTACGACCACACCGGGCTCTACCGGCATGTGATCGAATGGGCACTGGACCAAGGCTTTGCGGTGATTGCCTGCGACCTGCCGGGGCATGGCTTGTCCAGCGGCGAGCGGGCGAGCATCAAGGATTTCGCCGAGTACCAGGACACGTTGCAAGGGTTGTTCAGCGAGGCGCAATCCCTCGATTTACCGCAACCGTGGCACCTGTGCGGGCAAAGTACCGGTGGGGCGATCGTGATCGATCATGTGTTGAATGCGGGGGCGAGCAGCCCGGCCCAGGGGCAGGTGATCCTGTTGGCACCCTTGGTGCGGCCGCGCGCGTGGGGTTGGTCGCATCTGAGCTATTACGTGCTCAGGCCGTTCGTCAAAGCCATCGCCCGGCGCTTCAGTGAGAACTCCAACGACCCGGCCTTTCTGCCGTTCCTGCAAGCCGATCCATTGCAGCCGCTGCGTCTACCGACAGCCTGGGTGGGCGCGCTGGCGCGTTGGATCAAACGCGTTGAAGCGGCGCCTGTCAGCACCAGGCGGCCGCTGATCGTGCAGGGGCAGGCGGACATGACCGTGGATTGGGAGCATAACCTTGAAGTGTTGCGAGGCAAGTTTGATAGGCCGCAGGTCTTGATGTTGCCCGAGGCGCGGCATCATCTGGCGAATGAAACACTGGCGATGCGCACGGAGTATTTCGGGTTTTTGACCAAGCGGATCAAGGGTCGGAATCCTTAGTGACAGTTCCGGCCCCTTCGCGGGCAAGCCCGCTCCCACAGGTTTCGCGGTGATCACAAAATAGTGGGTTGACTCAAAACACTGTGGGAGCGGGCTTGCCCGCGATAGCGATCTGTCAGGCGCCGATAATCATTGGCTTAGGTTCGAATTGCTCTGCCCCACCGCCAACCCCGCGCGAATCGCCGCCAGTGCCGCCTGATAGTAAGCCTGGCCTTGCGTCGATTCGGCAAAGGTCGCGAACTCTTCCAGCTCGTCGTCCGACAGGTCGCGATAGACATACAGCAGCGTGTTGTTCAGGTCGCTGCCAATCTGGTCCATCAGGCGCTGGCGCTGGCCGTTGAGCATGCCCTGGGCCTGACCGGCACCGAGCAACCCCGGGATCATCGAACTCAGGCTGTCGGCGGCCACACCGGCAATCGCCAGGCTGACTTCCGCGCCGGCCTCGCGAGCAGGCAGCGCTTGTGCCAGATGGCCGATGATCAGCAGGCGGCTGTCGCTGGCCTGCATCTTTGGCAAGCCCTTGGCATTTTTCGCCAGTTGGTCGCGACGGGTCGCCAGCAACTCGGCAGCGACGATTTTCTTGCCCAAAGGCGACTGGAAAAACGTCAGTGCAGGTTTTGGATCGGCGAGGTTCTTGCGCAATTGCGCTTCGGCGCGCTGGTCCACGGCCTGGGCGGAAAATCGCTGATTGCTGTTATTGACCAGAGCCTGATACACCGCCGGAGGCAGGCTGCCCTGGTAGCGTTGCTGGGCAGCCGAGAGGGCGTCGTTGAAATGCGCGCGTTGTTCCGGCCAGCCGGCGACCTTGTACAACTGGTCGTGGCTGTCTGCCCAGGCGGGCAAAACGCAGAACATCAGCAGTGATAAAAGCAAACGGCGCATAGGGACTCCTGTCAGCAGGCGACTATTCTCCGTGTGGCATCCGTACTTGTCGAGAATTCGTATCAACCCGCTGCGCGGCTCTGTCGGATTTTCGGGCACAGGAATACTATGCGCGGCATGCAAATATCCTCTGATCACCCGCTGCTGTTACGAATCGTCGACGACCTGGCCGAGCACGGCTGGTCGCAGCAGAATATTTTCCTGCCTCAGGACCTGACCCGAGCGCTGGCGGCCGAGTGTCGCAAGCGTGCTGCCGAGGGTGAACTGGCTCCGGCTGCCGTGGGTCGAGGGCCGTCGTCGGAGATCCGCGAAGGAATTCGTGGCGACCATATCCAATGGATCGACCCCGGCCAGGCCGAGGCTTGCGACAGCTATCTGAGTTTGATGGACAGCCTGCGCGAGGCTATCAATCGCGGTCTGTTTCTCGGCCTGGAGGATTTCGAAAGCCATTTTGCGATGTACCCGCCCGGGGCGTTCTACCTCAAGCATGTCGATCGCTTTCGCGATGACGACCGGCGCATGGTTTCAGCGGTGGTTTACCTCAATGACGGCTGGCTTCCCGAGCACGGCGGCTCGTTGCGCATGTACCTCGACAACGATCGCGTCCACGACGTGCAGCCTACCGGCGGCTGCCTGGTGGTGTTTCTTTCCGGAGAGGTTCCCCACGAAGTCCTGCCCGCGACCCGCGATCGCCTGTCGCTGACGGGCTGGTTCCGGCGGCGCGGCAACGAGCCGTTCTGATCATGCAGAAAATTCTCGTCAGCCGCTGCCTGTTGGGCCACCGCGTTCGTTACGACGGCGGGGCCAGTGGGCCGTTCGATCAGCTTCAGCACTGGCTCGACGAAGGTCGGATCGTACCGTTGTGCCCGGAGGTCGCCGGTGGCTTGCCAACGCCTCGGGCGGCCGCGGAAATTCCAGGCGGGCAGGGCGCGCAAGTCCTCGATGGCCAGGCCGTGGTGATCACGACCGAGGGCGAGGATGTCAGCGCGCAGTTTTTGTCGGGGGCGTATCAGGCGCTGGAACTGGTGCAAAAACACGGCATCCGCATTGCCGTCCTCAAGGCCAACAGTCCGTCCTGCGGCAATCTGCTGACCTATGACGGGACGTTCAGCGGGGTGAAGGTCAGTGGCGAGGGCGTGACGGCGGCGCTGCTCAAGCGCCATGGCGTGCAGGTGTTCAGTGAGCTGGAGTTGCCGCAGGCGGCTCAGGCGTTGGCAACACTCGATTAACGAGCGACAAAAGACACTGTGGGAGCGAGCTTGCTCGCGATGGCGGCCTGACATTCAACATCAATGTTGACTGGACTGGCCTCATCGCGAGCAAGCTCGCTCCCACAGGTTCTGCATTCACTTCAGTTCTGCAGCTTCGGCACCGCATCCGCCCCCAGCCACTTCTGCTCCAGCGCTTGCAGTCGTCCATCATCCTTGATCCGCTGCAAGGCGTTTTCCAGGCTGGCATGGAACGCCGGATTTCCCTTCTGAAACGGAATCGCCAGGCTCACGGCCGGGTTGGTTTTGGGCTTCCCTTCGGTCAGCGACTGCACCAGCAGAATGGAGCGCGGCTCTTCTTTCTGCGCGATCAATTGCGCCTGGGCTTGAACGTAAGGTTCGCTGAAATCGAAACGATCGCTGAGATCCGGGGTCACTGCTATGTGGTTGATAGCGATGTCGTATTTGCCGCTTTCGACGCCGGTCAGCAGATCGCTGCCGTCGGTGACGACAAAGTCGGCCCGGACATCGAGTTCACTTGCCAGCAGTTGGCCCAGTTCGACTTCGAAGCCGGCGAGCTTGTCACCATCCTTGAAGTTGAATGGGGGAGTGTTGGCTTCAACGGCTATGCGCAACTCGCCCCGGTCGTTGACGTCATCAATCAGTTCGGCATGAGCCAAAGGGCTCAGAAGGGGTAGCAGGCAGATCAGGCCAGGCAGAAAGCGCATGGTCACTCCTTTGAATTTATTATCGCGACCCTCTGATTCAGGCTCGCTTTGCTATGGTTGTCGAGTGCCTTCGACAACGAATGGCCATGAAGTTGTCATGGTCACGCGGATTTTACGAAAAAACTGGAGAAGAGAATGAAAACCTTTATGTCACGTGCTGCTTTGGCTGGCCTGTTGATAGGTGTTTCGGTGCTGGCCAGTGCTGCAACGCCGGCTCCGAAAGGCGCCGAAGTGTCCATCGTGTCTCCCAAGGACGGCGCGAATGTTCCACAGACTGTGGTCGTCAAGTTCGCTGTTGAAAATATTGCCTTGGCACCGGCGGGCGACCCCACCAAGAACACCGGTCATCACCATTTGCTGATCGATGTCGATGAGTTGCCGGCCGCCGGAGCGCCGATCCCCAAAGATGCCAACCACCAGCATTTCGGCGCCGCGCAGACCCAGGCTGAAGTCACGCTTACGCCGGGCAAACACACCCTGCAGCTTGAACTGGGCGATAGCAACCACATGCCGTTCGATCCGCCGATCGTTTCCGAGAAGATCACCGTCAACGTCAAGTAACGTTGTTGCGTCAATGAAAAAGGGAGCCCGAAGGCTCCCTTTTTTTTGCTCAGATCGCGATCAGAACAACACACGGCTACGGATGGTGCCTTTGACGTGTTGCAGCTTCTCTTGCGCCAGGTCCGAGTACTCGGCGTCGACGTCGATCACCACGTAGCCAACCTTCTCGTTGGTCTGCAGGAACTGGCCGGAGATGTTGATGCCGTTTTCGGCGAAGACTTTGTTGATCTCGCTGAGTACGCCCGGAATGTTTTCGTGGATGTGCAGCAGGCGGTGCTTGCCAGGGTGAGCCGGCAGGGCCACTTCCGGGAAGTTCACGGACGATACCGAAGTGCCGTTGTCGCTGTACTTGACCAGTTTTTCCGCGACTTCCAGACCGATGTTGGCCTGGGCTTCAGCGGTAGAACCACCGATGTGCGGGGTCAGGATCACGTTGTCCAGGCCACGCAGCGGGCTTTCGAACTCTTCGTCGTTGGAGCGTGGCTCCACCGGGAATACGTCGATGGCCGCGCCGATCAGGTGCTTGTCCTTGATGGCGGCAGCCAGGTGGTCCAGTTCGACCACAGTGCCGCGGGCGGCGTTGATCAGGATGCCGCCTTTCTTGATGGCACGGATTTCTTTCTCGCCCATCATCCACTGGGTGGCGGCGGTTTCCGGTACGTGCAGCGAAACGATGTCGGACATCGCCAGCAGCTCGTGCAGGTTGCCTACCTGGGTGGCGTTACCCAAAGGCAGCTTGGTGATGGTGTCGTAGAAGTACACCTGCATGCCCAGGCCTTCCGCCAGGACCGACAGTTGAGTACCGATCGAGCCGTAACCGACGATGCCCAGCTTCTTGCCACGGATCTCGAAGGAGTTGGCCGCGCTCTTGATCCAGCCGCCACGGTGGCAGGAAGCGTTCTTCTCAGGGATGCCGCGCAGCAGCAGGATCGCTTCGGCCAGCACCAGCTCCGCTACGGAACGGGTGTTGGAGTAGGGCGCGTTGAACACCGCGATACCGCGTTCGCGGGCAGCGTCCAGGTCGACCTGGTTGGTGCCGATGCAGAAACAGCCGACCGCAACCAGCTTCTTCGCGTGATCGAAGATCTCTTCGGTCAGTTGAGTGCGCGAGCGAATGCCGATGAAGTGAGCGTCGGCGATCTTTTCCTTGAGCTGGGCTTCCGGCAGAGAACCCGTGAGGTACTCGATGCTGGTGTAGCCCGCCGCCTTGAGGACGTCGACAGCCGATTGGTGGACGCCTTCGAGAAGAAGGAACTTGATCTTGCTCTTATCGAGAGAAGTCTTGCTCATCTGCGTAAACCTGTATCCCGGAGAAAAATGGCAGGGAAGGGAGCAGCCCGGAGCTGACCCGAACGGCAGGAATGCCGTCACCGCAGAACAGCCTTTGGGCACTACCCTGCGGGGTCGGTATGCTAGCATATGCACCCCGCTAAACACTCATTCCTGCGACGTGAAGCGTTCTCAGGATGACCATGAATTGTTCGAGAGTTCTGTCGATGACCAATCCTGCCCTGATTGAAGAGCTGAAGACCCTGGTTGAGCCTGGCAAGGTGCTGACCGATGCCGACTCCCTGAATGCTTATGGTAAGGATTGGACCAAGCATTTCGCTCCGGCCCCGACCGCCATCGTGTTCCCCAAGACCACCGAGCAGGTCCAGGCCATTGTCCTGTGGGCCAATAAACACAAGGTCGCGCTGGTGCCGTCCGGCGGTCGCACCGGCCTTTCCGCCGCAGCGGTAGCGGCCAATGGCGAAGTGGTCGTGTCGTTCGACTACATGAACCAGATCCTCGACGTGAACCTCACTGACCGCACCGCCGTGTGTCAGCCGGGCGTGGTCACCGAGCACCTGCAGAACGTGGCCGAAGAAAACGGCCTGTACTACCCGGTGGACTTCGCTTCGGCAGGATCGAGCCAGATTGGCGGCAATATCGGCACCAATGCCGGCGGGATCAAGGTGATTCGCTACGGCATGACCCGCAACTGGGTCGCCGGCATGAAAGTCGTCACCGGCAAGGGCGACGTGCTGGAGCTGAACCGCGACCTGATCAAGAACGCCACCGGCTACGACATGCGCCAGCTGTTCATCGGGGCTGAAGGCACACTCGGGTTCGTGGTCGAAGCGACCATGCGCCTCGATCGCGCGCCGAAAAACCTGACGGCGATGGTCCTCGGCACCGCCGATTTCGACTCGATCATGCCGGTGCTGCACGCCTTCCAGAGCAAACTCGACCTGACCGCTTTCGAATTCTTCTCCGACAAGGCCCTGGCCAAGGTCATGGCCCGTGGCGACGTGCCGGCGCCGTTCGAGTCCGACTGCCCGTTCTACGCGCTGCTGGAATTCGAAGCGACCACCGAAGAAGTGGCTAACCACGCCCTGGAAACCTTCGAGCACTGCGTCGAGCAGGGCTGGGTGCTGGACGGCGTGATGAGCCAGAGCGAAACCCAGTTGCAGAACCTGTGGAAGCTGCGCGAGTACATCTCCGAAACCATTTCCCACTGGACGCCGTACAAGAACGACATTTCGGTCACCGTATCGAAAGTCCCGGCGTTCCTGAAGGAAATCGACGCGATCGTCGGCGAACACTACCCGGATTTCGAAATCGTCTGGTTTGGCCACATCGGCGACGGCAACCTGCACTTGAACATCCTCAAGCCGGATAACCTGAGCAAGGACGAGTTCTTCGCCAAGTGCGCCACCGTCAACAAGTGGGTGTTCGAAACCGTCGAGAAGTACAACGGTTCGATCTCCGCCGAGCACGGCGTGGGCATGACCAAGCGTGATTACCTGACCTACAGCCGTTCGCCGGTCGAGATCGAGTACATGAAAGCGGTCAAGGCCGTGTTCGACCCGAATGGCATCATGAACCCGGGCAAGATCTTCGCGGTTTGAGCTGCAAACCTTACGCACCCTTGAAGGCAGGAGACGGTAAATGAGCTATCAGCACCAGTATGTCGACGGTACGCGTATTCATTTCCCGTTGGGGAAAGTGGTGTGCATCGGCCGCAACTACGCCGAACACGCCAAGGAGCTGGATAACCCGGTGCCGACCGAGCCATTGCTGTTCATCAAGCCGGGCAGTTGCGTGGTGCCGCTGGAAGGTGGTTTCAGCATTCCCACCGAGCGCGGCTCGGTGCACTACGAAGCGGAGATCGCGGTGTTGATCGGCAAGCCGTTGTCGACCAGGCCGAGCCGTGAAGAAGTGCTCGACGCCATCTCCGGTTTCGCCCCGGCCCTGGACCTGACCCTGCGCGACAAGCAGGCCGAGCTGAAATCCAAGGGTCTGCCGTGGGAAATCGCCAAGTCCTTCGACGGTGCGGCGGTGATTGCTCCGTTCGTGTCCGGCAGCACCTTTGCCGACCTGACCGACATCGGCATCCGCCTGACCATCAACGGCGAAGTGCGCCAGGACGGCAACAGCGGCGCAATGCTCAACCCGATTGTGCCGATGATCCAGCACATGGCCGGCTGCTTTTCGTTGCAGGCCGGGGATGTGATCCTCACCGGCACACCAGTGGGCGTCGGTCCGCTGAATGTCGGTGACGAGATCGTCCTGGAACTGCCGGGCGCCAGCCGCTTCAGCAGCAGCGTTCGCTAGTCCAGACACCGCCAAACCCTGTGGGAGCGAGCCTGCTCGCGAAAGCGGTGTGTCATTCAATATCTTAGTTGGATGACACGCCCCCATCGCGAGCAGGCTCGCTCCCACATTGGTTTCTCCGTGGCCTGTAAAGTCTCACCCTGTCATTTCCCGTTTTTTTCACATCCTGTCTGGATAATTTCAGGGCTTTCGGCCTCTGAGCCGGCCCCAAACTGTGCTATTACCCCTAGCCTGAATTTCTGGAACGCATTCCCCAATGGCCACTCCTCCGCTATCCACGCTTAATCCTGCCCGCCGCTCACGCTTCGCCCTGCGTTGGCACACCTGGCTTTTGTTGGGGGCCGTTGTCGCCTACGGCGTTGCATTTGCCATGCACTGGGATGCGCGGGGCGTGCTCTGGGTGAAAGAACAATTCAAAAGCCCGGCCGAGCGTCAGGCCAGTGTCTGGCTGCCGGACTATCGGGCGGTGATCGATGCCAAGCCGTTGCCGGGCATGGAGAAGGACGAAGCATCGGACGTGGCCTATGACCCTCAGACCAAGACCCTGTTTTCGGTCATGGGCAAGAATCCCTTCCTGGTCGAGTTGAACCTGCAGGGTGATGTGCTGCGCAAAATGCCTTTGGTCGGCTGGAGCAACCCGGAGGGCGTCACCGTGCTGGGCGACGGCCGACTGGCCATTGTCGATGAGCGCGAGCATCTGATCTCTATCGTCAAGGTCGATGCCGACACCCGCGAACTGAACATCGCCGACTTCCCGAAATACGACCTCGGCCCTTCCAAAGACCAGAACAAAGCCTTTGAGGCTGTTACCTGGGATCCGCGCAATCAGCAACTGGTGCTGGGTGAAGAGCGCCCGCCGGCATTGTTTGCCTGGAAGGGTGACGGCAAGGTCCTGACCGGCGACAAGCTGAAGCTGGCCAGTCATGCGCTGGGCATGCGCAACCTGTCGGCGCTGGCCATCGACCCGCGGACCGGCCACATGCTGGCGCTGTCCGCCGACTCGCACCTGTTGCTGGAGCTGGACAAGAAGGGCGAGCAGGTCAGTTTCATCACCCTGTTGCGTGGCTTCAACGGCCTGAAGAACACCATCCCGCGTGCCGAAGGCGTAACCATGGATGAAGCGGGCACGCTGTACATGGTGAGTGAGCCGAACCTGTTTTATCGCTTCGAAAAACAGAGGTAATGCCTCTGCGTAGGAGCCGCCGCAGTCTGCGGCAGCACCTACGCAGATTGCGTAAGCGAAAAGGGCCCGCGACCATTAAGCTTCAGTTCAGACGGGCGTGATATTTCATCCGCCTGTTTTGACCCAGAGCCCGCCCGAATGCGTCGATTTGCCCGCCCCAAATCCCTGATTCTGATCCTGTCGGTGATCTTGCTGATCGCCGTGGTTGCGCTCGGCCAATACCTGCGTTTGTTCGAGCGTGCCTGGTTCAATCTGCATACGCTGTGGCAGCCGGTGAGTTCCCAGACCATGGGCCTTGATCAATACCGGGTCGTGACCGAAGCGCAGGTGATCGATGGCCTGGCGGACAACGTTTCAGCGTTGACCTACGACCCGGTGCGCAAAAGCCTGTTCACCGTCACCAATAAACACAGCGAGCTGATCGAGTTGTCCCTCGACGGCAGGATTTTGCGCCGTGTGGCGCTGGTCGGTTTCGGCGATCCGGAGGCGGTGGAGTTCATCAGTGAGGACATCTATGTGGTCACTGATGAAAGCCAGCAGCGGCTGATCAAGATTCGTCTGGAGCAGGACACCACTTTCGTCGATGCGGCAGACGCCGAGCAGATGACCATTGGCGTCCACATGGGCGGCAACAAGGGTTTCGAGGGCCTGGCTTACGATTCTGTGGGCAAGCGCCTGTTCGTCGCCAAGGAGCGCAACCCGATGCTGATCTACGAGGTGCACGGTTTTCCGCGCTTCAATCCTGAAGAATCCTACTCGATACACGTGATCAACGACCCCAAGCGTGATGCCGGGATGTTCGTGCGGGATCTGTCGAGCCTGCAATACGACGAGCGCAGCGGGCACTTGCTGGCGCTGTCGGATGAGTCGCGGTTGATTCTGGAGCTGGATGTGAGCGGGCGTCCGCTGAGCACAATGTCGTTGGGCAAGGGGCGCCAGGGCCTGCAAAACACCGTGCCGCAAGCGGAGGGGATCGCCGTGGACGACGACGGTACGCTGTACCTCGTCAGCGAGCCGAACCTGTTTTACGTGTTCAAGAAACCCGCACAACTCTAACCAACACCACAAAATACTGTGGGAGCGAGCTTGCTCGCGATTGCGGTCTGTCATTCAACATTTCAGTCGACTGACACGGCCTCATCGCGAGCAAGCTCGCTCCCACAGGTCATTCATCTGCCCAGAGAATTTAGGCAGTCTGGCTTATTCCGCGCGCAGGGTCTTCACGCCTTCGCTGGTACCCAGCAGCAACAGATCCGCCGGACGCGCCGCGAACAAACCATTGGTGACCACGCCGACGATCGCGTTGATCTGTGTCTCCAGCTCCACCGGGTTGGTGATCTGCATGTTGAACACGTCGAGGATGATGTTGCCGTTGTCGGTCAGCACGCCTTCGCGGTAGACCGGGTCGCCACCAAGCTTCACCAGTTCGCGGGCCACATGGCTGCGGGCCATCGGGATGACTTCCACCGGCAGCGGGAAAGTACCGAGGACCGGCACCAGTTTGCTGGCATCGGCGATGCAGATGAACGTCTTGGCCACGGCCGCGACGATCTTCTCGCGGGTCAGCGCGGCGCCGCCGCCCTTGATCAGGTTCAGGTGCTCGTCGCTTTCATCGGCGCCGTCGACATAGAACTCCAGGTCGCTGACGGTATTCAGCTCGTACACCGGAATCCCGTGGCCCTTGAGGCGCGCGGCGGTGGCTTCGGAACTGGCGACGGCGCCATCGAATGCGCCCTTGTGCTGGGCCAGGGCATCGATGAAGCAGTTGGCGGTGGAGCCGGTGCCGACCCCGACGATGCTCTTGTCGTCGAGTTTCGGAAGGATGAAGTCGACGGCGGCCTGGGCCACTGCCTGTTTGAGTTGATCCTGGTTCATGCGGGCTCCGGAGTGCCGAGGAGGGAACGAAAGGCCGGCATTATAGGCCCCGGGGCGGGGAAGGTCATTGCCCGATTGGCGGTTCGTGACCGTTCCCTGTAGGAGCGAGCCTGCTCGCGATGGTCGTGAACGATAACGCGCGAAAATAGATGTTCAGCGGTGCCATTGCGTTTTTCGCGAGCAAGCTCGCTCCTACAACAGGTGGTCGTGTAACTGAAAGCCGGGTTAGACTCCTTGGTCCCGCCCAACCCGCTCAGTGATGCTTTCCGATGCTTGAACAGTACGTCAAAAAGATCCTCACCTCGCGCGTTTATGACGTTGCCGTAGAAACCCCGCTGCAGTCTGCCCGCCAGCTTTCCGAGCGGCTGGGCAACAGCATTTGGCTCAAGCGCGAAGACTTGCAGCCGGTGTTCTCCTTCAAGATTCGCGGCGCCTACAACAAGTTGACCCAGTTGAGCGACGAAGAGCGCGCCCGCGGCGTAGTGACGGCTTCGGCGGGCAACCATGCGCAAGGCCTGGCCCTGGCGGCGAAGGTGCTGGGTGTGAAGGCGACCATCGTCATGCCCAAGACCACCCCGGAGATCAAGGTCGAAGGCGTACGCTCGCGCGGCGGTAAAGTGGTGCTGCACGGCGACTCGTTCCCGGAAGCCCTGGCTTATTCGCTGAAACTGGTCGATGAAAAAGGCTACGTCTACATTCACCCGTACGACGATCCCCACACCATCGCCGGGCAGGGCACCGTGGCGATGGAGATTCTGCGCCAGCACCCGCAGCCACTGGATGCGATTTTCGTCCCGGTCGGCGGTGGCGGCCTGATCGCCGGCATTGCGGCGTACGTGAAATACCTGCGCCCGGACATCAAGATCATCGGCGTCGAGCCGGATGACTCCAATTGCCTGCAAGCCGCCATGGCGGCGGGCGAGCGTGTGGTGTTGCCGACCGTGGGCATTTTCGCCGACGGTGTTGCGGTGGCTCAGATCGGTCAGCACACCTTTGACATCTGCAAGGACTATGTCGATGAAGTGATCACCGTCAGCACCGATGAAATCTGTGCTGCCATCAAGGATATCTACGACGATACCCGCTCGATCACCGAACCTGCCGGCGCCTTGGGCGTGGCCGGGATCAAAAAATATGTCGAGCAGCGTGGCGTCAGCGGTCAGACCTTCGTGGCCATCGACTCCGGGGCCAACGTCAACTTCGACCGCCTGCGCCACGTCGCCGAGCGCGCGGAGCTGGGCGAGGGCCGCGAAGCCATCATCGCAGTGACCATTCCCGAGAAGCCGGGCAGCTTCAAGGCGTTCTGCGAAGCCATCGGCAAGCGCCAGATCACCGAATTCAACTACCGCTACAACACCGGCAGCGAAGCGCACATCTTTGTCGGCGTGCAGACCCACCCGGAAAACGACCCGCGTAGCGCCCTGATCGCCAGCCTGAGCGAACAAGGTTTCCCGGTGCTGGACCTGACCGACAATGAACTGGCCAAGTTGCACATCCGCCACATGGTCGGCGGGCGTGCGGCCCATGTGGTCGACGAAGTGATCCTGCGTTTCGAATTCCCGGAGCGTCCGGGGGCGCTGTTCAACTTCCTCAACAAGCTCGGCGGGCGCTGGAACATCTCGATGTTCCATTACCGCAACCATGGCGCGGCGGATGGCCGTGTCGTCGCGGGCCTGCAAGTGCCCCACGACGAGCGCCACCTGGTGCCGGCGGCGCTGGAAGAAATCGGTTACCCGTACTGGGATGAAAGCGACAACCCGGCCTATCAGCTGTTTCTTGGCTGAGGGGCTACGCTGTTGGGCAGGTCATAAGGAAATCGAACAATGGAAACGTTAACTGCCCTGAAAGCGGCGCACATGGTGGCAACCGTTGTACTGCTGGCTTGTGCGCTGGGTCTGGGCGTCTGGGTTTTGCTGGCGCGGCGCAAGGGTGATGCAACGGCGGGAAGCCGCACCCTGCAACGGCCACGTGTATTTGTCTGGCTGTTGATGGGGCTGGCGCTGCTGAGCATGCCGTTTACCGGCTGGTGGATGGTGCACCTGGTGGGCTGGCCGCTGGGACAGACCTGGTTGCTGGCCTCCAGTGTGTTGTACACCGTGGCGGCACTGGCGTGGTTCTGGCTGCTGGTGCGGCTGAACAAGCTGCGCAAAGCGCCGGGTGGCGTGGGTAAGTTCACCTTTGCCCTGGCGTTGTTCAGTTTTGTCTGTTTTGTTGCCATTGCCGGGTTGATGGGCGCCAAGCCTGTTTAAGGCTTGAGACCGCGTCGACCCCTTCGCGAGCAAGCCCGCTCCCACATTTGATCGGCGTCGTTCACAAAGTCTGTGTTCACTGAATATCTAGTGTGGGAGCGGGCTTGCTCGCGAAAGCAATTTCAGCCGCGCAGACTGATCACCGGCCAACCACGCTTCTCAGCCTCGGCCCGCAGATTCGGGTCCGGATCAACCGCTACCGGATTCGTCACCTGCTCCAGCAACGGCAAATCATTCATCGAGTCGCTATAGAAGTAGCTGTCTTGCAGCGTAAACCCGGTTTCTTCCAGCCAGCGATTCAACCGCGTCACCTTGCCTTCGCGAAAGCACGGCACATCGGTGCTGCGTCCGGTGTAGCGGCCGTCGACCATTTCGCATTCGGTGGCGATCAGGGTTTCGACGCCCAGGCGCTCGGCAATCGGCCCGGTGACGAAGCGGTTGGTGGCGGTGATGATCACCAGTTTGTCGCCGGCGTCGCGGTGCTTGGCCAGCAGCTCAATGGCCTTGGGCAGTACGATCGGTTCGATGCAGTCGCGCATGTAGTCGCTGTGCCACTGATCCAGCGTAGCCATTTCGGTACGCCCGAGGACTTCCAGGCAGAAGTTCAGGTAAGCAGCGTTATCCAGTTTGCCGGCCAGGTAATCCTGGTAGAACGCATCGTTGCGTGCCTTGTAGGCGACGGCGTCGAGAAAGCCGCGCTCGCACAGGTAATCGCCCCAAGCGTGATCGCTGTCACCGCCCAGGAGGGTGTTGTCCAAATCGAATAAAGCCAGGCGCATTGCAGTTACCCGCTGAAAAGTCAGTAAAAAGGCGACAAGAATACGGTCTTTTCACAAGAGTGCACATAAGGTAGGAACCTTCGTTGCCGCCTTAACAACCTTTGTGGAACAATGCGGCGACATGCGTTTGCGAGGTTGTTGCCGTGATCGACCCCGATGGTTTTCGCCCCAATGTCGGGATCATTCTGACGAATGACGCCGGCCAGGTGCTATGGGCTCGCCGAATCAATCAAGATGCCTGGCAGTTTCCGCAGGGGGGAATCAACCCCGAAGAGACGCCGGAAGACGCCTTGTACCGCGAGCTGAACGAAGAAGTAGGCCTGGAGCGCGAAGATGTTGAAATTCTCGCCTGCACCCGGGGCTGGTTGCGCTATCGTTTGCCGCAACGTCTGGTACGTACCCACAGCCAACCGCTGTGCATCGGCCAGAAACAGAAATGGTTTCTCCTGCGCCTGATCTCAAACGAGCAGCGGGTGCGGATGGATTTGACCGGTAAACCGGAATTCGATGGCTGGCGCTGGGTCAGCTATTGGTATCCGTTGGGCCAGGTGGTGACATTCAAGCGCGAGGTGTATCGACGCGCTCTCAAAGAGCTTGCCCCGCGCCTTTTAGCGCGCGACTGACGACGGAGTTCGACCCCGAGCCATGCTCAATACGCTGCGCAAGATCGTCCAGGAAGTTAACTCCGCCAAGGATCTCAAGGCGGCGTTGGGGATTATTGTGTTGCGCGTCAAAGAGGCCATGGGCAGCCAGGTCTGCTCGGTCTACCTGCTTGACCCCGAGACCAACCGCTTCGTGCTGATGGCCACCGAGGGCTTGAACAAGCGCTCGATCGGCAAAGTCAGCATGGCACCCAACGAAGGTCTGGTTGGCCTGGTCGGTACGCGCGAAGAACCCCTGAACCTCGAAAACGCTGCGGACCACCCGCGCTATCGCTACTTCGCCGAGACCGGTGAAGAACGCTTCGCCTCATTCCTCGGGGCGCCGATCATTCACCACCGCCGCGTCGTCGGCGTGTTGGTCATTCAGCAAAAAGAACGTCGTCAGTTCGATGAAGGTGAAGAAGCCTTCCTCGTGACCATGAGCGCGCAGCTCGCCGGCGTTATCGCCCACGCCGAAGCCACCGGCTCGATCCGAGGCCTCGGTCGTCAGGGCAAAGGCATCCAGGAAGCCAAGTTCGTCGGCGTACCGGGTTCGCCGGGTGCGGCAGTGGGCACGGCGGTGGTCATGCTGCCGCCGGCCGACCTGGACGTGGTGCCGGACAAGACCATCACCGACATCGACGCCGAACTCGGGCTGTTCAAGACCGCCATCGAAGGCGTGCGCGCCGACATGCGCGCGTTGTCGGCCAAGCTTGCCACGCAGTTGCGCCCGGAAGAGCGGGCCCTGTTCGACGTCTACCTGATGATGCTCGACGATGCCGCGCTGGGCAGCGAAGTCACCACCGTGATCAAGACCGGTCAGTGGGCCCAGGGCGCGTTGCGCCAGGTGGTCACCGATCACGTCAACCGTTTCGAATTGATGGACGACGCCTACCTGCGTGAGCGCGCCTCGGACGTCAAGGACCTCGGCCGGCGTCTGCTGGCTTATTTGCAGGAAGAGCGCCAGCAAACCCTGGTCTACCCCGACAACACCATTCTGGTCAGCGAAGAACTGACGCCGGCGATGCTCGGCGAGGTGCCGGAAGGCAAGCTGGCCGGCCTGGTGTCGGTGCTCGGTTCCGGTAACTCCCACGTCGCCATCCTCGCCCGCGCCATGGGGATCCCGACCGTGATGGGCCTGGTCGACCTGCCGTACTCCAAGGTCGACGGCATCCAGATGATCGTCGACGGCTACCATGGCGAGGTCTACACCAACCCGAGTGACGTGCTGCGCAAGCAGTTCGCCGAAGTGGTCGAGGAAGAGAAGCAATTGGCCCTCGGGCTGGATGCGCTGCGCGATCTGCCGTGTATCACGGTCGATGGTCACCGCATGCCGCTGTGGGTCAACACCGGCCTGCTGGCGGACGTGGCGCGGGCGCAGAAGCGTGGTGCCGAAGGCGTGGGCCTGTACCGCACCGAAGTGCCGTTCATGATCAACCAGCGTTTCCCGAGCGAAAAGGAACAACTGGCGATCTACCGCGAACAACTGGCCGCGTTCCACCCGCAACCGGTGACCATGCGCACCCTGGACATCGGGGGCGACAAGTCACTGTCGTACTTCCCGATCAAGGAAGACAACCCGTTCCTCGGCTGGCGTGGCATTCGCGTCACCCTCGACCACCCGGAAATCTTCCTGGTGCAGACCCGTGCCATGCTCAAGGCCAGCGAAGGCTTGAACAACCTGCGCATTCTGCTGCCGATGATCTCCGGCATTCATGAATTGGAAGAAGCGCTGCACCTGATCCACCGTGCCTGGGGCGAAGTGCGCGACGAAGGCTGTGACGTGCCGATGCCGCCGATTGGCGTGATGATCGAGATTCCGGCGGCGGTGTACCAGACCAAGGAACTGGCGCGGCAGGTGGACTTCCTGTCGGTCGGTTCCAACGACCTGACCCAATACCTGTTGGCCGTGGATCGTAACAACCCGCGGGTCGCCGATCTTTACGACTACCTGCACCCGGCGGTGCTTCAGGCCTTGCAGAACGTAGTGCGCGACGCCCATGCCGAAGGCAAGCCGGTGAGCATCTGCGGTGAAATGGCCGGTGACCCGGCCGCGGCCGTGCTGTTGATGGCGATGGGTTTCGACAGCCTGTCGATGAACGCCACCAACTTGCCGAAGGTGAAGTGGATGCTGCGCCAGATCAACCTGAGCAAGGCCAGGGAATTGCTGGCCGAGCTGATGACCATCGACAACCCGCAGGTTATCCACAGCTCGCTGCAACTGGCGCTGAAGAACCTTGGGTTGGCGCGGATGATCAATCCGGCGGCTATCAAGCCCCTCTAAACCCTGCTGGCCTTATCGCTGGCAAGCCAGCTCCCACAGGTTTTTCAGGTGTTCACAAAATGTGTGTTCGCCGAAGAGCCCTGTGGGAGCTGGCTTGCCAGCGATAGCGTCCGTCCAGGCGCTGCTAAACCAGAATCTCCACTTCCCCAAGATGCCCGCCATACGGCCCGAAGCTGCGTTCGACGATATGCCGCGTGCCATCCGCCTGCACAATCAACGCCGTACTCGCCCGAGTCCCATAACTCTGACTGGCGATGAACACACTCGATAGCAACGTCTCGGTCGCCAGCCCCACTCCGGTGTCGGGCAACTCGGCAAACGGCGCGGTCTGCGCATCGCTCAATAACGCCAGCAGTGCCTGAGGCTGCGGATCATCCAGCACCTCGCTCAACGCCGCCCTGGCCTTGAGCAGTTTCGGCCAGGGTGTATCCAGCCCGGCATTGGATAACCCGTAGACCCCCGGGGCCAGCATGACGGCTTCCGATTCCCGTTGATTGAAGTGCCAGAGCTCATGGGGATTGCCGACCAGCAGGTTAAAGCCACCATACTCCAGCGAACGGTCGACAACGTCGGCTAAGTAGTCGTCAATTGTCAGTTCCCCGGTGAGAAATCGCGCGACCAGCTCCCCACGAGACTTGCGCCCTGGCGGTCGGTGGGGGTCGCGGATGTTGGTCAGCGCCGCAAAGCGTCCGTTGGCGCCAACACCGAGCCAGGTGCCACCGGCCTCGAGGTCACGGCCCGCATGCACGTGCGGCGCTTCGGGCCATGGCGCCAGAGGAAGGCTGGGGCGGGCGTAGAATTCATCACGATTGGCCGCCACGACCAGCGGCTGGGCATGGCCCGGGCGCCAGGCAAAAACAATCAGGCACATAAGGGAGTCCTTGTGTGTTTTTTGCCCACTCTACGCAGACATCGCTCATCGATCCATCGCCTTGCACAGTGGAGCTTGAGGCCATGCATCCGTTACCATGCCGCTCCGGTTTTGGGGATGCGGGCGGGACAACCATGGAATTTCTGCTCTATCTGGCGCTCGGCGCCTGTGCAGGTGTGCTTGCCGGGCTGTTTGGCGTGGGTGGCGGGATCATCATCGTTCCGGTGCTGGTGTTCAGCTTCAAGGCCCAAGGGTTCGATCCGTCGATCCTCACGCACCTGGCGGTGGGGACGTCCCTGGCGACGATCATCTTTACCTCGGTCAACGCGGTACGCGAGCATCACCGCCGTGGCGCCGTGCGTTGGCCGATCTTCATGTGGATGACTGTCGGCATTCTGATCGGTGCCGGGTTCGGCGCCTTGACGGCGGAAGCGATTTCCGGCCCCAACCTGCAGAAACTCATTGGTGTATTTGCCCTGGTGATCGCCGCTCAATTGGCACTGGAGGTCAAACCCAAGGCCAGCCGAACCGTACCGGGCAAACTCGGTCTGACCGTGGCCGGCAGCGTGATTGGCTGGGCATCGGCGATTTTCGGCATTGGCGGCGGTTCGTTGACCGTGCCATTCCTGACCTGGCGCAGCGTACCGATGCAGCAAGCCGTGGCCACTTCATCGGCCTGCGGGCTGCCGATTGCCCTGGCCAGTGCATTAAGTTTCATGATTCTGGGCTGGCACGATCCGTTGCTTCCGGCCCATAGTCTCGGTTTTGTTTATTTACCGGCGCTGCTGGGCATTGCCCTGACCAGCATGGTGTTCGCCCGTTTGGGCGCGCGACTGGCCCACAGGTTGTCGCCGAGGTTGCTGAAAAGGCTGTTTGCCGCTTTGCTGTTCTGCGTCGGCCTGAACTTTCTAGTCTGAAGCATCTGCTCTGACGCACAGCGCAATCCTGGCTTAATCCTGAGGTGGCAGCGTCGCCCGGGAATTTTTGAGATTTGAACTCTAACGAGGAGTCGCAATGCTGCCTTACCCGCAGATCGACCCGGTGGCTTTGGCCATCGGTCCGCTGAAAATCCACTGGTACGGCCTGATGTACCTGATCGGCATCGGCGGCGCCTGGCTGCTGGCCTCCCGCCGGTTGAACCGCTTCGACCCGACCTGGACCAAGGAGAAGCTCTCCGACATGGTGTTCTGGATGTCGATGGGGGTGATCGTCGGCGGACGCCTGGGTTATGTGCTGTTCTACGACCTGAGCGCCTATCTGGCCAACCCGACGCTGATTTTCGAAGTGTGGAAGGGCGGCATGTCGTTCCACGGCGGTTTCATCGGCGTGATGCTGGCGGCGTTGTGGTTCGGTAAAAAGAACAACAAGTCGTTCTTCCAGCTGATGGACTTCGTTGCGCCGATGGTGCCGATTGGCCTGGGGGCCGGGCGTATCGGCAACTTCATCAATGCCGAGCTGTGGGGCAAGCCGACCGACGTGCCGTGGGCGATGATCTTCCCGCCGTTCAGCGACCCGGCGCAGTTGCCGCGTCACCCCTCGCAGCTGTACCAGTTCGCCCTCGAAGGTGTGGCGCTGTTCCTGATCCTCTGGTTGTTCTCGCGCAAGCCGCGGCCGACCATGGCGGTATCGGGGATGTTCGCACTGTTCTATGGCATCTTCCGTTTCATCGTCGAGTTCGTCCGCGTACCGGACGCGCAGCTGGGCTATCTGGCCTGGAACTGGCTGACCATGGGCCAGGTGCTGTGCCTGCCGATGATCGTCGGCGGCCTGGTCCTGATCTGGCTGGCGTATCACCGCGCCCCGGCAACGCCAGCGGCAGCCGTATAAAATTCGAACCCCGCAGCGATGGCTGCGGGTTCAAGGACACAGGTAACTCATGAAGCAATATCTCGAACTGGTCGCCCACGTCATCAAGAACGGCACCAAGCAGGCCAACCGTACCGGCGTGAACACCATCAGCTTTCCCGGTGCGATGCTGCGTTATGACCTGCAGGAAGGTTTCCCGGCGATCACCACGCGCAAGATGGCCTTTAAATCGGCCATCGGCGAAATGTGCGGATTCCTGCGTGGCGTGAACAACGCTGCCGAATTCCGTGCCCTGGGCTGCAAGGTCTGGGACCAGAACGCGAACGAAAACGCCCAGTGGCTGGCCAACCCGTTCCGCCAGGGCGAAGACGACCTTGGCGAAATCTACGGCGTGCAATGGCGCAAATGGCCGGCGTACAAGCAGATTCCGCTCAGCAACCCGGCCGCCATCGAGCAAACCCTGAAGCAAGGCTACCGCCAGATTGCCGAAGGCGAAGAAAACGGCCAGGCCTATGTGGTGCTGTACAAGGCCATCGACCAGGTGCGCCAGTGCGTCGACACCATCATCAAGGACCCGGGCAGCCGTCGCATCCTGTTCCACGGCTGGAACTGCGCCCAACTCGATGAAATGGCCTTGCCGCCGTGCCACCTGCTGTACCAGTTCCACCCGAATGTCGAGACCAAAGAGATTTCTTTGACCCTCTACATCCGCTCCAACGACCTGGGCCTGGGCACGCCGTTCAACCTCACCGAAGGCGCCGCGCTGCTGAGCCTGATCGGTCGGCTGACGGGCTACACGCCACGCTGGTTCACCTATTTCATCGGTGATGCGCACGTCTACGAAAATCACCTGGACATGCTCAACGAACAGCTCAAGCGTGAACCGTTCCCGATGCCGAAACTGGTGATTTCCGACCGTGTGCCGGAGTTTGCCAAGACAGGTGTGTATCAGCCGGAATGGCTGGAGCTGGTGGAGCCGGGCGACTTCTCGCTGGAAGGCTACGAGCACCACGCGCCAATGACCGCGCCGATGGCGGTCTGAAGTACAACGCCTGAACCTGTGGGAGCGGGCTTGCCCGCGATGGCGGCGGCACATCCAACATTGATGTGACTGACATACCGCTATCGCGGGCAAGCCCGCTCCCACAGGGATTTGTGGTGTTCTCAGTGGCCGTGACTACGGCCGACATGGGAATGCTCAGCCTCTGTCGCCACAACCCCGCCGCTCACTTCCAACTGCTGCAAAATCCCGCATTGATCGATACCCGGCCCCTCGCCGCAGCGTTGGCGCAGGTCGAGCAGTTGTGCCTGCAAGGCCAGTAGGCCGTCGATCCGCGCCTTGACGTGGTGGATGTGCTCATCGATCAGTGCGTTGACGCTTTCGCACTGGTCCTGGGGACTGTCGCGAAATGCCAGCAGGCTGCGGATTTCCTCGAGGGTCATGTCGAGGGTGCGACAGTTGCGGATGAAGGTCAGGCGCTCGGCGTGGGCCTGGGTGTAGACGCGATAGTTGCCGTCACTGCGGGCCGGTTCCGGCAGAAGGTTCTCGCGCTCGTAGTAGCGGATCGTCTCTACGGCGCAGTCCGTGAGTTTCGCCAATTCTCCAATCTTCATGACGACAATCTCCAAAACTCCAAAATGGGTGCTTGACCCTGTAGTGGCTACAGGGTCTTTACTGGGCAACAGGCACTCTTATGGACGCAACCAATGAGCGATTCTCAGCATACCCACAAACCTGTGGCCGAACATGAAATCAGCGTTAAGCTCCGGCCCTTGCCCAAACATGACCATGGCGGTCACGGCGACGCTTGCTGCTCATCAAGAACGGCAGCGCCTGCGCGGGTCACGCTGAGCGAATCGCCGACGGCGGGTGCCCGTCTGAGTAGCTTTCGCATCGAGGCGATGGACTGCCCGACCGAGCAGACGCTGATCCAGAATAAGCTAAGCAAGCTGACAGGCGTGCAGCAGCTGGAGTTCAATCTGATCAACCGGGTGCTCGGCGTGACCCACGATTTGCCAGGCACCGAGCCAATCATCGAGGCGATCAAGTCCCTGGGTATGCACGCCGAACCGCTGGAACAGGGGGCTGAAACACCGGCAGCGAAACCCGACAGGAAACACTGGTGGCCATTGGCGTTGTCCGGCGCGGGCGCATTGCTGGCGGAAGTCATCCACTTCACCGCTACCGCACCTGATTGGGTGGTCGCGGTCATTGCGCTGGTGTCCATCCTCAGCGGCGGTCTTGGCACCTATAAAAAGGGCTGGATCGCGCTCAAGAACCTCAATCTGAATATCAACGCGCTGATGAGCATTGCCGTCACCGGTGCCGTCCTGATCGGTCAATGGCCGGAAGCGGCGATGGTGATGTTCCTGTTCACCGTGGCCGAGCTGATCGAGGCTCGCTCCCTGGATCGTGCGCGCAATGCCATCGGCGGGCTGATGCAGATGGCGCCGGAGCAGGCGACGGTGTTGCAGGCCGACGGCAGTTGGGTCGAGCAGGATGTCAAAATCATCGAAATCGGCGCGCGGGTGCGTGTGCGTCCCGGCGAACGCATTGGACTGGACGGCGAAGTGCTTTCCGGGCGTTCGACCATCGATCAGGCGCCCATTACCGGGGAAAGCCTGCCGGTGGAGAAAACCGTCGGCGACAAAGTGTTCGCCGGCACCATCAATCAGGCCGGTTCCCTTGAGTACGCGGTCACTGCCGCCGCGGGTAATTCAACCCTGGCACGCATCATCCACGCCGTTGAACAGGCCCAAGGCGCGCGAGCGCCGACCCAGCGATTCGTCGATCAATTTTCGAAAATCTATACCCCGGCAGTGTTTGTCCTTGCGCTGGCCGTGGCGGTCATCCCACCGCTGTTCATGGGCGCGTTGTGGTTCGACTGGATCTATCGGGCGCTGGTGCTGCTGGTAGTGGCGTGCCCGTGTGCGCTGGTGATTTCCACGCCGGTGACCATCGTCAGCGGCCTCGCGGCGGCGGCGCGCAAAGGGATCCTGGTCAAGGGTGGCGTCTATCTGGAGGGCGGTTACAAGCTCGACTACCTGGCCCTGGACAAGACCGGCACCATCACCCACGGCAAGCCGGTGCAGACCGATTACCTGTCGCTGGACCCGACCGCCGATGCATCGGCGCCGGCCATTGCCGCCGCGCTGGCCGGACGCTCGGATCACCCGGTTTCCCTGGCCATCGCCAAAGCGGCTGTGGACAACCAAACCGCGGCGCTGATTGTGGATAACTTCGAAGCCCTGGGCGGGCGCGGTGTTCGCGGTGAGATCAACGGCCAGCTGTATCATTTGGGCAACCATCGTCTGGTGGAAGATCTGGGCCTGTGCTCGCCAGCGCTGGAAGAAAAACTGTTTGCCCTGGAAAAGCAGGGCAAGTCGGTGGTGCTGCTGCTTGATTCGTCTGGTCCTTTGGCACTGTTCGCTGTTGCCGATACGGTAAAGGCGTCCAGTCGCGAAGCCATCGAGCAACTGCATGACCTGGGCATCAAAACCCTGATGCTCACCGGCGACAACGTCCACACCGCGCAGGCCATTGCCGCGCAGGTCGGCATCGACGAAGCCAGGGGCGACCTGTTGCCGGGGGACAAACTGCAGTCTATCGAGGCCCTTTATGCCCAGGGGCACCGGGTCGGCATGGTCGGCGACGGCATCAACGACGCGCCTGCACTGGCGCGTTCCGAGATCGGTTTCGCCATGGCCGCCGCTGGCACCGATACCGCGATAGAAACCGCCGATGTCGCCCTGATGGACGATGATCTGCGCAAGATCCCGGCATTCATTCGCCTGTCGCGGCAGGCGTCGAGCATCCTCAAACAGAACATCGCCCTGGCGTTGGTCATTAAGGCGATCTTTCTTGGGGTAACCTTCGCCGGGGTCGCTACCATGTGGATGGCAGTGTTCGCCGACATGGGCGTGAGTTTGCTGGTGGTGTTCAACGGTTTGCGCCTGCTGCGCAAGTAAAGAATGAGGGGCGGTTGTGCTGAGTGCCGAGCTGAAGGCGTTTTACATGGTGGCCCGCCTGGGCAGCATTACCCAGGCTGCCAAAAAGCTTGGCCTGAGCCAGCCGACGGTGACGACGCAGATCCGCAACCTCGAGAGTCAGTATTCGGTCGAGCTGTTCTACCGTGGCGGTCGGCGTCTGAGCGTCAGCGAGGAGGGCGCGCGGCTGTTGCCGATGGTCAAGGTGCTGATGCAGCAGGAAGCCGACATCGAGTTTTTCCTGCGCAACTGCGGCCAGGTCCAGGGCACATTGCGCATTGCCGCCACGGCGCCCTATTACATCCTCGACCTGGTGAAAACCTTTCGCGAGCGCTTGCCGCAGGTGGAGGTGTCGGTGGAAATCGGCAACTCCCAGCAGGTGCTCGAAGCGCTGGAAGATTACCGGGTCGATGTCGCGGCATCGTCGCAGCTGCTCGATGACGCGCGCCTGATTCGCCGGGTGCTCGGCAGCGATCCGCTGGTGCTGGCGGTGCATCGCAATCATCCACTGGCGGTTTATGATCACGTACCACTTGGCGCCCTGGCCGGGCATACCCTGCTGATGCGCGAACCGGGCTCGACCACCCGCCGCTTGACCGAAGAGTTGCTGGCCAGCGCCGGAGTGAGTTTCGGGCCGCTGCTGGAGATCGGCAGCCGCGAATCGATCCGCGAAGCGGTGCTGCGCAACATCGGCATCAGCATCATCGCCCGCCAGGAAGTACCCCATGACCCGCAACTACGGGTGCTGACCATCGAGAAAGCACCGCAGATTCCCGAATACCTGTATTGCCTCAAGGAACGCAAGGGCGCGCGGTTGCCGGCGGCGTTCCTTGGGTTGGCGCAGGAAGTTTCAGGTTGTTGATAATCAGGTGTGCACTACGGTTTTAACCTACGGGGCGACGTTTCGATCAATTATGGTTAGTTGAAAGGCAGCGAGCTCTAAATCCTCTTCATACTCGTCAGTGAAGGCAGCAGAGAAGCCGGGAAGACGGTAGTTATATAGATGTCTGCGTCCTCCGGCGAGAATGTAAATGGTGTGCTGGTCGGTTAATGTGTTTTCTACTGTAAAATTACCGCCATTGCCTCGAACAAGACTGACGTAATAACCGGTCGGATTCGTACCGGAATAAGCGGATAGTAACCGCTCGCTGCCTTCCAGACTCAGTAAATGGTCATTGTATCGACCTGGCCCTCGTGTCCTGATCAAATAACGGTCGCCGTCGCGTTGGAAGTAAAGTAACTCCGGCTCCATGTTGAGGTCAGTTACAACGTGCTCGGGAATTCTTTCCAGCTGTTTTATAAAAGATTCACGTTTTTTGGCAGGAGTGTTTTGATCCGTGATATAGCTTATAAGGCGATTGTAATTCAAGACAACCGATTTTCCATCAAAGCTTAATGTTCCGGTAAAGGAAAGAAGTTGTTCAGTTGGCGTCATGATGTCTCTCAATGTTTTGGGGTTGATGGTTGGAGTGTATTTGTTGAGGGCGAGATTTTGTAGGGTGTTTATGTATGAGGTTTGTATTGTTTTATTTCGTTGGAAGTTTGCGTAATTAAATATATGTTTATTGTGGTTTGGATGAGTATTTATTTGAGACGCACAACGCTCCTGTCGAACTCCACCGGCACTCTAAAATTTGCCAATACCACTATCAGCCGTTTTTGCCTCGCTGCCATATGACGGAAGCATTACAACCCTAGGATGGCCTTCATCTGCCAGATGAGGCCCGTCCATGAGCAACTCGATCGCAACTGCCCTGACCAACCCCGGCGCACCGATGAAGGTGCGCGGCATACATAAACGTTTTGGCGCTTTCACGGCGCTGGATAACGTTTCACTCGACGTGGCGGCCGGTGAGCTGGTGTGTCTGCTGGGGCCGTCGGGCTGTGGCAAGACCACCTTGCTGCGCTGCATCGCCGGCCTGGAAAAACAGGACAGCGGCGAGTTGTACCTGGGTGACCGCGACGTTTCCCACCTGGTTCCCCAGGCGCGGGACTACGGCATTCTGTTCCAGTCCTACGCGTTGTTTCCCAATCTCACCGTCGAAGCGAACATTGCCTACGGCCTCGCCGGCAATGGTCGCGACCAGATTCGCCAGCGTGTCGGTCAGATGCTGGAACTGGTCGGCCTGGGCGGCAGCGAGAAAAAATATCCCGGTCAGTTGTCCGGTGGTCAGCAGCAGCGGGTTGCACTGGCTCGCGCTCTGGCCCCGGCGCCTTCGCTGTTGCTGCTCGACGAGCCGATGTCGGCCCTCGATGCCCGGGTGCGGGAGCATTTGTGCACCGAACTGCGCCAGCTGCAACGCAACCTCGGCATCACCACCCTGATGGTGACCCACAATCAGGACGAGGCCATGCTGATGGCTGACCGTATCGCCGTGATGAACAACGGCAAAGTCGAGCAGTACGCCACGCCGCAGGAAATCTACAACCGCCCGGCCACGCCGTTCGTGGCGGAGTTCGTCGGCCAGGGCAACTGGTTGCCGTTCCAGCGCAGCAGCGACAGCCACGCCCAGGTCGGCGGGATGAACATGCGCCTGGCCGACGGCAGCGCCAAGACCGCCTCGGGCCGCTTGTTCTGCCGCCCCGAAGCGATCAACGTCAATCCGCTGGTGCACGAGGAAAACCTGTTCCCGGCCAAGGTTCGTGAGATCACCTTCCTCGGCAACCGCTGCCGCATGAGCTTCGAACTCGATCATTTGCCGGGCCATGCGCTGTTGGCGGAACTGGCACCGGAAGCCATGCCGCGCCTTGGCGCCCAGCAGATCATGGTCGCCTTGCCGCCATGCAGCCTGCAGGTGTTTGCCTGATGAGCGCGAACATCGCGCTGCCGCTGCCACACAAGCAGGTTCGGCAGACTTCCCGTGCCGAGATCGGTGACCGGCTGTTCGTGGTCGGCGGCAAAGTGCTTCTGCTGGTGTTGTTGGGTGTTGCCGTATTGATGCCGTTGCTGGCGATCTTCTGGCGTGGTTTCAGCGCTGAAGCCGGGCAGGGTGGTGGTTGGGTTGCTGCGAAAGAACTGGTGACCAGCGAGAACTTCCACTGGTTGCTCGGCAACAGTCTGAAGGTTTCCCTCAGCGTCGCGGCGATTGTCGTACCCCTGGCGTACCTGTTTGCCTACGCGCTGCAACGCACCATGATTGCGGGTAAAGGCCTCTGGCGTGGCATTTCCCTGCTGCCATTGATGGCGCCGTCGATGCTGCCCGGGATTGCGCTGGTTTACCTGTTCGGCAACCAGGGCATGCTGCGTGGCCTGCTCTCGGACAACATCTACGGCTTCTGGGGCATTGTTCTGGGTGAGGTGATCTACACCTTCCCGCACGCCTTGATGATTCTTCTGTCGGCATTGTCCCTGGCGGATGCGCGATTGTTCGATGCGGCTTCAAGCATGGGCGCCAGTCCGGCGAAAGCGTTCCGCAGCATCACCTGGCCGGCGACCCGTCAGGCGGTTTTCGCTGCGTTCTGCCTGGTGTTCACCCTGACCATCACTGATTTCGGGGTTCCGGTGGTGGTCGGTGGCGACTATCAAGTGCTGGCGCTGGAAGCCTATAAAGCCGTGGTTGGCCAGCAGCAATTCGGCCGCGGTGCCTTGATCGGCATGGTGTTGTTGCTGCCGGCGCTGTTCAGCTTTGGCGTCGATGCCTGGTTGCGTCGCCGTCACGGCGACTCCATGAGTGGTCGTGCCCAGGTGTTCAAGCCTGCGCCATCGAAACTGCGCGACGCTTGCTACCTGGCCATCGTCCTGTTGATCAGCGCTGTGCTGCTGCTGGTGTTTGGCATGGCAGTGTTCTCGTCCCTGGTGAAGTTCTGGCCGTACAACCTGTCGCTGTCGCTCAACCACTACCAGTTCAATGAAACCGCCGGTGGTGGCTGGCTGGCCTACGGCAACAGCTTGAAGATGGCCTTGGGCACGGCATTGATCGGCAGCCTGCTGATTTTCACCGGCGCCTACCTGATGGAGAAAACCAGGGGTCAGCGCGGCCTGAACCTGACCTTGCGCATGCTCAGTTTCGTACCGATGGCGGTGCCGGGCCTGGTTTTGGGGTTGGGTTATGTCTTCTTCTTCAACCTCACCGGCAACCCGCTGCATGTGCTGTACGGGACCATGACCCTGCTGATCGTCTGCACCATTGCGCACTATTTGACCACCGCGCAAATGACCGCCACCACCGCATTGCGTCAACTCGATGCCGAGTTCGAAGCCGCCGCGCTGTCGCTCAAGGCGCCGCTGTACCGCCACTACTTGCGCGTCACCGTGCCGATTTGCCTGCCGGCTTTGCTGGACATCGTGCGCTACCTGTTCGTCTCGGCCATGACCACCGTCTCGGCGGCGATCTTCCTCTACAGCCCCGACACCATCCTCGCTGCGGTGGCGGTGCTGAACATGGACGACGCCGGCAACGTCGGCGGCGCGGCGGCGATGTCGACCCTGATTCTGTTCACCTCGGCGGGCGTGTCCCTGCTGCTGGCCTGGGCCTCGCGCGGATTGCTGCGCCGCTCCCAGGCCTGGCGGCAGACCGCGCCCGGTCACTGATTCACACCCTCAACTCAAATACAGGAAAAGATCATGTTCAAGCCTATGGCCCTGGCCGCCGCTGTCCTCACCGCTTTCAGCCTGAACGCCTTTGCGGCGAAAACCGAGTTGACGGTGTACACCGCCCTCGAAGCCGAACAGCTGAAAACCTATAAAGAAGCCTTCGAAAAGGCCAACCCGGACGTCGAAATCAAATGGGTACGTGATTCCACCGGCATCATCACTGCCAAGTTGCTCGCCGAAAAAGCCCGCCCGCAGGCGGACGCCGTGTGGGGCCTGGCGGCTTCCAGCTTGGCGATCCTCGACCAGCAGGGCATGCTGCAAAGCTATGCACCGAAGGACCTGGGCAAGATCGGCGCCAACTACCGCGACGCCGCCAACCCGCCCGCCTGGGTCGGCATGGACGTCTGGGCCGCGACCATTTGCTTCAACACCGTCGAAGCCGAAAAGCAGGGCCTGAGCAAACCCGTGAGCTGGCAAGACCTGACCAAGCCTGAGTACAAAGGCAAGATCGTAATGCCGAACCCGGCATCGTCCGGCACCGGCTTCCTCGACGTCAGCGCCTGGCTGCAAACCTTCGGCGAGAAGCAGGGCTGGGCCTACATGGACGGCCTGCACCAGAACATCGGCCAGTACGTTCACTCCGGTTCCAAGCCTTGCAAACTGGCGGCTGCGGGTGAATTCCCGATCGGTATTTCCTTCGAATACCCGGCCGTTCAACTGAAACGCCAGGGCGCACCGCTGGACATCATCCTGCCGAAGGAAGGCCTGGGCTGGGAAATCGAAGCGACTGCGGTGATCAAGGGCACGGCCCACGAGGAAACCGCGAAAAAACTGGCTGACTTCTCCGCCAGCCCCGAGGCGATGGAACTCTACAAAGAAAACTTCGCCGTGCTCGCCCAGCCTGGCATCGCCAAGCCGCAGACCGAACTGCCGGCCGACTACGAACAGCGCCTGATCAAGAACGACTTCGCCTGGGCCTCGAAGAACCGCGACGAGATCCTGACCGAATGGCGCAAGCGTTATGATGGCAAGTCCGAGAAAGTGGCGGCCAAGTAAGATCTCCGCAGTCTGACAGGCCTCATCGCGGGCAAGCCCGCTCCCACAGGGTATTGGTGATCCTTGTGGGAGCGGGCTTGCTCGCGAAAGCGGTCTACCATTCACCACAAATCTCACTGATCGGGAGACTTCTGATGCACAGCCATGAACAAACCGTCGCCAAGGTCTTCGCTCTCTATGAACGCTTTGGCGACAGCGATTACATCGGCGAGCCGGTGTCGCAGATCGAGCACATGTCCCAGGCCGCCCAATGTGCGATAGCCGAAGGCTTCGACGACGAAGTCGTGTTGGCGGCGTTCTTCCACGATATCGGGCACATCTGCGCCGAGGGTGCCGAGCACATGGGCGGCTACGGCGTGGTCAGCCACGAACGGCTGGGCGCCGATTATTTGCGCAATGCCGGCTTCAGCGAGCGCATGGCCCGGTTGGTGGAGTACCACGTCCAGGCCAAGCGTTATCTGACACTCAGGGAACCTGGGTACTACGAACGCCTGAGCGAAGCCAGTCGCCGGACCCTGGAGTATCAGGGTGGGGTGATGACCGAGGCCGAAGCCGATGCCTTCGAGCAGGACCCGTTGTGCAAAGTCAGTTTGCGCATGCGCCAGTGGGATGAACAGGCCAAGGAGATGCATGTGCCGGTGATTGATCTGGCTGTGTTGAAAGACAAGGCGTTTCGGTTGTTGGCGGCGTGAGCCTTTAAATCGAGTCGCTGCCATCGCGGGCAAGCCCGCTCCCACACAGATCTTGTGTGCACCAGAAAACCTGTGGGAGCGGGCTTGCCCGCGATGGGGTCGGACCAGACGCTACAACTCTGCGGCCAGAACCTCTATCTGTTCCTGCCGCTCCGCCTGATTCAACTTCGGATGCGGATTCAACGACGACCACTGCGGATGCGCCCGCGCCTTGTTCAACGCCTCGGGCAGCTTGCCTTCGCGCCAGCTCTTGTCCTGAGGCGTGGCCACCTGGATGCTGTCCATCGCCGCATGCCCACGGGCGTTCAGCGCTTGCAGCAATTGCCGCTGGCGCAGCGCCAGCAGGCGCAGCACGTTGTCATCCACCGTGAGTTCGCGCTGGCCCTTGATCTTGCCCAGCAAGCGGCTGCCATAACTGCGCGCGGTTTGCAGGGCGCCACCGGCGATGGCGCCGGCCAGTGCAGCGGCGCCGAGTGTAATCCCGCCCACGAGCAAATCGACCCCGGCCCCGGCAGCGGCGCCTGCAGCAATTCCACCACCGACGCGCACACCCAGTTGCTTGAGGGTTTCCGGATTGAACAAATCATCACCCCAACGGCCATCGAGCAGCGGCAAATCACTGGCCGCGGCATCCTCTGGGCGGAAGGCGTAGAGCTTGAGCAGGGCCTCGACGCAGCGCTGCTCGCGCTGGCGTACGGCTTTGCGCAATTCGCTGATCGCCTGTTGTTCCTGCTCGGCTTCACTGACCACGCTGCGCCGGCAAGCCGCGCAATCGATCAGCAATTCGGCAATCAATCGCTCCGCGCTTTGCTGGCGAGCCAGACGCTGGGCCTGCTGATCGGCGATCAGGCGCTCGAGTTGCGGCCGGGCCGTTTCCAGCAACAGGGCCAGACTTTCATAGAGTCGACGTTCGCCATCTTCTGGCGGCGCGACACTGTCGAAACGCACCAGGGCATGCAAGCCCAGCCGCGCCAGCGCTTCACGCCAGGCCGGTTCGCGGTGGTTGGCGCTACTGACGAAATTCAGTACCGGCAGCAAGGGTTTGCCGCAACTGGCCAACACTTCCAGCTCGTCGCGATACTTGGCCAGCACCGGCTCACGGGCGTCGATCACATAAAGACCGGCATCCGACGCCAGCAACTGGCGCAGCACCTTGGCTTCCTGTTCGAAGCGTTGCCGGGCTTCGCTGCCATCAAGGAAACGCGCCAGGCGTGCCGGGCCGTCGAGGCGTTCACCTGGGCGTTCCAGGCGTTCGAGATAATCGAGCAGGGCGATGGCGTCTTCCAGGCCGGGGGTGTCGTAGAGGTCGAGCAGCGGCTCGCCGTCCACCGAAAGACGGGCGCCTTCGACGTGCCGCGTGGTACTGGGACGATGGGACACTTCACCGAAACCGACGTCGCGGGTCAGGGTGCGCAACAACGAGGTTTTACCGACGTTGGTGTGGCCGACCACGGCGAGTTTCAGAGGCTGCTTCCTGGTGTCAGTCATGACCCGTCTCCAGCCAGTTCATCGGTGCACAATCGGCAAACGGCAACTCAAGCTGTTGCAGCGCCACGTGCCAGTCGCCCAGGCGTTCGGCGTCCAGCGCTTCACCGGGCGGCGCTTGCAACAACCACACGCGGGTGGCGCTGGCGCTGCGGGCCAGTTCGGCAATCAAGGCCAGGCTGCCGCGATCCGGTGAACGCCGTGGATCGCAGGCGATGGCCAGGCGCGCCGGGGGAAAGCGGCTCAGTTGTTCGAGGAGTTTGTGCCGCGATTCGCGACTGTCGAGGATCCCGGCGTTATTCACGCTTTTCGGCAACTGCGGTGGCCACGGACGCTGGTCGTCCAGTTCGATGGCGACCAACAGCGCACCGTCGCTTTGCTGCTCGGTGACACCGCTTTCCACGCGATGCAGTTGCGCTGGTGCCGCATCGCTGACGCCGAGGCGCTCGCTGGTGGGCATCAAGCGTTCGCGCAGCTGCGCATAACCTGGCAGGTTCAAATCCAGACGCAGCGCCGTTTGCCCTGTCTTCCAGCGCCACAGGCAAAACAGCGCGAGCAGCAGGCGCGGCAAAACGCCGTAGACCAGCAGCACACCCACCAGCCAGGCGGCCCAGGCCTGGCGAGCGCTTTCGATGTTCAGTGCGGCATCGCCACTGGCGCGAATCATCTCCACGGTCGGCACACTGAAGCCAAGCAGGGCCGGCAACGCACCCAGCGCCTGGGTGACGGCGATAAAGGTGTCGGCACCGAGGATCGTGGTTTCCCAGACGAAGCCGTAGCGCCGGGTCGCCATCAACATCAGCAGGATCACCAGCGCGCTGATCATCGCCAGTAACCACAGGCTGTTGACCAGCACGCCGATGGCCCAGCGATTGAGTTTCTGCCGTTGCAGTAACAGGAGCAGGGCGGGGGCCAACTGCGCGGCTTTGGCGTCACGAGCGAGTTTTTCACTGAGCCATAGCCACAGGCGTCCGAGGCTGGCGCCGTGTTCGCCGGCAAACACCAGCCCCAGGGCCCAACTCAGCAGCAGGACCAGATTAAGCCCGAGCAGGCTGCCCAGGGCCCAGAACACATTCACAGGGTGCAGGCCGTCGCCCATAGCCGCGAAGGCCAGGCCGGCGCCGCTGATCACCGCCAGCACGGCCATTACGATCAGCGCCAGTCGTGCGCCTTGCAGCCAGTGTTTGAGTGCTGTAGTCAGGCCATCGCGTTCAGCCAGCCACAGGGCGCGGCGTTGAATGCGCGCCGGCAAATCGCCGCCGGCGCTGCGGGCCAGTCGGTTGGCTTCCAAGTCTTCCAGTGGGCCTGCGTGTTCTTCGCGCAGGCGGATGGTTTCTGTCAGCCAGAGGGTATTGAGTTCAGTCACGCGGCATCCCGTCGCTTAAATGAGCTGTGAGCATAACCGCTGTGGCGCTTATCGGCGAAAGCGAGGCTCTGGTATCCTCGCCGGCATGACTAAATCACTCCCCCTCAGCCTGATTGCAGCCCTCGGTGAAAACCGTGTGATCGGCGTCGACAACAGCATGCCCTGGCACTTGCCGGGGGACTTCAAATATTTCAAGGCCACCACCCTCGGCAAGCCGATCATCATGGGTCGCAAGACTTGGGATTCCCTCGGTCGTCCGCTGCCGGGCCGCCTGAACATCGTGGTCAGTCGCCAGGCGGATTTGCAGCTCGAAGGCGCAGAGGTTTATCCGTCGCTGGAAGCCGCCGTCGTTCGCGCCGAAGCATGGGCGAAGGAACAGGGCGTCGATGAATTGATGCTGATTGGCGGCGCGCAGTTGTATGCGCAAGGGCTGGCGCAGGCTGATCGGTTGTACCTGACCCGCGTGGCGCTGAGCCCGGAAGGGGATGCGTGGTTTCCAGAGTTTGATTTGAAGGAATGGAAACTGGTGTCGGATGTGCCGAATCCGGCGGAAGGTGACAAGCCGGCGTACAACTTCGAAGTGTGGGAAAAAGCTTAAGAGCTTCGCGAGCAAGCCCGCCCCCACATTTGATCTTCTGCGAATACAGAATCTATGTACGCCGCAGGACCAATGTGGGAGCGGGCTTGCTCGCGAAGGGGCCTCCTGAGTTGTTGGAGGATTTAAGCGTGCGCCAACGCCGAATGCTCATCGGCATCCAGCAGCGCCTTGTCCGTCTGCTGCATCACCTGACTGGTGATCGCCCCGGCCGTCATCGAACCGCTCACGTTCAGCGCCGTACGCCCCATATCAATCAGCGGCTCGACCGAAATCAGCAACGCCACCAGTGACACCGGCAAACCCATCGCCGGCAGCACGATCAGCGCGGCGAACGTCGCGCCGCCACCCACTCCGGCCACACCGGCCGAGCTCAGCGTCACAATCGCCACCAGCGTCGCGATCCACAGCGGGTCCAGCGGGTTGATGCCCACGGTCGGCGCCACCATCACCGCCAACATCGCCGGGTAAAGACCGGCACAGCCGTTCTGGCCAATGGTCGCGCCGAACGAGGCGGCGAAACTGGCGATAGACTGCGGGATGCCCAGGCGGCTGGTCTGCGCTTCGATGCTCAACGGAATCGTCGCTGCGCTGGAGCGGCTGGTGAAGGCAAACGTCAGTACCGGCCAAATCTTGCGGAAGAACCGCAGCGGGTTGATCCCGGCGGCCGACACCAGCACGCCATGCACCACGAACATCAAGCCCAGGCCGATGTAGGACACCACCACGAAACTGCCGAGCTTGATGATGTCTTGCAGGTTGGAACCGGCGACCACTTTGGTCATCAGCGCCAACACGCCGTACGGGGTCAGCTTCATCACCAGGCGCACCAGACGCATCACCCAGGCTTGCAGGGTGTCGATGGCGTTGATCACTTTCTGACCTTTCTCGGCATCATCCTTGAGCAATTGCAGCGCCGCGACACCCAGGAACGCAGCGAAAATCACCACGCTGATGATCGACGTCGGCTTGGCCCGCGCCAGGTCGGCGAAGGGGTTTTGCGGAATGAACGACAGCAGCAGCTGCGGCACATTCAGGTCGGCGACCTTGCCGGCGTAGTCGGTCTGGATGGTTTGCAGGCGCGCCATTTCCTGAGTGCCGGCCACCAGGCCTTCGGCGGTCAGGCCGAACAGGTTGGTCAGGCCGATGCCGATCAGCGCCGCAATGGCCGTGGTGAACAGCAGCGTGCCGATAGTCAGGAAGCTGATCTTGCCCAACGACGAGGCGTTGTGCAGGCGGGCCACGGCGCTGAGGATCGAGGCGAACACCAGCGGGATCACGATCATTTGCAGCAACTGCACATAGCCGTTGCCCACCAGATCGAACCAGCCGATCGAGGTTTTCAGCACCGGGTTGCCGGCACCGTAGACAGTGTGCAACGCCACACCGAACGCCACGCCCAGCACCAGCGCGAGCAGGACTTTTTTCGCCAGGCTCCATGTCGTGTGGCGGGTTTGCGCCAGGCCGAAGAGCAGGGCGAGGAACACCAGCAGATTGAGGATCAGCGGCAGATTCATGAAGACTCCGATAAGACTTGTGCCGGTTGCACCCTTGGGCAACCGCGAACCGGCAAGCCTAACAGCTTGAAAACTAATGAATTAATATCAAAAACGTATGATATCCGTCGTTTTTGGAATAAGCGGATGTCGCTGTCAGAAATGCAACTGGCGCGAAAGGGACGCGGGCGGTCGCTGACAGACGAGGACTGTCACACTTATTTGTTAGCGTCGATGTCTTTCACATTCAGGATCTTTTAATAAGGGAAGCATGCCAATGAAGTTCGCACCGAAATTACTCGCTGCAGCACTTTGCCTGGGTCTTGCCGGCCAGGTTTTCGCAACGGATCTGAAACACTGGCCAGCCGATCAGGCCAAGGCGCTGGACGCGATGATCGCCGCCAACGCCAACAAGGGTAACTACGCGGTGTTCGACATGGACAACACCAGTTACCGCTACGACCTCGAAGAGTCGTTGCTGCCATTCATGGAAAACAAGGGCCTGATCACCCGAGACAAGCTCGATCCCTCCCTGAAACTGATTCCGTTCAAGGACACCGCCGACCACAAGGAAAGCCTGTTCAGCTACTACTACCGCCTCTGCGAACTCGACGACATGGTTTGCTATCCATGGGTCGCCCAGGTCTTCTCCGGCTTTACCCTCAAGGAACTCAAGGGCTATGTCGACGAGATGATGGCGTCCGGCAAGCCGGTGCCGGCGACTTACTACGAAGGCGACGTGGTCAAGAAACTCGACATCAACCCGCCGAAAATCTTCACCGGCCAGCAAGAGCTGTACAACAAGCTGATGGAGAACGGCATCGAGGTCTACGTGATGACCGCTGCCTCCGAAGAACTCGTGCGCATGGTCGCGGCCGATCCGAAGTACGGCTACAACGTCAAGCCGCAGAACGTGATCGGCGTGTCGCTGCTGCTCAAGGACCCGAAGACCGGCGAACTGACCACCGCGCGCAAGCAGATCACTGACGGCAAATATGACGAGAAGGCCAACCTCGGTCTGGAACTGACGCCGTACCTGTGGACCCCGGCGACCTGGATGGCCGGCAAACAGGCGGCGATCCTGACCTACATCGATCAGTGGAAAAAACCGGTGCTGGTGGGCGGCGATACCCCGAGCAGCGACGGCTACATGCTGTTCCACAGTGTTGACGTGGCCAAGGGCGGCATCCACCTGTGGGTCAACCGCAAGGACAAGTACATGACCCAGATCCAAGGCATGATGGCCAAGAACGCCGCGGCCCAGGCCAAGGAAGGTTTGACGGTGACTGCCGACAAGAACTGGGTGATCGTCAAGCCGGAAGAGATTCAGTAAGACCGAGTCGCTGCCTTCGCGAGCAAGCCCGCTCCCACACTGGATCTGTGATCAACGCAGATCCCTTGTGGGAGCGGGCTTGCTCGCGAAGGGGCCAGTCGGTGCACTCAAAGCCTCTGCCTGATCGACATCTCCTGACAGTCGCAACCTACGCATTCTTGCGTAAGGGACTACGACTACGCCAGAATCCGCCGGCTTGTGCGCCTGGGGGGCGGCTTCTATCGTTTCCGCGTCACTGAACATCAGTGATCGGGTTTGGTAGCCCGTGTTCACCTCGGCGCATTGCGCCACCCTTTGCAGGGGTCGTTTCTGTCTCTGCTCATATGGTGGCCATGCGCAGGGCATCTTCGGACGCGCCGGGTTCCTGGTGACCGGTCTACCAACCTGCGTATGGCCGCCACCCTCGTTTGGTAGCGAGGTTGATGGCTCCATTTTTCTCACCCGGAGTTCCATCAAATGTTGAAAGTTACCCCCGATCCTCCCGATTGCGACAACCTGTCCACCCGCATCAATTCCACCCCGCGCAAACCCAGCCAAACATTCGTCATCGCACCGGGCCTCGACACCGAAACCCTCTTGGCCCACGCCTGCGAATCCCTCGCCTCGGCCAATGTCATGGCCAGTGATTTCGCCGGATTGCTGGAAGGCTCTCAACGCAGCACGATGCTGGGGATTGCGCAGGTCATCATGCTGGGCGAACTGGCGGTGAACCAGGCGCTGGATAACCTCGACCCGCAGGAATAATGGGAACGCTGTTAACTGTAGGAGCGAGCTTGCTCGCGATGGACGCAAGGACAACGCGTTAAATCAGAAAGTACGCGTCATCGTTTACGACCATCGCGAGCAAGCTCGCTCCTACAGTGGATCTGTGCAAACAAAAATGCCCCGCACTGGGCGGGGCATTTTTATTCAGACAACCGACGTTTACAGCCCGTCAAGCATCGCCTTGTTACGCACGGCACCCTTGTCGGCACTGGTGGCCAACAGAGCGTAGGCTTTCAGTGCGGTGGTCACTTTACGTGGACGCACTTCCACCGGTTTCCAGCCTTTCTTGTCCTGCTCGACGCGGCGAGCGGCCAGTTCTTCGTCGCTGACCAACAGGTTGATCGAGCGGTTCGGAATGTCGATCAGCACCTTGTCGCCGTCCTGCACCAGGCCGATCGCGCCGCCGGCAGCCGCTTCAGGCGAAGCGTGGCCGATGGACAGGCCCGAGGTGCCGCCGGAGAAACGGCCGTCGGTGAGCAGGGCGCAGGCTTTGCCCAGGCCTTTGGATTTCAGGTACGAGGTCGGGTAGAGCATTTCCTGCATGCCCGGGCCGCCTTTCGGACCTTCGTAGCGAATGATGACGATGTCGCCTTCCTTCACTTCGTCGGCGAGGATGCCGCGTACGGCGCTGTCCTGGCTTTCGAAGATCTTGGCGTTGCCTTCGAAGACGTGGATCGACTCGTCGACACCTGCGGTTTTCACTACGCAACCGTCCAGGGCGATGTTGCCGTAAAGCACGGCCAGGCCGCCTTCTTTCGAGTAAGCGTGCTCGACACTGCGGATGCAGCCGTTTTCACGGTCGTCGTCCAGGGTTTCCCAACGGGTCGACTGGCTGAACGCGGTTTGCGTCGGGATGCCCGCAGGACCTGCCTTGAAGAAGTGGTGCACGGCTTCGTCGTTGGTCTGGGTGATGTCCCACTTGGCGATGGCTTCTTCCATGCTGCGGCTGTGCACGGTCGGCAGCTGGGTGTGCAGCAGGCCGCCACGGGCCAGCGAACCGAGGATGCTGAAGATGCCGCCGGCACGGTGCACGTCTTCCATGTGGTACTTCTGGATGTTCGGCGCGACCTTGCACAGTTGCGGCACGTGACGGGACAGGCGGTCGATGTCGCGCAGGTCGAAATCGATCTCGGCTTCCTGGGCGGCGGCCAGCAAGTGCAGGATGGTGTTGGTGGAACCGCCCATGGCGATGTCCAGGGTCATGGCGTTTTCGAAGGCCTGGAAGTTGGCGATGTTGCGCGGCAATACCGACTCGTCGTTCTCGCCGTAGTAACGCTTGCACAGCTCGACGATGGTGCGGCCGGCCTGCAGGAACAGCTGCTCGCGGTCGCTGTGGGTGGCCAGGGTCGAACCGTTGCCCGGCAAGGCCAGGCCCAGCGCTTCAACCAGGCAGTTCATCGAGTTGGCGGTGAACATGCCGGAGCACGAACCGCAGGTCGGGCAGGCGCTGCGCTCGTACTCAGCGACTTTCTCGTCAGAAGCGCTGGAGTCGGCGGCGATCACCATGGCGTCGACCAGGTCGAGGCCGTGGGAGGCGAGTTTGGTCTTGCCGGCTTCCATCGGGCCGCCGGAGACGAAGATCACCGGGATGTTCAGGCGCAGGGACGCCATCAGCATGCCAGGGGTGATCTTGTCGCAGTTGGAAATGCACACGATGGCGTCGGCGCAGTGGGCGTTGACCATGTACTCGACGGAGTCGGCGATGATCTCGCGGCTCGGCAGCGAATACAGCATGCCGTCGTGGCCCATGGCGATGCCGTCATCGACAGCGATGGTGTTGAATTCCTTGGCCACGCCGCCAGCGCGTTCGATCTCGCGGGCGACCAGTTGCCCCAGGTCCTTGAGGTGCACGTGGCCCGGTACGAACTGGGTGAACGAGTTGGCAATGGCGATGATCGGCTTCTTGAAGTCGTCATCTTTCATCCCCGTGGCGCGCCACAGTGCGCGGGCGCCGGCCATGTTGCGGCCGTGGGTGGATGTTTTCGAGCGGTAATCAGGCATGAAGCACTCCGGGCGGCTAATCAGGTATCAAAAGGGAAGTGAGCTTCTATTGACGTCTGGAACACTCAGAAATGGCCGCGTGTCCGGAAGTTGCCGATAACTTTGCGGGATCGCCGCGCGCTTCAGCTTGAGCTCATAAACCCGCCGGGGATGACTGGCGATGAATGTTCGCGATTCTACACGGCTGGCGGCTGGAGGGAATGCCTGCAAACCTGGAGGTAGCATTCACAAGACGTGCGGGCACTCCATTTCCTGAAGGAGCGAGCCTGCTCGCGATAAACCTGAGAGCGCCGCGGGGTACCAGGTTTCCCGCGTTATCGTTGACGACCATCGCGAGCAAGCTCGCTCCTACAGGGGATATGAATTAGAGCCAAATGGCATCCCACAGCGAGTAATCACCTACATGAGCGACAAGCCCGGCGCGCAATGGGTTGGCGATGATGTATCGGGCTGCTGCTTTCAAATCTTCCTCGCGACGCAAGGCCCGGTCGAAGTAACCCTTTTGCCATACAGGTGCACACAGGCTTCGCTGCTGATTGATGTGTCGTGCACAGCGGGATTTGGTGGCTTGCATCAGTTTTGGCAGATCACCGTTATGCAGTTCCACCAGCCAATGAAAGTGGTCCGGCATAACCACCCAGGCTATAGAAGTGGCATTTCCGGTTTCCTGAGCTTTTCTAAATTCCTGCACCACCAGACGACCCATGCGCCAATCGTTGAAGATCGGTTGCCGTTCATGGGTGACCGCGGTCAGGAGATAGATGCGACCAGGCCCTGAATGACGACCGGTACGTAAATTATGGGCTTTCGGCGTGTTGGACATTCCGTTGTCCTCTTCTGAGATGTGAAGAGAAACGATAGGTACGCAATGGGTGCTTGTCGCAGTGACAGTGGTTCTGGATATGTCATGTAAATGTAGGAGCGAGCTTGCTCGCGATGGACCCGAGAACACCGCGGGGCACCAGACTCCCCGCGTTATCGTTGACGACCATCGCGAGCAAGCTCGCTCCTACAGGAAGGGCGGCGATTGATCAGGGTATTAAGGCCGAGCGCCACCGCGCTGAGCAGCAGGAACGCCAGTGCCAGGGTCGTTTGCAGATCTATACCACTTAGATTGATCAATGCGCTGGTCAAGCCGCCAAAAATGAAAACCAGTGTGTTCCCGGCCGACGCCGAAGTGCCGGCGTTGTCCGCAAACACGTCCATCGCTTTGGATGTGGCAATGGGGCGGGCAATGGTCGTGCCGGCGGTGCAGATGATCATCGGCACCAATACCGTCAGGGTCGAAAGTCCAAGCCTGCTTGCGAGTAAAAGCATCACCACTCCCGAGAAGAAAATCAGGCCCAAGCCGACGATGATTTGAGTATTGGGTGTTATCCGGCTGGAAAGCATCCGGGCGGCGATGCCTCCAATGATATAAGCCGCGCCATAGAGCAGAAGGGTCAGGGAGAATGCATAGGGCGACATGCGTAGCTGATCCATGAAGATCAACGGCGAAACGACGATAAAGGAAAAATGGCAGGTAAAAGCGATGGCCGCGATTAACCAATAGCCCAAGAAGCTCGCATTGCCACACACCCGACGATAGGCGTGGAAAATGTTTTGGCGTGAAGTCACGGCAGGTCGCTGGTCTTCCAGCATGAAACACGCCTTCAGAAACACGACGACGGCCAAGGCTATAAACAGGAAAAAGCTACCGGGCCAATCAAGTGCTTGCTGCAAGACACTGCCCAACAACGGCGAGACGGAAATGAATACCCCGCTGGCCGTGACCATCAGAATCCGCAGCCGATCCCGCTCCTTGCCTTCAAACAGATCCTGGACTAGCGCCTGCGACAGCACGAAGCAACCGCAGCCGATGGCCTGGACCACGCGGAACACCAGGAACCCTTCGAGTTCGGTGGTCAGCAGGCAGCCGGCGGCTCCCACGATCGAAACCGCCATACCTGCCAAGAGCAGACGTTTGCGGCCGATAGTGTCCGAGAGCGGTCCGATCACCAGTTGGGAAAGAGAGAGGCCGATGGCAAACAGGCTGATGGATAGTGCGATGTTGGAAGGCGTGGTCTGGAAGTGTTTCGCCAGCGCGGGGAAGGAGGGCAGCAAAACGTCCAGGGGGAAGACGCCGAGTAATACCATCGTCATTAATAGAACAACCGCTGCCCGGCGCTTTTTTGCACTTACCGCATATTTTTCATCATTCATCAATAAGCCCTGCTTGGGAGAACAGTTGCCTATTGGTAGGCAGGTCAAAGAACCCAGCCTCTTTCAATGCTTGAAATGTGGCGCTGGCACTCGATCGGATGCGAAGAAGACGAGCGTGCTCGTCCGACATACAAGCAATAATTTGTGCAACTGACTTTTCGCTAAGGCCGACGCTGCGTAGGCTCCCGCTGATCCAGCATTCATCTGTTTCAAAGAAAATAAGCAGAATCTCTATGAGCAGCTTGGCGGCTTCTGCGCGCTGAACGCCGCTAAAGTTCTGCCAAAAATAATGAAACACCTCGCAGAAGTAGCGACTGTGTCGCGCCTCGTCAGCGAGATGGTCTCTGAGCATTTCCTGAACGGTGCTCACCAAAACATCGCGGCAAGCCTCGAGCAGCTCCTTGGCGATAATCGTTTCCGAGACGAAGCCCACAAGAAACCACACCAATGCTTTGTGCTTGGTCGATGTGCGATCGATCAGTTCATTCAGTCGGGTTATTCGTAGGGGCATGACCGGCCGGTCAGTCATGCCATAAAGGTCCGCAATCTGTTCGGCAAGATTACTGGAGAACAGCGCGTGATAGCCTTCATCAGTGTATAGCTGCAGTGCAGCTGTTTTCATCCTTGTAGGAATAGCAATGCCCAGTTCGTCGTGGGCGATGATTTCAACTGATCGGTTGACGATGCGGTGTTCAAGCAAGGTAGTGTAGTCAAGAAAGTGCACCAAATGGTTAGCAGAAAGGCGTTGAGCGATTGCTTTGTTTTTTGCTTTGATCGCTGGGTGATTTAGATAGAAAAGAAAGGCCGGTGGAAACCAATATCGAGTTTCTAGTTGTTCATTTAAGTCTGAGGGTAATAGATAGCAGTGCTCACTGCTTCTGACTGAGGATCGTGTGTTCCAGTCACCAAGGGTGAAACGGCGGGCCCACATGATGCGGTCGTTTGGGGAGCTGTTCATTGCCCCTACTCCTGCGCAGTTAGCAGCGATTTCAACTCTTTGCACATCACTTGCCCGTCACTCTTGCCGCAACCAACAAAAAACAACACTTGCTCTGGACTATCTTCCAACCCCAACAACGCTTCCACCTGATCATCTGTCAATGCGCCGGTCAACCAAGTCTTCAACCCCAGTGCGGTGGCTGCTAGTTGGAATGTCTGGGAAATATGGCCAGCTTCGATGTAAGCCATTCGATAGGCTCGCGAGTGCTCATATTTCCACCAAAGCTTGTCGAATCTACAGGTTATGAACAATCCAACTGGCAGGTTATTGATGAAGTGTTGCCCGGATAGAAGATGCCCTAACGGTTGATCGGGCAAATGGTTGACGAAGCTCAGCGCGTGCACCGTGGGATGATAGGCGTAGAAACCGTTTTTAAGACCAACCACGTTTTGAACCTGAAGAAAGCCTTCACAGGCATTTAGCCCACCACCAGATGGACTGCTTCGCCGGGCTCCGAGGCCTTCGGCAGTGCTTTCATCGATTTCGTTTTCGCGCTCATGCAAATATCCGAGGGTCAGGTAAAGAAGTGTACTGATGATCTCTAGTGAAATAGCTTCACCTGTGAAAGTGCGGCAGGTTTTTCGTTCAATCAGAACGTTTGCTAGGGAGCGCTCCGGCAGGCAAGAAGGGAATGGTAGGGCAGTTAGGTCGCGAGCCAAGCATTCCGCGACTCTGGTTGGAGGGGGGGAGGTGTTGAGGACGTTTGTACAATGATCGAGATATAGGGTTGACCATTCATGGATATCTTGCGGAACGTGATCGCAAGGGATGTTCTTGGTGCCAATATGGAATATTTTTGATAGTTCATCCCAGCCCCATTTTGTGTGGGTGGACTTGGTGTTTGTAAGGATTCCTGCACTAAAAAGTTGAGAGTCAATTTCATTTGAGTCGTTGAAATTGTTTGGGTTTTTGATTAGCTCGGCAAGTCGGGTTGAATACTCAAGGTTGAGTTCAAACTGTTTGTGATTTTTGTAATCCCAGATTATTTGGTTGGGGGTGCGCGGAAGTATGAATACATGAGGGTTTATTTGCATGTTAATTGATTCTCTGGGTGGTGCCCTGTAAAGCGCTGAGTAGCCGGCACTCCCCAGCGCTTCATTTACTTATCAGGCTTTCTTGGAAACCAGAAAAGCCAAGTTTGCAATGTGGGAAGCTTCCAGAGTAATTGTTTTCATGGTTGGAACTCCTTGTGATTTAAGTAAATGTCACTTCGTAGTGACAGCTCAATCATAGGTGTCGGTGATATTTTTTCAAGAGGATGTTGAGTAAGAATATTCTAATAATGTTGTCGGAAAGGTCCTACATATTAATTGGCTTTGTAGTTTTTGAATAAATAACAATAACGTAGCGTACCGCTAGGGGGGAGGCGAGAAGTTTTGTATGTGTTTTGGGGGGGCAAGTCGCTCCCCCCCAATAAAATGGTGCAATCAGCTGTTTGGCAACAACCGGCAAGTAATGCTCTTGATGTAGCGAGTCTCGGCAATCGCCGGATGCACCGGATGATCCGGCCCCTGGCCGCCGCGTTCCAGCATCTGGATGTTGCGGTCCAGGTGGCGGGCGCTGGTCAGCAGGATGTTCTGCAGGTCGTCTTCCGGCAGGTGCATCGAGCAGGATGCGCTGACCAGGATGCCGTCCTTGGTGAGCAGGCGCATGGCTTGCTCGTTCAGGCGGCGGTAGGCGCCTTCGCCGTTTTTCATGTCTTTCTTGCGTTTGATGAACGCCGGCGGGTCGGCCACGATCACGTCGAAGCGTTCTTCGCTGGCTTTCAGTTCTTTGAGGGCTTCGAACACGTCGCCCTCGATGCAGGTCATCTTGTCGGCGAAGCCGTTCAGCGCGGCGTTGCGCTCGACGCCGTCAAGGGCGAAGGCCGACGCGTCGACGCAGAACACTTCACTGGCGCCGAACGCTGCAGCCTGCACACCCCAGCCGCCGATGTAGCTGTACAGGTCCAGCACGCGTTTGCCTTTGGCGTACGGCGCCAGGCGTGCGCGGTTCATGCGGTGGTCGTAGAACCAGCCGGTTTTCTGGCCCTGGATGACCGGTGCTTCGAATTTCACGCCGTTCTCTTCCAGTGCGACCCATTCCGGCACCAGGCCGAACACGGTTTCGACATAGCGGGTGAGGCCTTCGGCGTCACGGGCGGCGGAGTCGTTCTTGAACAGGATGCCGCTTGGCTTGAGCACTTGGGTCAGCGCCGCGATCACGTCGTCTTTATGGGCTTCCATGGTCGCCGAAGCGATCTGCACCACCAGGATATCGCCGAAACGGTCGACCACCAGGCCTGGCAGCAGGTCGGAGTCGCCGTAGACCAGGCGATAGAACGGCTTGTCGAACAGGCGCTCGCGCAGGGACAGTGCCACGTTCAGGCGGTGCACCAGCAGCGATTTGTCCAGCGGCAGCTTGATGTCGCGCGACAGCACACGGGCGCAGATCAGGTTGTTCGGGCTCATGGCAACGATGCCCAGCGGCTTGCCGCCGGCGGCTTCGAGGATCGCCTGGTCACCGGCCTTGAAACCGTGCAATGGCGTAGCGGCTACATCGATTTCGTTGCTGTAGACCCACAAGTGACCGTTGCGCAGACGACGGTCGGCGTTGGCTTTGAGGCGCAGGCTAGGCAGGGACATGTCGTCGCTCCGGAAAAAAGAGCGGGAGTATAGCGTGTTGAGACCCCGGATTGGCCTGCAAGTGGACATGTGGCGAGGGTTGTCTTGCGATTTGGTATGTCGGATCCAACTTCATAAAGGTTAGAATCGCCGTCTGACCCAGAGTGTGTACCTATGTCCCAAGAGCTGACTTCCGAACAGATCCAACAAGCCCTGCAGGGCATCAGCGTACCGGCCCAGCCGCAGATCATGGTGGATTTGCAGATGGAGCAGTACATGCCCGACCCGGATCTGGAAGTCATTGCCAAGCTGATATCCCAGGATCCGGGTCTTTCCGGTTCCCTCCTGAAGATCGTCAATTCGCCGTATTACGGGCTGAGCAACAAGATTGCCTCGATCCAGCGCGCGGTCAATCTGCTGGGCAGCCGCTCGGTCATCAACCTGATCAATGCGCAGTCGATCAAGGGCGAGATGAATGACGACACCATTGTCACCCTGAACCGTTTCTGGGACACCGCTCAGGACGTGGCCATGACTTGCCTGACCCTGGCCAAGCGCATTGGCGTTGAAAATGGCGACGAAGCCTATGCCCTGGGCCTGTTCCACGACTGCGGCGTGCCCTTGATGCTCCAGCGTTTCCCCGACTACATGGGTGTTCTGGAGCAGGCCTATGCCAACGCCAGCGCCGAATGCCGGGTGGTGGACACGGAGAATCAGGTGTTCAATACCAATCACTCGGTGGTCGGTTATTACACAGCCAAGTCCTGGCGTCTGCCGGAGCACGTGAGCGCGGCGATCGCCAATCACCACAATGCGTTGGCGGTATTCAGCGATGAGACTTCGCGCAACAGTTCGTTGAAGAACCTGTTGGCGATCCTGAAAATGGCCGAGCACATTTGCGCGTCGCATCGGGTGCTGGGCAATCAGGCCGAAGATCACGAGTGGAACAGCATCGCGCCGCTGGTGCTCGATTATGTCGGCCTCTCGGACTACGACTTCGAGACCCTCAAGCAGACGATCCGCGACCTCGGCACTCATCGCTGAGCGTCGGACCTTTCCAGGCCATGCGCCTGATCCGAGAGCACCATGCCTGAATTGCCAGAAGTCGAAACCACCCGTCGCGGCATCGCGCCTTACCTGGAAGGCCAGCGCGTCAGCCGGGTGATCGTGCGTGATCGCCGTCTGCGCTGGCCGATCCCTGAGGACCTTGATGTGCGCCTGTCCGGCCAGCGCATCGTATTGGTGGAGCGGCGCGCCAAGTACCTGCTGATCAACGCCGAAGTCGGCACCTTGATCAGCCATTTGGGCATGTCAGGCAACTTGCGTCTGGTGGAGGCCGGGTTGCCGGCGGCCAAGCATGAGCATGTGGACATCGAACTGGAGTCGGGCCTGGCCCTGCGTTACACCGACCCGCGGCGCTTCGGCGCCATGCTCTGGAGCCTCGATCCGCTCAATCACGAATTGCTGATTCGCCTGGGGCCGGAACCGCTGACCGACCTGTTCGACGGCGAGCGCCTGTTCCAGCAGTCCCGTGGCCGTTCGATGGCGGTCAAGCCGTTCATCATGGATAACGCGGTGGTGGTGGGCGTCGGCAATATCTATGCGACCGAAGCGTTGTTCGCTGCTGGAATCGACCCGCGCCGCGAAGCCAAGAGCATTTCCCGTGCGCGGTATTTGAAACTGGCCATCGAGATCAAGCGCATCCTGGCGGCCGCCATCGAGCGCGGCGGTACCACGCTGCGGGACTTTATCGGTGGTGACGGTCAGCCTGGTTATTTCCAGCAGGAGCTGTTCGTGTACGGCCGTGGTGGTGAGCACTGCAAGGTTTGTGGGACGGGGCTGCGGGAAGTGAAACTGGGGCAGCGCGCCAGCGTTTTTTGCCCGCGTTGTCAGAGCTGATATGCGCGGCAATCCGTTAGAGACTCGGCGTGGCTGATGGCCCCATCGCGAGCGAGCTCGCTCCCACAGGGGATTTGTGAACGGCGCAGATCTAATGTGGGAGCGAGCTTGCTCGCGATGACGCCCGAAAGAACACTACAACATTCAAGCCTTGCCGGTAATCTTGCGGTACTTCTCCATCAACTGTTCTTCAGTCTCCGGATGGGCTTCGTCCAGTGGAATGCAATCCACCGGGCAGACCTGCTGGCACTGCGGTTCGTCGTAGTGGCCGACACACTGGGTGCACAGGTTCGGGTCGATCACGTAGATCTCTTCGCCCTGGGAAATGGCGGCGTTCGGGCACTCGGGTTCGCAGACGTCGCAGTTGATGCAATCGTCGGTGATGATCAGGGACATGCTAACTCCAGCCGGGGCGGCAGGCCCGGGCGCAATAAACCAATGCGTACAATTGTGCCGCATTGGCGCCCGTGTTGCACGCAGGTGCGACGTACTGTAGGAGCCAGCTTGCTGGCGATGAAGCCGAGAACACCGCGGGGTGTCAGGTTTCCCGCGTTATCGTTGACGTCCATCGCGAGCAGGCTCGCTCCTACAGTATTGCGGGGTTATTTCTTGAAGCGCTCGGTCAGGGCGTCCGCCACCGCAGGGTGTACGAACTTGGTGATATCGCCACCCAGGGCCGCAATTTCACGGACCAGCGTCGAGGAGATGAACGAATAACGCTCGGACGGGGTCAGGAACAGGCTTTCCACGTCCGGCGCCAGTTGGCGGTTCATGTTGGCCAGCTGGAATTCGTATTCGAAGTCCGACACCGCGCGCAAACCACGCAGGAACACGTTGGCATTCTGCTCTTTGGCGAAATGCGCCAGCAGCGTCGAGAAACCGACGACTTCTACGTTCGGCAGATGTTTAGTGACCTCGCGCGCCAGTTCCACCCGTTGTTCCAGAGGAAACAGCGGGTTTTTCTTCGGGCTGGCGGCGACGGCGATGATCACGTGATCGAACAGGCGCGAGGCGCGTTCGACCAGATCGCCATGGCCCTTGGTAATAGGGTCGAAGGTACCTGGGTACAACACTCGGTTCATCGCGTCGTCCTGGCGGGAATCCGTTGGGGAGTCGGATGGTATCGCAGCCTTCCCGGTCGGCCAAGTCGCCTGTTGGGTAAGAAAGCACTATAGACGATGGGAATAATCGTCATTTTCATGAGTTTTTTAAACGCTCGGCCAGGGAAGTCGCCAGTTGTGCCGTCAGTCCGTAGACCGACAATTGCGGATTGGCGCCAATGCTGGTGGGGAACAGCGAGCCGTCGTGGATCGACAGATTGCCCAACTGATGGTGCCGGCCGAGGCTGTCGGTCACTGCGCTTTTCGGGTCTTCACCCATGGCGCAGCCGCCCATCACATGGGCACTGCCCAGGCGCGTGCGGTACAACTCCAGGCTCAGGCCATCGATCAGCGTACGGGCTTCCGCGAGGGTCTTCACGTAACGGGCGTCGGCGTGCATCGGCATGACGGCCCTGGCACCACCGGCAAACTGGATCTCGGCCATGCTGTGGAATGCCCGGCGCAAGCCATCCCAGGCGTAAGGCGAGAGCTGGTAATCCAGCACCGGCGTGTCGTCGCTGCGCAATTCGACGCTGCCACCGGGGCTGTTCGGGTGAAAGCCGTCCCGGAGCAACGCCAGCATGGCGTGGGTGTGGGGCAGGTTGGCCATGTGTTGCGAATTTTCCTGGCCGAAACCGCCGAACAAGGTGGCGGCCAGCGCCGGATGCAATGGTGGGACCTCCAGTTTGAAGGACATTTTGCCGGTGGTGCCGTCCTGCCACTGGAAATGGTCGGAATAGATCGACTGCGGTGCGCCGTAGAACGGGTTGACGACTTCGTCGAACAACGCGGCGGACATGTTCACCGGGTGCAGGAACGTACGTTTGCCCAGGCGCTTGTGCGGGTCGGGCGCCCCGGAGCGCATCAGCAAGGCCGGGCTGTTGATGCCGCCACCGGCCAACACGAAATGCCGCGCCTTGACCGTGATGGTGCGCCCGGTCGGTGCGACGCAACGTTCATCCATCGCCGAACAGTGCAGGCCGGTGACCTTGTCGCCGCTGATCATGAGTTTTTCGGCGCGGGCCAGGTAAAGCAACTCGCCGCCTTTTTCCAGGGTCGCCGGGATGGTGGTGACCATCATCGATTGCTTGGCGTTGGTCGGGCAGCCCATGCCGCAGTAGCCGAGGTTCCAGCAGCCGCGAACGTTGCGCGGGATGACGTGCCAGCTGTAACCGAGTTCCTGGCAGCCTTTGCGGATCACATCATTATTGGCATTGGGAGGCACCATCCACGGCGCGACGCCCAGGCGCTGCTCCATTTTCTCGAACCACGGCGCCATGTCCGCCGGGCTGTGACCCTTGACGTTGTGCTCTTTGGCCCAGTGTTCCAGGGTCGGCTCCGGGGTGCGGAAACTGGAAGTCCAGTTGATCAGCGTGGTGCCGCCCACCGCCCGGCCCTGGAGGATGGTGATTGCGCCATCCTTGCTCATGCGGCCGATGCCTTCCTGATAGAGGCTGCTGTAGGCCTGGTCTTCAAGCAGTTTGAAGTCGCTGCTGGTCTTGAGCGGGCCTTCCTCGATCAGCAGCACTTTGTAACCGGCCGCGCTGAGGATTTCGGCGGTGGTGCCGCCGCCGGCACCGCTGCCGATGATCGCCACGTCTGCTTCGAGTGTCAGGTCCTGGGTCAGTTGTGAGCCGTTGTAGGTTTTCCAGCCTCGGGCCATGCCTTCGCGAAACGGATCGGGTACGGGCATCTTCGGTTCTCTTTTTATTGTTGGAGTAGGCGGTGAAGCGTCTGGCGCCTTCGCGGGCAAGCCACGCTCCCACAGTGTTGAGTCGTTCACAAAAGGTGCGAACACCTCAAACCTGTGGGAGCGTGGCTTGCCCGCGAAGGGGGCGACTCGGTATCAGACAGTGGGCGGCCCGGGATACCCGCAATGCGCCCACGATTCCTTGCGGCCGTACCAGGCCATCATCCCCAGTTGCAGCAAAGAGCTGTGGCCCATGCGCAACAGGCTCAACGAGCTGTTTTCCCAACGATCGAGGAATTGCCGGATATCGTCGGCGCTGGCGTTTTCCCAGCTGCCCCAGATTCCGGTCAACGGTCCGCGGGTGACGGCCATGCCCAGCACATCGAACAGTTGGCGGGTCAGTTTGAGCATTTCCGGCGACAGATGCGCGAGGTTGTAATCCAGGCTTTTAAGTGTGCCTTCGACAGCCTCGGGCATCCGTTCGGAGGTCTCGGCGCCATCGAGCAAGACCGGAATCAACGCTCGCAAGAACAGCAGGTCACCGCTGCGCAGCGTGACGAAGCCATTGGCCGGGACGCTCGCCGAACAGCCGCTGAGGCTGGCGCCCAACCCGGCAGTGGCGAGAAAGGCGCTGGCGCCGAGGCTGAATTTAAGCAACCCGCGCCGTGACAGCGCGGGTGTATCGGACAGACTGGGATTCATTATTGTTATTACCCGGCGGTGATGATCGTTAGCGGATGAACAGTTTCTGGATCAGCTTCTGGATCGATTTGCCATACGGCGGGTAAATCAGTTTCGCCGCGTTGAACCGCTGTTTGATCAAGACACCCTTGGCCTTGCTGAAGGTCAGGAAGCCTTCATGGCCATGATAATGACCCATGCCCGAGGCACCGATGCCGCCGAACGGCATGTCATCCTGGGCGACGTGCAGCAGCGTGTCGTTCAGGCACACGCCGCCGGAGTGGGTTTCGTGCAGCACGCGCTGTTGTTCGCGCTTGTCGTAGCCGAAGTAGTACAGCGCCAGTGGGCGCGGGCGTTGATTGATGTAGGCAAAGGCCTGGTCCAGATCCTTGTACGGCACGATCGGCAACAGCGGCCCGAAGATTTCGTCCTGCATTACCGTCATCTCGTCGGTGACATTGAGCAGCAGGCTATGGCTCATGCGGCGGCCCTGGCCCTGGTCGAACAGCGGCATCAGCAGCGCACCCTTGCTGGTGGCGTCGCTGATATAGCTGTTGAGGCGCGCCAGTTGTCGCTCATTGATGATCGCGGTGTAGTCCGGGTTGTCGGTCAGCGTCGGATAAAACCCGCGGACCGCAGAACGATAGGCTTCGACGAAACCTCCCACGCGATCCTCCGGCACCAGCACATAGTCCGGGGCCACGCAGGTCTGGCCGGCGTTCAGGGTTTTACCGAAGGCGATGCGCTCGGCGGCGTCCTTGAGCGGTACATCGTGGGAAACGATGGCTGGGGACTTGCCGCCCAGCTCAAGGGTCACCGGGGTCAGATTTTCCGCAGCGGCGCGCATCACGTGTTTGCCGATGCTGGTGGCGCCGGTGAACAGCAGGTGATCGAACGGCAGACGTGAAAACGCCACGCCAATATCTGCCTCGCCAAGGACCACGCATACCAGGTCTTCGGGGAAGATGCGCGCCAGCAGTTGCTTCATCAGCAGGCCGGTCGAGGGGGTCGACTCACTGAGCTTGAGCATCACCCGGTTGCCCGCCGACAGCGCGCCGACCAACGGACCGATGGCCAGGTACAGCGGGTAGTTCCACGGCACGATGACCCCGACCACGCCCAGCGGTTGGTAAACGACTTTGGCAGAGGCGGGCTGGAATGCGACACCGACCTTGCGCCGCGAAGCTCGCATCCAGCCCTTGAGGTGTTTGCTGGCGTAATGAATGCCGTGCAGGCTGGGCATCAGTTCGGCGACCAGGGTTTCATCGGCGCTGCGATGGCTGAAGTCCTGGCTGATCGCATCGATCAGGGTCTGGCGTTCGCTGTTCAATAAATCCTTCAGGGCCTTGAGCCATTGCTGACGCTGCGCGGCAGGCGGCATCGGGTTGGCGGCGTAGGCGGCACGCTGGGCGTCAAACAGGGCCTGAAGCTCTTCCAGCGGCTGCTGTAGGTTTTGCAGGTAGGAAATGTCAGCAGTCATGGTCGGCTCCGGATTTATTGTAATGAAGCACTTTTTAGAGTGTATGCTCTAAAAAGTCAAATGACATCCTGTAACAGCTTTGTTTTATCCGCTCGCGGATAGATCTAAGATGCCCGTCAACGCACTCTGAATTAAAGCTCAAGCCATGGCCCCACGGATCAAAACCAGCGAGCGCATCGTGCAGAACAGCCTGGAGCTGTTCAATCAACAGGGCGAGCGCAGCATCAGTACCAACCACATTGCTGCCCATATGGAAATTTCCCCGGGCAATCTGTACTACCACTTCCCTAACAAGCAGGCGATCATCGCCGTGCTGTTCAGCGAGTACGAAAGCCTGGTGGACAGCTTCCTGCGCCCGCCCCAGGGCCGCGCCGCCACGGTGGAAGACAAACGCTTCTACCTCAAGGAGCTGCTGTCGGCGATGTGGCGCTACCGCTTTCTGCATCGCGATCTCGAACATTTACTCGACAGCGACCCCGAGCTGGCCGACCGCTATCGACGCTTTTCCCAGCGCTGCCTGATCCAGGGTGGAGCGATCTATGAAGGCTTTGTCGCCGCCGGCATTTTGCAAATGGACAAAGTGCAGATCGAATCCCTGACCCTCAATGCCTGGATCATCCTCACGTCCTGGGTGCGCTTCCTGTGCACAACGAGGGAAAACTCCAGCCACTTGAGCGAACAGGCCATTAAACGTGGGGTTTATCAGGTGTTGGTGCTGGAAGCCGGGTTCGTCACGGATCAGTCCCGCGATGCGGTCAAGGCCTTGTTCGAAGAGTTTTATGTGCCCCTGGCCCAGGCGCTCGAGGAAGTGTCGTAGGATCGACGTCTGATAAAAATCACAGGAGCCCGTTATGCCCATTGCGCAACTGATCAGCCCGCAAGCACTGGACCTGAAAAAGGACCAGCCGGGGCTGGTTATTCTGGATTGTCGTTTTGCCCTTGAAGACCCGGATTACGGTCAGCGCAGCTATGCCGAAGGGCACATCGCCGGTTCGAGCTATGCCGACCTTGAGCGTGATCTGAGCGGCGCGGTGGTCAAGGGTTTGACCGGGCGTCATCCGCTGCCCGAGCCGGCGCAACTGATCGAGCGCCTGCAAGCCTGGGGCATCAACGCCGATAGCGAAGTGGTTCTGTACGACGATGGTCCGGGGGCCTATGCGGCGCGGGCCTGGTGGTTGCTGGCGTGGTTGGGCAAACGCGACGGTGTATTTATCCTCGATGGCGGTCTCAAGGCCTGGCACGCGGCCGGTTTGCCGCTGAGCCTGGATGCGCCGGCGATCACTCGTGGTTCCTTCACTGGCAGTCCTGACACGGCGTTGCTGATCAGTGCCGAGCGGCTGCATAAGCGCCTCTCCCGGCCGGAACTGACCCTGCTCGATGCCCGCGCACTGCCGCGTTTCAAGGGTGAAGTGGAGCCGATCGATCCGATTGCCGGGCACATTCCTGGCGCTCAATGTGCGGCGTTTACCGACAACCTGGGCAGTGACGGGCGTTTTCTGCCAGCCGATCAGCTCAAGCAGCGTTTTGCCGCAAAACTGGGCGATCGTTCGCCGAAGGATCTGGTGGCGTACTGCGGTTCCGGCGTGACGGCGTGCCACAACCTGTTTGCGTTGTGTCTGGCCGGTTATCCGTTGGGTTCGTTGTATGCCGGGTCGTGGAGCGAGTGGATCAACGAGCCTGCGCGGGGCATTGCCACGGGCGAGTGAGCATCACGAAACCTTGTGGGAGCGAGCTTGCTCGCGATGGGGCCATCACATTCAATATTGATGCTGATTGTTAAGCCGCCATCGCGAGCAAGCTCGCTCCCACAGGGATGGATGGTGTTTGTGAGATCTAGTTAAGACTCGAGTCCCCTTTTTGCGCTGCGATACGCCCCCGGTCCAACCCCATACACCTGCTTGAACTGCCGACTCAGGTGGCTCTGGTCGGCAAACCCCAGTTGCATGGCGACTTCCAGCGGCAGACAGCCACTCTGCAGCAACGCCCGCGCCCGGGCGATGCGCTGTTGCATCAGCCAGGTGTGCGGCGGCATGCCGGTAGCCCTACGGAACACCCGGGCGAAATGGAAGGGCGAGAGGTTGACCGCCGCTGCCAGCGTCTCCAGTGAGGGCGGCGCTGCCAGTTGCGCGTGCAGCAATTCCTTGGCGAGGCTCACGGCCCGGTGTTCCTTGCCGGGTTTACTGGCATCGGGCACCGCCGCATGACGCTGCAACAGCGACAGCACCAGTTCGCGCCAGACCGTTTGTTGCTGCAACGCGGTGGCGGGGCTTTCCAGCAGGCGATGAAGTTGGCAGAAGCCGTTCACCAGATCCTGATCGCGATACAGCGTGGCGCCGAAGGCCGGAAGGTGGTGGGTGGGCAGTTCGAGTTCGGCCAGCAGCGAGGTTATCTGCCCGCTGTCCGGATAAAACGCCCGGTAAAGCCAGCCATCCTCGGTGCCTTTGTGGCCGGTGTGCAATTCATCGGGGTTGATCAGTACCAGCGTGCCGCTGCCCGCGAGGTGTTCGGCACCGCGATAGCGGTAACGCTGGGCGCCGGCCATGATCATGCCGATCACATAGCCGTCATGCACGTGCGGGGCGAAACGATGATCGATGTAGCGGGCGGACAATAACTCGACCCCAGCCAGGGGCGGGGTTTGCCAGAAGTGGATTGACTCGCCCTGGTCAGCGTCCATGATTCAAGCGCGCCCTGCGGCGGCCAGCCACGCGGGGATGCGCCGTTCAAGGTAGTAACCCGGTTGCCTGAGCGTGCCGTCGACGAAGCCGACATGCCCGCCCTTGGCTTGCAGCTCGAATTGCGTGGATGCGGACAACTCATCGGCGTGCGGCAGGCTGTGGGGAAACACGAAGGGATCGTCGGCGGCCTGAATCATCAAGGTCGGCGTACGAATCTCGCCAAGGAAATAGCGACTTGATGCGCGGCGATAGTAATCCTCGGCATCGGCGAAACCGTGCAGTGGCGCGGTGACGCGGCCATCGAAATCCCAGAACGTGCGCATGTTTTCCAGCGAGCCAAGCGCAGCCAATGCGGCCAGTCCATCCTCCCGTCCGTCGTGCTGGAACTGTCGCTGTTTGTTCTTGATGTAGGCGACCATCTCGCGCATGAAATGTGCCTGGTAAACCCTGGAGAAACCCTGGCCGATGCGGTCGGCGCACTGGTCCAGGCGGAACGGCACCGATACCGCCACGGCGGCCGTCACGCCGCTGTCGCTGCCGGTTTCGCCCAGGTGCTTGAGCAGGACATTACCCCCCAGGGAGTAACCCACCGCATACAGTGGTGCGAGAGGTCGTTTGGCCCGCAAGTGTTTGATCGCTTCGGCCAGGTCTTCACTGGCACCGGAATGGTAACTGCGTGGCAGCAGATTGGGTTCGCCCGAGCAACCGCGCCAGTTCAGCGCGACACTGGCCCAGCCCCGATCACCCAGGGTTTTTTGCAGGCCAGCGACATAAGGTGAATTCGAGGACCCGGTGAGCCCGTGCAGCACCAGCACCAAAGGCGCGTCGACGCTGTGCGGACCGTGCCAGTCCAGATCGAGAAAGTCGCCATCTTCAAGCCACAGGCGTTCCCGTTCGCGGCCGATGTGCACGGTTTTACGCCACAGCGGTCCCCACAAGGTTTGCAAGTGCGGATTGCCGAGGCCAAAGGCTGGGGTGAACGGTGACTGGGCCATTGCGGGGTGCGGGTGCACAGTGATTCTCGGAGAAAGTGCTCATGGGTCTGTCCGAAGGCGCGGCGGGACAGCGCCGCGACCGCGTCGTCGGGGGGTAACTAACTTGCCACAATCTCGTCAGGTGCGCGACACATGGCGTTGGTTGCGCTTTCGATTGGAGCGGGAAGCGGTTGTTGATCTGTCTTCGGCCCCAGGATGACAACGCGCCATTGGTCGGCGTGGTAATGCCGGTTGAGCGCGGTTTTGATGGATGCGAGGTTCAGCTTCAAGGCGGCTTGCGTGGAGAAGTCGAGGTCCAGCGGCAGATTGTGGGCACTGATGGCGTACAGCTGGCTCAAAATCTGCGCATTGGTAGCGCTGTTCAACGGTGCGCTACCGGCCAGTTGCTGCTGGCTGTCGTCAAGCTCCTCTTGGGTCGGCCCTTGGGCGAGGAAGTCGCTGAACATCGTCTTGATATGGGCCAGCACGGCATCGACCTGCTCGGGTGGAGTCTGCAATCTAATGGTCAGCAACCCTTGTGCCTGAAGGGCTGAGAGGTCGGCTTCAACGTGGTAGGTCAGGCCTCGGCGTTCACGGAGTTCATTGCTCAGTCGGTTGGTGAGCACCCGCATGGCCATCTGCAGCGCGTCGTAGTCCGGGCTGCTGCGCAGGACACTTGGCTGGGCAAGGCGCAGGTAAGCCTGGGCCGATGGTCGCTCAACCCGCAGCAGACTCGGGGCCGTTGGACTTGTCACTGACTGGATCGCGGCAGTGGCCGGCCCCAGCGGCAAGGCTGCGGATATCTGTGTACCAATGCGCTGGGCTTCTTCCTCGGTGAGGTCGCCGACCAGTGTGATCTGGGCATTGCCTGCGGCATAAGCCTCGCGATGAAAGTCTTGCGCCTGAGTGCGGGTGATGGAGGCAAGCCCGGCCCGGGTACCGTAGAGGGACTGAGCATAACCGTGGTCGGGAAACAGTTGGCCGAGGTTCATTTGCCGGGATTGAGTGGCATGGGACTGATCCTCGAGGTCCAGAAAGTACTGCAGTTGGGATTTCACCGCAGGCAGGGATGCCTCCGGCAACAGCGGCTTGCCAAGTACCTGGGCAAACAGTTCCAGGGCTGGAGCGCGCCGTGATTCGTCACTCAGGCTGCGCAGGGAAAACCAGGTCCGGTCCTGACCGATACCCATGTCCATCCTTGCACCCAGATTATCGAACGTCGCCTGTATGGCATTGACGTCCTTGCCAGCCACGCCCTCATTCAAAAGGCTTAAGGTCACCGCTGCCAGGCCGGGTTGATGGGGGGTGTGGGCGCTGCCGGCGGCAAAGCTCACCAGAGCGTCGAACATCGGCAGGCCAGGGGTGCGGATGAACAGGATCTTGGTCCCGCTGTGAGTTTTGTACCCCTTGATCGACAGCGTGCGGTGGATAGCCGGAATCTGTGGTTCCTTGAGCGATTGCAGCCCTGGCTTCTGGGGTGCCGTGGTTGCAGCGGCATGGGCCTGAGCACTCAAAAGCATGCCGGCCATGATCAATCCATTGATGAGGCCTTTGAACTTATCCATTGTTTTTCTCCGGCAAGATTTTCGCGGTACTCAGGCGCTCACGCGTCAGGTAAGTCTTTGCGACCTGTTGAATATCCAGGGGGGTGACCTTGTTCAGCTCATCCGTATCCTGATCGGCCAGCCGCCAGTCGAGGCCGATGGTGTCCAGCAGGCCCAAGGTGTTGGCCTGCCCTTCCAGATCGTCCTGCGCATAAACTGTGTTCGCGATCAGGACGTTTTTCGCACGCTCCAGTTCTGCCGGTTCCGGTGCTTTGCTCTTCAGTGATTCGATCACTTGCCACAGACGGGCGAGGGCTTCGTCTGTGTCAGTGAGCTTGTCCGGGTTGAGTTGTGTGCTGATGGTCAGTAACGAGTCACCTCGTTTGAAGGCGTCGTACTCTGATTGGGCCTCAGTGAATATCGCCTCGCCCAGTTGCAGTTGCTGTTTGATCCGCGCGCTACCGGATCCGGCCAGTAACATATCGAGCAGGCGCAGGGCATGGGCGGTCCGACGATCCAGGGCCGTGGCCAGGCTGGGCGCGTTGAAGCTCATGATCAGGCGCGGGGATGCTATCGGTGCATGCAGGGTCAGTGACCGTTCACCGGCTGAAGCCAGCTCGACGGGTACAGGCGCTGCAGGTGTAGCGCGCCGCTGCAGGTGGCCGAAGTACTGCTGTGCCAGCGCCTTGATCCGCCCAGGTGCAACATCGCCAACGACCACCAGCGTCGCATTGTCCGGCGAGTACCAGGCCTGATACCACTGCTGCAATTGCACGGCGTTCATTCGTCGCAGGTCGTGCATCCAGCCAATTGTCGAGGTGCGGTAGCCGCTGGTCGGGTAGGCGATGCTGTTCAGTCGTTCGTGAGCCGAAGTGGTGATTTCATCATCAACACGCATCCGACGCTCTTCCTGAATGACCTTGAGCTCCGGCGTAAAGTCCTGTGCATCCAGTTCGGCCGTGCTCATCAGGTCGGCGAGTATTTCGAAAGCGACGCCGGCGCGTCCGGAAGATAGTGTCTGGTGAAAGACCGTGAAGTCGGTGCCGGTAAAGGCGTTTTGGCTGGCCCCCAGTTTGTCCAGTATCGCCGCGAACTCTCCGGCGCAGGCTTTGCTGCTGCCCTTGTACACCATGTGTTCGAGGGCGTGGGACAAGCCCGACTGACCGGGCAGTTCGTAGCTTGAGCCGACCTTGAGCCAGAGTTGGACGGTGACGATGGGGGATCGGTGGTCCTCGCGTACGACGACCTTGAGACCGTTATCCAGCAAAAAGTCTTGTGTTGCAGGGGGTGAAGCCGCGGCAGCCATGAGCGGCAACCAGGCGATAAAGGACAGCACCAGCGTGTTGCGGGAGATGTTCATCCGTGTACATCCTCAGTGGTTTGCAGGTATTTGCGCAAACCACTGTGGATCATCCGGAAAGGTGTCAGGCGGTAACTATGTAGTGCACACCCCAAGCGGCTGCGGTTCGGCAGCCCCTTGGTTTTCTGTTCGTCTTTCAACAGCAGGATTTAAATAATGAGCAACAGAATTATTCCGGTGAGCCCGCCATTGGAAAGATGTGGGCTGTTGTCATTCGCTGTTCTGTAAAGTATGTGTTGGCGAAATTCTGAATGTCCATGGGCGTGATGTTCAGCAGCGCTTGGTATCGTTGCGCCCTACTATCCAGAGGGAGTTTTGCATAGTGATAGGTGGTGAGGAGGTAGGGCAAAGCCGAAGGGTTGTGCTCCCATCCGGCCCATCGTGTAAGTATGTTTTCACGAGCGTGCTCCAAGCTTTGTGCATCGATTGGATTTCGCTTCAGCTTATTGAGATAAGTGCGCAGTCCGCTTTCCAATTGACATGGAGTCTGATCTGCCGATTGAGCCTTGACGCTTAAGAAAAAAATGCCCGCATTTTGGTTGAGGATTTTCCGCGCAGCGCCAGATCCGCCGGGCATAAGCCGGAAGTGGTTTTTCAGAAGCTCCTCGATGATATCCAGGGCGCCAAGAGCGTTAGGATCACCTTTGAAAAAATCGAAGTCAGGCAGGTTGAACGCCATGATCGCTAGGGGCTCATTAGTGTCTTTGCTAACTTCGATATGTCGCTTGCCCGGTTCCGCAGCTTCTTTGTCGTACTTGAAGACCTCAAGAGGTTTGTGAGGGATCGCGGAGAAATGCTGTTCTGCCAATGAGAGAATATTGTCGGTGTTTACATTTCCAACAACGATCAGTGTTGCATTGTTGGGCATGTACCAACGTTGATGCCATTGCTGTAACTGATCGAGATCAAGGCGTGACAGGCTGGTTGGAGTGCCTTGTGGATTGTTGGAGTAACCGCTGAAAGGGTAAAGTAGTTCGGTGACCTCCTGGGGTGTTAGGTAGTTGGATATAAATATATCCCGCGCGGCGCGATGGCTATTGGTCTCTTGAATGACTGCCTGTAAAGAGGCTTCGGTCATTTTTGGTGCGGACATCATGGTTGCGAGTTGGCTGAAGGCTTCGTCTAAATCGGCAAGGCGTACACGCTGTCTATAGGTCGTGAAGTCATCAAAGTGAAATGAAAGGTGCTCGTTTTCGTCAGGGGCTGATGTATGTTCGTTGTCAGAAAATAATACGCTGGCAAGAGTGATGTTTATGCCTGCGTTTTCTGGTAGTTCGTTACAGCTGCTGACTTTGTAAACGAGATCGATGTAAGCATCGCTAGCTTGACTGATTTCAGCGGTAATGATTTTCAAACCATTGTCGAGAGTGAGTTCTTTTATTGGCGTGGTGGGGTAATTTAGCTGCATGGGTTTGCAAGTCCATTTGCGGTTGTGCGAGTTATTTCGCCCACCTAAGATGGCTCGCAAGTAATAAATCTATCTAGCGTAAATATATTTCTAATTACGACGTTTGCGGAGTAATCGGGTGAGTGGATGCCCACCCGAAGTTGGCTATGCGGACAGGACAGCGTTGCGCTGCCAAAGCGAGTAATAAACCCGCCCGGATTTCTGCTCGCGGTGCAGGCGCCAATTGTCCGGCAGGCCCAGGGTCGACGGCGCGGATTCGCTTTCGGTGTACACCCAGGCATCTTCGGCCAGCCATTGACGCTCTTCGAGCAACTTGCAAACGGCGGGCAGCAGGTTCTGGTTGAACGGTGGGTCGAGGAACACCAGGTCGTAGGCCGTTGCCGTCTGGGTTTCCAGATATCGCAGGGCGTCGGCGGTCTGGACCTGGCCGTTGGTGCACCGCAGGGTGCCCAGGTGCTCCTTCAGGCTGGACACCGCGATGCTGCTGGCGTCCAGCGCCTGGCCCATGGCCGCGCCACGGGACAGGGCTTCGAGGAACAACGCGCCGCTGCCGGTGAACGGGTCGAGCACCTTGGCGCCCGGCACGTACGGCGCGAGCCAGTTGAACAGGGTTTCACGCACGCGGTCCGGCGTCGGGCGCAGGCCCGGGGCGTCGGGGAAGCTCAGTTTGCGGCTGCGCCATTCGCCACCGATGATGCGCAACTGGTTCACGCCGTTATGGACGTTTTTGGCGGGTTTCTTGGGACTGGCCATTAATGCTCCGGAACCCCGAGCGGCTGCTCGGAAGGTTTATCAGTAGGGGCCGGTAACGGCTTTTGCGGCGTGGTTGGGCCAGCGCGGGGCTGCGGTTCGGCAGCCCCTTGGTTTGCTGTTCGCCTCTCAACAGCAGGATTTAAAAATGAGCAACAGAATTATTCCGGTGAACCGGCCATTGGAAAAATGTGGGCTGTTGTCATTCGCTGTTCTGTGAAGTATGTGTTGGCGAAATTTTGAATGTCCATGGGCGTGATGTTCAGCAGCGTTTGGTATCTTTGCGCCCTACTATCCAGAGGCAGTTTTGCATAGTGATAGGTGGTGAGGAGGATAGGCAAAACCGATGGGTTGTGCTCCCATCCAGCCCATCGTGTAAGTATGTTTTCACGAGCGTGCTCCAAGCTTTGTGCTTCGATTGGATTTTGCTTCAGCTCATTGAGATAAGTGCGCAATCCGCTTTCTAATTGACTTGGAGTCTGATCTGCCGATTGAGCCTTGACGCTTAAGAAAAAAATGCCCGAATTTTGGTTGAGGATTTTCCGCGCAGCGCCAGATCCGCCGGGCATAATCCGGAAGTAGTTGTTCAGAAGCTCCACGATGATATCCAGGGCGCCAAGAGCGTTAGGATTATCTTTTAAAAAATCGAAGTCAGGCAGATTGAACGCCATGATCGCTAGGGGCTCTTTAGTGTCTTTGCGCACTTCGATGTGTCGCTTGCCCGGTTCGGCAGCTTCTTTGTCGTACTTGAAGTCTTCAAGGGGTTTGTGTGGGATCGCGGAGAAATGTTGTTCTGCCAAAGAGAAAATATTGTCGGCGCTTACATTCCCAACAACGATCAGCGTTGCATTGTTGGGCATATACCATCGTTGATGCCATTGCTGTAACTGATCGAGATCAAGGCGTGACAGGCTGGTTGGAGTGCCGTCTGGATTGTTGGAGTAGCCGCTGAAAGGGTAAAGTAGTTCGGTGACTTCCTGGGGGGTGAGGTAGTTGGATATAAAAATATCCCGCGCGGCCCGATGGCTATTTTTCCGTTTAATGACTTTCTGTAAAGTTGCTTCGGTCATTTTTGGTGCGGACATCATGGTTGCGAGTTGGCTGAAGGCTACGTCTAAATCGGCAAGGCGTACACGCTGCCTGTAGCTTGTGAAGTCATCAAGGTGAAATGAGGTAAGCTCCTTTCCGTCGGGGCTTGGTATATATTAGTTGTCATTAAGTAATAAGCTGGAAAGAATGATGTTTATACCTGCGTTTTCCGGTAATTCGTTACAGCGGCTGACTTTGTAAGCGAGATCGATGTAAGCGTCGGCAGCTTGACTTATTTCGCCGGTAATGATTTTCAACCCGTTGTCGAGAGTGAGTTCTTTTGTTGGTGTGGTGGGGTATTTTAGTTGCATAGGTTTGCAAGTCCATTTGCGGTTACGCGAGTTATTTCGCCCGTCTAAGATGGCTCGCAAGTAATAAATCTATCTAGCGTAAATATATTTCTAATTACAATGTTTGCGGAGTGATCGGGTGAGTGGATGCCCACCCGAAGTTGGCTATGCGGACAGGACAGCGTTGCGCTGCCAAAGCGAGTAATAAACCCGCCCGGATTTCTGCTCGCGGTGCAGGCGCCAATTGTCCGGCAGGCCCAGGGTCGACGGTGCGGTTTCGCTTTCGGTGTACACCCAGGCATCTTCGGCCAGCCATTGACGCTCTTCGAGCAACTTGCAAACGGCGGGCAGCAGGTTCTGGTTGAACGGTGGGTCGAGGAACACCAGGTCGTAGGCCGTTGCCGTCTGGGTTTCCAGATATCGCAGGGCATCGGCGGTCTGGACCTGGCCGTTGGTGCACCGCAGGGTGCCCAGGTGCTCCTTCAGGCTGGACACCGCGATGCTGCTGGCGTCCAGCGCCTGGCCCATGGCCGCGCCGCGGGACAGGGCTTCGAGGAATAGCGCGCCGCTGCCGGTGAAGGGGTCGAGCACCTTGGCGCCCGGCACGTAAGGCGCGAGCCAGTTGAACAGGGTTTCACGTACGCGGTCCGGCGTCGGGCGCAGGCCCGGGGCGTCGGGGAAGCTCAGTTTGCGGCTGCGCCATTCGCCACCGATGATGCGCAACTGGTTCACACCGTTATGGATGTTTTTGGCGGGTTTCTTGGGACTGGCCATTAATGCTCCGGAACCCCGAGCGGCTGCTCGGAAGGTTTATCAGTAGGGGCCGGTAACGGCTTTTGCGGCACGGTCGGGCCAGCGCTGACGATGACCATTTTGTCCGTGCCCAGGTGTTTGTTCATGGCGGCTTTGACCTGTTCGACGGTCAAGGCCTGGGACTGTTGCATGAATTCTTCCAGGTGGCTCAACGGCAGGTTGTAGAAACCGATGGCGCCCAGTTGGCCGACGATATCGGCGTTGCTGGCGGTGGACAGCGGGAAACTGCCTGCCAGTTCGCGCTTGGCGTCGTCGAGTTCCTTTTCGGTCGGGCCGGTTTCAAGGTAGTCGGCCAGGACGTCCTGCACCAGTTTCAGGGTGCCTTCGCTCATCTCGGCGCGGGTCTGCAGGTTGATCATGAACGGGCCGCGCACCTGCATCGGGGTAAAGCCCGAATACACGCCGTAAGTCAGGCCGCGCTTCTCGCGCACTTCGCTCATCAATCGAGTGCCGAAACCGCCGCCACCGAGAATCTGGTTACCCATGGACAACGCCGCGTAGTCCGGATCGTCGCGATCGATGCCCAACTGCGCGAGCAACAGGTTGGTCTGCTTGGACGGGAACTCTATGTGGCCGATACTCGCCTTCGGTTCAGTCGGCTGCGCGATTTTTGGCAGCGCCGGACCTTTGGGCAAGGCGGCGGAAACCTGCTCGGCAATTGCTTCGGCTTCGGCGCGGGACAGGTCGCCGACCAGCGCGATCACCACGTTACCTGCTGCGTAGGCTTTCTCGTGGAACGCACGCAGTTGTGCCTGGGTGATCGCCGGTACGCTTTTCGCCGTGCCGTCGCTGGAATGCGCGTACGGGTGATCACCGTACAAGCGGTTCATCAGTTCCAGGCTCGCCAGTTTGCCGGGGTTCTGTTTCTGGTATTCGAAACCGGCGAGCATCTGGTTCTTGATGCGCAGCAGAGAGTCAGCCGGGAAGGTCGGCTTGCCGATGACGTCGGCGAACAGCTTCAGGGCCGGCTCGCGCTTGTCCTTGGCACTCAGGCTGCGCAGTGAAGCGATTGCCATGTCTTTGTAAGCACCGTTGCCGAAATCGGCGCCCAGGCCTTCGAAGCCCTGGGCAATGGCGCCGACGTCCTTGCCGGCCACGCCTTCGTTGAGCATGGCGTTGGTCAGCAGCGCCAGGCCCGGTGCATCGCCGTCCTGGCTGCTGCCGGCGGCGAAGATCAAGCGCATGTCGAACATCGGCAACTCATGGGCTTCGACGAACAGCACCTTGGTGCCTTCGGCAGTGTTCCAGGTCTGCACGTCCAGCTTGCGGTGGTCCGGCGCCTTGCCGTTGAGCTCGGTCAGCGATTGCAGTTTCTGGCTGGCCTTGGCTTTGTCCAGGGCTTCACTGGCGCTGGTTTCGCCAGGGCGCGACAGATAGAACGCGGCAGAGCCGATTACGGCGGCAGCGATCAGCCCGATCAGGGCCAGGCGGGAGGGTTTACGCTCACTCATGAGTCGTCTCCAGAGGCAGTACATGGGCGACGCTGAGACGTTCGCGGGTGAAATACAGCTTGGCGGCTTTCTGGATATCTTCCGGGGTCACGCTTTCCAGGTCGGCCAGTTCGGTGTCCATCAGCTGCCACGACAGGCCGACGGTTTCCAGTTGGCCGATGGCGGTGGCCTGGCTGGTGATCGAGTCGCGCTCGTAGACCAGGCCGGCGATGACTTGTGCGCGAACCCGTTCTAGCTCTTCGGCCGTCGGCGCAGTGGTTTTCAACTGATCGAGCAGCTTCCACAATCCGGCTTCGGCCTGGGCGATGGTCTTGTGTTTCTGTGTGTTTGGCGATGCAGACAGGGTGAACAGGCTGTCGCCACGGGTGTAGGCGTCGTAACTCGACGAGCCGCCGGACACCAGCTCCTCTCCGCGCTCCAGTTGCGTCGGGATGCGTCCGCTGTAGCCGCCATCGAGCAGCGCCGAGATCAGGCGCAGGGCATTGACCAGGCGTTTGTCTTCGGCGGTGGCAATGCTTGGCACGTTGAAGGCGAGCATCAGGCTGGGCAGTTGGGTTTGCACATGCAGGGTGATCTGGCGCTCGCCCGGTTCGGCCAGTTCCAGCGGCTTCTTCGCGGCCGGCACATCACGCTTGGCGATCGGGCCGAAATAGCGTTGGGCCAGAACCTTGACTTCGTCCGGCGTCACGTCGCCGACAACCACCAGCGTGGCGTTGTTCGGCACGTACCAGGTCTGGTACCAGTTGCGCAGTTCTTCGACCTTCATCCGCTCAAGATCGGCCATCCAGCCGATGGTCGGCGTGTGATAGCCGCTGGCCGGGTAAGCCATGGCCTTGAAGCGCTCATAGGCCTTGGACATCGGCTTGTCGTCGGTGCGCAGGCGACGTTCTTCCTTGATGACCTCGATTTCCTTGGCGAACTCGTCGGCCGGCAGGCGCAGGCTGGCCATGCGGTCGGCTTCCAGTTCGAAGGCTACGCCCAGGCGATCCCGGGCCAGCACCTGGTAGTACGCGGTGAAGTCGTCGCTGGTGAATGCGTTCTCTTCGGCGCCGAGGTCGCGCAGGATCAGCGAGGCTTCACCGGGGCCGACCTTCTCGCTGCCCTTGAACATCATGTGTTCCAGAGCGTGGGACAGGCCGGTATTGCCCGGCGTCTCGTAGCTGGAGCCGACCTTGTACCAGACCTGGGAAACGACAACAGGTGCACGATGGTCTTCACGCACGACCACCTTCAAGCCATTGTCGAGAGTGAATTCGTGGGTGGGTTGCGGGTCGGCAGCCAGGGCCGAAAGGGGCAGGCAAACTGTGCTGAGCAGCAGGCCTGCGGCGCGGCGGGCAAGAGCATTCATTCGTTTTCAAACCTTTGGGGCTGCCCGCTTGTTCTTAGCGTCAGCGGGCGAGAGGGTGCTAGGATACTGATCCGTTTTACTGGCGGCCACGCCTATCAGGCCTTTGATTGGCCTGCGGGTTGTATGGGTTACCGGCAGAAACTTTGAGTTTGTCAGCTAAACTCTGCGTTTTCGCCGACGATGCCGTTTCAGTCCTTCGTATTAGTCGACCTTTGAGGCGCCGTTGGCACCTCGACAAAATGTTGCGCGTGAACAAGCTGGGTGAAACACAGTCTGTTCTGCATCGATTATTTATTTGCCGGGGCGCCATTGGCGCGTCGCTACCGTGAGATAGCCGTCCTCCATGTTTGGTTCCAACGACGACAAGAAGACCCCAGCTGCGGCTGGCGAGAAAAAAAGCCTGTTCGGATGGCTGCGCAAAAAGCCGCAGGAACCCGTCGTCGAACAGCCACAAGCCATTCCTGAGCCAGCACCGACGCCGGTTCCGGTAATAGAAGAAGCGCCCGCGCCGGTTGTTCTGCCGGTTGCCGAGCCGTTGCTGCAGCCCAAGGTTGAAGCCGCTCCCGAACCTGTCAGCGAAATCGTCACCGAACAGCCGCTGGCCCCGACGGCCGAACCCTGGTTGACCCTGCCGGTAGCCGAAGAGCCCGTGGCGTTGGTCGAAAATGACCTGGCCCCCCACGTGACCCCGCCGATTCCGGCCCCGGCAGCGTTTGCGCCTGCACCGGTTCATGCGCCTGTGGTCGAAGCGATTGTTGAACCCTTCGTCGTGGCCGAGCCTGTTCCCGTTGTCAGCCAGCCAGAGGTTCCGGTATTCGATGCTCCGGTTGCTCCGGTTGCTCCGGTTGCTCAAGCACCGGCACCCGCTCCGATTCCTGCGCCGATCGCGACGCCCGTCGAAACCCCGGTAGAACCCGTACGCACCGAAGAAACCAAGGCCGGTTTCTTCGCCCGCCTCAAGCAGGGCCTGTCCAAGACCAGCGCCAGTATCGGCGAAGGCATGGCCAGCCTGTTCCTGGGCAAGAAGGTTATTGATGATGAGCTGCTCGAAGACCTCGAAACCCGTTTGCTGACCGCCGACGTCGGTGTCGAAGCCACCTCGGTGATCATTCAGCGTCTGACGCAGAAGGTTGCGCGCAAGGAGCTGGCTGACGCCGATGCCCTGTACAAATCCCTGCAAGCCGAGCTGGCGGCCATGCTCAAGCCCGTCGAGCAGCCGCTGAAAATCACCTCGCAGAACAAGCCGTTCGTGATTCTGGTCGTCGGCGTCAACGGTGCCGGCAAGACCACCACCATCGGCAAGCTGGCGAAAAAACTGCAGCTGGAAGGCAAGAAAGTCATGCTCGCCGCCGGCGACACCTTCCGTGCGGCGGCGGTAGAGCAGTTGCAGGTCTGGGGCGAGCGCAACAAGATCCCGGTGATCGCCCAGCATACTGGCGCCGATTCGGCTTCGGTGATCTTCGACGCCGTGCAGGCCGCCAAGGCTCGCGGCATCGATGTGCTGATCGCCGACACCGCCGGCCGCCTGCACACCAAAGACAACCTGATGGAAGAGCTGAAAAAGGTTCGCCGCGTCATCGGCAAACTCGACGCCGACGCACCTCACGAAGTGCTCCTGGTGCTTGACGCCGGCACCGGCCAGAACGCCATCAACCAGGCCAAGCAATTCAACCAGACCGTCGAACTGACGGGCCTGGCGCTGACCAAGCTCGACGGCACCGCCAAGGGCGGGGTGATTTTTGCCCTGGCCAAGCAATTCGGCCTGCCGATCCGCTACATTGGCGTCGGCGAAGGCATCGACGATTTGCGTACCTTTGAAGCAGAACCCTTTGTCCAGGCATTGTTTGCCGAGCGGGAGCGTTCATGATTCGTTTCGAACAGGTCGGTAAGCGCTACCCGAACGGTCACGTCGGCTTGCATGAGCTGAGCTTTCGAGTTCGTCGTGGCGAGTTCTTGTTTGTCACCGGCCATTCCGGCGCCGGTAAATCCACGCTGTTGCGCCTGTTGCTGGCGATGGAGCGCCCGACCAGCGGCAAGTTGCTGCTCGCCGGGCAAGACCTGAGCACCATCAGCAACGCACAGATTCCTTTCCTGCGCCGGCAGATCGGCGTGGTGTTCCAGAATCACCAATTGCTGTTCGATCGCACGGTGTTCAATAACGTCGCGTTGCCTTTGCAGATCCTGGGCCTGTCCAAGGCCGAGATCGCCAAACGCGTGGACTCGGCACTGGAACGCGTGGCGCTGTCGGATAAAACCGATCTGTACCCGGGTGACCTGTCCACCGGTCAGCAGCAGCGCGTCGGCATCGCCCGCGCCATCGTCCACCGTCCGGCCTTGCTGCTGGCGGATGAACCGACCGGTAACCTCGACCCGCGTCTGGCCGCCGAGATCATGGGTGTGTTCGAAGACATCAATCGCCTGGGTACCAGCGTGCTGATCGCCAGTCACGACCTGGCCCTGATCGCCCGCATGCGCCATCGCATGCTGACGCTGCAACGCGGTCGATTGATCGGTGACGGGGAGGCCGCGGTATGAGTGCAACACGTAGCCCCAAGGTTTCCGAGCGCGTGGCCCCGAAAGCCGCCGATCCGCAGCCGCAAAAGAAAAAACACGACGATGATGACGGGCCGGACTTCGCCACGTTGTTCCGTGCCTGGATCGAAAGCCATCGCGCCAGCATGGTCGACAGCCTGCGTCGCCTGGGCAAGCAGCCGATCGGCAGTTTTTTCACCTGCATGGTGATGGCGGTGGCCCTGAGCTTGCCCATGGGGCTGTCACTTTTGCTAAGTAACGTCGAGCGTCTGGGTGGTTCCTGGCAACGCGCGGCGCAGATTTCCCTGTATCTGGACCTTGAGGCCAAGCCGGCCGAAGGCGAATCGCTGCGCGATCAGATCAAGGGCATGCCGGGCGTCGCCGACGCCGAATACGTTGGCCGGGAGCAGGCGCTGGAAGAGTTCCAGCAACAGTCCGGTCTGGGCGAGGCGCTCAAAGAGTTGCCGGAGAATCCGCTTCCGGGCGTGGTCCTGGTGACGCCGAACGAGGTCGACAAGCCGGCCCTTGAAGCATTAAGACAAAAACTATCCGAGCTGCCGAAGGTACAACAGGCGCAACTTGATTTAGTCTGGGTCGAGCGCCTGGCAGCCATCCTCAAGCTGGGTGACCGTTTTGTCTTCGGTCTGACCGTGCTTCTGGTTTCTGCATTACTTTTGGTGATAGGCAATACCATTCGTCTTCATATTGAAAACCGCCGCACAGAGATAGAAGTGATTAAACTGGTCGGCGGCACTGACAGCTATGTCCGCAGGCCCTTCCTGTACATGGGGGCGCTGTATGGCTTCGGTGCGGGGATTCTGTCCTGGGGCGTGCTTGCGTTCGGCCTTGATTGGCTGAACGACGCAGTGGTAGGGCTGGCCGGTTTGTACGGCAGTGATTTTGCGCTGGCTGGAGTGCCAGTTGCCGACGGTCTGTCTCTCTTGCTTGGCGCGGTGCTGTTGGGGTATATCGGTGCATGGATTGCAGTCGCACGCCACCTGAGGGAGCTTGCGCCTAAGTAGTATCATTTTGCTCGTATTGACCTTTCAGCGGTTTTGGGTTTTAGGGAACTTGTCTTTCGGTTTCCGGTCAATTTTCGCAGTGCTGAACTGCACGAGTTTGTAAGTCGGAGGTTTTTTCGTATGACCAATTCTTTGCAACCTGCATATGCTCTGGTCCCGGGTGCGAACCTGGAGGCCTATGTGCACACCGTCAACAGCATTCCATTGCTGTCGCCGGAGCAGGAGCGTGAACTGGCCGAGAGTCTCTATTATGAGCAGGATTTGGGGGCGGCTCGGCAGATGGTGCTCGCCCACCTGCGTTTTGTCGTACATATCGCCCGTAGCTATTCCGGCTACGGCCTGGCCCAGGCTGACCTGATCCAGGAAGGCAACGTCGGCCTGATGAAGGCCGTGAAGCGCTTCAACCCGGAAATGGGCGTGCGCCTGGTGTCCTTTGCCGTGCACTGGATCAAGGCGGAAATCCACGAGTTCATCCTGCGCAACTGGCGCATCGTGAAAGTCGCGACCACCAAGGCCCAGCGCAAGCTGTTCTTCAACCTGCGCAGCCAGAAGAAACGTTTGGCCTGGTTGAATAACGAGGAAGTTCATCGCGTCGCTGAAAGCCTGGGCGTAGAGCCTCGGGAAGTGCGCGAGATGGAAAGCCGCCTGACCGGCCATGACATGGCCTTCGACCCGGCTGCAGAAGCGGACGACGACAGTGCATTCCAGTCGCCGGCCAACTACCTGGAAGACCACCGGTACGACCCGGCGCGTCAACTGGAAGACGCCGACTGGAGCGACAACTCCAACCACAACCTGCACGAAGCGCTGGAAGTGCTGGACGACCGTAGCCGTGACATTCTCTACCAGCGCTGGCTAGCGGAAGAAAAAGCCACGCTGCACGACCTGGCGCAGAAGTACAACGTGTCGGCCGAGCGTATTCGCCAGCTCGAGAAGAGCGCGATGAACAAGCTCAAGTTGTCGATCGCTGCGTAACTGGCGGGCAGACAGTAAAAAAACCGAGCAGTGATCCTGTGGGAGCGAGCTTGCTCGCGATGAGGTCCAAACATTCAATACATAAGTTGAATGTCAGGCCGTCATCGCGGGCAAGCCCGCTCCCACAGTGGTTTTCAGGGCCTGAAGAATTGTGATCGGTTATTGAGACCAAGGCGCCCGACGCGAATCGTTCAGCCCGACCAGATAGCTGTCCCCACCCAACTGGCTCATCTGTTGTCGAATCCAGCCCGCTCGCCGCGATACGTATGAAGTCGGATGGCTTGCGCTCCAGACCCGCGGGTTTGGCAGTACGGCGGCCAGCAAGCTCGATTGCTGTCGGCTCAGGTTTTTCGCGCTGGTCCCAAAATGATGCCGTGCCGCAGCCTCTGCGCCAAACACCCCGTCATCCCACTCAACGCTATTCAAGTACACCTCAAGAATCCGCTGCTTGGGCCAGAACACTTCGATCAGTCCGGTGAACCAGGCTTCCAGGCCTTTGCGCAGCCAGCTGCGGCCAGACCACAGAAACAGATTTTTCGAGACTTGCTGGCTGAGGGTGCTGGCGCCACGGATCGAACCGCCGCGTTCGTTATGGGCGAACGCCGCCTGAATCGCGCCGATATCGAAGCCCCAATGCTCCGGGAATTTCTGGTCTTCGCCGGCAATCACCGCGACTTTCAGGTCATCGGAGATCTCGTCCCAGGGTTTCCAGCTCCGTTGCAGGTCGATGGGTTCGCCGTCAATCCAGGATTCGATCTTGCGCTCGATCATCAGCGTCGTCCCCGGAGGCGGCACCACGCGAAAGATCAGCACCAGCAATACGCTGCCACCCATGAACCAGAGCACGGCCTTGGAGAAATGACGGAAATAGATACGCAGCATAGAGATGGCTTGGCCGAACCCGTTGAGCGGGCCATTATACAGACCCTTTGGATCGAAACTGACTGGAGTTCTGCATGCTGCGTGGCTTTCTGATGCTGGCCGCTTTTTTCGGCTTCACCGGTGTCGGCCTCGGGGCCTTTGCCGCCCATGGGCTGAAGAACCGCCTGAGCGCCGAGTACCTGGCGATCTTCCACACTGGCGTCACCTATCAACTGGTGCATGCCTTGGCGCTGCTCGGTGTCGCCGCGCTGGCCACGCAAATTCCCGGTCGACTCGCCACTTGGGCCTGCGCGTCGTTTGCCATCGGTATCCTGCTGTTCTCCGGCAGTCTTTACGTGCTGACGCTGACGGGCATCAGCAAGCTCGGCATCATCACCCCGTTCGGTGGCCTGGCGTTTCTGGTTGGCTGGTTTTGCCTGGGCCTGGCCGCCTGGCGTTTGTAGCCTACCGCTTGACGCTTGTTGCTGACCTTTAGGTCATGATCAAGCTAGAATGCCTGCCCCAAAAAATGATGGCGGCATCCGGCATGCGCATTCAGTTGAACGGCGAATCCTTTGAACTGCCCGACGGTGAAACCGTTGCGGCCCTGCTCACCCGTCTGGACCTGACCGGACGCCGGGTGGCGGTCGAACTCAATCTGGATATCGTCCCGCGCAGCCAGCATGCAGACACCAGGTTGAACGACGGCGACAACGTCGAAGTGGTGCACGCCATCGGCGGCGGCTAGTAGTCTCGGCCGAGTGGCCACAGAATTCTGCAAGTACCTCATCCCTACAGAGGATTTCCCATGAGCATCGTTCGCAGCGACAAGCCTTTCGTCCTGGCCGGTCGTACTTACCAGTCGCGTTTGCTGGTCGGTACCGGCAAGTACCGTGACATGGAAGAAACCCGCCTGGCCATCGAAGCCTCGGGTGCCGAGATCGTCACCTTCGCCGTGCGTCGCACCAACCTCGGACAGATCGAGGGCGAGCCGAACCTGCTCGAAGTGCTGTCGCCGGATCGCTACACCTTCCTGCCGAACACCGCCGGTTGCTACGACGCCGTCGAAGCCGTGCGCACCTGTCGCCTGGCCCGTGAGCTGCTCGACGGCCACAACCTGGTGAAGCTGGAAGTATTGGCCGATCAGAAAACCCTGTTCCCCAACGTGATCGAAACCCTCAAGGCCGCCGAAACGCTGGTCAAGGAAGGCTTCGACGTGATGGTCTACACCAGTGATGATCCGATCATCGCCCGTCAGTTGGCGGAAATCGGCTGCATCGCGGTGATGCCTTTGGCCGGTCTGATCGGTTCGGGTCTGGGGATCTGCAATCCGTACAACCTGCAGATCATTCTTGAAGAAGCCAAAATTCCGGTACTGGTGGATGCCGGCGTCGGTACCGCTTCCGACGCCACCATCGCCATGGAGCTGGGTTGTGATGCTGTGCTGATGAACTCGGCCATCGCCCACGCCCAGCAGCCGGTCATGATGGCTGAAGCCATGAAACATGCGATCGTCGCAGGCCGCCTGGCTTACCTCGCCGGCCGTATGCCGAAAAAACTCTATGCCAGCGCCTCTTCGCCGCTGGATGGTCTGATCAAGTAAGAGCCATTGATGACTGAATCGAACGACACGCCAATCCAGACGGAAGAAGGCGACGAGCGCCAACACCGCCGCATCAAGAGTTTCGTGATGCGCGCCGGGCGCATGACCGAAGGCCAGCAAAAAGGCCTGGAGCAGGGCACGCCGCTGTTCGTGCTGCCGCTGGCCGACGCGCCGGTGGACTTCGACCAGGTGTTCGGTCGCTCGGCACCGCGCTCGCTGGAAATCGGTTTCGGCATGGGCCATTCGCTGCTGGAAATGGCAGCGGCTGCGCCGGACCAGGATTTCATCGGCGTAGAAGTGCACCGTCCGGGTGTCGGGGCGCTGCTCAATGGCGTGCTGACGCAAGGCCTGACCAATCTGCGGGTCTACGATTGCGATGCGATCGAAGTGCTCAACCGCTGCGTGGCCGATAACAGCCTTGACCGGCTGATGCTGTTTTTCCCGGATCCGTGGCACAAGAGCCGTCACCACAAGCGCCGTATCGTCCAGGCGTCCTTCGCCGAGCTGGTGCGCAGCAAGTTGAAGGTCGGCGGCATTCTGCACATGGCCACCGACTGGGAACCGTACGCCGAATACATGCTGGAAGTGATGAATGTCGCCCCGGGTTACCGCAACCTCGCCGAAGACGGCAAGTGCGTACCGCGCCCGGCCGAGCGGCCGATCACCAAGTTCGAACGCCGTGGCGAACGTCTTGGGCATGGCGTGTGGGATTTGAAGTTCGAGAAACTGGCGTAAAACCTGTGGGAGCGAGCTTGCTCGCGATGGCGGCCTGACAGTCAACAGAGATGTTGGATGTTATGGCCCCATCGCGAGCAAGCTCGCTCCCACAGTTGTTTTGTGTGTGCTGCAGGATTAGCGGCGATCCGCGACCACGCCAATCAACACCAACACCACCAACAACACCGGCGCCAGGCTGTAGTTGTTGAACTGGCTCAAGCCGCGTACGACCCACGGCGTGGCGTAGATCAGCGCCGCGCCGCTGCCGATCATGCACAGCAGGGCCATCAGTGGCACGCGCAAGGCGCCGGCGATGCTGCCCAGGCGCTGCTCGACCCAGCCTTTGAAATCCGCACCAAACAGCACCAGCAGGCAGCCCACCAGGGCCAGGGCGATTTCCGAGAGGTTGCTGCGGCTCCAGCGAGACACGGTGGCAAGCAGGTCGAGTACCAAATCCATTCGATTTCCTTATGTCAGAAATTTCTGCAGCAAGTCGTTGAGGAAGAGTTGTCCGCGCATCGTGGCTACCAGGCGTGACGGTTCGACCTGCAACAGGCCGCTTTGTTCGGCTTCACGGCGACCTTCAGCAAGGCTTTCCAGGGGCATGCCGGTACGTTCAGGGTACAGCCGCGATTCGACGCCTTCAGTCAGGCGCAGCGCGTTCATCAGGAATTCGAACGGCATTTCATCGTTGCCCAGCGCTTTCTCGCCGGCCAGGAAGCTTTTCGCCGGATTCAGGTAATCCTTCGGCAGGCGGGTTTTCCAGGTGCGGACAATGCGCCCGTCCGGGTGACTGAGCTTGCCGTGGGCGCCGGCACCGATGCCGATGAAGTCGCCGAAACTCCAGTAATTGAGGTTGTGTCGCGCCGGGCGACCGGGCAGGGCATAGGCCGAGACTTCGTACTGTGCGTAACCGTGTTCGGCCAGCAGCGCTTGCCCGGCCTCCTGAATGTCCCACAGCGTGTCGTCTTCCGGCAGTGTCGGCGGCTGGTTCCAGAACACCGTGTTCGGTTCCAGGGTCAGTTGATACCACGACAGGTGAGTCGGTTTCAGGGCGATGGCGGTGCGCAGGTCGGCCAAGGCATCGTCCAGGGACTGATTCGGCAAGCCATGCATCAAGTCCAGGTTGAAGTTATCGAAGCCGGCCTGCCGCGCCATACCGGCGGCGCGTACGGCTTCGTCGCCGTTGTGAATCCGGCCCAGGGCCTGGAGTTTTTCCTGCTGGAAACTCTGGATGCCGATCGACAGGCGATTGATCCCCAGTTTCTGGTACGCCACGAACTTGTCTTGCTCGAACGTCCCCGGGTTGGCCTCCAGCGTGATTTCGATGTCGCTGGCAAAGGGGATGCGTTGTTCGACGCCTTTGAGCAAGCGACCAAGGGAATCGGCGCTGAACAGGCTCGGCGTGCCGCCACCAAAGAAGATCGAGCTCAGTTCACGGCCATGGACGGCGTGCAGGTCCTGGTCGAGATCAGCCAGCAACGCGTCGACATACTCTTCTTCCGGCAGCACAGGGCTGGCGGTGTGGGAGTTGAAGTCGCAATAAGGGCATTTACGCACACACCACGGGATGTGGATGTACAGCGCCAGGGGCGGCAACACAGGCAATGCCGCCCGGGGCGATGAAGCATCGCCGCCGAAGATCAGCGGCGAAGCGGATGATTCACGGGTCATTTCAAGCCCAGACGCTGGCGCAGCAGATCCATTGCACGGGCGCGGTGGCTGATCTGGTTCTTGTCGGCAGGGCTCAGTTCGGCGCTGGAGCAATCGCGCTCCGGCACCCAGAACAGCGGATCGTAGCCAAAACCGTGTTCGCCGCTGGCCTGGGTCAGGATTCGCCCGTGCCACAAACCTTCGCAGAGGATCGGCAACGGATCGTCGGCGTGACGTACCAGTGCCAGCACGCAGACGAACTGCGCCCCACGCTCGGCTTCAGGCACGTCTTTCAGCACGTCGAGGAGCTTGGCGTTGTTCGCCGCATCGCCCTTGCCGTCGGCATAGCGCGCCGAATAAATGCCTGGCGCACCACCGAGGAAATCCACCGCCAGCCCGGAATCGTCGGCCAGTGCCGGCAAACCGGAAATGCGCGCGGCATTACGGGCCTTGAGGATGGCGTTCTCGACGAACGACAGACCGGTTTCTTCAGGCTCGACGCTGCTGAACTCGCCGATCGAGCGCAGATGCACCGATTCGCCGAGCATGGCCTGGAGTTCCTTGAGTTTGCCGGCGTTATGGCTGGCCAATACGAGTTGCGTGAAGTTGATCATTGGCCAGGGAAGAGCTCTTGGTTGAAATTGATGGTGTTGATTTTGTCACCGGTCTGCACCTTGATGTCGAAGGTGCGGACTTCCTGCTGATCCACCGGATATTGCGCAATGTAGTAGATCGCGCCTTGTTCGGTGATCTGTTTGAACTGCAGTGGCACCGTCTGGCTGGTCAGGTCTTTGACCGAACCGCTCACCTGGGCCATCAGTGGCTTGCCTTCCTTGAGCACCGAGACATTGATCACGCCCTGGTTCTTGCTGCGGATCAGTTCGGCGGACTTGGCAATGTCCGGGGTCAGGTAGGTGGAGTTGAAGGTGTTGTAGTGCACCGTCACGTCGCCAAAGGTTTCCTGGCGCTCGCCCTTGATGGCTTCGGCGCCCATGGCGGTGACGCTCAGGCAGGCAGTGAGTAGAAACAAAGCAAGACGACCCATGATCGTTCTCCTTGAAATAGGGTGGATCAGACCGCGACCTTGTGGTCGGAAAGTCCCGGACTGCTGACACGGTAGATTCCGATCTCACCTAACAGATTAGGCCATAGCTTACTGGCCCACCCGTGCCGATGCTGTTGATCCACGGCAAGCCGATCAATGACCTTCGCTTCACGTTCGCGACACAAGGCTTCAAAGTCCGCGAAGGTGCAGAAGTGGATGTTCGGCGTGTTGTACCAGGTGTACGGCAGGAACTCGGAAACCGGCATCCGGCCCTTGCTCGCCAGGTACCAGCGGCAGCGCCAGTGACCGAAATTGGGGAAGGTGATGATGCACTGACGGCCCACGCGCAGCATTTCTTCGAGGATCTTGTCCGGGTAGTGCACGGCTTGCAGGGCCTGGGTCATGACCACGATGTCGAAACTGTTGCTGGCGAAGTTGCCCAGGCCCTTGTCCAGGTCCTGTTCGATGACGTTGATGCCCTTGGCCACGCACTCGGCGATGTTGTCGGCGTCGTTTTCCAGGCCATAACCGGTGACTTGCTTGTTGTCGCGCAGCCAGGTCAGCAGTTCGCCATCGCCGCACCCGAGGTCGAGCACGCGGCTGCCGGCGGGGATCCATTCCTGGATGATTTCCAGATCAGCTCTCATGGCTTTCTCACAACGTAATGCGGTTCATGTAATTGCCGAATGCCTGCAGGTAGCGCGGGATCGGAATCAGGAAGGCGTCGTGGCCTTGGGGTGCGTCGATCTCGAGGTAGCAGACGTCCTTGCGCGCGGCCATCAGCGCGTCCACCAGCTCGCGCGAGCGGGCAGGGGAGAAGCGCCAGTCGGTGGTGAACGACATCACGCAGAACTTGGCTTTCGCGCCTTCGAAGGTTTTCGCCAGGTTATCGTCGAAGTTCGCCGCCGGATCGAAGTAATCGAGCGCCTTGGTCATCAACAGGTACGTGTTGGCGTCGAAGCGCCCGGAGAACTCTTCGCCCTGATAGCGCAGGTAGCTTTCGACCTGGAACTCGACGCTGTGGAAGTCGTAGTTGAGCTTCTCGCTCTTCAGGCCGCGGCCGAATTTCTCGCCCATGGAGTCGTCGGACAGGTAGGTGATGTGCCCGACCATCCGCGCCAGCATCAGGCCGCGCTTGGGGATCACGCCCTGTTCCTGGAACGAACCGCCGTGGAATTCAGGGTCGGTCAGGATCGCCTGGCGCGCCACTTCGTTGAACGCGATGTTCTGTGCCGACAGCTTGGGGGCCGAGGCGATGGCCAGGCAGTGACGGATGCGGTCGGGGTAGGTGATGCTCCATTGCATCGCTTGCATGCCGCCGAGGCTGCCGCCGATCACGGCCGCGAACTGGGCGATGCCGAGGCGATCGGCCAGGCGCGCCTGACTGTGCACCCAATCTTCGACGGTCAATACCGGGAAATCGGCGCCGAACGGCTTGCCGGTGTCCGGGTTGATGCTGCTCGGGCCGGTGGAGCCGTTGCAGCCGCCGAGGTTGTTCAGGCTGACCACAAAGAACTTGTTGGTGTCGATTGGCTTGCCGGGGCCGATGCAGCTGTCCCACCAACCGGGTTTACGGTCGTCGGGGCTGTGATAGCCGGCAGCGTGGTGGTGCCCGGACAAGGCGTGGCAGATCAGCACGGCATTGCTCGCCGTGGCGTTGAGCGTGCCGTAGGTTTCGTAGATCAGGTCATAGGCCGGGAGCGAACGACCACAGGCCAAAGCCAGCGGCTCGCTGAAGTGCGCCACTTGCGGCGTCACCAGACCAACAGAATCGGGGGGAAAGGCAGCTGGCATCGACCCTGCTCTCATTGAAATGAGGCGTAAGTCTAAAGACCGCCGACCCTAGCAGCAAGCTAACCCTTGCCCTCTGTAGGAGCCGGCTTGCCGGCGAGGCGGCGGGCCTGACACACCGCGTTGCCTGGATCGCTGGCAAGCCAGCTCCTACAGTGGGTTCAGCGTTTCAGGTCGGGAAGGTCCGGCAACTTCTTCGGCGAACAGATTCGCACCCGCTTCTGCCGGTTCAACTCGCCACTGATCAAGCTGACCTGGCTCTTGGACACGCCAAAGGCCTTGGCCAGAAACGCCATCAGGTACGCGTTGGCCTTGCCCTCGACTGGCGGCGCGGTCAGGCGGATCTTCAGGCGATCGCCGTGCAGCCCGCAGAAATCATCGCTACGGGCTGCCGGTTGCAGGTGACACTCCAGAATCAGGTCGTCACCGTCCCAGCGAAACCAGCTCACCGGGTCAGATCAGTACGCGGAGGATTTGCGGCATCATGGTCAAGGCGGCGAGGTTGTTGATCACCAGCATGTCGATCAGTTTGATCGCCAGGAACGCAAAGATCGGCGACAGATCAAGCCCGCCCAGGTTTGGCAGGAACTTGCGGAATGGCGCCAGGGCCGGCTCGCAGACGTCGTTCACCAGTTCGGCGCCCGGGTTATGGCTGCCCGGTGCGACCCAGGACAGGATCACGCTGATGATCAGGGCAAAGAAGAAGATGTTCAGGAATAGCGCGGTCACACCGATGATCGACCAGATCAGCAGTTGCAGCGGATTGCCGGTGGTGCCGTAGGTCAGCAACAGGGTCAGGGCCATCAGGGCCAGTTGCACCAGGATCGCCAGCACCAGCGAGGACATGTCCAGGCCGAACACGCTCGGGATGATCCGGCGCAGCGGCTTGAGCAGGGGCTGGGTGGCCTTGACGATGAACTGGCAGATCGGGTTGTAGAAGTTCGCCCGCACCAGTTGCAGCACGAAGCGCATCAGCACGATCAGCAGGTACAGGCTGCCGAGGGTTTGCAGCACGTAGACCGCTGCGGTGTTCAATCCAATCATGAAAAGCTCCTTATTGACCCAGTTGTTCGGCCATTTCGGCCGAGCGATGCGCAGCAGCGCCGAGTGCTTTTTCGACCAGGGCTTCAAAACCATTGGCCTGGAACGACTTGATTGCAGCTTCCGTGGTGCCCGCTGGGGAGGTGACACGACGGCGCAGCTCGGCCGCGTCGACGTCGCTGGAGACCGCCATGTGCGCGGCGCCCAGTGCGGTTTGCAGGGTCAGTTGTGCGGCGATGTCCGCCGGCAGGCCAAGTTTCACCCCGGCGGCGGTCATGGCCTCGATCAGCAGGAAGAAATACGCCGGGCCCGAGCCGGAAACGGCGGTGACGGCATCCAGTTGCTGCTCTTCATTGAGCCATAAGGCGATGCCGACCGCAGACAGCAGCTCCTGGGCTTGCTGACGCTGTTCGGCGCTCACTTGGGCTGTTGCGAACAAGCCGCTCACGCCCTGACGCAGTAGCGCCGGGGTGTTGGGCATGCAGCGCACGATCGGCTGGGCGCCGAGCCAGTTGTTCATGCTGGCGCAGGTGATGCCTGCTGCAATCGACACCACCAGTTGGTTAGGCTTGAGGCTTGGGCGAATCGCTTCGCACACGGCTTTCATCGCCTGCGGCTTGACCGCAAGGACGACGACGTCGGCGCCGTCGATGGCCTGGGCGTTGTCGGCGAAGGTTTCGATGCCGTGTTCAGCGCTCACGCGAGCGCGGGTTTCTTCGCCCGGATCGCTGGCGCGAATCTGCGCGGCTTCCAGACCCTTGGCCCGCAGGCCGCCGATCAGGCTGGCGGCCATGTTGCCGGCACCGATAAAGGCAATACGCGTCTTGCTCATGTCAGGTCCTTATAAAGAAGAGAGTCGGTCATGGGTTATGGCCGATCGTAATCACGGGCGCCAAACAGGGCCGTACCGATACGGACCCAGGTGGCGCCCTGGGCAATGGCCGACTCAAGGTCGTGGCTCATGCCCATGGAAAGTGTGTCGAGTGGCAGGTTCAGGCTGGCTTGCAGGCTTTGCACGGCCGCAAACGCGGCGTCCTGGGCGGCGCGATCTTCGGTCGGCTCAGGGATGGCCATCAGCCCGCGCAACGTCAGGCGCGGCAAGGCGCTGATGGCACTGGCCAGGGCCGGCAGGTCAGCCGGGGTGCAGCCGGATTTGCTGGCTTCACCGCTGACGTTGACCTGAATGCAGATATTCAGGGGCGGCAAATCGGCAGGACGTTGTTCGGATAGGCGTTGTGCGATTTTCAGGCGATCCACGGAATGCACCCAGTCGAAGTGCTCGGCGATAGCACGAGTCTTGTTCGATTGAATGGGGCCGATGAAGTGCCAGATCAAGGGCAGGTCGGCCAGTTCAAGTTGTTTGCCCAGCGCTTCCTGCAGGTAGTTCTCGCCAAAGTCGCGCAGGCCGGCGGCGTAGGCTTCACGCAGGTCCTGTGCGGGTTTGGTCTTGCTCACGGCCAGCAGATGGACGCTGTTTTCGGCGCGATTGGCGGCAAGTGTTGCGGCATGGATGCGCGAACTAACTTCGAGAATGTTGTCTGCTATGGTGGACATCAAGAGGCGCCAGCGGTCTGAAGGTTCGCGGCATTCTACTGGAATTGAGAGGCGCTATGGATATCACTGAACTGCTGGCGTTCAGCGCCAAACAGGGGGCGTCGGACCTGCATTTGTCTGCTGGCCTGCCGCCGATGATTCGGGTGGATGGCGATGTGCGGCGCATCAACCTGCCGGCCCTGGACCACCAACAGGTGCAGGCGCTGATCGATGCCATCATGAATGACACCCAGCGGGCGGACTTTGAGAAGCATCTGGAAATCGACTTTTCCTTTGACGTGCCCGGTGTGGCGCGTTTTCGGGCCAATGCGTTCAATCAGAGCCGAGGCGCGGGTGCGGTGTTTCGGACCATTGCGGCGAAAGTGCAGAGCATGGACGAACTGGGCATGGGAGAAGTGTTTCGCAAAATGACCGACGCTCCCCGCGGCCTGGTGCTGGTGACCGGCCCGACCGGCTCCGGAAAGTCCACCACGCTGGCGGCGATGATCGATTACCTCAATAACCATCGCCATCACCACATCCTCACCATTGAAGACCCTATCGAGTTTGTCCACGAGCCTCGCAAGTGTCTGATCAACCAGCGTGAGGTCCACCGCGATACCCGCAGCTTCGCCACGGCCCTGCGCTCGGCGTTGCGGGAGGACCCGGACGTGATTCTGGTGGGGGAGATGCGCGATCTGGAAACCATACGCCTGGCGTTGACCGCGGCCGAAACCGGCCATCTGGTGTTCGGCACGCTGCACACCACGTCGGCGGCGAAGACCATTGACCGGGTGGTGGACGTGTTTCCAGGGGACGAGAAGTCAATGGTGCGCTCGATGCTCTCCGAGTCGCTGCTGGCGGTGGTGTCCCAGACGCTGGTGAAGAAGGTCGGCGGCGGACGCATCGCGGCCCACGAGATCATGCTGGGGACGTCGGCGATCCGCAACCTGATCCGCGAGGACAAGGTGGCGCAGATGTACTCGGCGATTCAGTCGGGAGGCGCGTTGGGAATGCAGACGCTGGATATGTGCTTGAAGGACCTGGTGACCAAGGGGGTGATCAGTCGTGATCATGCGCGGGAGAAGGCGAGGTCGCCGGAGGGGTTTTGATCGCCCTTAAAGCAAAAGATCGCAGCCTTCGGCAGCTCCTACACAGGATGTGTCCTGTAGGAGCTGCCGAAGGCTGCGATCCTTTGACCTTGTTTCAATCAGCGCTGAACAACCCGCATCTGATTCGGCTCTTTCGGCAGAACCCGCTTGGCAACCACGTAGTGGTTTTCCCAGTACGGTTTCTTCAAGGTGTCGATGCTCACCGACTTGCCGCGACGTGGCGCGTGGATGAAACGGTCGTTGCCCAGGTAAATGGCGACGTGATTGACCCGGCGGCTCTTGATGTTGAAGAAAATCAGGTCGCCCGGCTTCAGATCGTTGCGATCGACTTTCTCCCCATGACCGCTGGCCATGGCATTGGAGGTGCGTGGCAGGTCGAACGTGGCGTCGTTGAACGCGTATTTCACCAGGCCGCTGCAATCGAAGCCTTTGCTTGGGCTGCTGCCGCCCCAACGATAAGGAGTGCCAAGGACGTTCACGGCGCGGCTCAGCACGTCGCTGCTTTCCTTGGTGCCCATCGGAGGAACCAGGCCGCTTTTGCTGTTGGCCAGGCTTGGAGCATATTTGGCGGATTTCTTGTCTTTGCTCGAAGGAGCAGAGACATGGGATTTAGGGGTGTAACCATTAACGTTAGGAAGACGTTGCTCACGATTGGTGGCGTGGGCGGCCAGTGGCATCAAAAGGCAAATGGTTAGCCATGTCTTGAAAAATGAACGCATTAGGCAAGGCTCTTAATAAGTTAGCGCGCAACTTTATAACAGCTTTTTTGCCGCTTCCGAGGCCGTTGGTCGATTCAACCTGGGGGACAATGGTGGCAAAAAAGCGGCAAAATGGCGCAATTGTCGGACAGAAGTCCGGTGTTACAAGGCTTTGACGGGAGTGAAGGTAGCATTTGCCATACGTCGGGTGCCTGTAAAAAAGTCACAAAGAAATGAAGAATATTTATCTATCGCGTGAATCGAGGTCATTCATGAACCCCTATCAACAGACTTTTCCGCAGCAAGACACCCACAGCAAAGTGATCGGTTATTTGCTGTGGATTTTCGGATTTACCGGCGCTCACCGCTTCTATTACGGCAAGCCGGTGACCGGGACGATCTGGTTCTTCACCTTTGGTTTGCTGGGCATCGGCTGGCTGATCGACCTGTTCCTGATCCCGGCGATGGATCGCGAGGCTGACCTTCGGTTTACCGCGGGGCCCATCGAATACAACGTGGCGTGGATTCTGCTGACGTTTCTCGGGGTGTTCGGTGTGCACCGGATGTATCAGGGGAAATGGATCAGTGGGCTGCTGTACCTGCTCACCGGCGGGTTGTTCTTTCTTGGGGTGCTGTATGACTTCTGGACGTTGAATGACCAGGTGTCGGTGCGTAACGCGCAGAGACGATAAGCGAAGCGCAAAAGATCGCAGCCTGTAGGAGCTGCCGCAGGCTGCGATCTTTTGTTTTTAAGCCTGGTGGCTAATACGCCCATCCACCAGGGTGTAACGCACCACACCCGGCAAACTGTGACCAATGAACGGGCAGTTCTCGCCCTTCGACAACCAGGTTTCGCCCGCGACGGTCGAGGTCTCCGGGTCAAACAGCACGATGTCCGCCGCACCACCCACCGCCAGTTTGCCTGCCGGCAGGCGCAAGGCCTCGGCAGGGCCGGCGCTCAGGCGTTTCAGCAGCGTCGGCAGGTCCAGCAAGCCGTCTTCGACCAGGGTCATCGCCAGCGGCAACAGCAGTTCAACGCTGCTGATGCCCGGCTCGGTCGCGCCGAACGGTGCCAGCTTGGCGTCACGCTCATGGGGTTGGTGATGGCTGGAGATGGCCGAGATCACGCCGGATTTCACCGCTGCGCGCAGGCCATCGCGGTCGGCGCGGGTGCGTAGCGGCGGCTGGACGTGATACAGGCTGCTGAAGTCGATCAGGGCTTCGTCGGTCAGGATCAACTGGTACAGGGCGACATCCGCGGTCACCTTCAGGCCCCGGGCTTGGGCCTGGGCGATCAGTTCCACGCCGCGGGCACTGGTGAGCTGGCTGAAGTGCGCGCGCACGCCGGTCTGTTCAACCAGCAGCAGGTCCCGGGCCAGGGCGACGGTTTCGGCGCTTTCCGGGATGCCCGGCAAGCCAAGGAAACTGGCGGTCGGGCCTTCGTGAGCCAGGCCACCTTCGGCCAGGTCGTGATCCTGGGAGTTGAAAATCACCGTCAGGTCGAACGTTGCCGCGTAGTCCAGCGCCCGGCACAGGGTGCGGGTGTTGCGGAAGCTTTCCAGGCCGTTGCCGAAGGCCACGCAACCGGCGTCGCGCAAGGCAACCAGCTCGGCCAGTTGCTCACCGTCCAGGCCTTTGCTCAGGGCGCCAATCGGGAAGACTTTGGTGTTGCCGGCCTCACGGGCGCGGTCGAGGATCAGTTCGGCCACCGCCGAGGTGTCCAGCACCGGTTTGGTCTTCGGTGGGCAGCACAGACTGGTCACGCCGCCAGCCGCCGCCGCGCGGGTTTCGCTGACAATCGAGCCTTTGCGGCTGTAACCCGGCTCGCGCAGGGCAACATTGAGGTCGACCAGGCCGGGAGCGGCCACCAGGCCTTTGGCGTCGATCGTGTCGACGGCGACAAAACCGGCGGGCGCCGCGCCAAGGGCGACGACTTTGCAGGCTTCAATGTGGATATCGGTCACTTGATCCAGGCCGCTGGCCGGATCGATCACGCGGGCGCCGAGAATGCTGAGCTTCACTGTGCGTTCTCCTGTTCGAATTGGCCCTGCTCGAATTGACGCTGCGCAGTCTGCCCGCTCATGGCCATGGACAGCACGGCCATACGAATGGCGATCCCGTAGGTCACCTGGTTGAGGATTACCGAGTGCGGGCCGTCGGCCACTGCCGACTCGATTTCCACGCCGCGGTTGATCGGCCCCGGGTGCATCACAATGGCATCGGGTTTGGCGCCGGCCAGGCGCGCGGTGGTCAGGCCGAACAGGCGGTAGAACTCGCCTTCGCTCGGCAGCAGGCCGCCGGTCATGCGTTCACGCTGCAGACGCAACATGATCACCACGTCGACGTCCTTCAGGCCTTCGGTCATGTCGGTGTAGACCTTCACGCCGTATTGCTCGATGCCAATCGGCAGCAGGGTCTTCGGTGCGATCACGCGAATGTCCGGGCAGCCGAGGGTTTTCAGGGCCAGCATGTTCGAGCGAGCGACCCGCGAGTGCAGGATGTCGCCGACGATGGCCACCGAAAGGTTTTCGAAACCGCCCTTGTGCCGGCGGATGGTGAGCATGTCGAGCATGCCCTGGGTCGGGTGCGCGTGCCGGCCGTCACCACCGTTGATGATCGCCACTTGCGGGCAGACATGCTCGGCGATGAAGTGCGCGGCGCCGGAATCACCGTGGCGCACGACGAACATGTCGGCGGCCATGGCTTCCAGGTTACGCAGAGTGTCGAGCAGGGTCTCGCCCTTGCTCGCGGACGACGTGGACACGTTGAGGGTGATCACGTCCGCCGAGAGCCGTTGAGCCGCCAGTTCGAAGGTGGTGCGGGTACGGGTCGAGTTCTCGAAGAACACATTGCACACGGTCTTGCCGCGCAGCAACGGGACTTTCTTCACGGCCCGGGCGCCGACTTCGAGGAAGGAATCGGCGGTGTCGAGGATTTCCGTCAACAGCTCACGGCGCAAACCGTCGAGCGAGAGGAAGTGGCGCAGCTGGCCCTGATCATTGAGCTGCAGCGGGCGCTTGGTGTCTAGAGGCGTCATCGCAAGGGGGACTCTCAATAGGGCGAATTAAAGGGCGAGGTCTTGCAGTTCGAGCGCGAGCTCCGGGCCGGACAGTTTCACCCGTTCGTGGGCGGCCAGCGACAGGGTCGCGCCCACCACGTTCGGGCGGATCGGCAGTTCGCCGGCGTCCAGGTCCAGCAGGCACACCAGCGTCACGCTGGCCGGGCGGCCGTAGTCGAACAGTTCGTTCATGGCGGCGCGGATGGTCCGGCCGCTCATCAGCACGTCGTCGATCAGCACCAGGTGCTGGCCTTCGATCTCGAACGGCAGCGCCGAAGGGCGAACCTGCGGGTGCAGGCCGTTCTGGCTGAAATCGTCGCGGTAGAAGGACACGTCGAGGGTGCCGAGGGGCTCATTGCTGCCCAGTTCCTTGAGCAGGGCCTGGGCCACCCAGACGCCGCCGGTACGAATGCCGATGAAGCGCGGGTCGCTGATGCCACGGTGTTCCAGGTGGGCCTTCAGGCGCGTGGCCATCTGGCTGATCAGTTCGGCGGGATTGGGCAGGCTCATGGTTGCTCCTTCTTGGGCCCGAGCCGGGTTTCATGCAAGGTGGCTCGGGTTGTAGCTAAGAGAGACGCATCGCGGCTCTTCAGGATTCGAACAGTGCGCCATTTTCGTCGAGCCAGCCTTGCAGCAGCAGGGCGGCGGCGATGGCGTCGACCGGGTTGTCGCGGTAACTGCCTTTCTGACCGCCACGAGCCAGGCGTTCGCCCTTGGCCTCGAAGGTGGTCAGGCGTTCATCGTGGGTATAGAAGGGCAGGTTGAAGCGGCCGTTCAGGCGCCGGGCGAACTTTTCCGCGCGGGCGCACATGTCGCTGGGCGTGCCGTCCATGTTCAGCGGCAGGCCGACCACCACGGCATCGGGTTTCCACTCTTTGATGAGGGCTTCGACCTGGTTCCAGTCAGGAATGCCGTTCTGCGCTTTCAGGGTGCACAGCTCACGGGCCTGGCCGGTAATCACCTGGCCGACCGCAACGCCGATCTGTTTGGTGCCATAGTCAAAACCCAGAATCAGCTTCAGGGCCATCAGGCGTGCCCCGCCTGGCTGGTCAGCAGGCTGAGGTTGACGCCCAGGTGCCTGGCGGCCGCTTCCAGGCGAAGTTCGCTGCTGGTGTTGAACAGGATATCGGCGTCAAACGGGCAGTTCAGCCAGGCGTTCTGCGCCAGTTCGGCCTCCAGTTGCCCGGCTTCCCAGCCGGCATAACCGAGGGCGATCAGGCTTTTTGCCGGGCCGACGCCGTCAGCGATGGCAAACAGGACGTCCTGGGACGTCGACAGGGACAACTCATCTTCCAGATCAACGGTCGCCTGGAAACTCTGCCCCTTGGGGTGAAGGACGAAGCCGCGATCGGTTTGCACCGGGCCGCCGATGAAGATCGGCACATGCTGGCAGAGCGCTGGCGGTTCGATTTCCGGGCGTAATTGCTCAAGGATATCGGCCAGGTTCAGTTCTTGCGGACGGTTGACCACCAGCCCCATGGCACCATTGGCCGTGTGCTCGACGATGTAGGTCAAGGTGTGCGCAAAGTTCGGGTCGGCCATGTGCGGCATGGCGATCAGGAATTGATGCTTGAGGTAGCTGGGGCTGACGTTTTTCATGTGCGCTAGTGTGGCGTTCGAGGGGCGAACTGACAAGCCGGGGATGCGCAGGAAATGCCGTAATTCTGTAGGAGCGAGCTTGCTCGCGATGAACCTGAGAGCACTGCGGGGTGTCAGGCTTGCAGCGTTATCGTTGGCGACCATCGCGAGCAAGCTCGCTCCTACAGGGGGATTTGTGCGGGTCAGTTGCTTGAGAGGCGATCGCCGCGGGCAAACTTCCAGGTCCGGATGATCTCCAGCCGGTCAACATCCGATAGATCCCCGGTAAAGGGTGCGAACGGCGCCGCCAGCCGGACTATCCGTTGCGCCGCCTGGTCCAGCAGCGGCTGGCCTGAAGATTCCAGCACCAGCACCTCATACAGCGAGCCGTCACGGTTGATCGACACCATCAGGCGCAAATTGCCGTAGATCTGTTTGCGCCGTGCTTCGTCGGGGTAATTGAGGTTGCCGATGCGCTCGACTTTCTTGCGCCATTCGTCCTTGTACCAGGCGCCCTTGTCGCGCATGGTCGAGGCGGCGCTCAAGCGGTGGATGCGCGGGCGCTTGGCGTACAGTTGTTGTTCGGCGGCCAGTTCCGCTTCGAGGCTGGCGATGTCGCTGGACAGCCGCTCACTGTCGAACGTCGGCGCCTGGACCTGAGGTTTGACCTCGGTCTTGGGCTCCTCGGTCTTGGCGGGGGCTTTTTTCGGTTTCGGCGCCACGGTGGTCACGGCAGCCTTCGGTGGGGCTACCTGCACTTCTGGCTTGGCGGCCGGCGGTGGCGTGACTTTCTGTACCTTGTTGTCCTGGAAGGGCGCGACCTCGGTGGTCTTGGGAATCGCCTTTTTATCCAGGGTGCCGCTGCCTTGCTGGTTCTCTTGCGCCAGGAAATCGGCCTTTTCAGGCTTCTTTTCGCTTTTGAAGGTGGCGAGGGTGATTTCCAGGGTTTTGCTGATCTGCTTGGGCTCGACCACGGCAAACCCGACACCCAGCAGCAAGGCCAGGTGGATCAGCGCCGCCAGGAACAGGGTAAAACCGAGGCGATCGGCCGGGCGCACGCCTCGGTGGGCGAGTTCGGCAGGCAGATCGGACGGGAGGGTCATGACAAGGAAACCAACATCGCGTTTTCACAGGCCGCGCATGATAACGCAATGTTGGTTTGGCTAATCAACGTGCCTTGAGCTTCTGATCGATGGCATCCATCAGCAGGCCGCCGATATCGGTGCCAAAGGCATTGTCGATTTCGCGGATGCAGGTCGGGCTGGTGACGTTGATCTCGGTCAGGTGCTCGCCGATCACGTCCAGGCCAACGAACAACAGGCCTTTTTCACGCAGGGTCGGGCCGACTTGTGCGGCGATCCAGCGATCCTTTTCGGTCAGCGGACGGGCTTCGCCACGGCCGCCGGCGGCGAGGTTGCCACGGGTTTCGCCCTGGGCCGGAATCCGTGCCAGGCAATAATCCACAGGCTCGCCGTCGATCATCAGGATGCGCTTGTCGCCATCCTTGATGGCCGGCAGGTAGGCCTGGCCCATGATCTGCTGGGCGCCGAGGGCCGTGAGGGTTTCGAGGATCACCGACAGGTTCGGATCGCCCGCGCGGTGACGGAAGATCGACGTGCCGCCCATGCCGTCCAGCGGCTTGAGGATCACATCGCCGTGTTTGGCGGCGAACTCACGCAACACGTCGGCGCGACGGCTGACCACGGTCGGCGGCGTGCACTGCGGGAACAGCGTGGCGAACAGCTTTTCGTTGCAGTCGCGCAGGCTCTGCGGCTTGTTGACCACCAGCACACCGGCGCGCTCGGCCTGTTCCAGCAAGTAGGTGGAGTAGACGAACTCCATGTCGAACGGCGGATCCTTGCGCATCAGGATCACGTCCAGATCGCTCAGCAGCGCGTCGTTTTCGGCGCCCAGTTCGAACCATTTTTCCGGATTGGCGAACACCTGCAGCGGACGCATCCGCGCCCGGGCCTCACCTTCGCCCTGATACAGGTCGCGCTGTTCCATGTAGAACAGCTCCCAGCCACGCTTCTGCGCGGCCAGCAGCATGGCCAGCGAGCTATCCTTTTTATAGGAAATGCTGGCGATAGGGTCCATGACAATCCCGACGCGAACGCTCATTGGGTTTTCCTCGAAATTTGGGGGCCGGACGTTGATCTTCTGTAGGAGCGAGCCTGCTCGCGATGGCGTGTCAGTCCACATCAATGCAGCTGATACACCATCGCGAGCAGGCTCGCTCCCACAAAAAGCGATCAGGCCAAAGGGCCGTATAAAAGTGGCGTCAGAGTGGCGCTGAGTGTGTTTGCGGTCAAGGAAAAACCATCGTCCCGGTCGGCCGATAGATTGGTTCTGGAGACTGTGCTAAAAAGGCTGCCATGCCGTGCTGGCCCTTGAGTATCAAGGGTTTCGAGCCGCCAATTACCCGCAAACGGACAATTTGATTCGTAAAGGCGACGCAGAGCATCTTATGGAACAGCACCCCAGCGCCTTGAAGGTCATGGTGATCGACGATTCGAAGACGATCCGTCGTACCGCCGAAACGCTGCTCAAGAACGTGGGTTGTGAGGTCATCACGGCCATCGACGGCTTCGATGCCCTGGCCAAGATTGCCGACAACCACCCCGGCATCATCTTTGTCGACATCATGATGCCGCGCCTGGATGGCTATCAGACCTGCGCCCTGATCAAGAACAACAGTGCGTTCAAGTCCACCCCGGTGATTATGCTGTCATCCAAGGATGGCCTGTTCGACAAGGCCAAGGGGCGCATCGTCGGCTCCGACCAGTTTTTGACCAAGCCTTTCAGCAAGGAAGAATTGCTCGATGCGATCCAGGCCCATGTACCTGGTTTCGCCGCTGTTTTGCCGCAGTAGGACACGCACAGTGACGCTCGGCCATCGGGCCCTGCGTCGACAAGAATGGGGAAGACCATGGCACGTATTCTGATCGTCGATGATTCGCCGACCGAAATGTACAAACTGACCGGCATGCTGGAAAAGCATGGTCATGAAGTCTTGAAAGCCGAAAACGGCGCCGACGGCGTAGCCCTGGCCCGCCAGGAAAAGCCCGACGCCGTCCTGATGGACATCGTCATGCCCGGCCTCAATGGCTTCCAGGCAACACGCCAGTTGACCAAGGACCCGGAAACCGGACACATCCCGGTGATCATCATCACCACCAAGGACCAGGACACCGACAAGGTCTGGGGTACGCGCCAGGGCGCCAAGGACTACCTGACCAAACCGGTCGATGAAGAGACCCTGATCAAGACCCTTAACAACGTGCTGGCCGGTTGATCGTCAAGGCATGAACGAGTCGCTGACGGCTTTCGAACTGCTGCTGCAGATCGACCAGCGCTGTCGTTTGCTGGCGGCGGACTTGCCGTCCCAGCCGACCCGTCGGGACAGCTGGAGCGGCATCGGTTTTCGCCTGGGCGAGCACTGGTATGTCGCGCCCATGAGTGAAGTCAGCGAAGTCTTGCATGAGCCGCGACTCACTCAGCTGCCGGGGGTCAAATCCTGGGTCAAGGGTGTCGCCAACCTGCGCGGGCGATTGCTGCCGGTCATGGATCTGAGCGGTTTCTTCGGGCACGAACTTTCAGCGGTGCGCCGGCAACGCCGGGTGTTGGTGGTGGACCACGATGAGGTGTTTGCCGGGTTGCTGGTCGATGAAGTCGTCGGCCTCCAGCACTTTGCCCGGGACAGCCTGGAGCCGGTGCCGGCAGAGGAGTTGAAAGGGCCGGTGGCGGCATTCGTCAAAGGCCGGTTTCAGCGCGGGCAGTGCTGGCAGGTGTTCAGCCCGTTTGCGTTGGCGCGGTCTCAGGGGTTTATGAACGTCGCGGTGTAGCCGGTACAACGGAAAACCAGTGGGAGCGAGCTTGCTCGCGATGACGGACTGACAGCCAGCATCAGTGTCGACTGATACACCGCTATCGCGGGCAAGCCCGCTCCCACAGTTTCTTCGGCGGGCATTACAGGGTGTTGGTTAACAGGCGAGGACCGATGATAAAAACAAAAGCAGGCAAGCCAATGGAAGGGTCGCGCAGCCGGTCGCAGATCATCGTGCTGTTTATCGCGCTGATCGTCTTCATCATGCTGCTGTTCGCCAACTTCGCGTATCTCAACACCCAGGCTACCTACGACAAACAGTACATCGGCCACGCCGGCGAACTGCGCGTGTTGTCCCAGCGTATCGCCAAGAACGCCACCGAAGCGGCCGCCGGCAAGGCTGCCGCATTCAAGTTGCTCAGCGATGCGCGCAACGATTTTGCCCGGCGCTGGGGCTATCTGAAGAAGGGCGACCCGGCCACCAGCCTGCCACCGGCCCCCGCCACCGTGCGTCCAGAGATGCGCGCGGTGCAACAGGACTGGGAACACCTGCTGAAAAACACCGACGCGATTCTCTCCAGCGAGCAAACCGTACTGTCCCTGCATCAGGTCGCCGCGACGCTGGCTGAAACCGTGCCGCAATTGCAGGTCGAGTACGAAAAAGTCGTCGAGATCCTCCTGCAACGGGGCGCCCCGGCAGCCCAGGTGGCCATGGCCCAGCGCCAATCGCTGCTGGCCGAGCGGATCCTCGGTGCGGTCAATACGGTATTGGCCGGCGACGAAAACTCACAGCAGGCCGCCGATGCGTTCGGGCGTGACGCGACGCAGTTCGGCAAGGTGCTCAACGGCATGCTCCAAGGCGACCCGGCGCTCAAGGTCAGCCAGGTCGAAGACCACGACGCCCGTGCGCGACTGGCGGAAATCGCCGAGCTGTTCGAGTTCGTCTCGGGCTCGGTGGACGAGATCCTCGAAACCTCGCCTGAGCTGTTCAAGGTTCGTGAATCGGCCTCGAACATTTTCAGTCTGTCGCAAACCCTGCTCGACGAAGCCTCACACCTGGCCAGCGGTTTTGAAAACATGGTCGGCGGGCGCACCACCGACACCATAGGCGGTTATGTGCTGGGCTTGCTGGCGCTGACGTCGATCATCCTGATCGGCCTGGTGATGGTGCGCGAAACCAATCGCCAGCTGCGCGAAACCGCCGAAAAAAACGAGCGTAACCAGAACGCGATCATGCGTTTGCTCGACGAGATCGAAGACCTGGCCGACGGCGACCTCACGGTGACGGCCTCGGTGACGGAAGACTTCACCGGCACCATCGCCGACTCGATCAATTACTCCGTCGACCAGTTGCGCGATCTGGTCGCGACCATCAACCTCACCGCCGGCCAGGTCGCCGCCGCCGTACAGGAAACCCAGGCCACCGCCATGCACCTGGCCCAGGCTTCGGAACATCAGGCCCAGCAGATTTCCGAGGCCTCGATGGCGATCAACGACATGGCCGAGTCCATCGACCAGGTGTCGGCCAATGCCGCTGAATCTTCGGCGGTTGCCGAGCGCTCGGTGGAAATCGCCAACAAGGGCAACGAGGTGGTACACAACACCATCCACGGCATGGACAACATTCGCGAGCAGATTCAGGACACCGCCAAGCGCATCAAGCGTCTTGGCGAGTCGTCCCAGGAAATCGGCGACATTGTCAGCCTGATCGATGACATTGCCGATCAGACCAACATCCTCGCCCTCAACGCGGCCATCCAGGCGTCCATGGCCGGCGACGCCGGTCGCGGTTTCGCCGTGGTGGCCGATGAAGTGCAGCGGCTGGCCGAGCGCTCTTCAGCCGCCACCCGGCAGATCGAGACCCTGGTGCGGGCAATCCAGACCGACACCAACGAGGCCGTTATCTCCATGGAGCAGACGACGACCGAAGTGGTGCGCGGCGCCCGACTGGCGCAGGATGCCGGTGTGGCCCTGGAAGAAATCGAGGGTGTGTCGAAGACGCTCGCGGCGCTGATCCAGAGCATCTCCAATGCCGCACAACAGCAGACGTCGTCGGCCGGCCAGATTTCCCTGACGATGAACGTGATCCAGCAGATCACCTCGCAGACGTCGTCGGGTTCCACCGCCACGGCCGACAGCATCGGCAACCTGGCTAAAATGGCCAGTCAGTTGCGTCGTTCGGTGTCCGGTTTCACCTTGCCGGATGCCAAGGCGCAGGTTGTGGACAAAGCTTGAACCGCCCATGGGTATGTGAATTGTGATTGGAGTGGTTATGGGTGATCGGCACGACTATGTGGCCCTCGAGTGGGTCAAGGGCGAGATTGCCGAAACGCTGAAACAGGCTCATCACGCGATTGAAAACCTGCTCGATGACCCGCAGGCGACGCACGCGCTGGATGAATGCCTTGCGTGCATCCATCAGGTCCACGGCAGTTTGCAGATGGTCGAATTCTACGGTGCGGCATTGCTCGCCGAAGAAATGGAACAGCTGGCCATGGCCTTGCAGGGTGACCGTGTCAGCCATCGCGATGAGGCGTTGCACCTGTTGATGCAGTCCCTCGGGCAGTTGCCGATCTACCTGGACCGGGTGCAAGGTGCGCGCCGCGACCTGCCACTGGTGGTGTTGCCCCTGATCAACGACCTGCGCAGCGCCCGTGGCGAAAGCCTGCTGTCGGAAACCAGCCTGTTCAGCCCGCAATTGCCCGAGTTGCCTGCACTGGATGCAGAAACGCTGGCGCAGCTTGAGCCGGCCGAATTGCCCAATGTGCTGCGCAAGCTGCGGCAGATGCTGCAGATGGCGTTGGTCGGGTTCCTGCGTGAGCAGGACAACGAAACCAACCTCGATTACCTGGCCAAGGTCTTCGCCCGCCTCGAAGCACTGTGCGCCAATGCCCCCCTGAACCCGTTATGGCAGGTGGCCTCGGCGCTGGTCGAAGGCATGCAGGGCGGTGCGATCGCCAACAGCCCGGCCTTGCGCAGCCTGTTCAAGGACGCCGACAAGGAACTCAAGCGCCTGCTCGAAGAAGGCATGCGCGGCATCAACCAACCGGCGCCACCGGAGCTGCTCAAGAGTTTGCTGTTCTACATTGCCAAGGCCGAACATCCCACCGGGCAGATGCTGACCATGAAAGAACGCTACTCACTGGACGACGCGTTGCCCGACAGCGCGATGGTCGATGAAGAACGCGCGCGGCTGGCCGGTCCCGACCGTGATGCCATGCGCTCGGTGCTGGCAGCGCTGTGCGAAGAGCTGGTGCGGGTCAAGGAACGCCTGGATCTGTTCGTGCGCAGTGACCGCCAGCACACCTCTGACCTCGACAGCCTGCTGGCACCACTGCGGCAAATCGCCGACACCCTGGCGGTCCTGGGCTTCGGCCAGCCGCGCAAGGTGATCATCGATCAATTGGCAGTGGTGCTCAGCCTCGCCCAGGGCCAGCGCGAACCCAACGATGCGATCCTCATGGACGTTGCCGGGGCCTTGCTGTACGTCGAAGCGACGCTGGCCGGCATGGTCGGCACCGTGGAGCCGGAGAGCCAGGATGACAATCGCCTGCCGACCACCGACCTGACGCAGATCCATCAGATCGTGATCAAGGAGGCCCGCATCTGTTTGCAGCAGGCCAAGGACATGATCGTCGACTACATCGACGCCGATTGGGACCGCCAGCATTTGCAGGCGCTGCCGGCCTTGCTGACCCAGGTGCGCGGCGCGCTGGCGATGATTCCATTGAACCGGGCGGCAAGCCTGGTCGAAACCTGTAATCACTTCATTCGCGAGCACCTGTTGCTCGAGCCGGGTCAGCCGGGCTGGCAGGAGCTGGACAGCCTGGCCGACGTGATCACCAGCATCGAATACTACCTCGAGCGCCTCGGCGATGACCCGCAGGCGCAGGGTGAAAACCTGCTCGATGTCGCGGAAAAGAGCCTGGCGAACCTCGGGTTTTTCCCCAGTGAGCAGCATGTGCCCGTGCTGGATGATGTGCTCAACCCGAGCGAAGCGCAGGTCATGCAGATGATGCAGGAGCTGGATGACCCGCAGATCGTCCAGACCCTGGCCGATGTGCTCGCCAGCCCGGTTTCGAGCCTGAACCCGCCCGCCCTGGACACCCCGGGCAGCTTGCTGCCGCCACCCCCGGGCGAAGAGCCGGTGGACGAGGAACTGCGCGAGGTGTTCCTTGAAGAGACCGACGAAGTCCTGGAAATCCTGCGCGAGTATTTGCCGCGCTGGTCGGTCAACCCTGACAACCGCTCGGCCCTGAGTGAACTGCGCCGCGCCTTTCATACCCTCAAGGGCAGTGGCCGCATGGTGCGTGCCCTGGTGCTGGGCGAGCTGGCCTGGGCCGTGGAAAACCTGCTCAACCGCGTACTGGAAAACAGCGTGGAGCCGGGCGCTACGGTGCAGCAACTGATTGGCGATGTGCTGCAGCTGCTGCCGGAGCTGGTGGCTGAATACGCCGCCAATGCCCAGCGCCAGCGCAACGATGTCGACCAGTTGGCCGCCCGCGCCCATGCCCTGGCCAAGGGCGACGAACCGGTGTCCGATGAGGATACGCAGGATGTCGCGGCCCTCGACCCGCTGTTGCTGGAGATCTTCCGCAAAGAGGCGCAAACCCACTTGGGCAGCCTCAATCGTTTCCTTGATCAGGCCGCCGAGCATGTGCCGTTGCAGGCCAGCGACGAATTGCAGCGGGCCTTGCACACCCTCAAGGGCAGTGCCTATATGGCCGGTGTCTTGCCGATTGCCGAGCTGGCCGCGCCACTGGATCAACTGGCCCGGGAATACAAGGCACACCTGATCGCGCTGGACCTGGACGAAGTGGAATTGCTGCTGGAAGCCGAAGGACTGTTCCGCCTCGGTTTGCGCCAGCTCAAGTCCGATCCGCTGGCGGAAATTCCCGGCGCCCGGGATTTGACCGAGCGAGCCAAAGCGCTGCTGGCCGAGCGCCTGGAAAACCTGCTGAACACTCCGAACACCGGGCTGCGGATCAAGCGCGACCCGCAACTGATCAACAACTTCCTCGCCCAGGGCATGGACATCCTGCTGGACGCCGAGAGCCTGCTACAACGTTGGCAGCAACACCCCGGCGAACGCCAGGAACTCAGCGCGCTGCTGGATGAATTGACCACCCTCGGCGAAGGCGCCCACCTGGCCGACCTGCACCCGGTGGATGAGCTGTGCGAGGCGTTGCTCGACCTCTACGGTGCCGTGGAAGAAAGCAGCCTGGCGGTCAGCGAGCGGTTTTTCCATGAGGCTCAGGGTGCCCACGAAGCGCTGATCAACATGCTCGACGAACTGGCCGCCGGTCAGGAAGTCAGCCCGCAACCGCAACGGATCAGGGCCTTGCGCGAGCTGCTCGACGAGAGCCTCGACCCGTCGGCCATGGGCCTGATCCGCAGTGATGGCAGCCGCACCCTGAGCATCCGCGAATTGGGCGCAGCCACCGCCGATCTAGAGCACACGCTACCCCCTGTAGGAGCGAGCCCGCTCGCGATGGACGTTAACGATGACGCGTTATCATTGGATAAACGCGGCGCCGGTGAGACCATCGCGAGCGAGCTCGCTCCTACAGGAGAGGGGCGCGAACTGGACGATGAAATCGTCGCGATCTTCCTTGAAGAAGCGGTGGACATCCTCGAAAGCGCCGGTCAGGCCTTGCAGCGATGGTTACGTGACTCGGACAACGCCGCGCCGCTGTCGTCCCTGCAACGGGATTTGCACACCCTCAAAGGCGGCGCGCGCATGGCCGAGGTCGGGCCGGTCGGTGATCTGGCCCATGAACTGGAAAGCCTTTACGAAGGCCTGGTGGATCGGCGCTACGCCTACAGCGACTCATTGGCGGTGCTATTGCAGCAGAGCCATGACCGCTTGGCGCAGTACCTTGACCAGTTACAGCACAACCAGCCCCTGGGCGATTGCGCTGAGCTGATCGAGGCCATTCGCGCCTACCGGCTGGGCCACTCCGGCGCCGCCGAGGTCAGTGAACTGGCGGCCACCAATGACTCGGTCGCCCATGATCCGGAGTTGCTGGAGATCTTCCTCGAGGAAGGTTTCGACATCATCGAAAGCTCCGGTGCGGCGCTGGAGCGCTGGCAGGCCCAGCCTTCTAGCCGTCAGGAAGTGGAAACCCTGCTGCGCGACCTGCACACCCTCAAGGGCGGTGCACGCATGGTGGAAATCGCCGCGATTGGCGACCTGGCCCATGAACTGGAATTCCTCTACGAAGGCCTGTCCACCGGCGTGCTGCAACCGACGGCGCCGTTGTTCGCGCTGTTGCAACGCAGCCATGACCGCCTGGCGCAGATGCTCGACGCGGCCCGCGCCGGTGAGCCGATGCCGCCCGCCGACCGCTTGATCGATGCGATCAAGAACTTCAGCCACCCGGCCGTGCCCGAGGCGCCCACGCCGGTTGCGTCGCCGGCCACGCCCAAGGCCGAACCACTGGCGCCGCCGTCCGATGCCGGCGCCGACATGGTCAAGGTCTCGGCAGAGCTGCTCGACGATCTGGTCAACCTGGCCGGTGAAACATCGATCTTCCGTGGCCGGATCGAACAGCAGGTCAACGATGCGCACATCGCCCTGAGCGAGATGGAGACCACCATCGAGCGCATGCGCGACCAGTTGCGTCGCCTCGATACCGAAACCCAGGGGCGGATCCTCAGCCGCCAGCAAGTCGACGCCGAACGCCTGGGCTATGAAGAGTTCGACCCGCTGGAAATGGACCGCCACTCACAGTTGCAGCAACTGTCCCGCGCGCTGTTCGAATCCGCCTCTGACTTGCTCGACCTCAAGGAAACCCTCGAACGACGCAATCACGACACGGAAAACCTCCTGCAACAGCAGGGCCGCATCAACACCGAGTTGCAGGAAGGGCTGATGCGCACGCGCATGGTGCCGTTCGAACGCATGCTCCCGCGGTTACAGCGCATCGTCCGCCAGGTGTCCAGCGAATTGGGCAAGGACGTGGATTTCATCGTCGATAACGCCGAAGGCGAGATGGATCGCAACGTGCTTGAACGCATGGCCGCGCCGCTGGAACACATGCTGCGCAACGCCGTCGACCATGGCCTGGAGTCCGTCGAAGCGCGGCTGGCGGCGGGGAAGCCGGCCAAGGGCAAGATCACCCTCGATCTGTTGCGTGAAGGCGGCGACATCATTTTCGACATCCGCGACGACGGCGCCGGTGTGCCGCTGGACGCGGTGCGGCGCAAGGCGATCAAGCGCGGCATGCTCGCCCCGGACAGCGTCATCAGTGATCACGACGTGTTGCAGTTCATCTTGCAACCGGGGTTTTCCACCGCCGAGAAAATCACCCAGATTTCCGGGCGGGGCGTCGGCATGGACGTGGTGCATGAAGAGGTGCGGCAACTGGGCGGCACCATGAGCATCGACTCGGTGCCCGGGCAGGGCGTGCATTTCCGCATTCGCCTGCCGTTTACCGTATCGGTCAACCGGGCGTTGATGGTGCAGTGCGGTGAGGACCAATACGCGATTCCGCTCAATACCATCGACGGCATCGTGCGCGTCCTGCCCAATGAGCTTGAGGGCTATTTCCGCTTCGATTCGCCCACCTACGAATACGCCGGGCAACGTTACGAGCTGTGCTACCTGGGTGAGCTGCTGAAAACCATCCCGCGCCCGAAACTGTTGGGCCAGAGCCTGCCATTGCCTGTGCTGCTGGTGCAGTGCAACGAACGGCACATCGCGGTGCTGGTAGACGCCATGGCCGGCACTCGCGAGATCGTGGTCAAGAGCCTGGGGCCGCAGTTCGCGGCGGTGCAAGGGGTGTCCGGGGCGACGATTCTCGGCGATGGCCGGGTGGTGCTGATCCTGGATCTGCTGGCGCCGATCCGCGCCATGCAGGCCCGCGTACCCCAACATCTCGCGGGGCAGGAGGTCGAGGCCGAACCGCATCGGCCGTTGCTGGTGATGGTGGTCGACGACTCGGTCACCGTGCGCAAGGTCACCAGCCGCTTGCTCGAACGCCACGGCATGAACGTGCTGACCGCCAAGGACGGGGTCGATGCCATGCTGCTGCTGGAAGAGCACATGCCCGACCTGATGCTGCTGGATATCGAGATGCCGCGCATGGACGGCTTCGAGGTCGCGACCCAGGTGCGCAACGACGAACGCCTGCAGCACCTGCCGATCATCATGATCACCTCCCGCACCGGGCAGAAGCACCGCGACCGCGCCATGGCCATCGGCGTCAACGACTACCTGGGCAAGCCGTACCAGGAGTCGGTGCTGCTCGAAAGCATCGCCTTTTGGAGCAAGACCCATGCTTGAACACCGCACCAGCAACCTCACCGGCCTGCTGCTGCCGTTGGCCGACCGCAACCTGATCCTGCCGAACGTCGCCGTGGCCGAGCTGATCGATTACCAGCAACCGGGGACCTTCGATCTCGACACACCGCCGTGGTACCTGGGCCTGGTGACATGGCGCGAACGGCAGATACCGCTGCTGAGTTTCGAATCGGCCTGCGGGCAGAAAATCGTCATCGGTGAACGCGCGCGGATCGTCATTCTCAACGCCCTTGGCGGGCGCCCCGAGCTGAAGTTCATTGCGCTGCTGGTGCAAGGGATTCCGCGCTCGTGCAAGCTCGACAGCCAGTTGAGTTATGTGGATGTGCCGTTGTGTGCGCTGGAGCAGGCGGCGGTGCAGGTGGGGGAGCAGGTGGCGAAGGTGCCGGATTTGTTGGCGCTGGAGGCGTTGTTGGTGGATGCCGGGTTGGCCATCTGATTGCGGTCTTGCGTTGACTGCACCGACCTCTTCGCGGGCAAGCCCGCTCCCACAGTGTCCGTGTGTTGCCCAAATTCAACGGCAACCACTAACCCTGTGGGAGCGGGCTTGCCCGCGAAGAGGCCAGCATGAGCGACGCAGATCTCGATCATTAACCTGAGCGTAACGATCCACCACTCTGCTTGATTGATGCCCCCACCCAACACTCCTAATGTGACCTCCACGACAGCGAACCCGTGGAGTGGTCATGACAACAACAATATCCCCCGACTCGCGATGGACGCGGCGGCGCAGCGAAAAGCAGCGGCGTCTCGAGCTGGTGCGAGGTCTTGCCGACGGTGTGGTGTTGCCCACCGATAACATCGTCGCGGCGCTGGAGGCGTTGATCCTGCCGGGCGACCGCGTGGTGCTCGAAGGCAACAACCAGAAGCAGGCGGATTTCCTTTCACGTTCCCTGGCCAAGGCCGACCCCGAGAAGTTGCATGACCTGCACATGATCATGCCCAGCGTCGGGCGCGCCGAGCATCTGGACCTGTTCGAACGCGGCATCGCGCGCAAGCTCGACTTCTCTTTCGCCGGCACCCAAAGCCTGCGCATCAGCCAGTTGCTCGAAGACGGCCTGCTGGAAATCGGCGCGATCCACACCTACATCGAACTCTACGCGCGGCTGGTGGTGGACCTGATTCCCAACGTCGTGCTCTCGGCCGGCTTCATGGCCGACCGCGCCGGCAACATCTACACCGGGCCGAGCACCGAAGACACCCCGGCACTGATCGAACCGGCGGCCTTCAGCGACGGCATCGTCATTGTCCAGGTCAATCAGTTGGTGGACGATGTCAGCGACCTGCCGCGCGTCGACATTCCCGCCTCCTGGGTCGACTTCGTGGTGGTGGCCGACAAGCCGTTCTACATCGAACCGCTGTTCACCCGCGACCCGCGGCACATCAAACCGGTGCACGTGCTGATGGCGATGATGGCGATCCGCGGCATCTACGAAAAACACAACGTGCAGTCCCTCAACCACGGCATCGGTTTCAACACCGCGGCCATCGAGCTGATCCTGCCGACCTACGGCGAATCCCTCGGCCTCAAAGGCAAGATCTGCCGCAACTGGACGCTCAACCCGCACCCGACCCTGATTCCGGCGATTGAAAGTGGCTGGGTCGAAAGTGTGCATTGCTTCGGCACCGAACTGGGGATGGAGAACTACATTGCGGCGCGGCCGGATGTGTTCTTTACCGGGCGCGACGGTTCCCTGCGTTCCAACCGGATGTTCAGCCAACTGGCCGGGCAATACGCCGTGGACCTGTTCATCGGTGCGACCTTGCAGGTGGATGGCGACGGCCATTCCTCCACCGTGACCCGTGGGCGCCTGGCCGGTTTCGGCGGCGCGCCGAACATGGGCCACGACCCGCGCGGTCGTCGCCACGGCACGCCGGCCTGGCTCGACATGCGCAACACCGACGTGGCCGAGCCGATGCTCGAGCGTGGCAAGAAACTCGTGGTGCAGATGGTCGAGACCTTCCAGGAGGGCGGCAAACCGACCTTCGTCGAAACCCTTGATGCCGTTGATGTAGCGAAGAAAAGCGGCATGCCGCTGGCGCCGATCATGGTCTATGGCGACGACGTCACCCATTTGTTGACCGAAGAAGGTATCGCCTACCTGTACAAGGCGCGCTCGCTGGAAGAGCGCCAGGCGATGATCGCCGCCGTCGCCGGGGTGACCGCCATCGGCCTGCGCCACAACCCCAAAGACACCGCGCGCATGCGCCGCGAAGGCCTGATCGCCTTGCCCGAAGACCTCGGCATCCGCCGAACCGACGCCACCCGCGAACTGCTCGCGGCGAAAAGCGTGGCCGATCTGGTGGAGTGGTCCGGTGGCCTCTACAACCCGCCCGCCAAGTTCAGGAGCTGGTAATGCACGCACTCAACCTGCAACCCAAAACCCTGAGCCTGGCCGAGCAGCTGGCGGACCTGGCGGTGGACGCGCTGATCGACGAGGCTGATCTGTCGCCGAAACCGGCACTGGTCGATCGTCGCGGCAATGGCGCTCACAGCGATTTGCACCTGGGGCTGATGCACGCTTCGGCGCTGTCCCTGTGGCCAGCCTTCAAGGCGATGGCCGATGCCGCGATTGAGTTCGGTGAGATCGGCATGCCCCTGCGCGAAGCCGTGGGCCGCATCGGTCGCGAAGGCGAGCAAGCGATGCTCGACACCACGGGCGGCGTGAACACTCATCGCGGGGCGATCTGGGCCTTGGGCCTGTTGGTCACTGCCGCTGCGCTGGACCCTGAATCAACGGCTGCAAACAGCGTATCGACTCGTGCGGCGCGTCTGGCGCTGCTCGACGACCGTTACGCACCGCGGCCACTCAGTCACGGTGCTCAAGTCGCCCAACGCTACGGCGCACGGGGCGCCCGTGAAGAAGCGCAACTGGGCTTCCCGGCGGTGTTGCAACGCGCGTTGCCGCAACTCAAATGCAGCCGCGCCGCCGGCCATGGCGAACAGAACGCCCGGCTCGATGCGCTGCTGGCGATCATGACGAATCTGGCCGACACCTGCGTGCTTTATCGCGCTGGAGAACAAGGCCTGCACACCATGCAACTCGGCGCCCAGGCAGTGCTCGATGCCGGAGGTAGCGCCAGCCTCGCCGGACGTCGCCGCCTGCATGAACTGGACCAACAACTCATCGCGTTGAATGCCTCGCCCGGTGGTGCTGCGGACCTGCTCGCAGCCTGCCTGTTCATCGACCGTATCGAGTCGGGCGACAGCCTCAAACAGGGAGCTTTCTGATGGAAACCTTATCTTTTGAATTTCCCGCCGGGCAGCCGCCACGCGGTCGTACCCTGGTGGGCTGTGTCGGCTCGGGCGATCTGGAAGTGCTGATCGAACCGGGTCAGGCCGGCAAGCTGACGATCAACGTGCAGACCTCGGTCAATGGCAGCGAACAACGCTGGCAGCATCTGTTCGCACGGATGTTCGACGGCCAGACGCCACCGGCGATGGCCATCGACATCCACGATTTCGGCGCGACCCCCGGTGTGGTGCGCCTGCGTCTGGAACAGGGTTTCGAGGAGATCGGCCATGACTGACAGCGCATCCCTGCTGAAAAAGCACAGCTTCGTCGAACTCGGTGCGCGGCAGCGGGCCAAGGCCCTGCTCGACACCGGCACCTTCCGCGAACTGCTCGACCCTTTTCAACGGATCATGTCGCCGTGGCTGTCGCGCCAAGGCGTGGTGCCGCAAGCCGACGACGGCGTGGTGATCGCCAAGGGCAGCCTCGATGGTTTGCCGGTGGTGATCGCCGCCATCGAAGGCGCGTTTCAGGGCGGCAGCCTCGGTGAAGTCGGCGGGGCAAAAATCGCCGGTGCGCTGGAACTGGCCGCCGAAGACAACCGCAACGGCATCCCGACTCGCGCCGTGCTGCTGCTGGAAACCGGCGGCGTGCGTTTGCAGGAAGCCAACCTCGGCCTGGCAGCGATTGCCGACATCCACGCGGCGATTGTCGATTTGCAGCAGTACCAACCCGTGGTCGGAGTCGTGGCGGGCAGTGTCGGTTGCTTTGGCGGCATGTCGATTGCTGCCGGTTTGTGCAGCTACCTGTTGGTGACCCAGGAAGCGCGACTCGGCCTGAATGGCCCGCAGGTGATCGAGCAGGAAGCTGGACTCGAGGAATACGACTCCCGCGACCGGCCCTTCATCTGGAGCCTGACCGGTGGCGAACAGCGCTTCGCCAGTGGTCTGGTGGATCGCTATGTGGCCGACGACGTGGCGCAGATTCGCCAGCAGGTGGGTGAGTTGCTCCAGCAGGGTTTGCCGGCGCAATCACGCAGTCGTCAGGCCGAACTGTTCCTGCAACGCCTGGCACGTCTGGACGCCGAACCGCAAATCGAGCCGTCCGTGGTTCGCGATCTGTACCAAGGAGAACGCCCATGAGCTCGTATTCCCTGCGTGGTTTGAACTGGTTCAACGCCTTGAGCGCCGGGGCGAAAGCGGTCGAGGGTTTGCCGGCTTCGCTGAAGGTCGCGGACGGTGCGCTGGGCGATCAGCCTGTGCGTTTCATCGCGGTGGTGGCCGATCCGGAAAACCGCTTCGTCCGTGCACGCAATGGCGAAGTAGGTTTGCTCGAAGGCTGGGGCCTGGCCAAGGCCGTGGATGAAGTCATCGCCGCCGATCAGAACAAGGCCCGCAAACGCGCCCTGATCGCCATCGTCGACGTGCCGAGCCAGGCTTACGGTCGCCGCGAAGAAGCGCTCGGCGTTCATCAGGCGCTGGCCGCAGCGGCGGGCAGTTACGCCCGTGCCCGTCTGGCCGGCCATGCGGTGATCGGTTTGCTGGTGGGCAAGGCGATGTCCGGGGCGTTCCTGGCCCACGGCTATCAGGCCAATCGTTTGATCGCCCTGCGCGATCCGGGGGTGATGGTGCATGCCATGGGCAAGGCGTCGGCGGCGCGGGTGACCTTGCGCAGCGTCGAAGAACTCGAAGCCCTGGCGGCCAGCGTGCCGCCGATGGCCTATGACATCGACAGCTATGCCAGCCTCGGGCTGCTGTGGGAAACCTTGTCGGTGGAGCAAATCGAGCAGCCGACTAAGGCGGATCTGGCGCGGGTGACCGAGTGCCTGGGGCAGGCGATGGGCGATATCGCCGAGAAGGGTGCAGATCTCAGAGGTCGTCTCGGTGCAGCCAATCGTGCGGCGTCGAGCAAGGTTCGCCAATTGCTGAGAGCACAGTGGTGAATGCGCTTCTGGCTCACGACCTGCTGTGGGGCATGACCCCGCGACAGTTGCCTGTGGATGCCCCGGCGTGGGTGATCGACTCGATCAGTGCCGGCCAGCCGGTGGTGGTCCGTCGCGCCTTGAGCGCGGCGGGGCAGGTGGCGGTGGGCGTGCGCGGGCCGTTGCGCGAACAGCGGTTTGCGACGCAGATGGAAGTCGCCACCATCACGCGGCGGGTGCGGCCGGAAGAACTTTGCCGTGTTCAAGGCCTGCGTGATTTCCCGGCGCTGCGTGCCTTGGCGCAACTGCGCTTGCACCTCGATGAGAGTGGCTGGGTCTGGGGTGTCAGTGGCAGTGCCGGGTTTGAGTTGGCCAGCGGGTTTGCCGCATTGCACGAGGGCAGCGATCTCGACCTGATCCTGCGAACGCCACGGCCGTTGAGTCGTGCCGACGCGCAGGCGCTGGTGGCCGTTCTCGACACGGCCGTGTGCCGCGTGGACCTGCAATTGCAGACACCCTTGGGCGCCGTTACCTTGCGCGAGTGGGCCGGCACTGCGTCGCGGGTCCTGCTGAAAAACGCCACTCAGGCCCGTCTGGTCACTGACCCGTGGCATCCACGGGAGCAGGCAGCGTGAGCAGCTTGCTGGTGTTCCCCGGCCAGGGTGCGCAGCAACCCGGCATGCTGGCGCGCTTGCCTCGGGAAACGTTGAACGAGGCGAGCGATTGGCTCGGTGAAGACGTGACGCAGCTGGATTCTGCCGAAGCGCTGCGGTCGACGAGGGCGGTTCAGCTTTGCCTGCTGATCGCTGGCGTCGCCGCTTCACGCCAGCTGGCCATGGCCCCGGACTACGTGGCCGGCTTGTCGATTGGCGCTTATCCGGCGGCAGTGGTGGCGGGTGCATTGGGTTTCAGCGATGCACTGCATCTGGTCAGCCTGCGCGGTGAGCTGATGCAGCAGGCTTATCCACAGGGCTACGGCATGACCGCGATCATCGGTCTGGAGCTGGCCCTGGTGGAAGATTTGTTGGCGCAGGTTCACAGCGCCGATGCGCCGGTCTATCTGGCCAATATCAACGCCGATAACCAGGTGGTGATTGCCGGTAGCGATGCGGCGATGAAAGCGGTAGCCGAGTTGGCGAAAGGTTGCGGAGCCGGACTGGCCAAGCGTCTGGCAGTGAGCGTGCCATCCCACTGCCCACTGCTTGAGGTGCCCGCGCAACGACTAGCCGAAGCCTTCGCCAGGGTAGCGCTGCAAACCCCGAAGGTGGGCTATCTGAGCGGCAGCCGTGCGCGTCCGCTGAACAGGCCTGAAGCCTTGCGTGACGACCTGGCTTTCAACATGTGCCGCATCGTCGATTGGCGCGGTACGGTACAAAGCGCCTACGAGCGCGGCGTACGTCTACAGATCGAACTGCCGCCCGGTGCGGTGTTGACCGGGCTGGCGCGCCGGGTGTTCGAACAGGGCAGCGTGATTGCCTTCGACGGTGCTCGGCTCGATACCCTGCAGGCGCTGATGCGTGAGGAGGGAAGCCGCCACTCCTAAAACTCAGGCTTCGAACAACAAAAACAACATTCGAAATGCACTTTGAGGACTACAACAATGATTATTTACGGTGTGGCGCTGTTGGCGATCTGTACGCTGGCAGGGGTGATCATGGGTGACATGCTCGGGGTGTTGCTGGGTGTGAAATCAAACGTCGGCGGCGTCGGGATCGCGATGATCCTGCTGATTTGCGCACGGTTGTGGATGCACAGGCGTGGCGGCATGACCCGGGAGTGCGAGATGGGCGTCGGTTTCTGGGGCGCGATGTACATCCCGGTGGTGGTGGCGATGGCGGCGCAACAGAACGTGGTTACGGCGCTGCACGGTGGTCCGGTGGCGGTGCTGGCGGCGATCGGTTCGGTGGTGGTTTGCGGTTGCACCATTGCCCTGATCAGCCGGACCCACAAAGGCGAACCCTTGCCCGATGAACCGGCGGATGTAACGCAGGTTGGCGCACCGGCAGGAGGTCGCTGATATGTGGGATCTGATCAAGAGCGGTCTGGAACACAACGGTCTGGTCACCGCATTCGCCTTCGTCGGCGTGATCATGTGGGTGTCAGTGGTGATCTCCAAACGCCTGACCTTCGGACGCATCCACGGCTCGGCGATTGCCATCGTCATCGGCCTGGTGCTGGCCTGGGTTGGCGGAACGATGACCGGCGGGCAAAAGGGCCTGGCGGACTTGACGCTGTTTTCCGGCATCGGCCTGATGGGTGGCGCCATGCTGCGGGACTTTGCCATCGTCGCCACGGCATTCGAGGTGCAGGCCACCGAAGCGAAAAAGGCCGGTTTGATTGGCGTGATCGCGCTGCTGTTGGGCACGGTGCTGCCGTTCATTGTCGGCGCGTGCATGGCCTGGGTATTCGGTTACCGCGACGCGGTGAGCATGACCACCATTGGCGCCGGTGCGGTGACTTACATCGTCGGCCCAGTGACCGGGGCCGCGATTGGCGCCAGTTCCGATGTGGTGGCGCTGTCGATTGCCACCGGCCTGATCAAGGCGATCCTGGTAATGGTGGGCACGCCGATGGCGGCGCGCTGGATGGGCCTGGACAACCCGCGTTCGGCGATGGTGTTCGGTGGGCTGGCTGGTACGGTCAGCGGCGTGACCGCCGGCTTGGCGGCGACGGACCGGCGCCTGGTGCCTTATGGCGCGCTAACGGCCACGTTCCACACCGGGCTTGGCTGTCTGCTGGGGCCTTCGCTGTTGTTCTTCATTGTTCGCGGGATTGTGGGGTAGCCACAAATCCTGAGTCGTCAGATCCGACGCCTTCGCGGGCAAGCCCGCTCCCACAGGGACAGCGCAGTTCCTGTGGGAGCGGGCTTGCTCGCGAAGGGTGCGACTCGGTTTCAAGCCTGGCGATTGGCATACATCCGACACTCCGCCAGCAACGCCAGCAGGTTCGGATCACGCTCCTTGGCCTTCAGGAACACCACGCCAATGTGTTGCTGCAAGCGGTACTTTTCCTGCAACGGGATCAGCTTCACCCGGTTCTCGTACACAGCCGCAATACGTCCCGGCAGCAACGCATAACCCACGCCCGAACTGACCATGCTCAGCAGGGTGAAGATGTCGTTGACCTGCATCGCCACCTTCGGTTCGAACCCTGCCTGCTCGAATACCCGCTTGCCGTCCTGATGGGTGGCGAAGCCCTGGGTCAGGGTGATGAAGGTTTCGTCGCGGACTTCGGCCAGGTCGACTTCAGTCCGTTGGGCAAACTTCGAGTCGGCGGGTGTGGCGAGGAAGATGTCGTCGGAAAACAGCGGGATCTGCTCGCAATCCGGATCGTTGACACTCTCGTCCAGCGACACCAGGGCCGCATCGACTTCCATGTTCTTGAGCTTGTAGAGCAGGTCGATATTGGAGCCCAGAATCAGGTCGATGTTGAGTTCGCTGCGGCGGATTTTCAGGCCCATGATCAGTTGCGGTACGGTCTTCACCGTCAGCGAATACAGCGATCCCAACTTGAAACGCTCGGCCGAGAACCCGGCGGCCTCGCGGGTCAGGCGCACGCTTTCGACGACATCCTGAATCAGCTTCTGCGCCCGCTCTTCCAGCACGTAAGCGCTTTCCAGCGGTGTGAGGTTGCGGCCTTCGTGCTTGAACAGCGGGCAGCGCAGGGCACTTTCCAGGGAATGGATCGCCCGATGCACGCTGACGTTGCTGGTCTGCAATTCGGCGGCGGCGCGTGCCAGGTTGCCGGTGCGCATGAAGGCCAGGAACACCTCGAGTTTTTTCAGGGTCAACTCTTCATCGATCAGCATGGGGCGGACTCTTTTTGGTATCGGTCAATTGTGCCCGTTAAACACGGAGCGTTGTAGGAGCTGCCGAAGGCTGCGATCTTTTGACGTTGAAGATCAAAAGATCGTCCGAACGCGGCCCGAGCCTTCGGCAGCTCCTACAGGAATCGTGACGTACGGAAACATTGCACTTTTACGCTCAAGGCTTGAGCCTTGTTTTGCGGTAACTATTTTTAAGGTGAGTAATCGATGTATCACGGAGAAAGACTGAACGCCTGGACGCATCTGGCCGGGGCTGTGGCGGCGTTTATCGGCGGGGTGTGGCTGATTGTGCTGGCCAGTCTCGACGGCAGCCCGTGGAAGATTGTCAGCATGGCGATCTACGCCTTTACCTTGCTGGTGCTTTACAGCGCATCGACCGTGTACCACAGCGTGCGCGGACGCAAGAAAGCGATCATGCAGAAGGTCGATCACTTCTCGATCTACCTGTTGATCGCCGGCAGCTACACGCCTTTCTGCCTGGTGACCCTGCGCGGGCCGTGGGGCTGGACCTTGTTCGGGATTGTCTGGGGGCTGGCGCTGATCGGCATCCTGCAAGAGATCAAGCCGCGTTCGGAGGCGCGGATTCTGTCGATCGTGATTTATGCGGTGATGGGCTGGATTGTGCTGGTGGCGGTCAAGCCGCTGCTCGCGGCGCTGGGCGGCGCCGGGTTTGCGTGGTTGGCCTCGGGCGGGGTGTTGTACACGGTGGGGATAATCTTTTTTGCCCTTGATCATCGCCTGCGCCATGCCCACGGGATCTGGCATCTGTTCGTGATCGCCGGGAGCTTGCTGCACTTTGTGGCGATTTTCTTTTATGTCCTTTAAGGCTGTACCGGGGCCAGCCGATCCAATTGCTCCCGGGCTCGGCGGCTGAATACCTGCAACAGGTCATTCAAGGTGTGGGGCGGTGGTTCGGCGGCGCGGGTCACTGCGTACAGGGTGATGGGTAACGGCGGTGCCAGAGGGCGGATCATTGTGTTGGCGGGAGAGGCGCCAAGGGCGGTGAACGGATCGATCACCGCCAGGCCCGCGCCAGATTCCACCATCGCCCGTGCCAGTGAGTAGGTTTGCACGGCGATGCGTACCCGGGGCGGCGGTTCGACCGCTTCCAGGTAACTGTCGAGCCGCGCGGCCAGTGGATCGGCGCTGGATAGGCCGATCAGCGGCGCATCCGCCAGCGCCATCAGCGGTAACGGTTTACCCACCTCTTCCTGAGTCCAGTAACCACTCGGCGCCAGCGCCACCAGCACGCCGGACGCCAGCGCCTGGGCCTTGAGCCCCGGGTGATCCGGGCGTTGCAGGGTCAGGGCGACATCCACTTCGCGCATCAACAGGTTCTGCACCAGTTCGCGACTGTGGGCGCTGGAGAGTTCGCAAGCGATGTCCGGGTAGCGCCCGGTCCATTCGTGAATGGCCGGCGGCAGCAATGACAGGGCCAGTGCCGGGGTGGCACCGATGCGCAGGCTGTGGCCCGGTTCGCGGCGCAGGCTCTGTGCCAGGCGTCGCACGCCTTGCAGGCTTTCACTGACCTTGTCCACTTCACGCTCCAGCTCCAGCGCTTCCGGCGTCGCCTGCAACTTGCCGCGTACCCGCAGGAACAGCGGGAAACCCAATTGTTGCTCGGCGTGCTGCAACACCTTGCTCACCGCCGGCTGCGAGACGTGCAGCAATTGCGCGGCAGCGCTGATCGAACCGGTCTGGCGGATGGCCTGGAAAATCTCGATATGGCGTAGGCGCATGGCAAGTCCATAACCTTTGTTTATGGGTTTGCCATCTTTATGCATTGTTCAACGTCTGTCACCTGGCTCTAACCTTGGCCTCGTCTTCGCAACGGTTTTAAGGACGGACATGGCTCAGCGTGTGTGCATCATCGGTGGCGGTGTGATTGGCCTGGCAACGGCCTATGCGCTGGTGCGCGACGGCTTTGAGGTGACGGTGGTCGAGGCACGGGGCTCGCTGGGCAGCGAAACCAGCTTCGCCAACGGCGGCCAGTTGTCCTATCGCTATGTCGCGCCCCTGGCCGACGCCGGTGTGCCTTTGCAAGCCATAGGCTGGATACTGCGCGGCGACTCACCGTTGAAGCTGCGCCCGCGCTTTGACCCGGCCCAGTGGCGCTGGATGGCATCGTTCCTCGGCGCCTGCCGCCGCTCGGTCAACCGCGAGAACGCCGCGCACCTGCTGCGTCTGGCGCTGTTCAGCCAGGACACATTGAAGTCCTGGCGCGAAGGCGATGGGCTGACGGGATTCCAGTGGCGGCGCAATGGCAAACTGGTGACCTTCCGCCAGAACAGCAGCTTTGAGCGTGCGCGCCAGAGCCTGGCCGACCCGCAGCAACAGCAGGTGTTGTCGCCGGCCGAATGCGCGCAAGTGGAACCGGCGCTGATCGATGCGCCCTTTGTCGGGGCGATCTACACCCCGGACGAAGAGGTGGGCGACTGCCACGGTTTTTGCCAGCAACTGGCCGCCCGGCTGCAAGCATCCGGCCGTTGCGAGTTTCGTCTCGGGCAAGCGGTAACCGGCATCCGCCACAGCAACGGCAGCGTCAACGCCATCGAACTGGGCGAGCAAGTGCTGCCGGTCGATCAACTGGTGATCGCCGCCGGTCACCGTAGCCCGCTGTTGGCGCTTCCCGGGTTGCAACTGCCACTTTACCCGCTCAAGGGCTACAGCCTGACCGTGCCGATCGGCGCCGGTCACCGGGCGCCGGACGTGAGCATCACCGACTACGACCGCAAGATCGTCTACGCCCGCATCGGCAAGCAATTGCGAGTGGCGGCAATGGTCGACATTGTCGGCTTCGACCCTGCTTTGGACCCCAAGCGCCTGGCACTGATCAAGCGTCAGGCCCATGACACCTTTCCAGATGCCGGCACCTATGACGAAGCCGTCGAGTGGGCTGGCATGCGCCCGGCCACCCCTAGCGGCGTGCCGTTGCTGGGCGCGACGGCGTATCGCAACCTGTGGCTCAACCTCGGCCACGGCGCGCTGGGTTTCACCCTGGCATGCGGCAGCGGGCGCTTGCTCAGCGAGCTGATCGGCGAGCGCCAGCCCTCCATTGACCTTCAGGGTTTCAGCCACCGGGCCGCCTGAATACTGATTTCTGAAGAGGACACTGCAATGACCATTACCCGACTGCACAGCAACCCGCGCCTGTCTGGCGCCGTGACCTTTGGCGACCTGGTGTTTCTTTCCGGGCAGGTGCCGGGCGATGCCCGGGATGCCAGCGGCCAGACCCGCGAAGTGCTCGCGAAAATCGATACCTTGCTGGCCGAGGCGGGCAGCGACAAGGATCATCTACTCAGTGCGACCATTTACCTGAAGAACATCACCGAGGATTTCGCCGCGATGAACGAGGCCTGGTCGGCCTGGCTATCGCCGGGGCAGGCACCGAGCCGCACCACCGTGCAGGCCGAACTGGCCCGCCCGCAGGTGCTGGTGGAAATCACCGTCATCGCTGCACGCGTCTGATGAACCAACACCCACAACGGAGAATAACAATGCAAAAAATCACGTTGCTCGCTTGTACGCTTGGCCTGTTGCTCGGCAGTCAGGTTCAGGCCAATGAAGCGCCCTTGACCGGCACCCTGAGCAAAATCGCCAGCGCCAACAGCATCACTCTGGGCTATCGCGATGCTTCGGTGCCTTTCTCGTACGTGGGTGATCACAGCGGCAAGCCGATGGGTTACTCGGTGGATCTGGCGGGCAAGATCGTCGAGCGCATCCAGCAGCAACTGGCGCTGCCGGACTTGAAGGTGAAGTACAACCTGGTGACCTCGCAGACCCGTATTCCACTGGTGCAGAACGGCACCGTGGACCTGGAGTGCGGCTCCACCGGCGTGACCGCCGAACGACAGAAACAGGTGGCGTTCTCTTATGGTTTCATCTACGTCAAAGGCCAGTTGCTGACCGCGAAGGACAGCGGGATCAAGAGCTTTGCTGACCTGCGCGGCAAGAACGTGGTGACCACCGCCGGCACCACCAACGAGCGCTTCCTGAAAAGCTACAACGTCGATCACAAGATCGACATGTTCGTGATCAGCGCCAAGGACCACGGCGAAGCCTTCCAGATGCTGCAGTCGGGCCGGGCGGTGGCGTTCTACATGGACGACGCGCTGCTCTATGGCGAGCGCGCAAAGGCCAACGAACCGCACAAATGGGTGGTGGTCGGGGAGGAGCAATCGCGGGAGATCTACAGCTGCATGGTGCGCAAGGACGATCCGCAGTTCCTGGCGCTGGTCAACGGTGCGTTGGCGGATCTGTACAGCTCGGGCCAGATCAATGGCATCTACAAACGCTGGTTCGAGCAGCCGATCCCGCCGAAGGGTTTGAACCTTGAGTTCCCGATGACCAGCGAACTCAAGGCGATCATTGCCAAACCGGTGAGTGATCCGGTGCAGTAGTCATCCAGACCGTGTCGTGGCCATTCGCGAGCAGGCTCGCTCCCACATTGGACCTGTGGTGCTCACAGATTTTGTGATCACTGGAGATCTACTGTGGGCGCGAGCTTGCTCGCGATGGGGGCCTAGAAATCCCCCCACAGTTGCTGGGCCACCGCCAACGCCACCACCGGCGCGGTTTCGGTGCGCAGTACCCGTGGACCGAGGCGGGCGGCGTGGAAGCCGCCGGCCTTGGCCTGATCGACTTCGGCATCGGACAACCCACCCTCCGGACCGATCAGGAATGCCAGACTTGAAGGCTTGGCATGGCTCACCAGCGGCTCGGCCACCGGGTGCAGCACCAGCTTCAACTCGGCTTGCGTCTGCTTCAACCAGTCAGCCAGCAACAGCGGCGGATGAATCACCGGTACCCTTGAACGGCCGCATTGCTCGCAAGCGCTGATCGCCACCTGGCGCCAGTGCAGCAGGCGTTTGTCGGCGCGCTCGTCCTTGAGCCTGACTTCGCAGCGTTCGGTGAAGATCGGGGTGATTTCGCTGACGCCCAGTTCCGTGGCTTTCTGAATCGCCCAGTCCATGCGCTCGCCCCGGGACAGGCCCTGGCCGAGATGGATCTGCAGCGGCGATTCGATCTGCCCGGCGAAGCTTTCATCGATCTGCACCACGACGCGCTTTTTGCCGACTTCGACCAGCCTGGCGCGAAACTCCTGGCCCGAGCCGTCGAACAATTGCAACGCATCGCCCTCGGCCATGCGCAGCACGCGGCTGATGTAATGGGCCTGGGCTTCGGGCAATTCGTGCTCGCCGGTGCTCAGGGGGGCGTCGATGAAGAAGCGGGACAGTCTCATGCGGGGTCTCTACTGAATCTAATGTTCGGCATCGTAAGTGTGTCGGAGTAGCTTTTTGTGGCGAGGGGGCTTGCCCCCGTTCGGCTGCGAAGCAGTCGCAAATCCTGCTGATGCGATTTATCTGGGGAAACCAGGTTGCCGAATCTGGGGTCGCTATGCGACCCAACGGGGGCAAGCCCCCTCGCCACAGGGTAATCAGTGACTGTCAGCCCGGATCACGGAACCCCGGATGGAAGTCCTTCGGCACTGCCACGCTGACACTGTCACGGGTGGCGATGTCGATCCCTTCACTGGCCACTTCGGCCAGGAAGTCGATCTGTTCCGGGGTGATCACATACGGCGGCAGGAAATACACCACGCTGCCCAATGGGCGCAGTAAAGCACCGCGCTCCAGGGCGTGCTGGAACACCTTCAGGCCACGGCGTTCCTGCCACGGGTAAGCCTCTTTGCTGGCCTTGTCCTTGACCATCTCGATGGCCAGCACCATGCCGGTCTGGCGCACTTCGGACACGTTCGGGTGATCCACCAGATGCGCCGTCGACGAAGCCATGCGCTGCGCCAGGGCCTTGTTGTTCTCGATGACGTTGTCTTCTTCGAAGATGTCCAGGGTTGCCAGGGCCGCCGCGCACGCCAGCGGGTTGCCGGTGTAGCTGTGGGAGTGCAGGAAGGCGCGCAGGGTCGGGTAGTCGTCGTAGAAGGCGCTGTAGACTTCGTCTGTGGTCATGCACGCCGCCAGTGGCAGATAACCGCCGGTCAGGGCCTTGGACAGGCACAGGAAATCGGGGCGGATGCCAGCCTGTTCGCAGGCGAACATCGTCCCGGTGCGGCCGAAGCCGACGGCGATTTCGTCGTGGATCAGGTGCACGCCGTAGCGATCGCAGGCTTCGCGCAGCAGCTTGAGGTACACCGGGTGGTACATGCGCATGCCACCGGCGCCCTGGATCAGCGGCTCGACAATCACGGCTGCGACGCTGTCATGGTTCTCGGCCAGGGTCTGTTCCATCGCGGCGAACATGTTGCGCGAGTGTTCTTCCCAGCTCATGCCCTCGGGACGCTGGTAGCAGTCCGGGCTTGGCACTTTGATGGTGTCCATCAACAGCGCCTTGTAGGTCTCGGTGAACAGCGGCACGTCGCCCACCGACATCGCCGCCATGGTTTCGCCGTGGTAGCTGTTGGTCAGGGTGACGAAGCGCTTCTTGCCCGGCTGACCGCGATTGAGCCAGTAGTGAAAGCTCATTTTCAGCGCGACTTCGATACAGGACGAGCCATTATCGGCGTAGAAACACCGGGTCAGGCCTTCCGGCGTCATCTTCACCAGGCGCTCGGACAACTCGATCACCGGTTGATGACTGAAACCGGCAAGGATCACATGCTCGAGTTGATCAACCTGGTCCTTGATGCGCTGATTGATCCGCGGGTTGGCGTGCCCGAACACATTGACCCACCAGGAGCTGACCGCATCGAGGTAGCGTTTGCCTTCGAAGTCTTCCAGCCACACGCCTTCCCCGCGTTTGATCGGGATCAGCGGCAGTTGTTCGTGATCTTTCATCTGGGTGCAGGGATGCCACAACACGGCTAGATCGCGTTGCATCCACTGATTATTCAGGCCCATTTTCACTCTCCTGGAGGCGGTCCGTGACCTGCGCGGACAAACAATCGGGCAAGCCTATGCAATGCGTGCCACGGGGACAACCCATTGTGTCGAAAGAGCTACTTCGTTCAGGCCGATAGACGTTGCTGGCAGGTGCCTGATAGCTGACGTATCCTTCGCGCTTCTTGAGCCGTCTGGCTCGCAAAAACTGCTGTTTTCCTCGTGTGATTCCGGAGTTCGCTGAATGTCTGTCGGTTGGCTGCGCGCCTGTGCGCTGGTGATGTTGGGGCTGTTCAGCGTGTCTGCGCTGGCCAAGGATAAAACCGCGATCGTGATCGGCGGCGGCCTGTCGGGCCTGACTGCCGCGTACGAGCTGCAGAGCAAGGGCTGGCAGGTCACCCTGCTGGAAGCCAAGTCGAGTCTGGGCGGCCGTTCCGGCATGGCCACCAGCGAGTGGATCGGCAACGACAAGACCCAGCCGGTGCTGAACAAGTACGTATCGAACTTCAAGCTGAGCACCACGCCGGCCCCTGAATTCGTGCGGACCCCAGGCTACCTGATCGATGGCGAGTATTTCTCTGCCGCCGATCTGGCGACCAAACAACCGGCCACCGCCGAGGCGCTCAAGCGTTTTGACAAGACTCTGGACGATCTGGCGCGTTCGATTGACGACCCGCTGAACCCGGCCGCCAACAACACGCTGCACGCGCTGGATCAGATCAACGTGTCGAGCTGGCTCGACAAGCAGAACCTGCCGGCCACTGCCCGCCAGTTGATCAACCAGCAGATCCGTACCCGCTACGACGAACCTTCGCGCTTGTCGCTTCTGTACTTCGCGCAGCAGAGCCGCGTCTACCGTGGCGTCTCCGATCGTGACCTGCGTGCTTCGCGCCTGGTCGGTGGCAGCCCGGTGCTGGCCCAGGCCTTCGTCAAGCAGCTGAAAACCATCAAGACCAACTCCCCGGTTTCGGCGATCATTCAGGACAAGGACGGCGTGACCGTCAAAGTCGACAGTGTCGGTTATAAAGCTGACTACGTTGTATTGGCCGTGCCGTTGCGCGCCCTGAACAAGATCCAGATGACTCCGGCGCTGGACGCCCAGCACCTGGCAGCGATCAAGGGCACCAACTACGGCTGGCGCGACCAGATCATGCTGAAGTTCAAGACGCCGGTGTGGGAAAGCAAGGCGCGCATGTCCGGCGAGATCTACAGCAACACCGGCCTGGGCATGTTGTGGATCGAGCCTGCCCTGAAGGGCGGCGCCAACGTGGTGATCAACCTGTCCGGCGACAATGCGCGAGTAATGCAGGCGTTCGGCGACAAGCAGATGGTCGATCAGGTGTTGATCCGCCTGCACGCGTTCTATCCACAGGCCCGCGGTTCGTTCACCGGTTATGAAATCCGTCGCTACAGCACCGACCCGTCGACTGGCGGTGCCTACCTGGCCTTCGGCCCGGGCCAGATCAGCAAGTTCTGGCGCCTGTGGGAACGCCCGATTCAGCGCGTAACCTTCGCTGGCGAACACACCGATACCCTGTATCCGGGCACCCTGGAAGGCGCGCTGCGCACCGGTCAGCGTGCGGCCAGCCAGGTTGAAGACCTGGCGGCGGGCAAGTCGTTCGAACCGGCGAAAGTGGTTCCGGCCGCCGCTGCGGCGGGCGCTGGTGCGGTGGCGGCGAAGAAGGGCAACTTCTTCAGCAACCTGTTCGGCGGCTCGGATGACGAGAAGAAGCCGGAACCGGTCAAGGCACCTGAGCCTGTTGCACCGCCAGCACCTGCTCCGGCGCCAGCCCCGGCCGCCGCGCCGGCACCGGTGGAAGCACCGAAGGCTGCGGCACCGGTAAAAACCGAGCCAGCCAAGAAGGCACCGGTCAAACCGGCCGCCAAGACCGAAACGAAAAAAGCCCCGGCCAAGGCACCCGTCAAGAAAGCCGAGCCGGCCAAGAAGCCAGCGGCCAAACCGGCTGTGACTCCGGCAACGGATGCCAAGGCGCAGTAACGTTCAGGCGTAAACAAGCGCGGCTCAAGGGCCGCGCTTTTTTTTTGCCATCGCACATGAGACATCTCGACTTTGTCTACCAGTCCTACACGCCTCAGCGATACATCAGATGCCTCCCACAAACGAACCAGAGGGAGATGATAGATAGCGCCTGATCTTGAGCCCTACGATCTTCAAAAACTGGAGAATGTATGAAAGAACTAGCAGTAATAATCATATTGATAGCGCTTTCTGGTTGTGTAGAGGGACGTCTATTTCCTGGAGGATACGGCCATGAGCTGGCCTTTGAATGCGATATGAATCCCTACAGTCCTGATTGTTTACAGCCCCCTCCAGTGTTCCACAATTAGGGAGGGCGTGACCGCTGAGATCAAGGCTCAGTGACGTTCAGGCAAAAAACGCGGCTCAAGGGCCGCTTCTTTTTGCCTGGAGAAAGCCGGGACCAGAATCGAATAAATTTTTTGATACAGGTGTTCTCTGGTTTGTATTCACTTTTACTCACAATTTCGACTTTAATCTTTCCTTAACTCGCAGGCTTCAGACTGTTGATCGTATTTTTCGATATTTCAAAGCAAATTTTTCCGCTTTAATTCGATAGATAACTCGATACTCTTGAGCCAGCACTTACAGGGATCCAGGCAATGCAGCTACGTAACTCTACCTCCCGCTACGGCTGGGTCAGCATCTTCATGCACTGGGGCGTGGCGCTGGCCGTGTTCGGTTTGTTCGCGCTTGGGTTGTGGATGGTCGGGCTCGACTACTACAGCACCTGGCGCAAAGACGCGCCGGACCTGCACAAGAGCATCGGCCTGGTGGTGTTGGGTGTGATGCTGCTGCGGGTGCTGTGGCGCTTCATCAGCCCGCCGCCGCCAACCCTGGCCAGCTACAGCCGCATGACGCGCCTGGGCGCCAGGTTCGGCCATGGCTTTCTGTATCTCTGCCTGTTCGCTGTGATGATTGCCGGTTACCTGATTTCCACCGCAGAAGGCGTCGGTATCCCGGTGTTTGGCTTGTTTGAAGTGCCTGCTCTGGTATCCGGATTGCCGGACCAGGCAGATACCGCTGGGGTGATTCACCTCTATCTGGCGTGGGTGCTGGTAATTTTTTCCGGCCTCCATGCGTTGGCAGCATTGAAGCACCACTTTATCGACCGTGATGTGACCCTCAAGCGAATGCTGGGTCGCAAAGCCTGAAGTTCAACCTCGACTCCCAAGGAAAACAAAGCATGTTGAAAAAGACTCTGGCCGCTCTGGCAATCGGTTCGGCCCTGTTGTCCGCCGGTAACGTAATGGCCGCTGACTACGTGGTCGACAAAGAAGGCCAGCACGCCTTCGTTGACTTCAAGATCAGCCACCTGGGTTACAGCTTCATCACCGGTACTTTCAAGGACATCGACGGCAAGTTCAGCTTCGACGCTGCCAAGCCTGAAGACAGCAAGATCGAGTTCAACGTGAACACCGCCAGCGTGTTCACCAACAACGCCGAGCGTGATAAGCACATCGCCAGCAAAGACTTCCTGAACGCCAGCAAAGCCACGTTTGTTTCCACCAGCGTCAAACCTACCGGCAAAAATGCCGCTGGCAAGGACACTGCTGACGTGGCTGGCGACCTGACGATCCTCGGTGTAACCAAGCCAATCGTGGTCAAGGCCACTTTCCTGGGTGAAGGCAAGGATCCATGGGGCGGCTACCGTGCAGGCTTTGAGGGTACTTTCAGCCTCAAGCGTTCCGATTTCGGCAAGCAGAAAGACCTGGGCCCATCGTCCGATGCGGTTGAGATGTACGTGACGTTCGAAGGTGTCAAAGCGAAGTAATGCTGAGTCTGTAGGAGCGAGCCTGCTCGCGATAGACACGAGAGCGCCGCGGAGCATCAGGCTTCCAGCGTTATCGTTGACGACCATCGCGAGCAAGCTCGCTCCTACAGGGTATTACATCAGCCATAAAAAAATGCCCCGGTTCTCACAAACCGGGGCATTTTTTATTACAGCGATAACTCAGCGATTGCGGGTCAGCAGCGCTGGTTTCTCACCACGAGGACGGCTTGGCAGTTGATCCAGCTGCTCAGGTGTCGGGAAGCGGTCGGCTTTCGATTCCTTGTGCATGATCTTCGGTGCCGGGCCACGCGGGTTCTGCACAGCCGGTTCCGAACGAGGCTGGTCGTCACGGGCCGGGCGGCGATTGCGTGAGTCTTCGCGGCGGGCCTGGCCATCGCGTGGTGCGCCACTGCGAGGACCGTTACGCTTGGCCGGCGGGGTGCCGGTACTGGCGCCATCGCTGTTGCGCGGACCGTTCTGGCGACCTTGTGGCTTGCCGGAACGTGGAGTGCCTGCGGCGGTGCCCTGTGCCGGAGCACCCGGACGGCGACCACGGCCTTGCGCGGGTTTCTGCTGCGGTACGTAGTCGACGCGGTTACCGAAGTTATCGATATCGTCGTCCAGGAACTCGTCCGGGGCACGGTCAGCGGCGGCACGAGGAGGCTGCGACGGACGCTGTTCGCGTGCCGGAGTGCCTTCACGTGGCTTTTGCTGACGGGCAGGGCGCTCGCCGCGTTCGCCGGCCGGTTTTTCCTTGCCCTTGTCCTTGCCTTTGTCCTTGCGGCCGCCGCCACCACCGCTGCCGTTCGGGCCGTCGCCGCGCGGGCCACGCGGATTGCGCGGGTTACGCATGTCCGGGCGCTCGCGCACTTCAGGCTTTTCCGCCTCGATGGTGCTTGCATCGAAGCCCATCAGGTCGCCGTCGGCGATTTTCTGCTTGGTCATGCGCTCGATGCTTTTCAGCAGTTTTTCTTCGTCCGGGGCGACCAGCGAAATCGCCTCGCCCGAACGACCGGCACGACCGGTACGGCCGATACGGTGCACGTAGTCTTCATCGACATTCGGCAGCTCGAAGTTGACCACGTGTGGCAACTGGTCGATGTCCAGGCCGCGGGCGGCGATGTCGGTGGCCACCAGGATACGCACGGTGCCGGCCTTGAAGTCGGCCAGGGCTTTGGTGCGGGCGTTCTGGCTCTTGTTGCCGTGGATCGCGACGGCGCTCAGGCCGTGTTTGTCCAGGTACTCGGCCAGGCGGTTGGCGCCGTGCTTGGTGCGGGTGAACACCAGTACCTGTTCCCAGGCGCCAGCGGTGATCAGGTGCGCCAGCAAGGCACGCTTGTGGCTGGCCGGCAGACGGAATACGCGCTGTTCAATACGCTCGACCGTGGTGTTCGGCGGCGTGACTTCGATGCGTTCCGGGTTGTGCAGCAGCTTGCCGGCGAGGTCGGTGATGTCCTTGGAGAAGGTCGCCGAGAACAGCAGGTTTTGGCGTTTGGCCGGCAGGCGGGCCAGGACTTTTTTCACGTCATGGACGAAACCCATGTCGAGCATGCGGTCGGCCTCGTCCAGCACGAGGATTTCCACGTGGGACAGATCGACGCTGCCTTGGCCGGCTAGGTCAAGCAGACGGCCAGGGCAGGCCACCAGCACGTCTACGCCACGGGACATGGCCTGAACCTGCGGGTTCATGCCGACACCGCCGAAGATGCAGGCGCTGACGAACTTCAGGTCACGGGCATAGACCTTGAAGCTTTCATGCACTTGCGCGGCGAGTTCGCGAGTCGGGGTCAGGACCAGTACGCGCGGCTGGCGCGGGCCGTGACGCTGGGATTTGTCCGGGTGACCGTTGGGGAACAACCGCTCCAGGATCGGAAGGGCGAAACCGCCGGTTTTACCAGTACCTGTCTGTGCCGCGACCATCAGGTCGCGACCTTGCAACACGGCGGGAATGGCCCGCTGTTGCACCGGAGTAGGCTCGGTATAGCCCGCTGCCTCGATGGCGCGGACTAAAGCCTCGGAGAGACCGAGGGAAGCAAAGGACATGAGTAATCCTGTTTTAGTTAGGGCTTGGCCCAATGGGAGTCTTGCCTGGCGCGAATGGCGTTTAAGAGGACGCAATCCCGTCCGGTCCTGCTGGGTCTCGAAGGCTCGTCTGCAAGCGCTCGCGCGGGCTGAAAGCTGCGCAGTAGCGGGGTTGAGATGCCTTTAACGATTCCGGGCGTCCGGGCGTGAGCCTGGCGGGAAGGCCGGAGTATAACAGAGCAATCACTGCGCGCCGCTTTCCTGCTGCTCAACGGTTTTTTCCGTGGCGGCCGTGGTCTTTTCAGTTTTCATGTTGACGGCCGGTTCCGCGCCATAGCGGGCACTCAGTTCGGCGTAGGCGGGCTCGCGCTTGAAGCGTTTGAGTTCGGCACCGAAACGTTGCACCAGCAAGTCCATGCCCGCATTGCGCCGCACCGCGAGAAACTGGCTTTGCTGGCTGATGATCGTCGGGTTTTCGGTGATCTTGTCGCGGATGCCCAGTTCATCGAGCAAATGCTGGCCGACCCGGCGGTCGGTAATCAACAGGTCAATCCGCCCGCGCAGCAGTTTGCCGAAGTTGGCTTCGTGGGTGGGCGCCGGCTCGCGAGTGAACAGCGTGGAGTCGCTGAAGTCCTTGCTGTACAGGTAACCCGGCGAGGTGCCGATGGTCAGGCCGCGCAAGTCATCAAGGGTGCGAAACGGATGGGGCCGGTCATTGGCGTAGAACAACACGAACTGCACTTCAGACAGTGGTTCGCTGGGGTAGAGAAGGGTCGCATCACGCTCATCGCTGTGAAAGATGTCCAGCGCGCCGTCGGCCTGGCCTGATTCAAGCATCGACAGGCAGCGTTTCCATGGCAGGAACTGCCACTCCACTTCGATGCCCAGGCGGTTGAAGACAATGGCGGTGGTTTCGTAGTCCAGGCCCAGTGACTTGCCGTTGTCCTCGTACACATAAGGCGCCCACGGCTCCGTGACAATGCGCAACTTCTCGCCCCGGGCGGCGAAGCTCAGGCAAGTGAAGGCAAGTACGGCGATTAACTGCGTGATCAAAGGCATGGGCTTGAGATTACGACGAGAAACCGGAAAGAGCCAGAAACTCACCGCAGATGCTCTAACTCCGTGGATTGCTGCACATTTATAGTGCGTTGAAGCAAAAAAATCGCAGCCCACGAAAGCTCCTGTAGGAGCTGCCGCAGGCTGCGATCTTTTGATCTTGCTTTGCTTAACGCGGCAACTTCAGGTTGTTCCACACCGCCAGGCTCGCTTCAGCCTGGTTCAGCGTGTAGAAGTGCAGCCCTGGAGCGCCACCCTGCAGCAGTTGTTCGCACATCTCGGTGATGACCTGTTCGCCAAAGCGCTGAATGCTCTGGGTGTCGTCGCCGTAAGCTTCCAGTTGCTTGCGGATCCAGCGCGGAATCTCCGCACCGCAGGCATCGGAGAAGCGCGCCAGCTTGCTGTAGTTGGTGATCGGCATGATGCCCGGCACGATCGGGATGTCCACGCCCAACGCCCGCACACGTTCCACGAAGTAGAAGTAGCAGTCGGCGTTGAAGAAGTACTGGGTGATCGCGCTATCGGCGCCGGCGTTGGCCTTGCGCACGAAGTTGGCGACATCGTCTTCGAAGTTGCGCGCTTGCGGATGCATTTCCGGGTAGGCGGCGACTTCGATGTGGAAATGGTCGCCGGTTTCTTCACGAATGAATTCAACCAGGTCATTGGCGTGGCGCATTTCGCCACTGGCCATGCCCATGCCCGAAGGCAGGTCACCGCGCAGGGCGACGATGCGCTTGATGCCGGCGGCCTTGTACTGGGCCAGCAGACCACGCAGGTCGTCTTTGCTGTCGCCCACGCAGGACAGGTGCGGAGCGGCAGGGATTTTGACTTCGCTTTCCAGCTGCAACACGGTGTTCAGCGTGCGATCACGGGTCGAACCGCCGGCGCCATAGGTGCAGGAGAAGAAATCGGGGTTGTAGATGGCCAGCTGACGAGCAGTGGCGAGCAGCTTTTCATGCCCAGCATCGGTCTTCGTAGGGAAGAACTCGAAGCTGTAGCGACGATCTTGGGACATGGGAATACCCTTGAAAACGCGTAAGCCTGTGAGGCTTGCATATCCCATGTGGGAGCGGGCTTGCCCGCGAAGGCGGTGGGTCAGTCGACATTAATGTTGAATGATAAACCGCCTTCGCGAGCAAGCCCGCTCCCACAGGGAGAGCAGGCAGCAGATCCGATCAGTAGCGGTAAGCGTGCGGCTTGAACGGACCTTCGACGGTCACGCCGATGTAATCGGCCTGGGTCTTGGTCAGTTGAGTCACCACGCCGCCGAAGCCACGGACCATTTCCAGGGCCACTTCTTCGTCGAGTTTCTTCGGCAGTACTTCAACGGTCAGGCGCTCGGCTTTCTGGGCTGGCGACAGGTCGGCGTACTTCTGGCCGAACAGGAAGATCTGCGCCAGAACCTGGTTGGCGAACGAACCGTCCATGATGCGGCTCGGGTGGCCGGTGGCGTTGCCCAGGTTAACCAGGCGGCCTTCGGCCAGCAGGATCAGGTAGTCATCGTTCTGCGGGTCGAAATCGCCAGCGCCGGTACGGTGGATTTTGTGAACCTGTGGCTTCACTTCTTCCCATGCCCAGTTCTTGCGCATGAAAGCGGTGTCGATTTCGTTGTCGAAGTGGCCGATGTTGCAGACAACTGCGCGCTTCTTCAGGGCTTTGAGCATGTTCGCGTCGCAAACATTGACGTTGCCGGTGGTGGTCACGATCAGGTCGATCTTGCCCAGCAGCGCTTTGTCGATGCTGGCTTCGGTACCGGTGTTGATACCGTCGATGAACGGCGAAACCAGTTCGAAACCGTCCATGCAGGCTTGCATGGCGCAGATCGGGTCGACTTCGGAAACCTTGACGATCATGCCTTCCTGACGCAGGGACTGAGCGGAACCCTTGCCCACGTCACCGTAGCCGATCACCAGCGCTTGCTTGCCGGACAGCAGGTGGTCGGTACCGCGCTTGATGGCATCGTTCAGGCTGTGACGGCAGCCGTACTTGTTGTCGTTCTTGCTCTTGGTCACCGAGTCGTTGACGTTGATGGCCGGGATTTTCAGCTCGCCCTTGGCCAGCATGTCCAGCAGGCGGTGAACGCCGGTGGTGGTTTCTTCGGTCACGCCGTGGACGCGATCCAGAACCTGTGGGTACTTCTTGTGCAGCAGTTCGGTCAGGTCGCCGCCGTCGTCGAGGATCATGTTGGCGTCCCATGGCTGGCCATCCTTGAGGATGGTTTGCTCCAGGCACCACTCGTACTCTTGTTCGGTTTCACCTTTCCAGGCGAAAACCGGGATGCCGGCAGCGGCGATGGAAGCGGCGGCCTGATCCTGAGTCGAGAAAATGTTGCAGGACGACCAGCGCACTTCGGCACCCAGGGCAACCAGGGTCTCGATCAGCACGGCAGTCTGAATGGTCATGTGGATGCAGCCGAGGATCTTCGCGCCCTTGAGCGGTTGCTCTTCGGAGTACTTGCGACGCAGACCCATCAGGGCTGGCATTTCGGATTCGGCGATGATGGTTTCGCGACGGCCCCAGGCAGCCAGGGACATGTCGGCGACTTTGTAATCGGTAAAATCTGCAGGCGTGATAACAGCGCTCATGAAGAGCCTCCATTCGTAATGTATGCGAATGGGCGCCGTTGTGCGTTTAGTGTCTGGCTTAAGGCCAGGCAACGCCCCATCCGAGCCTGACAGGTCGAACCTGCTGCAGCGCCCCTCGGACAGGTGGCGGGAAAACGGTATCAAGTGATGATGACCGTTTTGAAACGGTGGCGATTATAGCGGGCTATGCTGATCTTCCAAAGTGTTTCTGTCGGTCAATGTCCGAACGGTAATCGAGACCATAGTCGATGCTCAATAGAGCTCTGGGTCGGGCTCTGCCATGATGGTCAGCATCATTCGGCAAGACGTTCAGGAGTGAACATGAATTTCCACACCCGCAAATGGGTAAAACCCGAAGACCTCAACCCTAACGGCACGTTGTTCGGCGGCAGCCTGTTGCGCTGGATCGACGAAGAGGCGGCGATCTACGCCATCGTCCAGTTGGGCAACCAGCGTGTGGTGACCAAGTACATTTCCGAAATCAACTTCGTCAGCGCCTCGCGCCAGGGCGACATCATTGAACTGGGCATCACCGCCACCGAGTTCGGCCGTACCTCGATCACCCTGACCTGCGAAGTGCGCAACAAGATCACCCGCAAGAGCATCCTCACGGTCGAGAAAATGGTCTTCGTGAACCTCGGTGAAGACGGCTTGCCGGCGCCCCACGGCCGGACCGAGATCAAGTACGTCAAAGACCAGTTCCAGGACGATGACGCCGGCTCGTAATGCGAGCCAGTAGGAGCTGCCGCAGGCTGCGATCTTTTGATCCTGATTTTAAAAGATCAAAAGATCGCAGCCTGCGGCAGCTCCTACAGAACGGAATAGAACGCCCGCGTGTCGTAGCTAAATAGCCCGCCACTGGTTGCGCACATCATGAACTCGGCACAAGACGGCAAGACCCCGAACCTTTCGGCGCAAGAAGAGCACGAAGTCGAAAAGAGCCAGCCGCCCCGTGCCGCCGTGTTGCACGAGATCATCCGCACCCAGGGCGATCAGGAGCTGGAGCGCAGCATTGCCGCTTTGTGGTGGTCGGCGCTGGCGGCGGGGTTGACCATGGGTCTGTCACTGATGGGCATGGGGCTGCTCAATTCGCGCCTGCCGGACGGCGAGGGATTCAAGGTGATCGCCAGTTTCGGTTATTGCGCCGGTTTCCTCGCGGTGATCCTCGCTCGTCAGCAACTGTTCACCGAAAACACCCTGACCGCTGTGCTGCCGGTGATGACCAAGCCGACCCTGGCCAACTTCGGCCGTCTGCTGCGGCTGTGGACGGTGGTGCTGGTCGGTAACCTCTGCGGCACTTTGCTGGTGGCGTACGTGATGCTGGAGCTGCCGATTTTCGACAGCAAGACCGACGTCGCCTTTCTCGATATCGGCCGCAAGGTCATGGAAAACCACGCCAGCCAGATGTTCGCCAAGGGCATCGTTTCCGGCTGGATGATCGCGACCATGGTCTGGATGATTCCGTCCATGGAGAGCGCCAAGATGTGGATCATCATCCTCATCACCTATCTCATGGCGCTGGGAGACTTCACCCACATCGTCGTCGGCTCGCTGGAGGTTTCGTATCTGGTGTTTGCCGGCGAGTTGCCGTGGAAGGACTTCTGGCTGGTGTTCGCCGGGCCGACGCTGGCGGGGAACATCATAGGTGGCAGCTTTATTTTCGCGCTGATCAGTCATGCGCAGATTCGCAGCGAAAGCGGGCCGCCGAAAGAGTCAGCGGATCAGAGTCAGGCACCTGTTCCGCAGAAGATCAAAAAACCATCAAGGTGATGCTCAGCCCGCCGCAATCAGTGCAGCCGCACTGCGACGCTGGCGATAGATGAAGAACAGTGCGGTCAGCACGGTCAAGCCACTGACCAGTGCGCCGGTCCACGGCAGGTCTGCCAGGTCTGCGCCGCTGGCTACTACAAGGCCACCAATCCATGCGCCGGCGGCGTTGCCGAGGTTGAAGGCACTCTGGTTCAACGTTGAGCCGAGGTTCGGTGCTTCATGGGCCTGATCGATGATCAGCAGTTGCAGGATCGGGCATAGCGCGAAGGCGAACGTCCCCCACAACACCAGTGTGATTGCCGCCGGAATCACCGATTGGCTGGTTTGTGTGAATGCCGCCAGCACCACCAGTACCGCCAATGCCATGCCCACCAGCGATGGCAGCAAGCGGCTGTCCGCCAGACGACCGCCGAGCATGCTGCCGGCGGTCAAGCCAACACCGAACAACAGCAACATGATGGTGACGCCGTGGGGACTGACGCCAGTGATTTCCTGCAGGATCGGCGCGATGTAAGTGAACACACTGAACAGGCTGGTCGAGGCCAGCACGCTCATGCCCAGGGCCAGTAGCACGTTGGCCTTGCCCAGCACCTTGAACTCGCTGGCCAGGTTGGCTTTATCCATCGCGATGTTTTTCGGCAGCCAGACCCATTGCGCAATCGCGGCCAGCACACCGATCACCGATACCGCCCAGAACGTCGAGCGCCAACCCGCGTATTGCCCGAGCGCGGTACCCAATGGCACGCCGAGCACGTTGGCCAGGGTCAGGCCGGTGAACATCATGGCAATCGCCTGGGCCCGTTTGTTGGGGGCGACCAGTCCGGCAGCCACCACCGAACCGATGCCGAAAAATGCGCCGTGGCAGAGTGCCGTGATCACCCGCGCGGCCATCAGCGTGGCGTAGTTCGGTGCCAGTGCGCAGAGCATGTTGCCGAGGATGAACATCAGCGTCATGCCCAGCAGGGTGGCTTTGCGCGGCATGTTGGCGGTGCCGACGGCGAGGATCGGTGCACCGAACACCACGCCCAGGGCGTAACCGGTGATCAGCAATCCGGCATCGGGAATGCTGACGCCGAGATCGCGGGCGACGTCGGGCAACAGGCCCATGATCACGAATTCGGTGGTGCCGATGCCGAAGGCGGCAACGGCGAGGGCAAGCAAAGCGAGTGGCATGCGCAAGGTCTCTGTCGGTAGTCTTGACGCTGTGATCAGGCATACGCAGGCCGACGACCGTTCTCGACGAGAGCGGGCGGGGCAGGATTTTTATTGGAATTGGTCTGTGCGCAACTGAGTGCGGCGTGGTCGTTTGCAGTATAAACAGCTGCTGACATATGGCGAATCAATTATCTACCGAAATTCTGTAGGAGCGAGCTTGCTCGCGAAAGACGTCAAGGCGACGCGTTTATCCAGACAGCACGCGTTATCGTTAACGTCCATCGCGAGCAAGCTCGCTCCTACAGAGATCGTGTAGACAACAAAAGGAGTGGGCCGTGCTTGCGACGGCGTTGGTGTTGGTGGCGGCGCTGTTGCACGCGGCGTGGAATACCCTGATCAAGTTCAGTGCGGAGCGGCTGTTGGTGGTGGCCTGCATGGACAGCGTGGCGCTGCTCTTTGTCGCGCTGATGGTGCCGTTCCTGAGCCTGCCGCCGCTGGAGATCTGGCCGTGGATCCTGGCCTCGGCGGCGTTCGAACTGCTCTACCGCTACTTACTGATCCAGGCCTATCGGGTCGGCGACCTCGGGCTGGTTTATCCGCTGATGCGTGGTCTGTCACCGTTGGTGGTGCTGGCGCTGACGCTGATCTTTGCCGGGGAGGTGCTGACCCATCAGCAGATTTTCGGAATCCTGCTGATCCCGTTCGGCATGCTGTGCCTGCTCTGGCAGGGTGGCGGCGGTGCGCGTTTGCCGTGGTCGATGCTGCCGGTGGTGGCATTGATCGGCCTGTGCATTGGTTGCTACACCTACATCGACGGTCAGGCCTTGCGGCGCTGGTCCCATCCTCTGGATTACCTGGTCTGGGTCACCCTGCTCAGTGCCTGGCCGTTTCCATTGTTGGCATTGGTGCGCAAGCGCCCCGCGTTCATGCTGTTCTGGCGCGAGCAGTGGCGCCTGGGTCTGGCGGTCGGGTTTTGCGTGTTGTTCAGCTACGCTCTGGTGCTGTGGGCGATGCAATTGGGCTCGATTGCAGAAGCGGCAGCGTTGCGCGAGATCAGCGTCATTCTGGTGGTGCTGTTTGGCATGCGTTACCTCAAAGAACCTTTTGGCGGGCCACGCCTCTTAGCCTGTGGGCTGGTGCTGATCGGCATACTGGTGATGAAGTTTTGATCGCCGTTGATGGATTCGATTTTCTACAACATGAAGAAGGGACTGCGTAATGACGGTTGCTCTGTGGTGCATTTTGATTGCGATCTTCCTGCCGTATCTATGCACGGGTGTCGCGAAGGTCAGTGGCGGGTTCCGACTGAAAGACAATCATGATCCACGAGGGTTTCTCGATTCCCTGGAGGGTTTGGGCAAGCGGGCAAATGCGGCGCAGCTGAACAGTTTTGAAGTGACGCCGGCGTTTGCAGCCGCGGTGATCGTGGCGCACCTGGCGGGCAACGCCGAATTGGTGACCATCAATGTGTTGTCGGTGTTGTTCATCACCAGTCGTCTGCTTTTCATCATTTTCTATCTGGCGGACTTGGCGGCGCTGCGGTCGTTGATGTGGTTCGTGGGGATGGCGTTGATCGTGAGTTTCTTTGTAGTGTCCATCTGAGTCTCAGGCGCTAATCAAGGCCTCTTCGCGAGCAAGCCCGCTCCCACATTTGATCCTCAGTGGACACAGATTCTCTGTTCGACAGTGATCCTGTGTGGGAGCGGGCTTGCTCGCGAAAGCTAACTGTCAGGCGATGCGAGACTCAAGGATTGGTTTTAACCGCATCCGCCACCTGCGGCACTTGCGGTAACGCCGCACCTTTGGGCCAGAGCATCCAGATCTGTCCCTGCTGTTTCATGTCCCCGGCCAGTTGCCCGGCTGCATCGCCGGTGCCCCAGAACAGATCCGCCCGGACTTCGCCGGCAATCGCGCCGCCGGTGTCCTGCGCTGCTACGGGGCGAACCAGGGCTGTACCGTCCGGTCTGGTGGTGGACAGCCACAGCAGGCTGCCCAGCGGAATCACCTTGCGATCCACGGCTGCGCTGAAACCGGCGGTCAAGGGTACGTTCAACGAGCCGCGCGGACCTTCGTTGCTGTCCGGATTACGGGTGAAGAACACATAGCTGGGGTTGCTGCCGAGCAGTTCGGGAATCCGCGACGGATTGGCCTTGGCCCAGGTGCTGATGGCGCCCATGGTCACGTCTTCTTTTTTCAACTCGCCCTGTTCCACCAGCCAGCGGCCGATCGGTCGATACGGATGGCCGTTCTGGTCGGCATAGGCGATGCGCAACTGGCGGCCGTTATCGAGCTGGATGCGACCCGAACCCTGGATTTGCAGGAACTGCAGGTTCATCGGATCGGTCAGCCAGGCCACGACCGGTGCCTTGACCCCTTTGCTCTCGATGGTTGCCGCATCGTCGTACGGCTTGAGCACGCGACCTTCAAGTCGACCGCGCAGGCGTTTGCCCTTGAGTTCCGGGTAAATGCTGTCGAGGGCGACGATGATCATGTCTTCGGGGACGCCATAGACCGGGACATTGGCCAAGCCGGTCTGGGTCAGGCTGCCCGGATAGACCGGCTCGTAGTAGCCGGTGATCAAGCCGTTGGGGTTGTCGTTGGCGGCGCGCAGGCCATACACATCGAGGTTCTGCTTGAGAAAGCCGCGAATGTCGCTGGCGGTTTGCGGCACGTTGGCCGCCGCCGCGCAGGTGCCACCCCAGACCGGGTCGGCCTTGAGTCGGGTGCAGGCGCTGCGCCAGGAGCCGAAACCGGCGACCAGGTCGGTGTCGGACACCGCCGGCAGCGCTTCCCATGTAGCGCTGGAGTAAGTGGCCAGGGCATGGGTTTTCGGTTGTTGCTTGTCGCCACCGGTGCAGCCTGCGAGCAGGGCCATCATCGGCAGGGTCCAGGCCAGGCTGTGACGCCATGCCTTTAAACGGCTGTTCATGGAGTGATTCCTTTGCCGGTTGCCTGATCGCTCCATGCGCTCAAGCAACCCGTATTGATAATAGGGCTATTGGTCTTTGCCGATGACACGAGGATACTGGCCGCCGTTTCCCGTGACCTGAAGCCACCATGACTCTTAAAAGACTTTCTGTTGTATTGCTGGCCTGCCTGACATTGTCCGCTTGTGGCGGCGTTGACCCCAACTCGCCGCTCGGTCAGCGCAAGGCCATTTTCAAGCAGATGCTCAAGACCGGCGAAGACCTGGGCGGCATGTTGCGCGGGCGTATCCCGTTCGATGGCCCGAAATTCGCCGAGGGCGCGGTGAAGCTCGATGGGTTGTCCCGTGAGCCGTGGAAACATTTTCCGCAGGCGCGCGAGGAGGATCACACCAGCGCCAAGAGCGATGTCTGGGAGCAGCAGGCACGCTTTCAGGGCATGGCCCGCGATCTTGAATCCGCCACCGGTGAACTGGTGATCGCTAGCCAGGTTCAACCCTACAAGGCCAGTAACCTGGGGCCGGCGGTGCAGAAAGTCGAAGATGCTTGCAGTGCGTGTCATAAGGCGTTTCGGGATCATTGATTGGCGTTGTTCGGTCTGACGCCTTCGCGAGCAGGCTCGCTCCCACGGGTGGTCTCATAACCCTGTGGGAGCGAGCCTGCTCGCGAAGACTGCTTTGGCAACACCGAAATCTTTGTTCCTTAATCTGTACTTACTTATCCAGCTCATCCAAAGCGTCCTGCAATTCCTTGCGGGCATCGGCCAGTTTGTCTTTGCGCTTGTTGATCTTCTCGGAGTCACCTTTGCTCATGGCCTTGTCGAGGTCCGCCTGACGCTTGCTGACTTCGTGCCTGGCGTCGAGCACCTTGTTTTCCCGTTCCTTCTTCAGCGAGGCGTCGGTGCAGTTGGCTTCGACTTCGCTCAGGGCCTTTTCCAGGCCGGCCTGCTGGTCGGCGTTGCCGTGGACCTTGGCCAATTCGATCTGGTTGACGATACCTTGCTTCTTGGCGGCGCAACCGGACAGCCCCGGCGCTTCCTCGTCCGCCATCAACGGGGTGGCCAGCATGCTGCACAGGGCCAGGAGGACGAGCGGTGAAAGAAATTTCATAAAAGCTCCATGTAGGAAGGCCAGCGGGCCGGTGTGGCAATGGCTTGTTGGAGCCCAGCGATCCCCAGGGGTTCCCGGTGGGCACGGGGCTGGCAGCTAAAAGCCGTCAATCCCCGTTTCACGTAACGTTTCACTCAAGGCCAGGACCTGCGGATCGCGGAAAAAAGCGCTCAGTTGCGCCGCGCGTCCCGGTCCGATACCGGCCTCGGCTCGCCATTGCTCGATGTCTCGCTGCGCCAGCGTCTGCCATGAATCGCCGAGAGGCACCGGACCTGCAGGCGGCAATCCCAAGGCTTTCAGCCAGTGCGCGAACGGGCGTTGCCGGGCCTGGTTGAAGCTGTCTGCAAGGCGAGTCGCACTGCGCTCGCCGAAACCGTCAATGGTAGCAAGCTCTTGGGCATCAAGGGTCAACCAATCCAGCAGACCGTTCAGGCGACCTGTTGCAAGAAGTTTTTCCCAAGTGCCCGGACCGACATTGGGCAGCGCCAGACCCTGTTTGCCGCTGAGCCAGGTCAGGCGTGCGAGAAACTGGCCCTCACAACCCGGTTTCGGTTGCCAGCAACTCAATGAATGAAAGTCCGCTGCCTTCGGCACGCTCAATTCGACGCGCTCGCTGCTGCGCAACACAACGCCATCGAGCCTGGGAATAGTCAGCCCGGCCAGGCTGATGGCGACCTGATCACCCGGACGTATGTCCATTGCCCGCCAGCGTTGCAGCGAGCTGACGCTGACGCGTTTGATCTGCCGGTCATCGAGCGTCACCGGGGTCAGTTCCAGTACCGGAGTGATTCGCCCGGTCCGGCCGATTTTGAAGTGAACCTGGCGGACTTCGGCCAGTGCCTGGGCGAAGGGATATTTCCAGGCGATGGCCCAGTAGGGTGACCGGGCCTGCCAGCGTTCGGCGGCCGGGCGCTGGTTCTGGCGCAGGACGATGCCGTCGCTGGCAAAGGGCAGGGAGGCCCGATACCAGTGTTCGCGCCAGCGTTCGGCATCGCTGACGGAGGCGACTGGCTGGCTGTATGCCGTGGTACTGGGGAAGCCCAGCGCCTTCAGTGCTGCGGCCTGGGCGGGTGTGCTTGCCGGCCCTTGGGGCCAGTCCCAGACAAACAGGTCAATGCCGGCGGCCTGTTCGGTGCTCAAGACCTTGCGCGCCATCAGGCCCGCCACCGTGGCGCGGGCGTTGAGGCTGCCGGCGCGGGCCTGCACATGATCGGTCAGGCGCCAATACAGTTCGCCTTGCACGAGCAGATCCCGAGGCTGGGATAGCTGCTGCGGGATGGCCGGAATCTGTCGTGCCGGAACCGTCCAGTCCTGACCGCTCTCGCCGTCGCCGCGGCTGATGGCCTGGGTCAGCAGACCATTACGGTAAACCAGGGTCACCGCCACCCCGTCGATTTTAGGCTGAGCCCAGACGTCCACCCGGTCACGCAGCCATTTTTCGACGGCGGGCCGATCATGCAGTTTGCCCAGGCCGGTGTGGGCGATGGGGTGGGGCAGTGCGCCGCGCGCAGTGCGCAAGGGGTCTGCGGGCGGGTTCAGGTTGAAGCAGTGGCGCAGTTGGGTGAGTCGCGCGCGGGACTGGTCGTAGAGTTCATCGGCGACCAGTGAATGTCCCTGACGGTGATAGCTGTCGTCCCATAAGTCGATCTGCTGTTGCAGTGTGCCGACTTCGTTCAGGGCGCGTTCGGGTGGCCAGTCCGGGCACTCGGTGGCGCTGGCACTCAGGCAGGCAAAGGTCAGTAGGGCGGCGAAAAACAGGCGCAGGTCGGGAAGCATCTTGAGCGTCCTTGCTCGGTGAGGTGCGTGAAGGCTAGGTCAGTATCTGTCGGTGCAGCGGGTGGGTGTTTTGCCGGGTATTTCCGGTGGCCTTGCTGGCCTCTTCGCGAGCAGGCTCGCTCCCACAGGGTTGTGAGTTAGTCAGAACACCACCGTCTACTGTGGGAGCGAGCCTGCTCGCGATGGGGGCAATGCGGTCTCAAGCGCAGCCAATAAAAAGCCCCGCAAGGCGCGAGCCGTGCGGGGCTTCGGGTGTTGCGGGGAAGTCTTACAGGCCGGCAGCAGAACGCAGGGCGTCGGCGCGGTCGGTTTTTTCCCAGGTGAACGTGGTGAAGGTGTCGTCACCCACGGTCTTGGTCGCCGGGGTGCGACCGAAGTGGCCGTACGCCGCGGTTTCCTGGTACATCGGGTGCAGCAGGTCGAGCATGGTGGTGATCGCGTATGGACGCAGGTCGAACACTTCGCGAACCAGTTTGACGATCTTGTCGTCGCTGATCTTGCCGGTGCCGAAGGTGTTCAACGAGATCGAAGTCGGTTGAGCAACACCGATCGCGTAGGAAACCTGGATCTCGCAACGCTCGGCCAGGCCGGCGGCAACGATGTTCTTGGCCACGTAACGACCGGCGTAGGCCGCCGAACGGTCAACCTTCGATGGATCTTTACCGGAGAACGCGCCACCGCCGTGACGGGCCATGCCGCCGTAGCTGTCGACGATGATCTTGCGACCGGTCAGGCCGCAGTCACCCACCGGGCCGCCAATGATGAACTGGCCGGTCGGGTTGATGTGGAACTGGGTGTCCTTGCTCAGCAGTTCGGCAGGCAGCACGTGCTTGACGATCAACTCCATCACGCCTTCGCGCAGGTCGTTGTACGACACTTCCGGGTTGTGCTGGGTCGACAGGACGACTGCGTCGATACCGACGACTTTGCCGTTTTCGTAGCGGCAGGTCACTTGCGACTTGGCATCCGGACGCAGCCAAGGCAGCAGGCCGGATTTGCGGGCTTCAGCCTGGCGCTGCACCAGCTGGTGCGAGAAGGTGATCGGCGCTGGCATCAGCACGTCGGTTTCGTTGCTGGCGTAGCCGAACATCAGGCCCTGGTCGCCGGCACCCTGATCTTCAGGCTTGGCACGGTCGACGCCCTGGTTGATGTCAGGGGACTGCTTGCCGATGATGTTCATCACGCCGCAGGTGGCGCCGTCGAAGCCAACGTCGGAGCTGGTGTAGCCGATGTCGGTGATCACGTCACGAACGATCTGCTCCAGGTCAACCCAGGCCGAAGTGGTGACTTCGCCGGCGATGATGGCCACGCCCGTTTTCACCAGAGTCTCGCACGCCACACGGGCGAACTTGTCTTCAGCAATGATGGCGTCCAGCACCGCATCAGAAATCTGGTCGGCGATTTTGTCCGGATGCCCTTCAGACACGGACTCGGAGGTGAAAAGGGAGTATTCGCTCATCTCGATGTTTTCCTGAAATTACCGATGGTGAGTGTCGCCAGCCGGTCGCTGAAAGTGGCGAACCTGGATCTGGAAACCATTACGTAAGCCTACATAGAGGCTTTCCCCGGGAACGAGTCCCGCAGCGGTGGCCCAACGGGCCAGATCGTCCTGTTCAAACCCCAGCCAGAGATCACCGCAGGCCTCCTTGGCCCAACTCTGGTTGTGGCTACATAACTCTGTCACCAACAGGCTACCGCCTGGTTGCAGCAAGTGGGCCATGTGCTTGAGCGCATCGGCCGGCGCGGCAAAATGATGCAGCACCATGTTCAGTACCACGCAATCGGCCTTGAGGCTGACGCCGTTCAATGCATCGGCCAATTGCAGGCTAACGTTAGTCAGCTTGTCGCGTTCGCAGACCTGGCGCGCCAGTTCGAGCATCGCGGTGCTGTTGTCCAGCGCCGTGACTTGCGAGAAGCGGCGCGCCAGTTCCGGCAGGAATGCACCATCGCCGGGGCCGACTTCAATGGCCGTGGCGTCTTTGCCCAGGCTCAACTTGTCGAGCAGGGCCACCACGCTTTCGCGGTATTGCGGCAGGCCGGCGATCAAGTCTTGCTGGGCGCGAAACTTCTCCGCTACCCGTGAGAAAAAGTCCTGGCTGGCGGCTGCTCGTTGCCCGTGGACCTGGGCGATGCGCGCCTGCACATCGGCCGGCAGTGTCAGGTTGTCGACTTCTTCGAGCAGGGCTGCGTGCAATTTGCCGCCCAGCAGTTCGGTGTGGGGCAGGGCGCGACGGTAAAAAATCGCATTGCCTTCGCGGCGTGTTGCCACCAGGCCGGCCTGGGCCAGTACCTTGAGGTGGTGGCTCATGCCTGACTGGCCGATGCCGAAGATCTGCGCCAGTTCCAGCACGCCAAACGAATCGTTGGCCAGTGCGCGCAAAACATTCAACCGCAGGGGATCGCCGCCAGCCTTGCACAAGGCTGCCAGCTCATCGCAATCGTCATGCTGAATGGAGGGCACGCGTAAATTCATAAGGCCGGCAGTCTAGTCACGGGTCGAAGGCATCGCAAGAGCAATATCAAAAAGTTTTGATATTGCTCGATAGATGGCACTTCTTGACGTTAGCTTCAGTCAACAAACGAACAGCGGAAAGGTTTCATCAGGCGAATACGTCGTTATCCATTGGAAAAACGCCTTCAGATGACTATCTGTCATTGCCCCGAGGCGGCCCGGTGAGGGAAAATGCTCGCCTTTTTTCCGTTTCGTTTTATTCAAGTCCCCAGGAGAACAGCGATGCCTAGCCGTCGTGAGCGTGCCAACGCCATTCGTGCCCTCAGCATGGATGCCGTGCAAAAAGCCAACAGCGGCCATCCCGGTGCCCCAATGGGTATGGCGGATATCGCCGAGGTACTTTGGCGCGACTACCTCAAGCACAACCCGAGCAATCCATCGTTCGCCGACCGTGACCGCTTCGTGCTGTCCAACGGCCACGGCTCGATGCTGATCTACTCGCTGCTGCACCTGACCGGCTACGACCTGTCGATCGATGACCTCAAGCAGTTCCGTCAACTGCACAGCCGCACCCCGGGCCACCCGGAACTCGGCTACACCCCGGGCGTGGAAACCACCACCGGTCCACTGGGCCAGGGCCTGGCCAACGCCGTGGGTTTTGCCCTGGCTGAAAAAGTTATGGCGGCACAGTTCAACCGTCCTGGCCACAACATCGTCGACCACCACACCTATGTGTTCCTGGGTGATGGCTGCATGATGGAAGGCATTTCCCACGAAGTCGCTTCCCTGGCCGGTACCCTGGGCCTGGGCAAGCTGATCGCCTTCTACGATGACAACGGCATCTCCATCGACGGCGAAGTCGAAGGCTGGTTCACCGACGACACGCCGAAGCGTTTCGAATCCTACAACTGGCAAGTGATCCGCAACGTTGACGGTCACGATCCGGAAGAGATCAAGACCGCGATCGACACTGCGCGCAAAAGCTCGCAGCCAACCCTGATCTGCTGCAAGACCACCATCGGCTTCGGTTCGCCGAACAAGCAAGGCAAGGAAGACTGCCACGGCGCCCCGCTGGGTGACGCGGAAATCGCCCTGACCCGTGCGGCGCTGAAGTGGAACCACGGCCCGTTCGAAATCCCGGCCGACATCTACGCCGAGTGGGACGCCAAGGAAGCAGGTAAGGCTGTCGAAGCCGAGTGGGACCAGCGTTTCGCTGCCTACTCCGCTGCGTTCCCGACTGAAGCCAACGAACTGGTGCGTCGCCTGAGCGGTGACCTGCCAGCCGACTTCAGCGAAAAAGCCGCGGCCTACATCGCCGAAGTGGCTGCCAAGGGCGAAACCATCGCCAGCCGTAAAGCCAGCCAGAATGCCCTGAACGCATTTGGCCCGCTGCTGCCCGAGTTCCTCGGCGGTTCGGCCGACCTGGCCGGTTCCAACCTGACCCTGTGGAAAGGTTGCAAAGGCGTTACCGCCGAAGACGCCAGCGGCAACTACATGTACTACGGCGTGCGCGAGTTCGGCATGACCGCGATCATGAACGGCGTTGCCCTGCACGGCGGCCTGGTGCCTTACGGCGCGACCTTCCTGATGTTCATGGAGTACGCGCGCAACGCGGTGCGCATGTCGGCCCTGATGAAGCAGCGCGTGATCCACGTCTACACCCACGACTCCATCGGTCTGGGCGAAGACGGCCCGACTCACCAGCCAATCGAGCAACTGGCCAGCCTGCGCTGCACGCCGAACCTCGACACCTGGCGTCCAGCCGACGCCGTTGAATCGGCGGTGTGCTGGAAGTACGCGCTGGAGCGCAAGGACGGTCCTTCGGCCCTGATCTTCTCCCGTCAGAACCTGCAGCACCAAACCCGTGATGCCGGCCAGATCGCCGACATCAGCCGCGGTGGTTATGTGCTGAAGGACTGTGCAGGCGAGCCTGAGCTGATCCTGATCGCTACCGGTTCGGAAGTCGGCCTGGCTGTTCAAGCCTTCGACAAACTGACCGAGCAGGGCCGCAAGGTTCGTGTGGTTTCCATGCCGTGCACTAGCGTGTTCGATGCCCAGGACGCCGGCTACAAGCAATCGGTCCTGCCGTTGCAGGTCAGCGCCCGTATCGCCATCGAGGCTGCTCACGCGGACTACTGGTACAAGTACGTGGGCCTGGAAGGCCGCGTGATCGGCATGACCACCTACGGCGAGTCGGCACCTGCGTCGGCTCTGTTCGAAGAGTTCGGCTTCACCCTGGAAAACATCCTGGGTCAGGCTGAAGAACTGCTGGAAGACTAAATCCGGAAATCGGGTTGTCTGAACTGACGCTATCGCGAGCAAGCTCGCTCCCACATGGACGGTGTATACCCTGTGGGAGCGAGCTTGCTCGCGATGACAATGGAACATTCAACGCTGCACTAACGGATTCACCACGGTAATCGAGAACCCCATGCCTCAACCGCGTCCCTACAAAGTTGCACTCAACGGCTACGGCCGGATTGGTCGTTGCGTCTTGCGTGCGTTGTTCGAGCGAGGCGACAAGGCCGGGTTCGAGATTGTCGCGATCAACGATCTGGCGGACATGGCCAGCATCGAATACCTGACACGCTTCGACTCCACCCATGGCCGGTTCCCCGGCGAAGTGAAGGTCGATGGCGATTGTCTGCATATTAATGGCGACTGCGTGAAGGTCCTGCGCAGTGCCACCCCCGAAGGCATCGATTGGGCATCCCTGGGCATCGATCTGGTGCTGGAGTGCTCCGGCGCTTACCACACTCGCGAAGACGGCCAGCGTTTCCTCGACGCCGGCGCTCCACGTGTGCTGTTTTCCCAGCCGATGGCCAGCGAGACCGATGTCGACGCCACCATCGTCTACGGCGTGAACCAGGATTGCCTGACCGGCGACGAACTGCTGGTGTCCAACGCTTCCTGCACCACCAACTGCGGTGTGCCGCTGTTGCGCCTGCTGAATCAGGCCATTGGCCTGGATTACGTATCGATCACCACCATTCACTCGGCGATGAACGATCAGCCGGTCATCGATGCCTATCACCACGAAGACCTGCGCCGCACCCGTTCGGCGTTCCAGTCGGTGATTCCGGTGTCCACCGGTCTGGCGCGTGGTATCGAACGCCTGTTGCCGGAACTTGCCGGACGAATTCAGGCCAAAGCCGTGCGGGTGCCGACGGTCAACGTGTCCTGCCTCGATATCACGATGCAGACCGCCACTGCGACCGACGCCACCGAGGTCAACCGGATCCTGCGCGAAGCCGCCACCAGCGGCCCGCTCAAAGGCCTGCTGGCTTACACCGAGTTACCCCACGCAAGCTGTGATTTCAACCATGACCCACATTCGGCGATCGTCGATGCCAGTCAGACCCGCGTTTCCGGCCCACGGCTGGTGAACATCCTGGCCTGGTTCGACAACGAATGGGGTTTTGCCAACCGAATGCTGGACGTTGCAGAACACTATCTGCAAACAGCAACTTCAAAAAAACCGTAGGAAGTGCGACCCATGACCGTGTTGAAGATGTCCGACCTCGATCTGCAAGGTAAGCGCGTATTGATCCGCGAAGACCTCAACGTCCCAGTCAAGGACGGTGTTGTCAGCAGCGATGCGCGTATCCTGGCCTCGCTGCCGACCATCAAGCTGGCCCTGGAAAAAGGTGCGGCCGTGATGGTTTGCTCGCACCTTGGCCGTCCGACCGAAGGTGAGTTCTCGGCCGAGAACAGCCTCAAGCCGGTTGCCGACTACCTGAGCCGTGCCCTGGGTCGTGAAGTGCCGCTGGTGGCTGATTACCTGGGCGGTGTTGACGTCAAGGCCGGCGACATCGTGCTGTTCGAAAACGTGCGCTTCAACAAAGGCGAGAAAAAGAACGCCGACGAACTGGCCCAACAATACGCCGCCCTGTGTGACGTGTTCGTAATGGACGCCTTCGGCACCGCTCACCGTGCCGAGGGTTCGACCCACGGCGTGGCCAAGTTCGCCAAAGTCGCCGCTGCCGGCCCGCTGCTGGCCGCTGAGCTCGACGCACTGGGCAAGGCCCTGGGTGCCCCGGCCCAGCCGATGGCGGCCATCGTCGCTGGCTCCAAGGTGTCGACCAAACTCGACGTACTGAACAGCCTGAGCCAGATCTGCGATCAGTTGATCGTCGGCGGCGGCATTGCCAACACCTTCCTGGCCGCTGCCGGTCACCCGGTCGGCAAGTCGCTGTACGAGCCGGACCTGCTCGACACCGCTCGCGCCATCGCCGCCAAAGTCAGCGTGCCGCTGCCAGTTGACGTGGTGGTTGCCAAGGAATTCGCTGAAAGCGCCGCTGCGACCGTCAAACTGATCGCTGACGTCGCTGCCGACGACATGATCCTGGACATCGGCCCGCAGACCGCTGCGAACTTCGCCGAACTGCTGAAATCGTCCAAGACCATCCTGTGGAATGGTCCGGTCGGTGTGTTCGAATTCGACCAGTTCGGCAATGGCACCAAAGTGCTGGCCCAGGCCATCGCTGAAAGCGCAGCGTTCTCCATTGCCGGCGGTGGCGACACCCTGGCCGCCATCGATAAATATGGCGTGGCGGAAAAGATCTCCTACATTTCCACCGGCGGCGGCGCGTTCCTCGAGTTCGTCGAAGGCAAGGTACTGCCAGCCGTTGAAGTCCTGGAAAGCCGGGCCAAGGCCTGAGGGTCGCCCGTTTGACCAGGCAAGGGAGTGTTGACATGGTCAAGACGTTTGCGCTGTTGATCGTCGCAGGTTCGCTGGTGGCGTGCGGGAGTAACCCGAAGGCCACTGCGGAACCGGCGCCGTCCGAGTCGGACAAAGGCTGCTACCAGGCTGACTGGCAGGCCGAAACCAACCCGGTGCTCAACAAGCGTTCCGGGCCGGAAGGCCTGGACAAATACGAGACCCGGACGCCCGCCAAGGAACATGGCTGCCCTTGACGGGTCTGACTCATTACTCAGGGCTGGCAGCGTGCGCCGCCAGTCGAGGGACACGGATGAAAGGTTTTATCGCCGTTACGGCGCTGGCGCTGTTGGCCGGTTGTGCTCAGATGAATCAGTTGAACCCGTTCCAGTCGTCCGCGCCTGTGGATAACTGGACCACCTGGACCTGCGACAGCCAGGCCAAAGTGCTGTGGCGCTACACCGACGACAGCCGCAAGGAAGTCGACGTGCGCCTTGGCGGTGCCGATCAGGTCTACCGCTTGAAGCAGGAACCGGGTGCATCGGGTTCGCTGTACAGCAATGACATGCTGGCGTTTCACATAAAAGGTGAGGAAGGCCTGGTTTACTGGGTCGCCACCAATGATTTGATTGGGCGCGGTTGTAAAGCGCAATAAACGGACTACGCCGTACCTGTAGGAGCGAGCCTGCTCGCGATGGTCGTTAACGATAACGCTGGGCACCTGAATGCCCGCGCTGTCTGGGCCACCATCGCGAGCAGGCTCGCTCCCACAGGGTTCCGGGGAAGTTCTTGAGATTTTCGCAACACCGAATTCGCAGCCCGGGCTCAACCCCCGATCTGCAATAACTTGAATAGCCGCCGCCGCTACGGCAGGCTGGCACGATTAACGACCCTCAACCGGGAGAGACACACACAATGGCACTTATCAGCATGCGCCAGATGCTGGACCACGCAGCCGAGTTCGGCTACGGCGTTCCAGCCTTCAACGTCAACAACCTTGAGCAGATGCGCGCCATCATGGAAGCCGCTGACAAGACTGACTCCCCGGTGATCGTCCAGGCTTCGGCCGGTGCTCGCAAATACGCCGGTGCACCGTTCCTGCGTCACCTGATCCTGGCGGCAATCGAAGAGTTCCCGCACATCCCGGTGTGCATGCACCAGGACCACGGCACCAGCCCTGACGTCTGCCAGCGTTCCATTCAACTGGGCTTCAGCTCGGTGATGATGGACGGTTCCCTGGGCGAAGACGGCAAGACCCCGACCGACTACGACTACAACGTGCGCGTTACCCAACAGACCGTGGCCATGGCTCACGCCTGCGGCGTTTCGGTAGAAGGCGAGCTGGGTTGCCTGGGTTCGCTGGAAACCGGCATGGCCGGTGAAGAAGACGGCATCGGCGCCGAAGGCGTTCTGGATCACAGCCAGATGCTGACCGACCCGGAAGAAGCCGCTGACTTCGTAAAACGCACTCAGGTTGATGCCTTGGCCATTGCCATCGGCACCAGCCACGGCGCCTACAAGTTCACCAAGCCACCTACCGGCGACGTGCTGGCGATCGACCGCATCAAGGAAATCCACAAGCGCATTCCGAACACTCACCTGGTGATGCACGGTTCGTCTTCGGTTCCGCAAGAGTGGCTGGCGATCATCAACCAGTACGGCGGCGACATCAAGGAAACCTACGGCGTACCGGTTGAAGAAATCGTCGAAGGCATCAAGCACGGCGTGCGCAAGGTCAACATCGATACCGACCTGCGCCTGGCATCCACTGGCGCCATGCGTCGCCTGATGGCCACCAACCCGAGCGAATTCGACCCGCGTAAATTCTTCGGCGCCACTGTCACCGCCATGCGCGACGTGTGTATCGCTCGCTACGAAGCCTTCGGTACTGCCGGCAACGCTTCGAAGATCAAGCCGATCTCCCTGGAAGGCATGTATCAGCGTTACCTGAAAGGTGAGTTGAACGCCAAGGTCAACTAAGACTTCAGTGCGTTCATGTTGAATTAAAAAGCCCGCAGCGATGCGGGTTTTTTATTGCCTGTAATATTTATTGTTGTGAGAAATAAGGTGTCTGGGTGTTCTTTATGGCTCCAGTTTATGTAGGGGAAATAGAGCGCGTGTGAAGTATTATTCTTTATCTTGGTGTCTTTATTGACTGCTATCGAAGTTTGCTATTTAAATTAATTCGTACGCAAATCGTGCATAAAATTTCATGGATGAAAGGAAATGCTGATGCCATTCAGAAAAATATCAAGGTGCTTCTGTTGTGTTGTTTTGATGATTTCACCGAACCTGGGCTCAGCGGCATCGGAAGATGGAGTTTTTACTGCTTCGATCGACTCCCGGGGTAAGGTGCTGGCAAAATCATCAGAATGGATTTCTGCAGTAAAGGTAAATCCTCGTTCAGGATATTACTCCACTTATAAAATTGCTTTCGAAACTGGGGTCTTTAAAAAAGCTCCGGCCTTTTGTGCTGTATCTGTAACAGATGTTGATACGTTTGATGACATTTTTTATGCTCATGCAAAATTGGCCGGTACGCCAACTTCTAGCAGCGTTCAAGTTGTTACTCATTTGGTTGGGAGTCTGGAGAAGGATTACGATTCTTCGAAGAGTTTTATGTTGATGTGTATCCAATAGATTTGCGCGTTGCTAGAGGGCCAGGTTGACTTGGAAAACCGTCGTAGGACGGTTTTCCTTTTTGGAAGTCAAATGGAGCGGCGACGGTTCAGGAACTACTGGTTGTGATCGATATCCAGCTTGCTGAAGGTCACTTTCCCGCCTTCGGTGGTGTACCCGGTGTTGTCCTGCACATAGACCCCGGCCTTGAAGTACAGCGGCTTGTCGCGCCAGGTTGTGCTGATTTGCGTATCCCACTGATAGCCTGCCGCGCTGATGCCCAAGGCACCACCGGGGCTGAGGTGAATGAGGTAGTTGAACTCCTGGTCGAGTTTCACCCCAGTCGCAACGATGATCACCCGGCCTGTATCGTCATCGGGATGCATCCGGACCTTGGCGACGATATTGCCCGTGCCTGTACTGGTTTTGTATTGGTATTCGACCTTCACCAGCGGTTTCTGGCTTTGATAGGCATGGATCTGGCCGATGACGACTTTCCCGGAACTCGGCACCTGGTTCACTGCCAGCGTGGCATACAACAAATTGTCGGCATCCGGGTAATACCAGTTTTTCAATGTGCCGTTGCTGTAGGTTTCACGTAATTCGGTGCGCGGATAAATCGCGTTTTCGGTACGGGAGCCGGTCACGGGCGACCAGAAAAACAATGTGCCGGTGTCGGAGTGGAAGTATTGATCCTTGAAACCATCCACCAGCTTGGAGGTTTCGACAGTGTACGGCGGGCTGCCGACGGGGACGCTGAGGTTCCAGGTTGCGAGGTCGATCATGTCGGTTCTTCCGCTTGATTCATGCTGCACGGACGTGCCACTAGCTCTAGACCGCGCCTTTGGGGCGGCCTTTATAAGCGTAGCGAGGTTTTTTGTTAATGCTCGTCTGACGGGTGGTTGACGTCAACATCCTGTCGAAATGCCATCTTTCCCGGTTTTATGGGTCTGAACCATCGACCGTTAGTCGGCAAAAAGTCACAATGGTGAATGCTGGCTCACTGATACCTTCTGCTTTTGCAGAACCGGGTCTAGAGTGAAGGCACAGTATTTGTCCGGTTTTCACGAGAAACCGGCCTGACGCCCCGCAATTAGAGAAGCAGCATGGAATGCGCGCAACCCACGCCAGTAGAAGGCGGCTCAACCCTTTTAGTCGTAGACGATTACCCTGAAAACCTGATCAGCATGCGCGCGTTGTTACAGCGCCAGGGCTGGCGAGTCATTACTGCCACCTCGGGATTCGAGGCCCTCGGCTTGTTGCTTGAACACGAGATCGACCTGGTGCTGCTGGACGTGCAGATGCCGGGCATGGACGGTTTTGAAGTGGCGCGCCTGATGCGCGGTAGCCAGCGGACCCGCCTCACGCCGATCATTTTCCTGACCGCCAATGAACAGTCCCAGGACGCGGTCATCAAGGGCTATGCCAGCGGTGCGGTGGATTACCTGTTCAAGCCGTTCGACCCGCAGATCTTCACGCCCAAGGTCCAGGCGTTGCTCGAACACCAGCGCAACCGCCGGGCCTTGCAGCGCTTGAGTCATGATCTGGAATCCGCCCGGGCCTTCAATGCGTCGGTGCTGGATAACGCGGCCGAAGGCATTCTGGTATTGGGGGAGGACGGCCTGATTCGTTTTGCCAATCCAGCGATGTCGCGGCTGCTCAATGCCCCGGTGCAGGAACTGCAAGGCAAGGAGTTTCTGGACTATCTGCAAAAGCCCCATGTCCCGGTCTGGGCCGATTCCGAGTTTTTCACGGGCTACAAACGTGGCGAAACCTTGCGCCTGCACGATGCTTTGCTGCGTACGACGCGCGGCCAGCAGGTGCCGGTGGCCTTGTCCTGTGCGCCATTGCCTGCCGAGCAACATGCAATGGTGGTGACCGTGCTGGACATGTCGGTGGTGCGCCATCTGCATCAGCAGCTGGAGTTTCAGGCGGTCACCGATCCGCTGACCGGATTGCTCAACCGCCGCGGTTTCTACCAGACCGTAGAGAACCTGCTGTTGCGCGGTGAGCGTACCGACAGTTCGTGGGTCTTGATGTATCTGGACCTCGACGGCTTCAAGCGCGTCAATGATTCGCTCGGGCACGATGCCGGCGATCGGGTGCTGCGCTGGGTCTCCGAACAGTTGAAGGCGTGCTTGCGGCCTTTCGACATACTGGCGCGGATGGGCGGCGATGAATTCACCGCGCTGCTGGATCTGGAGGTCCCCGAGCAAGCGGCGAAGATTGCCGAGAAGCTCATCGAGCGCGTGTCGATCTGTCAGCAGGTCGACGGCCTCGATATCGCCCTGGGTGCCAGCATCGGCATTGCTACGTTCCCCGATTGTGGTGCCAATCTCGACGGGATGCTGCGGGCGGCCGACATCGCCATGTACGAAGCCAAGCGTGCCGGTCGTCAGCAATACCGCTTCTACGATCACGAAATGAATGGTCGGGCGCGCTCGCGGCTGATGCTCGAGGAAAGTGTGCGCACGGCCATCGAGAACCGGGATTTCAACCTGGTGTATCAGCCTCAGGTTGCGATTGCGGACGGACGGATTCGTGGCTTCGAGGCCTTGCTGCGCTGGCAGCATCCGAGCGTAGGCGACGTGCCGCCGGGGCTGTTTTTGCCATTGCTGGAAGAGGCGCGGCTGATCAGTCGGCTGGGTAGCTGGATCTACCACCGCAGCGCTGGGCAGCGCAAAGCCTGGGAAACCCTGTTCACTGAGGACCTGGTGCTCGGCGTCAGCTTGAGCAGCACGCAGTTCGGCATGCCCAATCTGGTCACCGAACTGCGCCAGGTGCTGGAGCGCCATGGCTTGCAGCCGCGTCATCTGGAGGTCGAGATCACGGAAGAGGCCTTGATGCATCACCCCGAGGAAACCCGCAAGCAGTTACGCCTGTTGCACAATCTGGGCGTACGAGTGGCGTTGGATGACTTCGGGGCCGGCCCGTGCTCCCTGTCGCACCTGCGCGACTTGGAACTGGACACCCTCAAGCTCGACCGGCATTTGATAGCCCGGTTGCCGGACTCGGTACGGGATGCGGCGCTGGCGCGCAGTGTGATCGACCTGTGCAAACAGTTCGGGGTGCTGGTGATTGCCGAAGGGGTGGAGACCGTCGCGCAGTATGAGTGGCTGCGGGCCAACGGTTGCGAATATGTGCAAGGCTTCCTGGTGGCTCGACCGATGATGGCCGAGGACGCCGAGGTCTTTGTCCAGCCGTTTGACTGGAGCGCGCTGCCCCGCTGAATTCGCTACACTGGCGACCTTTCAGTGACCTGTATTGCCGCCCCGATGACCGCGTTGAAATATCTCCAGGCCTATCCCGCCACCTTGCAGGATCAGGTGCGCCAGCTGATCGCCGACGGTCGGCTGGGCGATTACCTGAGCCAGCGTTACCCGCAAAAGCACGGTGTGCAGAGCGACAAGGCGCTGTACACCTATGCCTTGGACCTCAAGCAGGAGTACCTGCGCAATGCTCCGGCCATCGACAAGGTGCTGTTCGACAACCGCCTGGACCTCACTCACCGTGCCCTTGGCCTGCACACCACGATCTCCCGGGTGCAAGGCGGCAAGCTCAAGGCCAAGAAGGAAATCCGCATCGCTTCGCTGTTCAAGGAAGCGCCTTGCGAGTTCCTGAAAATGATCGTGGTGCATGAGCTGGCGCACTTCAGGGAGTCGGATCACAACAAGGCGTTCTACAAGCTGTGCGAGCACATGCTGCCGGGGTATCACCAGGTGGAGTTTGATGTGCGGGTGTACCTGACGTGGCGGGAGCTGCCGCAGGCTGCGATCTTTTAAGGAGAGCAATGGATGGACGTGAGCAAGACCAAGAGCAGCTTCTATCGCCGGTTGTACGTGGCGTACCTGATCGACAGCGGACTGGCCAGCAGCGTCCCGGCGCTCACCGAAGTGACCGGCATGCCCAGGCGCACGGCGCAGGACACCATCGCGGCGTTGGCGGACCTGGATATCGTCTGTGAATTCGAGCAGGAAGAAGGCGCGCGCAACCATGCGGGGCGCTATCGGATTCGCGAGTGGGGGGCGATTGATCGGGGATGGATCGAGCGTAATCTGCGGCAGATCAAGGCGGTGCTGGAGTATCCCTGAAATCTTTCAGTGGTTTGACTGACGCCTTCGCGAGCAAGCCCGCTCCCACACTGGAATGCGGTCCCCTGTGGGAGCGGGCTTGCTCCGGGCGGCGTTCCGACGAAGAGGCCCTTACGGACGACGCATGCCAATGTGTGGAATGCCATCTTCCACATACTCCTCACCCGCCACGACAAACCCATAGCGCCCGTAATACCCCTGCAAATGCGCCTGGGCCGAAAGGTAGACCGGCAGGCCGGGCCAGTACTTCTCGATCTGTTTCAACGCCTGGTCCATCAGTTCATGCCCCAGGCCCGCGCCGCGTGCCTGCGGGGCAATGATCACCCGCCCGATCACCACGTCGCCGCCCTGCGATTGCGGGTCAAGCAACCGCAGGTAGGCCACCAGCTGGTTACCGTCCCAGGCCATCACGTGGCAGGTGTCGCCATCCAGGTCCTGGCCATCAATGTCCTGGTAAACGCATTTCTGCTCGACGACGAACACTTGCGCGCGCAGCTGCAAAATGGCGTACAGCTGCTCCTTGCCCAGGTCGCTGTGATGTTTGCAAATCCAATCGACTGTCATGTTTTGATTCCCTGAAAACGTCGTTCCGATACTAAGCGCAGTCACGCCAGAAGTCTTTATGGCGGGAGAATCTGTGACAAAGGCCAAAATGCCATCATTCATTTCTCGCGTGGATGTCTTCTTTGTGTAATCTGGATCGAAGCGCTGTGCTGTGGCTTCGATGAGCTAATGTTGAGTACCCCGGTATCGCCGGATCAGGGGCCTTGGGGTTTTGGCTGAAAACACGTCGGGCAATCGCCCGCTAAGGATTTTCTAGCATGCCGCGATTGCATCGAGCTTTTGCTTTGATTGGATTGCTGTTGCTGGTTCAGGGGGCGGCGGCAGAAAAACTGCGGTTGGTCGCCGATGCCTGGCCACCCTTTACCGATGCCACGCTCATCAATGGTGGTCTGGCCACGGACATTGTCAGTACCGCGCTCGCCAGGGCCGGCTATGCCAGTGAGTTTGAACAAGCGCCTTGGGCGCGGGCCTTGATGGGGTTGGGTGAGGGCCGATACGACGTGCTGGTCAATGCCTGGTACACCGAGGAGCGTACAAGTCTCGGCCAGTTTTCCGGCGAATACCTGCTCAATCGCGTACGTTTTCTCAAGCGTAAGGACGCGCCCATCGAATTCAATAACCTGCAGCAATTGCACACTTATCCGATTGCCATCGTGCGCGGTTACGCCTATTCGCCCGGGTTCGACAAGGATGACTCGTTGCAGAAAATCCCCGTGCACAGCTTCGCCATGGCCGTGCGCATGGTTGCTGCCGACCGGGTCAAACTGACGCTGGAAGATGAGTACGTCGCCCGCTATTACCTGGCCCGCGAGTCACCCAAGGTACGAAACGCCGTGGAATTCCTGCCCAAGGCCTTGAGCGAGAACAGCCTGCATATTCTGGTCAGCCTGAAGAACCCGCAGCATGAGCAGATCGTTGCCGGCTTCGACCGGGAGATCGCGGCGATGAAGGCGGACGGGAGTTATGAAAAGTTGATGAAGCAGCATGGGATGTGAGTGCATTGATCCGGATTCTGTACTGTTGCTGATGGCCTCTTCGCGGGCAAGCCCGCTCCCACAGTGGGCGAGGGTGAACACAAATCTTGTGACCATCAGATAACCCTGTGGGAGCGGGCTTGCCCGCGAAGGGGCCGGTACAGCCAGCCGGAATCTCAATCCTCACTGGTGTCCTTGATGAGATGCGCCGCCAGTGTCCGCAACGGCCCGAGCTGTCGACAGATCAGCGCCAGTTGCGTCTGCACCAGCCGCTGGCCTTCATCGATTTCATCCGGCATCTGTTCCAGCTCATTGGCCAGTGCTTCTTCTTCATCGCTCTGAATCGCAATCGAAGCCTTGCTCGCCAGTCCCTGGGCGATTTCGTCGATGCTGGCAGCCAGTTTCACCCCGGCCCCCTCGATCAACTGTTCACGCACGTCTGCCGGCAGTTGGGTTTCCCGGTGTGCACCCAGGCCTGACAGGTAACTGAGCAGCGTGTGCGACAGCACCAGGAAGCGGAAGCCCACGTCCGCTTCCTTTCGGAAATGCCCCGGCTCCATCAGCATATTGGCCAGCGTGGTCGACAGCGCCGCGTCGGCGTTGTGCGCGTTGCGGCGGGCCAGGCGGTAGGCCAGGTCGTCGCTTTTGCCCGCCGCGTACTGCTGCATGATCTGGCGCAGGTAAATGCTGTTGCAGGCCAGGGTGTTGGCCAGCACTTTGTTCAGGCGCCGGCCCTGCCAGTCCGGCAGGAACAGGAACACCGCCAGCCCGGCGATCAGGCTGCCGAGCAGGGTATCGAACAGCCGTGGCAGGAACAGCCCGTAACCATCGCCCACCTGGTTGAAGCAGAACAGCACCATCAGGGTGATTGCCGCCGTCGCCAGGGTGTAGCGGGTGGTGCGGTTGGTAAAGAACACCACCCCGGCAGCAATGGCGAAGCACGACTGGATCAGCGGGTTCGGGAACAGGTCGAACAGCGCCCAGGCCAACGTCAGGCCGATGGCGGTGCCAATGATCCGTTGACCGAGTTTGCGGCGGGTGGCGCCGTAGTTCGGTTGGCAGACGAACAGCGTCGTGAGGATGATCCAGTAGCCCTGGGACGGGTGAATCAAATGCACCATGGCGTAGCCGATGCTTAACGCCAGGGGCAATCGCAGGGCATGACGGAACAGCAACGAGGTCGGCGTCAGCTGCGTGCGCAGGCGAACCCACACGTCCTTGAGGTTGCGTGGCGAACGGTCGAGCAAGCTGCTGTCGGTGGCGTCGGCCAGGGCGTCGGGGTTGCTGGCATCGCTGAGCAAACGGTCGAGGGTGCCGAGGTTGGCCGCCAGTGCCCGCAGCGAACGCAGCAGGCCGCGCCAGGCCGGGTTGCTCTGGATGCGCAGGTGTTCGAGAGAGGCATCCAGATCGCTGAGGGCCTCGGTGAAACTGGCGTCATAGGTGAACGGTTGACGCATCTGGATCGATTCGGCCAGGGCACGGCAGGCTTTGCCTTGCTGACGCAACAGGCGTTGGCAGCGGAACATGACGTCACTGTGGAAAAACGCTTCTGCGAGTGCGTTGTACGGATAGTGCGAAGAGCTGGCGCGTTCGTGGATGTCCTGGGCGAGGAAGTACAGTTTCAGGTAGCGGCTGACCTTCGACCCCGGGCGCCCGTTGCCGACCCGGTGCAGGATGATTTCCTTGGCGGCATTCAGTGCCGCCACCACCCGGCCGTTCTGCTGGGCCAGTTCCAGGCGCCGCGCCTCCACGTCCATCTGCCGGACCGGCTCGAACAGCGAGGATTTCAGCTTCAGGTAATAGCCCAGCTCGCGGAACAACCGCGCCAGGCTCTGCTGCACCGGCTGATTGGAAAACAGCGCCTGCCACAGCACCGACAGCAGGCCATACCAGGCGGCACCGGCCACCAGCAGCACCGGCTCGTGCCAGACGTCGGTCACCGCGCCGCCACGCTGGTCCACGCCGATCATGGTGTAGACCGACAGGATCAAGGTTGCCGAAGCAATCGCGCCATAGCGCTCGCCGAGAGCACCGAGCATGGTCAGGCAGAACGCGGCCAGGGCGAAAGCGATGATAAACAGCGAGGGGTAGGGGAAGAGCAGTTCGACGGACAGGGCGGCGACAGCGAAACACACCAGCGTCACCGCCAGCGCGTTGAGACGGCCCTGCCAGCTGTCGTCGGTCTCGGCCAGGGCACTGGCGATAATCCCCAGGAACAACGGGATCAGCAGGCCCATTTCGTCTTGATACCAACACAGCGCCATGGTGCCGGTCAGGGCAATGAATACCCGCACGCTGTAGCTGAATTTATCCAGCGCCCAAAGGCGCCGCAGAGACTGGCGGAACGAAGTCGATGACATGAAGTGCGAAGGCCTTCCGAGGCAATGACGCTAAATTGAGCCACTAATGACGCCGACGCAATGGCGCCGATCACATCAGACAGCAAAATCTGTTCCTTTGAGCATTGGTGATCTGGGTTGATCACAAGTTTTGTGGCTGGCCTAGAAACCTGTGGGAGCGAGCTTGCTCGCGATGAGGCCATAACATTCAACAGAGATGTTGACTGATAGGCCGCCATCGCGAGCAAGCTCGCTCCCACAGGGGGATTGTGTAGGTTTCTGAATCAGACGTACTGCGCCGCGGCGTAACCGGAGGCCCACGCCCATTGGAAGTTGAATCCGCCCAAATGCCCGGTGACATCCAGCACTTCGCCGATGAAGTACAGGCCCGGGCTTTTCAGCGACTCCATGGTCTTGGACGACACTTCATTGGTGTTGACGCCGCCCAGGGTCACCTCGGCGGTGCGATAACCTTCGGTGCCCGCCGGCACGACTTTCCAGCTCGCCAGTTTCTCGGCGATGTCAGCCAGTTCCGCGTGGGTGTACTGCTTCATCGGTTTGGAGACGAACCAGTTGTCCGCCAGCAGGTTGGCCATCTTCTTGGTGAAGATTTCACCGAGCAGGGTTTTCAGCTCGCTGTTGGGGCGTTCGGCCTGTTGCTGTTGCAGCCAGCTCGGCACGTCGTGATCCGGCATCAGGTTGATCTCGACGGTATCGCCGGACTCCCAGAACGACGAAATCTGCAAAATCGCCGGGCCGCTGAGGCCGCGGTGGGTAAACAGGATGTTCTCGCGGAAGCTCTGGTCGTTGCAGCTCACCAGGCAATCCACCGAGGTACCGGACAACTCGGTGCACAACACCTTGAGTTGATCGGTGATGGTGAATGGCACCAGGCCGGCGCGGGTCGGCAGCAGCTCGTGGCCGAACTGCCTGGCCACCTGGTAACCGAAGCCGGTGGCGCCCAGCGTCGGGATCGACAGGCCGCCGGTGGCGATCACCAGGGATTCGCAGGTGATCTGGTCGAGCGTCGTGTCCAGCAAATAGCCCTTCTCAAGCTTCTCGATGGTCTGGATAGAGGTATCCAGGTGCAGGTTGACGCCGACCTGATCGCACTCGTTCAGCAGCATTTCGAGGATGTCGCTGGATTTGTTATCGCAGAACAACTGGCCGAGTTTTTTCTCGTGGTACGGCACGCCGTGCTTGGCCACCATGCCGATGAAATCCCACTGGGTATAACGGGCCAGGGCGGATTTGCAGAAATGCGCGTTCTGCGAAAGAAAATTGCCTGGTTCCGTGTACATGTTGGTGAAATTGCAGCGACCGCCGCCCGACATCAGGATTTTCTTGCCGGCCTTGTTGGCATGGTCGAGCAGCAGCACCTTGCGCCCGCGCCCGGCGGCGGTCAGCGCACACATCAACCCTGCGGCGCCAGCGCCAATGATCACGACTTCGGTAGAGCGCAAAACGGTGTCCTCTTGATGACTCACCACAAAACAAACCTGTAGGAGCGAGCCTGCTCGCGATGGACGTCAACGATAACGCGGGGTGTCTGATACCCAGCGGTGTTCTGTCGTCCATCGCGAGCAGGCTCGCTCCTACAGGGGGCGATGCGTTTTTACAGGATACGCACGCGCAACGAGCGGCCCTTGATCTTGCCGTCGTTCAAACGCTGCAAGGCCTGTTTGGCGACGCCGCGCTCCACGGCCACATAGGCCTGGAAGTCGAAAATCGCGATCTTGCCGACCTGGGCGCCGGGGATGCCAGCGTCGCCGGTCAGTGCGCCAAGAATATCGCCCGGACGGACTTTGTCCTTGCGGCCGCCAGCGATGCACAGGGTGCTCATCTGCGGCAACAGCGGACCACCGCCCTTGGAGGTGAGGTTGTCCACCTGATCCCAGGTCAGCGGTGTTTTCTGCAATTGCTCGATGGCTTGTGCACGCTGTGCTTCGGACGGCGCCACCAGGCTGATCGCCAGGCCTTTCTCACCGGCGCGGCCGGTACGGCCGACGCGGTGGATGTGGATTTCCGAATCACGGGCCAGCTCGACGTTGATCACCATGTCCAGGGAATCGATGTCCAGGCCACGGGCAGCGACGTCGGTGGCGACCAGTACCGAAGTACTGCGGTTGGCGAACATCGCCAGCACCTGGTCGCGGTCGCGCTGTTCCAGGTCACCGTGCAGGCCAACGGCGGAGATGCCTTTGGCGGTCAGGTGATCGACGGTTTCCTGAACCTGCTGCTTGGTGAAGCAGAAGGCTACGCAGGACGCCGGGCGGAAGTGGCCAAGTACCTTGGTCACCGCACTCATGCGGTCATCCGGGGAGATCTCGTAGAAGCGCTGCTCGATCTGCGTGTCGTCGTGGAACGCTTCGGCCTTCACTTGCTGCGGGTTGCGCATGAATTTTGATGCAAGCTGCTTGATGCCCACCGGGTAGGTCGCGGAGAACAGCAGGGTCTGGCGACGCTCCGGGGCCTGCATGATGATTTCTTCGATCGAGTCGTAGAAACCCATGTCGAGCATGCGGTCGGCTTCGTCGAGGATCAGGGTGTTGAGGCCGTGAAGGACCAGCGAGCCCTTGCGCAGGTGCTGCTGGATGCGCCCCGGCGTGCCGACGATGATGTGCGCGCCGTGCTCCAGCGAAGCGATCTGCGGGCCGAGGGACACGCCGCCGCACAGGGTCAGGACCTTGATGTTGTCTTCGGCACGGGCCAGGCGACGGATTTCCTTGGCGACCTGGTCGGCCAGCTCGCGGGTCGGGCACAGGATCAGCGCCTGGCAACCGAAGTAACGCGGATTGATCGGGTTCAGCAGGCCGATGCCGAAGGCCGCGGTCTTGCCGCTGCCGGTCTTGGCCTGGGCGATCAGGTCCATCCCTTTGAGGATCACCGGCAAGCTTTGCGCCTGGATCGGCGTCATCTGGGCATAACCGAGGGATTCGAGGTTAGCCAGCATGGCGGCAGACAGCGGCAAAGTATTAAATTCGGTGGCGATGGTGGTCACGGGACTGGCCTGCAAAACAAAATGTCGCGCAGTGTACCAGTCCGGTGGCCATTCGCCCTAAGGCTCTATGTGTTCTTCCGGACGTTTAACTCGCCGTCCGTCATTTTTTGACAGTTGCGAGAAGATCGTAGCGGCCAGCATCGCCATGATTCCCACGGTCACGAAGGTCAATTGGAATGCCCCCAGGACCGTGTCCACGCCATCGTTACCAATCTCCGCCGTAAAGCCGCCGAGCAACGCACCGGCGCAGGCAACGCCCAGGCTCAGGGACAATTGCGCGACCACCGACAGCAGGCTGTTGCCGCTGCTGGCGCTGGCGTCGTCGAGGTCGATCAGGGTCACGGTGTTCATCGCGGTGAACTGCAGGGAGTTGATCGCGCCAAGAATCGCCAACAGGCACAGCAGTAGCCAATAAGGCGTCTGCTCGCTGACCAGGCCCATGCTCGCCAGCATGATGCCCAGTGCCAGGGTGTTGCCGGTCAGCACGATGCGGTAACCCAGACGCTCGATCAGCGGCCGGGCCACCCACTTGGCGATCATCGCCGCAGCGGCCAGCGGCAACATGCTCATCCCGGCCTGGGATGGCGAGTAGCCCAGCGCCACTTGCAGCAGCAACGGCACCAGAAAGGGCAGGGCGCCGCTTCCGAGACGGGCGAACAGGTTGCCGAGAATGCCCACGGCAAAGGTCCGGGTCTTGAACAGCGACGGCGCGAACAACGGGTTCTCGATATGCCCGGCGCGCAACCAGTACGCCGCCAGGCACGCCATGCCACCGAACAGCAGCAGCATCACCCGCAGGTGCGGCAGGTGCAGTTCGCCCAGGCCTTCCATGGCGATGGTGATCAGAATCATCGCCGCGCCGAACAGCACGAAGCCCAGGCTGTCGAAGCGTGTGCGCTCGGAGCCGCGCAGGTCCGGGATGAATTTCCACACGGCGTAGCAGCCCACCAGACCCACCGGCAGGTTGATCAGGAAGATCCAGTGCCAGGTCAGGTATTGCACCATCCAGCCGCCCATGGTCGGGCCGATCAGCGGGCCGAGCAGCCCGGGAATGGTGATGAAACCCATGATCCGCACCAGTTCCGAACGCGGGTAGGCACGCAGTACCACCAGCCGCCCGACCGGCAGCATCAACGCCCCGCCCAGGCCCTGGATCACCCGGGCGCCGATCAGCAGGCTCAGGCTGCTCGACAATGCGCAGAGCAATGAGCCGAGACTGAACAGCAGGATTGCGCTGAAGAAGATCTTCCTGGTGCCAAAACGGTCGGCGATCCAGCCCGAAGCCGGGATCAGCAAGGCGACCGTGAGCATGTAGGCGATGATCACCCCTTGCATGCGCAATGGGTCCTCGGCCAGGTCGCGGGCCATGGCCGGCAGGGCGGTGTTGAGGATCGTCCCGTCGAGGGACTGCATGAAGAAGGCAATGGCGACGACCCAGGGTATCCACCGAGCGGTGACAGCGTCGAGAGGCGGGCGGTTGGGCATGGGACCTCTTGTGGTGGTCAGGTAACCGGACCCTGTGGGAGCGGGCTTGCCCGCGAAGAGGCCGTAACATTCAACATCAATGTCGACTGATCCGCCGCTTTCGCGGGCAAGCCCGCTCCCACAGGTATTGCGTTTACAGGGTCAGAGTCAATCGGCTGACCAACGCCCCAGGCAATAGCGCCGAAGCCGTCGCCCGCTGGCTGTAGGTGCTCGCCGACAACAACAACTCCCGCTCCGCGGTCAACGCTTCCAGCCGCGAACCGAGCAGGCTGAAGGCGCTGTCATCAAAGCGCATGGTGTTGACCGGTGCTTGAATCTCGCCGTTCTCGACCCAGAAAGTGGCGAAGCGGGTCATGCCGGTCAGGCGTGCGGCCGGTTGATCCGAAAAGTTCAGGTACCACAGGTTGCTGATGTATAGCCCCGTACCCAACTGCTTGAGGATGTCCGCGTCAGGCAATGCCCCGGCTTTCATGTTCAGCGCGCTCGGGGATTCACCGCCGCTGGCGCCGTTGGCAGTCAAACCGTACTCCGCGGCGCTGCGCGAGCTGACCAGTTGTGCCCCGGCCTTGCCGTTGACGATCAGCCCCAGGTCACTGCGCGGATAACCTTCATCGGAAAACGCCGGGCTGAGTGAGCCGCTGACTTTTTCGTCCAGCGAGACCAGCGAGCTGAACGCGCTGTCGCCACCGTAGAGCCTTTGCAGCGGGCTGCTTTTGCTGGCAATCGACTGTGCCGAGAAACCACCCCAGCACAGCATGCCCATGATTTCTTCCAGCGCCGCCGGTGCCAGGTAAGCGCGGTATTGGCCGGGCGCCAAAGTGCGTAGCGGGCGTCCCAGAAACTCAAGCTGCTCGCGGGCTTGCTCGAAGCGTTTGGCAAAGCCTTCGCTGTTCCAGTCCTGCCCGGCATAGCTGGCCTTTACCGCCTGGCCGTTCTCGTGGAACAGGCTGAAGTCGAAATTGAAACTGTTGGCCTGATGCCAGCCGAAGGCGCCCGAAGAACTGGCAAAACCACGACTGATCGGTCCGGCAGCGTAGAAACCGACAAGATCCAGGCCTTCGGCGGCCTGGGTGATTTGCGCGACCACCTGTTCGGTGTCCGGCAGCGGTTGGGCCTGCACGTGGTTGCTCTGCCAGCCATTGTGGTTGAGCAGCAGATACGGGTCCGGAGGTAGCAGCGGCAAGGTGTCGCGCAGCTGTTGCAGGCCTTCGTTCAAACGTTGCAGATCAACCTGGGGATCGCCGGCCAACGTGATTTGCAGGTCGGCATGGCGGCCTTCGTTGATCAGTTTCAGGGCGATGCTCGCCTGCTGCACCTGACCGGCCTGACGCACCTTGGCGTGGTTGAAACGTATGAAGGCCGAAGATTCGGCGGCGTAGCTGAGGGTGAACTGTTCGGGCTCGTGAAGCGCTGCACGCAGGCTGTTGACCAGCGCCTTGAACGATGCGGACTGGCTGATTGACGGATGCATCAGGCGTCACCTCCGAATACATCAACGTTGCTGAACACGCAGGCCGGTGATGCGTGGCCGACGCGGATCACCTGGTTCGGCTCGCCCTTGCCGCAATTCGGTGTGCCGAGGACCTTGACAGTACTGGCATCGCCGACGGCGCTGAGGCTTTTCCAGAACTGCGCGGAGATGCCCCTGTAATTGGGATTCTTTACCACTCCCTTGAGTTCGCCGTTTTCGATCAATTGGCCCCATTCGCAGCCGAACTGGAATTTATTGCGGGCATCGTCGATCGACCAGGAACGGTTGGTCGACATCAGCACGCCGTGTTCGATACCGCCGATCAACTGCTCGATGGACTGATCGCCCGGCTCGATGTTGAGGTTGGCCATGCGATCGATCGGCGGGCGATTCCAGCCGCAGGCGCGGCTGTTGGCGACGCCGTCCATGCCGGCCCGGAATTGCGACAGCGCACCGCCCAGCGGGCGCAGCAACAGGCCTTCGCGGATCAGGAACTGCTTGCTGGCGGGCGTGCCGTCGTCGTCATGGCCATAGCTGGCGAGTTCTTCGGGGATGTCCGGGTCGAAGGTCACGTTGAGCAGGCCGGAGCCGTATTGCAGTCGGCCGAAATCTTCGGTTTTGACGAAACTGGTGCCGGCGTAATTGCGCTCGTCACCCAGAATGCGGTCCAGCTCCAGCGGGTGGCCGATGGATTCGTGGATTTGCAGCATCATCTGGTCGGGCATCAGCAGCAGGTCGCGCTTGCCTTGCGGTGTGTTTGGCGCCAGCAGCAGTTGCAGCGCTTGATCAGCCACCTGGGCACCGGCACCGATCAGGCCGCAGCGGCTGATGACGTCCGCCGCGCCTTGCTGGCCGAAGTTCTCGCGACCCAGGCTGCGGGTCTGGCTGTCGTTGCCGTCGTAGGCCGTGACGTCCAGGCCAGGGTACACAAAGCGTTGCGCCTGGCGCAGTTCGGCACCGGCGCTGTTGAGGTAAATCTGCTCGACGTGAGTGATGCCGAGGCTGACCTGCCAGTTCACCAGGCGCTCGTCCCTGGGCACGGCGGCCGACTCGGTGCCGAGCAGTTGGTAGCAGTCGCTCAGGGACGGGAAGGTCTGTTCGAGGTTCGGCGAAAAATAATCGGCACGGTCGCTGGAAACAGCCTGTTCACGCAGGTCCAGCAAGGCGTGGGGCTTGAGTCGACGGGCCTGGTGTTCGGCGCGCTCGAGGGCGGCCTGCAGGCCTTGTTGCGACAGATCGTTGGTCGCCGCATAGACCTCGACGCCATTGACCCGCACGGTCAGCATCGCCCCTTCGTCACGGCTCAGGCTCGGCGGTTCTGCGACGTTCTTGCGCACCGACAGGTACTGCCCGGACTCGCGCACATAACGCAGGGAAAAGAATTCAGCACCCGTGCGCAAGGCAGCGAAGCGCTGCTTGAGCTGGGGGTAGAAGTCGAACATTCGTGAACCTCCTGGTTATGGAGTGGCGATGACGCGGTGCTGCGAGGGGAAGGGGTGAAACGATTGCGTGGCGCTAGATTAGGCCTGCGAGGGGGGGAGGATCAAGTTTGGATCTGTGGGGGGATTGGAAGATGTGTGCGGACTGACATGGCCCCATCGCGAGCAAGCTCCCACAGGGGGCTCGGTTGGATCACAAATCTGCAATCCAACCCGAAACCTGTGGGAGCGAGCTTGCTCGCGATAGGTTCGACGCGGTGTAACGCCTTACGCCGTCTGGCTCACTTCCCGCACCGGCTTGCCCTTCACCGGCGCTTCACCGGCCACATAGTAAGTGGCTGTGCTGCGCGGCAATGGCTTGCGGCCACGGATCTTGTCGGCGATTTTCTCGGCCATCATGATCGTGGGTGCGTTGAGGTTGCCGGTGGTGATGATCGGCATGATCGAGGCATCGACCACCCGCAGGCCTTGCATGCCATGCACGCGACCTTCGCCATCGACCACGGCCATCTCGTCGGTGCCCATCTTGCACGAGCAGGACGGGTGGAAAGCGGTTTCGGCATGTTCGCGGATGAACTTGTCCAGTTGCTCGTCGGTTTGCACCTCGATACCCGGGCTGATCTCGCGACCACGGAAAGCGTCCAGCGCCGGCTGTTGCATGATTTCACGGGTCAGGCGGATGCCGTCGCGGAATTCCTGCCAGTCCTGCTCGGTGGCCATGTAGTTGAACAGGATGCTTGGGTGCTGGCGTGGGTCCTTGGACTTGGCCTGGATGCGCCCACGGCTTGGCGAACGCATGGAGCCCATGTGTGCCTGGAAGCCGTGCTCTTTCACGCCGTTGCTGCCGTTGTAGTTAATCGCTACCGGCAGGAAGTGGTACTGGATGTTCGGCCATTCGAATTCCGGACGGGTGCGGATGAAACCGCCGGCTTCGAACTGGTTGCTGGCGCCGATGCCGGTGCCGTTGAACAGCCACTCGGCGCCGATGGCCGGCTGGTTGTGCAAGAGCAGCGACGGGTACAGCGAGACTGGCTGGGTGCAAGCGTATTGCAGGTACAGCTCAAGGTGGTCCTGCAGGTTTTCACCGACGCCCGGCAGGTCGTGGACCACCGGAATGTCGAGCTTGTTCAGCAGCGCGGCCGGGCCGACGCCGGAGCGTTGCAGGATCTGCGGCGAAGCGATGGCGCCGGAGCACAGCAGCACTTCCTTGCGCGCCTTGACCTCGACGCGCTCTTCCGCCGCGCCCACCAGGTAACGCACGCCAACCGCGCGCTTGCCTTCGAACAGGATCTTGTCGGTCAGGGCGTGGGTGACGATGGTCAGGGTCGAACGCTTCTTGGCCACGTCCAGGTAACCACGGGCGGTGGAGGCACGACGACCTTTCGGTGTCACGGTGCGATCCATCGGGCCGAAGCCTTCCTGCTGGTAGCCGTTCAAGTCTTCGGTGCGCGGGTAACCGGCCTGCACGCCGGCTTCAACCATGGCGTGGAACAGCGGGTTGTTGCCGGCTTTCGGCGTGGTCACGCTGACCGGGCCGTCGCCACCGTGGTAGTCGTTCGGGCCGATGTCGCGGGTTTCCGCTTTACGGAAATACGGCAGGCAGTCCAGGTACGACCAGTCTTCCAGGCCTGGCAGTTTCGCCCAGCCGTCGTAGTCCATGGCGTTGCCGCGGATGTAGCACATGCCGTTGATCAGCGAAGAACCGCCCAGGCCCTTGCCGCGACCGCACTCCATGCGACGACCGTCCATGTGTGGCTCAGGATCGGTTTCGTAGGCCCAGTTGTAGCGACGGCCTTGCAGCGGGAACGCCAGGGCGGCCGGCATTTGCGTGCGGAAGTCGAAACGGTAGTCCGGGCCACCGGCTTCGAGCAGCAGGACGGTGACGCCGGCGTCTTCGGTCAGACGGGTCGCCAGGGTGTTACCGGCCGAGCCGGCACCGATGATGATGTAGTCGAATTCTTGGGACATTGAATGCACCCTCTTTGATGGTGGTCAGGTCGGGCCTCGGCGAGTGCTGCGCACTCGATTCGCTGGCAAGCCAGCTCCCACAGGGATTGGGAGCTGCCACAGATTTGATGGACGACTCAAAACCTGTGGGAGCGGGCTTGCCCGCGAAGAGGCCCTCGCAGGCAATACAGGACTCGGGTCTTAGAACACCGAGACGTAATCGCCCAGCTCGACCTGTACCGATTTGATGCGGGTGAAGTTGTTCAGCGAGCTGATGCCGTTCTCACGGCCGACACCCGACTGCTTGTAGCCGCCGACCGGCATCTTCGCGTCGGACTCGCCCCAGGCGTTGATCCAGCAGATACCGGCTTCCAGTTGATGGATCACGCGGTGAGCGCGGTTCAGGTCGCGGGTGACGATACCGGCGGCCAGGCCGAATTCGGTGTCGTTGGCGCGACGGATCACTTCTTCTTCGGTTTCGTAGGTGAGGATCGCCATCACCGGGCCAAAGATTTCTTCACGAACGATGGTCATGTCGTCGGTGCAGTCGGTGAACACGGTCGGGGCCACGAAGGCGCCTTTGGCGAATTCGCCGTCGGTCAGGCGCTCGCCGCCGCACAGTACGCGGGCACCTTCTTCCTTGCCCTTGGCGATGTAGCCCAGTACGTTTTCCATGTGGGCGAAGCTGACCAGTGGGCCGAAGTTGGTGTTTTCGTCTTCAGGGTTACCGACGCGGATGCGCGCAACGCGCTCAACGATCTTGGCTTCGAAAGCGGCTTTCAGGTGGGCCGGTACGAACACGCGTGTGCCGTTGGTGCACACCTGACCGGAGCTGTAGAAGTTGGCCATCATCGCGGTGTCGGCAGCGCGATCGAGGTCGGCGTCGTCGCAGATGATCAGCGGCGACTTGCCGCCCAGTTCCATGGTCACTTCCTTGAGCGAAGAGCTCGAAGCGCTGGCCATGACTTTCTTGCCGGTGTCGGTGCCGCCGGTGAACGAGACTTTCTCGATGCGCGGGTGCTCGGTCAGCCAGGTGCCAACTTCACGGCCGCTGCCGGTCAGGACGTTGAACACGCCGTTTGGCACGCCGGCTTCGGTGTAGATCTCGGCCAGTTTCAGGGTGGTCAGCGAGGTGACTTCGCTTGGCTTGAAGATCATCGCGTTACCGGCCGCCAGGGCTGGCGCGGATTTCCACAGGGCGATCTGGATCGGGTAGTTCCACGCGCCGATACCGGCCACGACGCCCAGCGGCTCGCGACGGGTGTAGACGAACGAAGTGGTGCGCAGCGGAATCTGCTCGCCTTCGATGGCCGGAACCAGGCCTGCGTAGTACTCCAGCACATCAGCGCCGGTGACGATGTCGACGTAGCGGGTTTCGGAGTACGCCTTGCCGGTGTCCAGGGTTTCCAGGGCGGCCAGTTCGTCGTTGCGCTCACGCAGGATTTCCACGGCGCGACGCAGGATGCGCGAACGCTCCATGGCGGTCATGGCGGCCCAGATTTTCTGGCCCTTTTCGGCGCTGACGACGGCGCGCTCGACGTCATCGAAGGTGGCACGTTGTACTTTTGCGAGGACTTCACCGTTAGCCGGGTTGATGGCTTCGAAAGTGGCGTCGCTGCTGGCGTCAGAGTAAGCGCCATCGATGTAGAGTTTTTGCAATTCGAAACGGGCCATAAAGTCCTCGCAAGTGCATCAGTGATTGGCGCGGTCCGGTGGTTGAGCGTTCTGTGTGCTCTAACTCACCTGCTTGGCCAGTTGGAAATCCATGTATTCGTAAGCGATCTGGTGCGCCTGCCCGGTGTCGAAAGCATCTCCCGACAGCGCGCCGCGCAACCACAAACCGTCAATGAGGGCTGCCAGGCCACGGGCTGCACTGCGCGCATCGTCGAGCGGCAGTACGCGACGGAACTGGCAGCACAGGTTGGAATACAGACGGTGATCATTGATCCGCTGCAACCTGTGCAAAGACGGGTGGTGCATGCTGGTGGCCCAGAAGGCCAGCCAGGTTTTCATTGCCGGGCCATTGACCTGGCTGGCGTCGAAGTTGCCTTCGATGATCACCTGCAGATGCGCCCGCGGGCTTGCATCTGTCAGCGCCTGACGGCGCGCGGTGACGTTCTCGCTGAGGACACTCATCAGATACTGCGCCGTGGCAGCGATCAGGCCGTTCTTGTCCTGAAAGTAATGACTGATGATGCCATTCGAGACACCGGCCAAACGGGCGATCAGCGCAATGCTGGCGTCCCCCATTCCGACCTGATCGACCGCCAGCAATGTGGCTTCGATCAACTGCTGGCGACGGATGGGTTGCATACCGACCTTGGGCATCTTGCACATCTCCTTAGGCCTTCCGGCAGACGTCAAACGACTACCGGCTTGAGGGCCAGTCTATTTTGTTTTGATTGAACGTTCAATCAACAAAGAATAAGATCTGCGACAAATCGTCGCTGCCTACAGATTTTTCCTACATGTAGCGGCGGAAAAAATGACTTCCGAATCTGCTCGAAACCTACGCGCCGTGGCGCTCAAGGGGTTTCGGGCTTTTTTCGGGGTGTCTTTATATCACCCGCTGGTCGGCTGCCCACTAACCGATTGGTCGGGTAACTCGTTTGCCTTGCGTTCTTCTCTCGCACTGCCCGGAGCATCTGTGCCATGAGTTCTGCCTCGCTAATAAAGACCCCACCGCAGAAGGTGTCGGTCAACGGTTGGGTGTTCTACACCTCTACCGCGTTGATTCTGTTGTTGACCGCCATTCTGATCATCGCCCCGCAAGAGGCCGGCAGAATGCTGGGTACGGCGCAAGCCTGGTTGTCCCGCAGCTTCGGCTGGTACTACATGGTGGTGATTGCCGCCTATCTGATTTTCGTCGTCGGCCTGGCGTTTTCGTCCTACGGCAAACTCAAGCTGGGCAGCAAGGATGACACCCCGGATTTCAGCTACGGCGCCTGGGCGGGGATGCTGTTTTCCTCGGGCATCGGCATCTCGTTGTTGTATTTCGGCGCGTCCGAACCGCTGGACCACTACTTCAACCCGCCGGAAGGCGTGGCCGGCAGTAACCTCGCGGCACGTCAGGCAGTACAACTGACGTTCCTGCATTGGGGCCTGCACGGCTGGGCGATTTACGCGCTGGTCGGTTTGGCGGTGGCGTACTTTGCCTACCGTCATAACCAGCCGCTGGCGTTGCGTTCGGCGCTGTATCCGCTGGTGGGTGAGCGCTGGGTCAAGGGCGCGGCCGGTCATGCGGTGGACGGCTTCGGCATGTTCGTGACCCTGCTGGGCCTGGTGACCAACCTGGGGATTGGTTCGCTGCAGGTGTCATCGGGCCTTGAAAACCTGTTCGGCATGGAGCACAGCAACACCAATCTGCTGATCGTGATCATCGTGATGAGCACCGTGGCGACCATCGCCGCTGTGTCAGGCGTGGAAAACGGCATCCGTCGTCTGTCCAACCTGAACATCGTGCTGTTCAGCGGCCTGCTGATTTTCGTCCTGCTGTTCGGCCCGACCCTGCACCTGCTCAACGGCTTCGTGCAGAACGTCGGCGACTACCTGAACGGCGTGGTGCTGAAGACCTTCGACCTCTATGTGTATGAAGGCGACGCCGAGAAGTCCGACCGCTGGTTGGGCCTGTGGACCCTGTTCTACTGGGCCTGGTGGATTTCCTGGGCACCATTCGTGGGCATGTTCATCGCACGTATTTCCCGTGGTCGCACGGTGCGTGAACTGGTGGCTGGCGTACTGCTGATTCCACTGGGCTTCACCCTGGCGTGGCTGTCGATCTTCGGTAACTCGGCCCTGGACCTGGTGATGAACCATGGGGCGGTGGAGCTTGGAAAAACGGCGCTGGAACAGCCATCCATGGCGATCTACCAGTTGCTTGAGCATTACCCGGCGTCGAAGGTGGTAATCGGCGTATCGATCTTCGTCGGTTTCGTGTTGTTCCTGACCCCGGCGGATTCCGGCGCGGTGATGATGGCCAACCTGTCGTGCAAGGGCGGTACCGTCGATGAAGACGCGCCACACTGGCTGCGGATCTTCTGGTCGGCGGTGATTACTCTGGTGACCATCGGCCTGCTGTTCGCTGGCAACTTCGAAGCCATGCAAACCATGGTGGTACTGGCTGGCCTGCCGTTCTCGGTGGTGCTGGTGTTCTTCATGTTCGGCTTGCACAAGGCCATGCGCCAGGACGTGCAGATCGAACAGGAGCAAGCGGAGCTGGCTGCACGTGGTCGTCGTGGTTTCAGCGAGCGTTTGACCCAGTTGGACCTGCAGCCAAGCCAGTCGGTGGTGCAGCGCTTCATGGACAAGCAAGTGAGCCCGGCGCTGGAAGATGCAACGGCGCAAATGCGTGCTCAAGGCCTGCAGGTTCAGACGCTGCTGGGCAAGTCCAAGCGTTGCATGGGCGTGCGCGTCGAGATGGAGGAGGGCAACCCCTTTGTCTACGAAGTCAGCCTGGATGGTTACCTGGCCACGCCGACTGAATCGGCACAGTCCGATGAGGCGCGTCAGCGTTTCTATCGCGCCGAGGTTTACCTGCATAACGGTAGCCAGGACTACGACTTGATGGGGTTCACTCAAGATCAGATCACCCGTGACGTGCTCGATCAGTTTGAAAGCCATCGGCAGCTGCTTGGCCGGGTTTACAGCTAAAGCTTGGGTCTGCGGTGTACGGAATGCACCGCAATCCCTGTGGGAGCGAGCTTGCTCGCGATAGCGGAGGGACAGTCAACACTCATGTTGAATGTTAAGCCCTCATCGCGAGCAAGCTCGCTCCCACAGGTTGTTCACCGTACATATGGGAGCGGGCTCACCCGCGAAGGGGTCATCAGCATCAACGCTGCATTACCCGATACCCCATAAACAAAAACGCCGCGATTCTCTCGCGGCGTTTTTGTGTCTGTTGCCTTACCCCAGGTTCTTGCCGAGCAGTGCGTGATACAGCTCGCTGTCGCCCAGAATCCCCACCACCTTGTTGTTGTCATGCAGCACCAGCTTGTTGCCGGTCTGATAACGAATCTGCAGCGCATCGCGCATTCCGATGTTCGAGTCCACCAGGGTGGGTCGACGACCCAGGCCTTCAACGGCCTGACCCGGCATCCAGTTCTGCAAGTCCAGCACAGACCCGTTCTGGCGAGCGCCCTTGATGGTGTTGCCTTCGGCCAGATCCAGCCACGAATCACCGCCTGGATCCAGGCACACCGAACCGTTGATGCGTTTGCAGTTGTCCAGGGTGCGCATCAGGCTGCGGCCGCACAGTACGTTCAGCGGGTTGGTGTGGGCCACGAAGGTCCGCACGTAGTCGTCCGCCGGGTTGAGGACGATTTCTTCCGGCTTGCTGTACTGGATGATCCGGCCGTCTTTCATGATCGCGATGCGGCTGCCCAGTTTCAGGGCTTCGTCGAGGTCGTGGCTTACGAACACGATGGTCTTGCTCAGCTTGCGTTGCAGTTCCAACAGTTCGTCCTGCAGACCCTGGCGGATCAGCGGGTCGAGTGCCGAGAACGGTTCGTCCATCAGCAGGATGTCGGCGTCCATCGCCAGGGCACGGGCCAGGCCCACACGTTGTTGCATACCACCGGACAGCTCGTTGGGTTTCTTGTTGCGCCACTGGGTCAGGCCCACCAGCTCAAGCTTGTCGTCCACCAGTTTGCGTCGTTCCTTCTCGGGCCGACCCTGCATTTCCAGGCCAAAGCTGATGTTCTCGCGAACGGTCAGCCAAGGCATCAGGGCGAACTTCTGGAACACCATCGCGATGCGTTTGGTGCGCATCATTTTCAGTTCGGCCGGGGTGCAGGAGGCGATGTCGATCTGCTTGCCTTCGTGCTCGACGAACAACTTGCCACGGCTGACGGTGTTCAGGCCGTTGATGCAGCGCAGCAGGCTGGACTTGCCGGAGCCGGACAGGCCCATCAGTACGCAGATTTCACCTTTTTCGATATCCAGGCTGGCTTTTTCAACACCGACGATCTGCCCGGTCTTTTTCAGGATCTCGTTGCGGGTCATGCCCTGATCCAGCAGCTTGAGCGCCTCGCGTGGATCTTTGGAGAAGATAACGTCAACGTTATCGAAGCGAATAATGCTCATGCGTCACCCCCTACCTTGGCGTCGGGTTGTTTGCAGATACGGTCGAGCATGATCGCCAGCAGTACGATCGCCAGGCCTGCTTCGAAGCCCAGGGCGATATCAGCAGTGTTCAGTGCGTTGACCACCGGTTTGCCCAAACCATCGGCGCCCACCAGTGCCGCGATCACCACCATCGAAAGCGACAGCATGATGCACTGGGTGATGCCTGCCGCGATGCTTGGCATGGCGTGGGGCAGTTCGATTCGCGAGAGCAGCTGACGCCGGGAGCAGCCAAAAGCCTTGCCGGCGTCCATCAGTTCTTCCGGAACATCGCGGATACCCAGGTAGGTCAGGCGGATGGGCGCGGCAATCGCGAACACCACCGTCGAAATCAGGCCCGGGACCACACCCAGACCGAAGAGGGTCAGGGTAGGAATGAGGTACACGAAGGTCGGTACGGTCTGCATCAGATCGAGTACCGGACGCATTACAGTATAGAACATCGGCTTATGCGCGGCGACGATGCCCAGGGGCACGCCAATGAGCACGCAGACCAGGGTGGCGAACAACACCTGGGCGAGGGTTTCCATGGTTTCCTGCCAGTACCCCAGATTGAGGATCAGCAGAAAGGAGGCAACGACAAACGCGGTCAGGCCCCATTTGCGTTGAATGAAGTGTGCCAGTAGCGCGATCAGGCCGATCAGTACCAGCGGGTTGAACCAGGTCAGCGCAAACGTCACGCCGTGGATCATCGTTTCCAGTGTCACGGCGATTGCGTCGAAGGTGCTGGCGCCGTGTTGCGTCAGCCATTCAACGAAGCCCGCGATGTACTGGCCTAAAGGGATTTTCTGATCAATCAGCATGGTAGTGAACGTCCGCATGCAAGGAAATAAACAGCCCGGACGGCGTGAGCCGTCCGGCATAAGCGATGCTCTCTAATTCAAGGCTGTGCGAGCTTGGCTTTCACGGCTTCCAGGCCAGGTTTACCGTCAGTGGTGGTCACGCCAGCGAGCCAGGTATCGAGCACCTGTGGATTCTTTTTCAGCCAGGCCTTGGCGGCCGCGTCAGGCTTCATCTTGTCGTCCAGGATGTTGCCCATCAGTTCGCTTTCCATGTCGACCGTGAACTCCAGGTTTTTCAGCAACTGACCGACGTTGCTGCATTCCTCGGCGTAGCCCTTGCGGGTGTTGGTCGCCACAGTGGCGGCGCCAAAGTCGGGGCCGAAGAAATCGTCGCCGCCGGTCAGGTATTGAATCTTGAAACGCTTGTTCATCGGGTGCGGCGCCCAGCCGAGGAAGACCACGGCGGTGTCGCGTTTCTGCGCGCGGTCGACCTGCGACAGCATGCCGGCTTCGCTGGACTCGACGACCTTGAAGCCCGCGTCCTTGAGGCCGAAGGCGTTCTTGTCGATCATCGACTGGATCAGGCGGTTGCCGTCGTTGCCAGGCTCGATGCCGTAGATCTTGCCATCGAGTTCTTTCTTGAATTTGGCGATGTCGGCGAAGTCATGCAGTCCTTTGTCGTACAGCGCTTGAGGGACGGCGAGGGTGTATTTGGCGCCCTTGAGGTTGGTGCGCACGGTTTCCACGGTGCCGGCATCGCGGTAGGCCTTGATGTCGTTTTCCATGGTCGGCATCCAGTTCCCCAGGAACACGTCCATGTTCTTGCCGTCGGCCAGCGACTTGTAGGTCACGGGCACGGAAATCATGGTGGTCTTGGTCTTGTAGCCGAGGGCGTTGAGCACGACGCTGGTGGTGGCGGTGGTGGCGGTGATGTCGGTCCAGCCGACATCGGAGAAGTTTACGGTATTGCATTGCGCCGGTTCTGCGGCTTGCGCCAGAACCGGCAGACTAAGCATGGCGGCCAACAACAACGACGGGGAACCTTTCATGGATGGACTCCTTGGTGTTTTTTTTGGCAGTGTTCCGACTGGACCACCGCACTTATAGGTTGCGGTTGGATGGCGTTCTGGAGACAGCTCTACCACGGCGCCTTGCAATCGAGTCGATATGATCATGTACCAGTGAAAATCTGACGCCTACAGGGTGCGTCGTATCCAGTACAGGGATGGTCGCATCCAGTGTCGGTGACGTCGTTTACAGATTTTTTCAGCCCTTTTTTCCCCTCTGAACCGCAAAAAAACGGCGAAAACACGGCGTAAAAGACACGCGGCGTTGGTGGGCATGAGTGCGTCGGTTAGAGACGTCGAACAACTGGATAAAAGCTTGATGATGCGGTCATCTCGGCGGATTGCAGCTTGAGCGTAGCAGCTCCGTCACCGTGCGCTTTTGCGTGCGCAGTGGGCCCATCCAGGAGTTCGGCAGTAATGGCTATCAGTGTTTTCGACTTGTTCAAAATCGGCATCGGCCCTTCCAGTTCACACACCGTGGGGCCCATGCGGGCAGCGGCGTTGTTTGTGCAGGGCTTGCGCGAGCGGGGGCTGCTGGAGCAGGTGCGGCGTGTCGAAGTCCAGCTGTTTGGCTCGTTGTCGGCCACGGGCATTGGCCACGGCAGCGACAACGCGGTGATCATGGGCCTGATGGGCGAGTGGCCGGATGCGATCGATCCGTCGCAAATCGGCATCCGTATCCAGGCCCTGCGCGAAACCCATACGCTGTTGCTCGACGGTCGCCTGTCGGTGCCGTTCGTCTGGGCTCGGGACATGCGCCTGATCGACGAAAACCTGCCGTTCCACCCCAACGCCATGACCCTGATTGTCGAAGGCGATGACGGTGAATTGCATCGCGACACCTACTATTCGGTCGGCGGCGGTTTTGTCGTCGATGAGGCGCAAGCCTCCAGCGGTGTCGTGGACCTGGATCGCACCGTACTTCCTTATGACTTTTCCAGCGCCGCCGAGCTGTTGCAGCTGTGCAAGAAGCACAACCTGCGCGTGGCGGAATTAATGATGGCCAACGAGAAAGTCTGGCGCAGCGAAGAGGAAATCCGCAGCGGCCTGATGAAGCTCTGGCGCGCCATGCAGGATTGCGTCGAACAGGGCTTGAAACACGAAGGCATCCTGCCCGGCGGGCTGAACGTGCGCCGCCGCGCTGCCAAGCTGCATCGCAGCCTGCAGGAACTGAACAAACCCAACGTGATCGGCTCGACCTTGAGCGCCATGGAATGGGTCAACCTGTTCGCCCTGGCGGTCAACGAAGAAAACGCCGCCGGCGGGCGCATGGTCACGGCACCGACCAACGGCGCGGCGGGGATCATTCCGGCCGTGCTGCACTACTTCATGAAGTTCAGCGAGGCCGTGACCGACGCCAATGTCGTCGACTACTTCCTCGGTGCGGCGGCGGTGGGCATCCTGTGCAAGAAGAACGCCTCGATCTCCGGTGCCGAAGTCGGTTGCCAGGGTGAAGTCGGTTCGGCCTGCGCCATGGCGGCCGCTGGGCTGGCGGAAATCCTTGGCGCCACGCCAGAGCAACTGTGCAACGCGGCGGAAATCGGTCTGGAACACAACCTCGGCCTGACCTGCGACCCAGTGGGTGGGCTGGTCCAGGTGCCGTGCATCGAGCGCAACGCGATTGCTGCGGTGAAGGCGATCAATGCCGCGCAGATGGCGTTGCGGGGCGATGGCCAGCACTTTATTTCGCTGGATCGGGTGATCCGCACCATGCGCGATACCGGTGCCGACATGCATGACAAATACAAGGAGACATCGCGGGGTGGGTTGGCGGTCAGTGCTGTGGAGTGCTGACACCGCGCTGAATTCATCGCTGGCAAGCCAGCTCCCACAGGTTCTTCGGTGTAGCTGATATCTTGATCACACCACAACTCCCTGTGGGAGCTGGCTTGCCAGCGATGGGGCCAGACCAGTCAAAATTGCGCGTTAAGTGAACACCCGCTCGAAAACGCGCCACCTTTTAGCGCGTCGCTCACAGATAAATCGCCTCGTCAGTGATCGGGCGTCAACCCGCCTTTGACCACTCGTCACCCGTGCTTGCGGTGACACTCCTCTCCAGTGCGGCGCAACGCCGTTCCCACAAGTGCTACCGAATTGCTCACCGCTCGTGAGCCGGGGCGCTTGCCAGTCCTGATGGCCATTTAAATCCCCACGTCTTGCAAGACATATATAGACACATTCCGACGTCGTTTTTAGGAGTTATTGAACGCGCATTCAAATTTAGGCACGGCAATTGCTCTGTCATTACAAAGCCCGTCTCTCACGCGAGAACGCCGGCAATAACAAGAGCCTCCGCCTGAGGCCATCACCCGCTTTGTGTGAGGAGATACCGCGATGACGACGTTCAACTCCGGGGCCCAACCCCAGAACCGTGCGCCTCAATCCATCGGCTTTCTGCTGCTGGACAATTTCACGCTGATTTCTCTGGCCTCCGCAGTGGAACCCCTGCGCATGGCCAACCAGTTGTCCGGTCGCGAGTTGTATCGGTGGACCACTCTCACCGTCGACGGCGGCCAGGTCTGGGCCAGTGACGGCCTGCAGATCACCCCCGACGCCTCCATGCACAAAGCCCCGCCCATGGACACCGTCATCGTGTGCGGCGGTATCGGTATCCAGCGGACTGTGACCCGTGAACACGTGTCATGGCTGCAAAGCCAGGCCCGCCAGTCCCGCCGCCTTGGCGCGGTGTGCACCGGCAGTTGGGCCCTGGCCTGTGCCGGCCTGCTCGACGGTTTTGATTGCAGCGTGCACTGGGAATGCCTGGCAGCCATGCAGGAAGCTTTCCCGCGGGTGGCCATGAGCACCCGCCTGTTCACCCTCGACCGTAACCGTTTCACCAGCTCCGGCGGCACCGCGCCGCTGGACATGATGCTGCATCTGATCAGCCGCGATCACGGCCGTGAACTGTCGGCGGCCATTTCGGAAATGTTCGTCTACGAGCGCATCCGCAACGAGCAGGATCACCAGCGTGTGCCGCTCAAGCACATGCTCGGCACGAATCAACCAAAACTGCAGGAAATCGTTGCGCTGATGGAGGCCAACCTCGAAGAGCCGATCGATCTCGACGAACTGGCCGTCTATGTCGCGGTATCCCGTCGCCAGCTCGAGCGCCTGTTCCAGAAATACCTGCACTGCTCGCCGTCGCGTTACTACCTCAAGCTGCGCCTGATCCGCGCCCGGCAACTGCTCAAGCAAACGCCGATGTCGATCATCGAAGTGGCGTCGGTGTGCGGTTTTGTTTCCACGCCGCACTTCTCCAAGTGCTACCGCGAATACTTCGGCATTCCGCCGCGTGACGAGCGTGTAGGCTCCAACACTACCCAGCAAGTGGCGATGATGCCGTTGCCGCAAGCCTTGGTGCTGTCGCCGTTGTCCGGGCCATTGTCGGCGCTGAGCCAGGCGCGTAATGAGTCGACGTTTGCCAGCGTAAGGCTTTAAACCGAGGCGCCTTCAATCGCGGGCAAGCCCGCTCCCACAGGGATTTGTGTCGAGCACAAAATTAATGCTCTGACTCAAAGCCTGTGGGAGCGGGCTTGCCCGCGAAGGTTTTTTATCGGCCTGTGTGGCTCTGCTGATACTCCGCCAATGCTGGCAACAACTGCTTATCGATCGCCTGACGCACCGCTGGCAGGATCGTCGCGCTGCTGGTGTACATCTGCTTGACCATGGTCCGCAGGGTCATAGCCCGTACATCGTTCAAACCCCGTACAGCACACTCGCAGGCCTGCTCGGCGGTGGCGCCGGTGGGCACCTCGAATCCCAACGACTTGAGCTGGCCCAACAGGTCTTCCTGGTCTATCAAATCGGCGTGCATCATGACGCAATCCTTCTTCAGGGAACGGTGTCGTGGCTCGATTCTGGTAGGGCCACGCAGTAGCGGCAAGGGCGAATTGTCGCAATGGCCGCAATGGCTATGAACAGGTCGTTTTCGACTAACTTGCCGTGCACAGGAGTGGGCACACTGGGCTCAGCTCGCTTCACGAAGGTTTGGTCACCCTCGCACGGCGGCTCCTCAACAGTACCCTCTGCCTCGATCCTGTCACGGCTTGATCGGGGCTTTTTTTGTCTGTGAATCAGGGACATATGAGGTGCCGGTACTGACGCCATCGCGGGCAAGCCACGCTCCCACAGGTTTGGGCGTCGCTCACCAAACCTGTGGTGACCTCGATCCTGTGGGAGCGTGGCTTGCCCGCGATGAACGATGACGCGGTCTAGCGTTGCAACACCAGAATCCGCGACAACAACTCATCCCGGTCGACATAGCAACCCTGGAAATGCCGCGCCCCGGTGGCGGGGTCGAAGGCGTTGCGGGCGTGCAAGGTGCGGCGGTTGTCGAAGCACCACAGCTCACCGGGATTGAGCCGCTGCATCAGGCGGAACCGGGGTTCGCGCGTCATCGCGATAAAGCGCCCGTAGGCGTGATAGAGCTTGGGCATCTGTTCCACCGAGGTGTCGAACGGCCCGCGCAGAAAGTTCGCCATGCGGATTTCCGATACCTGCCCCAACGTATCCAGGGCGATGATCGGCGCGAGGCAGCGGTAGTCGCTGTGGCGGTCCTTGTTGCGAAACTCCACGGGGATTTCGCAAAGGCTTTTGAATGACTCCGGGTCTTCGCGACGCAGCGCATCGGCGATGGCAAAACCGTCGACAAAAATGCTTTCGCCGCCCTCGGCGTCATTGACCAGGCAATGTAAAAATTGCAGCCCCGGTTGCAACTCCCGGGTCGGCAAATCGCTGTGCAGCGGCAGGTTGAAGGCGGTGTAGGCGTTGCTGTCGGCATCGGCCTTTGATTGCACGTTGAACAGCACGCCGAAATTGCTTTCGCGGATGAAGGAAATCCGTTGCGCGATCAGCTTCAGGGAACCGGGCTCGGTGGGCACGCCACGAACCTGGGTCAGGCCGACATCACGAACCGCCAGCAACCATTGCAGCAACGCCTGCGGGTCGTTCATCAGGGCTTGATATTCGAACACCGGCAACTGCAAATCGCTGTGCCAGAGCCTGGCTTTGGGCTTGCGTGCCAGGCGTTCGGCGCGGGATTCATCGTCATAGGCGTGGGCGCGCAGCCAGCCGGGATCGAAGCGGCTGGCGTGGCCATCCTGCCAATCCACCGACAGGCAACCATCGGTGTCGATGTGTACGGCATCAGGCATCAGGTCTTGAGCCACATCGACGATTTCCAGCACTTGCTCGCGGGTCACGGTGTAGACGCACTGCGGGCACGGGCAGTTATCCCGCAGCCATTGATGGTGGAAAGGGCTGACGCGATCGTCGGCCCACTTCACCAGAATCCGGTCCGCCAGTGTCTGCACGCCAGTCAGTGCGCTGATCAACGGATAGGTACGAAAGTCGGCAAATGCAGCGGCGGTGTTCATGGCGATCTCCTTGTTATTTTTTTGGGGGTAATGCGATCACTCGGCCAATGTACCCGGGCGTTGGCAGGTCCGCCTGTTCGGCGACGATGGCTTGCAGCCGATTCAAGGATTGTTCGCTGAACGGGGCCGAGCGCGGTCCGGCGAGATCCACGTGCAGCAGCATCTGTTCGTTGCCTGCAAGCTCCTGGGCATCACCGACCCGATGCAGGCTGTGATAGAGGTGCAGGCGTTTGCTATCGTGGGCAATGATCTGGGTGTGCACTTCGACTTGGGCGTCGAGCTTCACTTCGTGCAGGTAGTTGAGGTGCAGTTCGAGAGTGAACAACGAGTTGCCGCTGGCTTCCCGGCTGTCGCTGTCCAGGCCCAGGCGATCCATCAGGGCATCGGTGGCGTAGCTGAAAATCAGCAGGTAGAAGGCGTCGCGCAGGTGGCCGTTGTAGTCGACCCAGTCGGGGATAATGGTGGTTTGGTAGGTGGTGAGGGTGGGCATGGTTTCTGATCCAATTTGTGTGGTGACTGGACTGCCGCTATCGCGAGCAAGCTCGCTCCCACAGTGATTTGCAGTGTGAATACAATCTATGTCACTCAGCAGATCCCCTGTGGGAGCGAGCTTGCTCGCGATGGGGCCAGTGCTGCTGGCCCCACAGCCTGGGCTTACTCGCTGAAGGCCATCCCATGTTTCTCTTTGGTGGTCTTCACCGCCTCCAGCACTGCCAGCAGGCAGTCATCACGATAGCGCTCCAGTGCCGAAATGCTGTGTTTGCCCAGTTGATCGCTGGTGCCGTCGACCACATCGTCGATCAGTTTGTCGGTCAGTTCCGGCGCCGGCAGGTAGGTCCACGGCAACTGCAACGCCGGACCGAACTGCGCCATGAAGTGACGCATACCGGCATCACCACCGGCCAGGGTGTAGGTCAGGAAGGTGCCCATGAACGACCAGCGCAAGCCTGCGCCGAAACGGATCGCATCGTCGATTTCACCGGTAGTCGCCACGCCGTCGTTGACCAGGTGCAGCGCCTCACGCCACAGCGCTTCGAGCAGGCGGTCGGCGATGAACCCCGGCACTTCCTTGCGCACGTGCAACGGGCGCATCCCCAGGGACTCATAGACTTTCATCGCCGCTTGCACGGCCTCGGGCGCGGTGTTTTTACCGCCGACCACTTCGACCAGCGGCAGCAGGTAAACCGGGTTGAACGGGTGACCGACCACGCAGCGCTCCGGGTGCGTGGCGCTCTCGTAGAACTCGCTCGGCAACAGGCCGGAGGTGCTGGAGCCGATCAACGCATTGGGCTTGGCTGCCGCGCTGATTTTGCTGTGCAGTTCCAGTTTCAGCTCAAGGCGTTCCGGGGCACTTTCCTGGATGAAGTCAGCGTCGCGAACGCATTCTTCGATGGTCGCGACAAAGCGCAGGCGGTCCTGCGATGCACCCGGCGCCAGGCCTTGTTTCTCCAGTGCGCCCCAGGCGTTGGCGACGCGTTTGCGCAGGGCTGCTTCAGCGCCTGGTGCCGGGTCCCAGGCCACTACATCCAGGCCATGGGCGAGGGCGCGGGACACCCAGCCGCTGCCGATGACACCGCTGCCCAGGGCGGCGAAGGTTTTGATTTCGGTGATGAAGCTCATGGTCACGTCCTAAAGAGTTCAAAAAACCCTGTGGGAGCGGGCTTGCCCGCGAAGAGGCCGGTACATCCGACGGATCTTCAGCGGTAGAATCACCGCTTTCGCGGGCAAGCCCGCTCCCACAGGGTTGGGTGTAAGTTCTATTAACCGCGCTGGGTCAGGCCCATTTTCTTGCGGCCTTCAGCGGGAGTGAGGACGCGGGCGCCGAGGCGGCTGAGGATTTCCGTGGCGCGTTCGACCAGTTGGCCGTTGGTCGCCAGCACGCCCTTGTCCAGCCACAGGTTGTCTTCCAGCCCGACCCGCACGTTGCCGCCGAGCAACACCGCTTGCGCCGCCATCGGCATCTGCATGCGACCGATACCGAAGCCGGCCCAGACCGCGTCGGCGGGCAGGTTGTCGACCATGGCCTTCATGGTGGTGGTGTCCGCCGGCGCGCCCCACGGGATGCCCAGGCACAGCTGGAACAACGGGTTGTCGAGCAAGCCTTCCTTGATCATCTGCTTGGCGAACCACAGGTGACCGGTGTCGAAAATTTCCAGCTCGGCCTTCACGCCCAGCTCTTGAATGCGTTTGGCGCCAGCGCGCAGCTGGGCCGGGGTGGAGACGTAGATGGTGTCGCCGTCACCGAAGTTCAGGGTGCCGCAATCGAGGGTGCAGATTTCCGGCAGCAGTTCTTCGACGTGGGCCAGGCGGGTCAGCGGGCCGACCAGATCGGTGTTCGGGCCGAATTCCATCGGACTTTCGCCGGCACCGATTTCCAGGTCGCCGCCCATGCCGGCAGTGAGGTTGACGATGATGTCCACGTCCGCCTCGCGGATACGCTCCATCACCTCGCGATACAGCGCCACATCACGGCTGAACTTGCCGGTTTGCGGGTCGCGAACATGGCAGTGAACCACGGTGGCACCGGCCTTGGCGGCCTCCACGGCGGCAGCCGCGATCTGTTTTGGGGTGACCGGCACGTGTGGGCTCTTGCTGGTCGTGTCGCCAGCACCGGTGAGTGCGCAGGTGATGATGACGTCGTGGTTCATTGGGCGGTTCCTTACAGGCGAGTTTTTGGTTTTGGCCAGGCGTGCTGGTCCCGTTCGCAGCCCCTTGGGGCTGAGAGACGGTGGTGGGTTCGGGTTTATTTACTGGTCAGTTGCAGGTTTTCAGCGGCCGGTTTGCCATCGAAGGTGGTGACGCCTTCAAGCCAGCGTTTTTTGTCCTGCGGGTGATCCTTGAGCCATTGTTTGGCCGACTCGAGAGCGTCCTTGTGATCCAGCAGTGGTTGCATCATCCGGCTCTCGTCTTCGGCGGTGAACGTCAGGTTGCTCAGCAAGCGACCGATGTTCGGGCATTGCTCGGCGTAGGTCGGCGCGGTGACGGTCCACACGGTGGCCTTGCCTTCGTTCGGACCGAGGGCGTCTTCGCTGCCGGTGAGGTAGGTCATTTTCACGTTGACGTTCATCGGGTGCGGCGCCCAGCCGAAGAACACCACGGCTTCGTTGCGACGCACGGCGCGATCCACCGCCGCGAGCATGCCAGCTTCGCTGGATTCGACCAGCTGGAACTTGCCGAGGCCGAACTGGTTCTTGGAGATCATCGCCTTGATCTGGGTGTTGGCGCCCGAGCCAGGCTCGATGCCGTAGATCTTGCCGCCCAGTTCTTTTTCGAATTTGGCGATGTCAGCGAAGGTTTTCAGTCCCTTGTCGGCGAGGTAGGTCGGCACGGCGAGGGTCGCGCGAGCGTCTTGCAGGCTTGGCGCTTCAAGCACCTTGACCTGTTTGGCATCGACGAATGGGGTGATGGTCTGGGTCATCAGCGGGTTCCAGTAGCCGAGGAACAGGTCCAGACGCTGGTCGCGGATCCCGGCGAAGATGATTTGCTGGGAGGCGCTGGTTTGTTTGGTGCTGTAGCCGAGGCCATCGAGCAATACCTGGGTCATGGCACTGGTGGCGATCACGTCGGTCCAGTTCACTACACCCATGCGCACGTTCTGGCATGCGGCGGGTTCGGCGGCCATAACACTGGCGCTCAGTAACGCGGTACCACTGAGTGCAAGAACACAGCTGCTGATCAGTCGTTTCATTCTCAGGTTCCTCGGCAGTTCGTTTATTGTGAGTTCCGGTGTCTGATGCGCCGGTGATGCCAAGTTACGCAGCAAAGCACCGATGAAAGCGCACTGCGGCGACCAGCTCTTGCACTGCAGCGACCTGTGCGCTTGAAAGCCGCTTGCAACTGGCGTATCAACATCCTCACGCTACCCGCCCTCTCGTTACCCGGCCTCTTGTTACCTGCTAAGCGAGTGCGCTCCATGTCCCAGGATTACTACTTCTTGTTGATGCCGGGTTTCTCGGCCATCGGATTCATCTCGGCCATCGAGCCGTTGCGGGTCGCCAATCGCTTTCGTGGCGAGCTTTATCGCTGGCATGTGTTGAGCGCGGACGGGGGGGCGGTGCTGGCCAGTAACGGTATGTCGGTCAACGCCGATGCGGCGCTGGAGCTGCTGAAGAAGGGCGCGACCTTGTTGGTGGTCGCCGGCTTCGAACCGCTGAAATTCGCCACCCCGGCACTTGAGCATTGGTTGCGCCGACTGGACAACGAAGGCGTGACCCTCGGCGCCATCGACACCGGCAGCTTCATCCTCGCCGAGGCAGGCCTGCTCGACGGCCATCGCCTGACCCTGCACTGGGAAGCCATCGACGCCTTCAAGGAGTCATATCCACAGCTCAGCGTCACCCAGGAATTGTTCGAGATCGACCGCCGGCGCATCACCTCCGCGGGTGGCACCGCTTCCATTGATCTGATGCTGGATTTGATCGCCCAGGCCCATGGCCCGGAACTGGCGATCCAGGTCAGCGAACAATTCGTGCTCGGCCGCATCCGCCCGCGCAAAGACCACCAACGCATGGAAGTCGCCACGCGCTACGGCATCAGTAACAAGAAGCTGGTGCAGGTGATCGGTGAGATGGAGCAGCACAGCGAACCGCCCCTGAGCACGCTGGAACTGGCGGAATCGATCAAGGTGACGCGACGGCAGTTGGAGCGGTTGTTTCGGTTGCACCTGAACGACACGCCGAGCAATTTCTATCTGCGGTTACGCTTGGAAAAAGCGCGGCAGTTGCTGCGGCAGACCGACATGAGCGTGCTGGAGGTGAGCATTGCCTGCGGGTTTGAATCGCCGTCGTACTTCACCCGCAGTTATCGGGCGAAATATGAGCGGTGCCCGCGGGAGGATCGGCATAGTGTTGGCGGCCGGCAAGGTGCCGGTGTGCCGCAACCTCCTCCCACAGAGGCGCCAGTTATTTAGTGCAACTGCCGGGACTTGAACTGGAGGGCTAGAGCGGTAAGGCTGTCAGCGTTGTGAGTGGTGATTGCTATTTGGGCATTCCATGCCTGGAGCTCCGAAGTTGGGTACGTTTCTTGTGCTAGGCGTACATGTTCTTGTATGGAGCTTTTTTGTCTGTCTCCGATTTTTGGCAGGTCTGGAGTGTTTTCCGCAATCCGTAAGGATTGCTCAATGACGTCCTTCATGATTGCATCACTGGCCCTTTCCGTATGCTCACGAGAGGAGGCGGAAAATAAATACCAGTAGTCATGGGTTTCTGCATGAACATGGCTAAGTTCGTGAAAGATTGTCCCTGCTCTGTATATCGCTGATTGTTCGCGCGCCTCGACGTTAAAGTAAATAACCATATTCGCTTTTGTTTCTAACGGGTCTGAAAATGCCAGTTCGCGAGGGTAGTTTGGGTTGTTCGCGGTGAAGACAAAGCGATCACCGCTAACATAATCCTCTAATGCGCCAGAAAGGATGCTTTCAAGTTTTTCTTTGGCCGCCTTCGCAGCAATTCTCAGATATTGTTTGCTCTTTCTTTGACCGTAGATATTTCTCAGTTTTGTTCGCGTCTCTTTGGATAGTTTTGGTTCGTTGAGGGACAAAATCGCATTATTCGTGAAGTCGATCATGGCCGAGAAATCGCTCTCGAATTCACGCCTCTGTTCTTTCGGTAAATCATCTGCCCGCCGATAAAGTATTTCCTGCCCGGCGGCGATCATTTCCTGTTCCATTTCATTCATGGGCTCAACCGGTGCAAGCCCCTGGCTGTCCTTGAAGCGCAACGGATTGTTCTGAACCATCCGGAAGCGGTTCAAACCATCAATGTCACCCGCCGGATCCGGGTTGATCCAGCGCTGTAGCCAGGGTGCGTAGTAACGAAGCCCGTAGTAGTAAAGCCCGGTGGCATCCCGTTCCTTTCCGGAGTATCGGAGTGTCTTGTAGCTGGCCTCGGTTTCACTTCGGGCGAGCCACCAGGCGGTGCCGCCAAAGGCGTAATAACCCTCCTGGCTTATCAACGCGGCATCTTCGTCCAGTTCCAGCGTGCAGGATCCAAGATGATCGCCCAGGCCGTAACGAATCTGGTCGTTGGCAATGCCTTCGGGCGGGTCTTCGTGCCAATGCAAAACCCGCGCGTTGCAACCGTCGGCATCAGCACTCACGACATACCGTACTTCTTCGCGACCGTTGTAATGGATCTCCAACCCGGGCAGATAACGCACTTCGCTGCTCAAGGTTGCAGATTTTGTCTTGCGATGGAGTACCTTGCGTAGTCGCTGGCCGTGGCCGTCATATCGATAGAGTTCATCGTCATTCGGTTCATCGTGTCGGGTGACTTGAATGACTTCGCTGAGTTGATTGCGACTGTCCCAGTGCATGATTTGTGCGCCCGGGGACAGGATCAGCAAGTTGCCGTTACTGTCGAAGCTCTTGATAAAGTCCGGCTCGCCTGTCTGCGGTTTAGGCAGGCTTCGGTTACTTGAAGGCTCGCTCACCATCTCACGGGTGTAACCTCGAAGGCCTTCATGGATGAGGGTTTGCAGGTTTCCCGCGGGATCATATGAGAATGTCTGTTTGTAGCTGCTTGTCACTGTCGATTGTGACAGGCGCGTTAAGGGACCCTGGCTCGCGGCAACGGATTCTCGTCCGCTTGCCTCTATCAGTTGATAAAGCGTGTCATATCGATAGTGGTTGGTGGGGTCAGTACGCTGGTTCCTGAAGTAGCGTGTCGCTGCGACCGAATCCCGGACCCGAGTGACATTACCGACAGGATCGTAGGTGTAGGCAAGGTCCTGGATAGCATGGCCTGAACGGCTTGAGGTGAGTTGCAACAGGCGATCGCTTTGACTGTCATAACGGCGGGTTGTCGTAACACCATTGCCGGCAGTTTCATGCTCGATCTGACCACTGACGTTGTAGCACCTGTTGCTCAGTAGCGTTTTGTCCGGCAGATGCCTGCGTTTGAGGGCTACCTGTCTGAGCTGGCCTGCGATGTCGTAGCCCAATAGCCTTTGGTTGTCCCGAGCATCGGTTTGGCTCACCAGATTGCCCAGGGCATTGAAACGCCATTGGGTGGTTTCACCTTCGGTTTCGAGTTTGCTGTCGCGGTCAGTCAGGCGCTCTGGCCAATCGACAGTGGACAGCTCGTTCATGAACTGTCGGGATTCGCTTAACCGAGTGCCCGCGAGGTTGTATTCCTCGAGATGCAGGCAGCCAGCCGTGTCGTCGTGGCGAATAAGGCGTCCGCACTGATTATGTGGACTGTACTCGGCGCCGCTGTCGGCATAGAACATCCGCTCAGTTGTAGCAGAAGCAGCGTTGACAGCTTGCTCTGAGATGGCGATCGGGCGTAACAGGTTGTCGTACTCGATCTGACGTTGATTGTTCCGACCATCCCACTCGAATCGAAGCTCGCCGCTGGCCCCCGGCAGTCTTGCTTTCCAGCCGGCATCAACACTGCTGTTCAGTAAGGGGTCGCCGGAGAGGCCGTACACCATGCTCAGATTAGGCGGGCCCTGCGTTGCCCACAGACGTGGGTCCCACCCAGAGCTCAGGTACCCGTTCGGGTTGTAAGCCTGGCGATTGAATCGCGGTTCAGGTGTTTGTTCCAGGTGGGCACGGTAGTAGGTCACGGTACGAATCGACTGGCGGCGCGGGTCCTGTGCCATCAGGGTTGGGGTGGCGTCGTGAATGTTGTTCGGCAGGAAGTTGGCCATGTGATAGTCGCGCGCTTATGGAAAGTTCCAATGTATGCGCCTGGCCTTGAGCTTTTTAACTATCAGAAATGACACGTTTATGTCTGTTTGTGAGCACCAGTGGGGGATGGTGCAAGACGGCGCCTGTGGGGCTGGCGCCGGTTGGATCTTTTGGAATCAGCTTACTTCTTCACCAACGCCGAACACGCTGCCTTATAGGCCTCATGCTGATATTTGTTCAGCGTTTCCGGCAGCTCGACATTGAATTTCTTGCACTGCGCCGTGATGGTCTGCGGGGACAGCAGCGTCACTTCGCAATTCTCCAGCAACTGGAAAACCCCTTCGATCTTGAACGTGGTCGGTCCACCGGCGAATTCACCTTTCTTGCTGCGCTTCTTGATCGCGATACGGTCGATGGAGTTCTCGCGCACAAACGAAGCGACCTGGGCTGCGAACACTTTGACGTTGGCGGCTTCGTCGTCATCGTCCAGGGCGATTTTCTTGGTGGCGAGCGCGACATGACTCAGCGCCAGACCGTCCTGCGTGGCCACGGCGATGATCGCTTCGCTGCCTTTGATTTCGATGCCGCAGACTTTCATGTTGAATCCCTTTACTGGCTGAAGCGTGCAGCTTACAGCTCAAGTTGAGTGGCGGTGATACCAAACGCCGCGGCGATTTTTTCGCGGGTGGCTTTGCGAGGCTTGGCGACCGTTTCCTGTTGGGCAAATGCCGGCTGGGATATGCCCATTCGTTTGGCCACTTCATCCTGGGTAAGGTTCAAGTGTTCGCGCCAGGCGCGGATTGGGGTAGCGCCATCGACAATGCGGCTCACCACCTCGTGGGGGATCAAGTCGGGCTCGATTTTCTGTGCCACGTATTGCGCATAGGGAATGACAACAAAGGCTGGATTGCCTTCGGCGTCGTTGATGATTTGGATGTCAGTAGGTGCGTTCATCGCGTTTTTTAACCTCTTGAATACTGAGCACTTTGATCGCGCCATCCCAGTCGAACATAACCCGGTAATTACCGACACGTAGCCGATAAGCGTAGTCATGACCGACCAGTGCTTTGACGTTGCCTACATCGGGCATGTCTGCCAGCGCCGTGATGGCATCACGAACCTGAATCTGGTGAGCGGAATGCAATCTCAAGAGTTGCTTAACGGCCTTTCGAGTCCAGTGGATGCTGTTCATTGAAGAATATAAGTCTTTTATAAGATTTACGAATATTTACTTATATTTCTCAGGTGCACAATCAACAACGATTGTCAGCATGTTGCGTGAAAAGCCCACAGATTGGGGCTTCCAGGCAATGCGTGTAGGCAAGGTCAGAACGTGTTGTAGGAAGAAGGGTAAGTGCTGTTGAAAGCTGGACGCAGTTCCAGCTTTCACCGGAATATTCAGGACTATTCCTGCCCAATCGACTCCAAAAACTCCGACCGTTCATCACTCATCCGCGCAATGCAGTCGTTCTGGGCAATGGTGAACGCCTTGCTGCCACTCGTGGCCGGAAAGGCTTCGACGGCGCAGTCGGCATCCCGGGTCTTCAGCCATTGCTGTTGGGCAGCCTTGAGCTTGGCGGTGATGTCGGCCAGTTGCGACGGGTTTTTGCCGTATTGCGACTGCATGCGGTCGGCCAGGCCCTGGAGGTTTTCCTTGAGCAGGTCTTCGGCGGTGGTTTTGCTGAAGGCCGAGCACTCGAGGGTCTGGACGTCGTTTTCGACTTTATCGCACGGGTTGTCGTCGGACTCCTGCGCTGCGTGTACGCCGGTCGCAATCAGTGCCAAAGCCAGAAGGATGGATTTCATTCAGGTCGCCGCTCTATTCCAGTGATGCAGCGAATTCTGGCCCAAGCCGAGGGCCTTGAACAGGTCGCTGAATAGGCCAGGAGACGACCCTTTGTCGCGGATTGACGCTTTCGGCAAACCCCCTGTCGTTTTTGCACCCGGTCGCCGAGGCACCGAGGCATATGCTGGCCCCAAAGCGCCGGCAGACGATTCGGCGCATGAATCGCTAATAAGGGGACAGCCTGATGAGCCCAGCCGAATTGCACGCCGACAGCATCGTTATCGACGGGCTGATTATTGCCAAGTGGAACCGTGAACTGTTCGAAGACATGCGCAAGGGCGGTTTGACCGCAGCCAACTGCACCGTGTCGGTGTGGGAGGGCTTTCAGGCCACCGTCAACAACATTGCCGCGAGCCAGAAGCTGATCCGCGAGAACAGCGACCTGGTGATGCCGGTGCGTACCACCGCCGACATCCGCAAGGCCAAGGAGCAGGGCAAGACCGGCATCCTCTTCGGCTTCCAGAACGCCCATGCCTATGAAGACCAGATCGGCTATGTCGAGGTGTTCAAGCAGCTCGGCGTGGGCATCGTGCAGATGTGCTACAACACCCAGAACCTGGTGGGCACCGGTTGCTACGAGCGTGATGGCGGCCTGTCGGGCTTCGGTCGCGAAATCGTCGCCGAGATGAACCGCGTTGGCGTGATGTGCGATCTGTCCCACGTCGGCTCCAAGACTTCCGAAGAAGTCATCCTCGAGTCGAAAAAGCCGGTCTGCTACTCCCACTGCCTGCCGTCGGGGCTAAAGGAGCACCCGCGCAACAAGTCCGATGAAGAACTCAAGTTCATTGCCGACCACGGCGGCTTTGTCGGCGTCACCATGTTCGCGCCATTCCTCGCCAAGGGTATCGACTCGACCATCGACGACTACGCCGAAGCCATCGAGTACGTGATGAACATCGTCGGCGAAGACGCCATCGGCATCGGCACCGACTTCACCCAGGGCCATGGCCAGGATTTCTTCGAATACCTGACCCACGACAAGGGCTACGCCCGCCGCCTGACCAGCTTCGGCAAGATCATCAACCCGCTGGGCATCCGCACCGTGGGCGAGTTCCCGAACCTGACCGAAACCCTGCTCAAGCGCGGTCACTCCGAGCGAGTGGTGCGCAAGATCATGGGCGAAAACTGGGTAAGCGTCCTCAAGGACGTCTGGGGCGAGTAAGCCACTGCACCTCTGAATCTTTTCCCCCGGCCGCCCGCGCCGGGGGCAACACCAAAATTTTTCTGGAGTTAAGTTTCCATGGCCAAGATCGCCCCGCAATTGCCAATCGAAGTCGACAGCGAGACCGGTGTCTGGACGTCCGACGCCCTGCCGATGCTGTACGTGCCACGGCATTTCTTCGTCAACAACCACATGGGCATCGAGGAAGTGCTGGGCGCTGAAGCCTATGCCGAAATCCTCTACAAGGCCGGCTACAAGTCCGCCTGGCACTGGTGTGAAAAAGAAGCCGAATGCCATGGCCTGGAAGGCGTCGCGGTGTTCGAGCACTACATGAAGCGCCTGTCGCAGCGCGGCTGGGGCCTGTTCAAGATCCAGGACATCGACCTCGACAAAGGCACCGCCAGCGTCAAGCTCGAACACTCGGCGTTCGTCTATGTGTACGGCAAGGTCGGGCGCAAGGTCGACTACATGTTCACTGGCTGGTTTGCCGGCGCGATGGACCAGATCCTCGCCGCTCGCGGCAGCAAGATCCGCACCGTGGCCGAGCAAGTCTACGGTGGCTCCGAAGAGGGCCACGAAGACGGCTTGTTCATCGTCAAGCCGTTGTAAGTCGAGGAACCCGCCATGGCTTTCGAAGCAATGTTCCAGCCGATCCAGATCGGCAAACTGACCATCCGTAACCGCGTGCTCAGCACCGCGCACGCCGAGGTTTATGCCACCGACGGCGGCATGACCACCGATCGGTACGTCAAGTATTACGAAGAGAAAGCCAAGGGCGGGATCGGCCTGGCGATTTGCGGCGGTTCGTCCGTGGTGGCCATCGACAGCCCGCAGGAATGGTGGAGTTCGGTGAACCTGTCCACCGACCGCATCATTCCGCACTTCCAGAATCTGGCCGATGCCATGCATAAGCACGGCGCCAAGATCATGATCCAGATTACCCACATGGGCCGTCGCTCGCGTTGGGACGGCTTCAACTGGCCGACGCTGATGTCGCCGTCGGGTGTGCGCGAGCCGGTGCACCGTGCCACTTGCAAAACCATCGAGCCGGAAGAAATCTGGCGGGTGATCGGTAACTACGCTCAAGCAGCTCGCCGTGCCAAGGCCGGTGGCCTGGACGGTGTTGAACTGTCGGCGGTGCACCAGCACATGATCGACCAGTTCTGGAGCCCGCGGGTCAACAAGCGTACCGACGAATGGGGCGGCACCTTCGAAGGCCGGATGAAGTTCGGTCTGGAAGTCTTGAAAGCCGTACGCGCCGAGGTCGGTGACGATTTCTGCGTGGGCATGCGCATCTGTGGTGACGAGTTCCACCCGGACGGCCTGTCCCACGAAGACATGAAGCAGATCGCCAAGTATTACGACGATACCGGCATGCTCGACTTCATCGGCGTCGTGGGTTCGGGTTGCGACACCCACAACACCCTGGCCAACGTGATTCCGAACATGAGTTATCCACCGGAGCCGTTCCTGCATCTGGCTGCCGGCATCAAGGAAGTGGTCAAGGTCCCCGTGCTGCACGCGCAGAACATCAAGGACCCGAACCAGGCCACGCGTATCCTGGAAGGCGGTTACGTCGACATGGTCGGCATGACCCGCGCGCACATCGCCGACCCGCACCTGATCGCCAAGATCAAGATGGGCCAGATCGACCAGATCAAGCAATGCGTCGGTGCCAACTACTGCATCGACCGTCAGTACCAGGGCCTGGATGTGCTGTGCATTCAGAACGCCGCGACGTCTCGTGAATACATGGGCCTGCCGCACATCATCGAAAAAACCACTGGCGTGAAACGCAAGGTGGTGGTGGTCGGCGCCGGTCCTGCCGGGATGGAGGCCGCCCGCGTGGCCGCCGAGCGTGGCCACGACGTGACCCTGCTCGAGAAAAAGGAATTCATCGGCGGGCAGATCACCACCGCCTCGAAAGCCCCGCAACGGGACCAGATCGCCGGTATCACCCGCTGGTATCAACTGGAACTGGCACGGTTGAAAGTCGACCTGCGCCTGGGTACCGCGGCTGACGCGCCAACCATTATGGACCTGCGTCCGGACGTGGTGGTGCTGGCTGTCGGCGGTCATCCATTCATCGAGCAGAACGAACACTGGGGCGCGGCTGAAGGCCTGGTGGTCAGCAGCTGGGACATCCTCGACGGCAAGGTTGCACCGGGCAAGAACGTGCTGGTCTACGACACCATTTGCGAATTCACCGGCATGTCGACCGCCGACTTCATCGCCGACAAGGGCAGCCAGGTCGAGATCGTTACCGACGACATCAAGCCGGGCGTGGCCATCGGGGGTACATCGTTCCCGACTTACTACCGCAGCATGTACCCGAAAGAAGTGATCATGACCGGCGACATGATGCTGGAGAAGGTCTACCGCGAAGGCGACAAGCTGGTGGCGGTACTGGAAAACGAATACACCGGCGCCAAAGAGGAGCGGGTGGTTGACCAGGTGGTCGTGGAAAACGGCGTGCGTCCGGACGAAGAAATCTACTACGCGCTGAAGGAGGGCTCGCGCAACAAAGGCCAGATCGACGTCGAAGCCTTGTTCGCGATCAAGCCGCAACCTTGCCTGGAACAGAGCGGCGACGGCTACCTGCTGTTCCGCATCGGCGACTGCGTGGCCCAGCGTAACGTGCACGCGGCGATCTATGACGCGCTGCGGTTGTGCAAGGATTTCTAAAGGCTGCACTTGACCCTGTGGGAGCGGGCTTGCCCGCGAATGCAATCTGTCTGCCGACATTGATGTCGACCGACCCACCGCTTTCGCGGGCAAGCCCGCTCCCACAGGAACCGCTGACCGCGTTTCTCCAAGATGTTCTGGTGGGAGCTTCACCATGTTGAACACCCTTCTTCCAATCCTGTTGTTCGCTGCCCTGGGCCTTGGTGTCCTGGGCGCGTTGCGGCGGGTGGCCATGTGGCGCCGGGGCCGGGCTTCGAAAGTCGACCTGATCGGTGGACTGTTCGCCATGCCCAAGCGCTACATGGTCGACCTGCACCATGTGGTGGCGCGGGACAAATACATCGCCAACACCCACGTCGCCACGGCCGGCGGTGCGGTGGCGTCCATCGTACTGGCGATTCTGGTGCACGGTTTCGGCCTGCATAACCGTTTCCTCGGCTATGCGCTGCTGCTGATGACGGCGGTCATGTTCGTCGGCGCGATCTTCGTTTATCTGCGTCGGCGCAATCCGCCGGCGCGCCTGTCGAAAGGCCCGTGGATGCGCCTGCCGAAAAGCCTGCTGGCATTCTCGGCCTCGTTCTTCCTGGTGACCCTGCCGGTGGCGGGCATTCTGCCGGAGAATTTCGGCGGCTGGCTGTTGGCAGCGATTCTCGGGGTTGGCGTGTTGTGGGGTGTGTCGGAACTGTTCTTCGGCATGACCTGGGGCGGGCCGATGAAGCACGCCTTTGCCGGCGCTTTGCACCTGGCCTGGCATCGCCGCGCCGAACGTTTTGGTGGCGGCCGTTCCACCGGTTTGAAGCCGCTGGATCTTAGCGACCTGAGTGCGCCACTGGGCGTGGAAAAACCCAAGGATTTCACCTGGAACCAGTTGCTCGGCTTCGACGCCTGCGTGCAGTGCGGTAAATGCGAAGCCGCGTGTCCGGCCTTCGCTGCCGGCCAGCCGCTGAACCCGAAAAAACTGATTCAGGACATGGTCGTCGGCCTGGCCGGTGGCACCGATGCAAAATTCGCTGGCAGCCCATATCCCGGCAAAGCGATTGGCGAGCACGCTGGCAATCCGCATCAACCGATCGTCAACGGTCTGGTGGACGCCGAGACCCTGTGGTCCTGCACCACCTGCCGCGCCTGCGTCGAGGAGTGCCCGATGATGATCGAGCACGTCGATGCCATCGTCGACATGCGTCGTCACCTGACCCTGGAAAAGGGCGCGACCCCGAACAAGGGCGCCGAAGTCCTGGAAAACCTGATCGCCACCGACAACCCGGGCGGCTTTGCGCCGGGCGGGCGGATGAACTGGGCGGCGGACTTGAACCTCAACCTGCTCAGCGAAAAGAAGTCCACCGACGTGCTGTTCTGGGTCGGCGACGGCGCCTTCGACATGCGCAACCAGCGCACCCTGCGGGCTTTCGTCAAAGTGCTGAAGGCGGCGAAAATCGATTTCGCGGTACTCGGCCTTGAAGAACGCGACAGTGGTGACGTGGCCCGACGCCTGGGCGATGAAGCAACGTTCCAATTGCTGGCCAAGCGCAACATCCAGACCCTGGCCAAGTACAGCTTCAACCGCATCGTCACCTGCGATCCGCACAGTTTCCATGTGCTGAAGAACGAATATGGCGCCTTCGACGGCAACTACCTGGTGCAGCACCACAGCACCTACATGGCGGAAATCATCGATGCTGGCGCGCTGAACCTCGGTCAGCACAAAGGCGACAGCGTGACTTACCACGACCCGTGCTACCTCGGCCGCTACAACGGCGAGTACGAGGCGCCGCGCCAGGTATTGCGCGCGCTCGGGATCGAAGTGAAAGAGATGCAACGTTCCGGTTTCCGTTCCCGCTGCTGCGGCGGTGGTGGTGGTGCGCCGATCACCGACATTCCGGGCAAGCAACGCATTCCTGACATGCGCATGGAAGACATCCGCGAAACCGGTGCCGAACTGGTGGCCGTGGGTTGTCCACAGTGCACCGCGATGCTTGAAGGCGTGGTCGAACCCCGGCCGCTGATCAAGGACATCGCCGAACTGGTGGCCGACGCGTTGCTCGACGACGCCGCGCCCGCCAAGACACCCGTCAAGCGCGAACCTGCGGAGGCCCACTGATGAGCGATATTATCCGCCGCGACCCGCGGGCCGAATGGATCGCCCGCAATCGTCTGCATCCATTGCACGCGGCCATGCAACCGGCGCAGCACAGCTGGATGGGGCCTAACGGTGTCATCCGCAAGAATCCCCATGGCATTGGCTTTATCGGCCCCAATGGCATCAAGCGCATCGACCGCAGCGGCGCCCAGCAGGGCGGGACGACTAAACGTTCAGCCGCGGTTGAAGTGCAATTGCCATTGCATCAGGTGGCCGCACCGGCGTTTTACATCAGCGTGGTGCCGGACATGGTCGGTGGCCGCTTGAGCAGTCACGACCGCGATCTGCTGGGCCTGGCCCATCAACTGGCCGGCAAGGACGGCGCAGTGCTGGCCGTGGTGTTCGGTGAGCACAAGGAAAGCGCTTTCGCCACGGCGGGCGTCGACCGCCTGCTGGTGTTGGAAGGCGAAGCATTCAGCGGTTATGCACCGGAGCAACGGGTCCAGGGCCTGCGGGCTGTGGATAACCAGTTCAGCCCGCGCCACTGGTTGTTGCCGGACAGTCGCACCGGTGGCGGGGAACTGGGTCGGCGCTTTGCCGCCGCCCTGGGCGAACGCCCGGCCACACGGGTCTGGCAGGTCAAGGATCAGGAGTGCATCGGCCGCGCCGGTGCTGGTCTGCAAGACCTTGCCCGTCCGCTGGCGCGCTTGATTCTGGCGGCTGCCGAGTGCGCCGAGCCGGTGAGTGAAACCCGACATGAAGCATTGCCGGTGGAGTTATCCACAACCGTGGCGCGCAGCCTGTCGCGGATCGAAGATCTGGGCGCTGTGGCGGTGGACCCGGCGGCGATTCCGATGGCCGAGGCCGAGTTCATTTTCTCCGGCGGCAACGGGGTCAAGGACTGGGGACTTTTCCACAGGACCGCCGAAGCCCTTGGCGCGACCGAAGGCGCATCCCGGGTGGCGGTGGACGATGGCTTCATGGCCCGCGATCGTCAGGTTGGTGCATCCGGTACCTGGGTGACTGCACGGGTCTATGTGGCCGTGGGGATTTCCGGGGCGATCCAGCACCTGCAGGGCATCGGTGCCTGCGACAAGGTGGTGGCGATCAACCTCGACCCTGGCTGCGACATGATCAAGCGTGCCGACCTCTCGGTGATCGGCGAGAGTGCGGAGATTCTTCAAGCCTTGATCGAAGCGGTAGAGGCTTACCGCAACGACGCCAAGCGCGATGCGGCTTAAGGGAAGGAAAGGGTTATGAGCACGAAAATCATCAGCCTGGTGTCCATCGGCGCCCACCCGACGTCCGGTCGGCCGCGTCGTGCGGAACAGGATGCGCGGGCGGTGGAACTGGGCCTGCAGCTGGCTGGGGATAACTTGCAGGTGCTGCATGCCGGCGATGTCGCCGAGCCTGCGCTGCGCGCCTACCTGGGCATGGGCCTCGAACAGCTGCATGTGCTTGAGCAACCCGAGGGTGCCGATGCGCTGCCGGCACTGACCGAGTATCTGCGCGATGCCGGTGCTCAGGTGGTATTGACCGGCAGCCAGGCGGAAACCGGTGAAGGCTCGGGCATGTTGCCTTTCCTGCTGGCCGAAAGCCTGGGCTGGCCGCTGGTGGTGGGGCTGGCACAGGTCGAGTCCATCGATGGCGGTTCGGCGCTGGTGCTGCAAGCCTTGCCGCGCGGTCAACGTCGTCGGTTGAAGGTGCGCCTGCCGTTTCTGGCAACGGTGGACAACGCCGCGCCCAAGCCTCGCCAGAGCGCATATGGCCCGGCCCGACGCGGCGTGCTGCAAGCGCAGGACGTTGAAGTCGTCGATGATGAACTGCTTGCGGTCGCCAGCCTGCAACCGGCCAAGCCACGGCCCAAGCGCCTGAAAGTGATCAAGGCCAAGAGCGGCGCCGACCGCATGAAAGCCGCGACGGCCAAGGCCAGTGGTGGGGGCGGGCAGGTGCTCAAGGGCGTGACGGCGCAAGCGGGGGCTGAAGCGATCCTCAAGTTGCTGATTGAAGAGGGTGTGGTCCGCTGACAAATAGTCACCCTGGATCAAATGTGGGAGCGGGCTTGCTTGCGAAGGGGGCGTGTCAGTCGACATGAATATCGCCTGGCCCACCGCTTTCGCGAGCAAGCCCGCTCCCACAGAAAAGCTTCATCTCACCGACATTCATGGGGGAACAATGGCCGTTGAATTTCGTTCGGCAGTGCGCGCCGATGCGCGTGAGATTGCGCGGTTGTTCCAGATTTCATCCGAGGGCGCTTCAGATTACATCTGGAGTCAGATCGCAGAGCCCGGGCAGGATCTGTTGGACGTCGGTGCCATTCGCTATGCCCGGGACGACGTCGATTTCTCCTACCAGAACTGCCTGATTGCCGAGGCCGATGGCCAGGTCATTGGCATGATGCACAGTTACGCGATGCGCCAAGATCCACTGGCGGTCCCGACGACCGACCCGGTGCTGGCGCCTTATGCCGACATGGAAGTGCCCGATACCCTGTATATCTCCAGCCTGGCCCTGCATGAAGGCTGGCGTAACCGGGGGCTGGGCAAGCAGTTTCTCGCCCATGCCCAAGAACGTGCCGACCGGCTCGGGCTCAATGGCCTGAGCCTGATCGACTATGCCGCCAACACTGGCGCCCGGCGTTTTTACGAGCGACACGGCTTCGCGGTCATCAAGACCTGCCAGGTCATCCCTCATCCCATGATCCGCGTCGCAGGTGACGTCTATCTTATGCACAGACCCTGAGCTGGTTCGGGGGGTGTTCGAGTCGCGACAGTTATCCACAGCGCCACGCATCATTTATCTGGCTCCATGCTGACAAGGGCGGTGAGCTACAGTTTTCTATGCGCTGATCAAGGGTGCGGCACGCTTTCGGGAGTTTTCAGACATTCAGCGCTGACTCATAAAACCCGGTTTTATGACTGGCTTGAATATGAAGACTTTCGCTCTTTTGGCGCTCTTTGCTACGGCCATGTGGGTATCCACAGGCTTGATGTCTGCCGCCCAGACAAAAGCGCCCCTGGCCGATCAGGACTTTTATCAGTGGGTCGAGACCGAACAGGGGCGTAACGCGTCCCTGGCTCAGTTGCGGCAACAGTGCGACAAGGTGCTGGATGCCGATAAGCACCTCGACTGTTCGGTAACGGTCCTGGCCAGAATGCTCGAGGCCAAGGTCGCCAACCAACTCCCCGAATACTATCTGGCGATCAAAAGCAGGCATGCTCGGGCGATAGAGGCCAGCACCGATCTGAAACCCCTGTTCTCCATGTTCGGCGACAAATCACTGGCTATCCTGGCGACGACTGGCAATTTCTCGGTCAGCGGTTCGGTGCGGCATGAGGTACTGCCGCTGCATCCGTATGCCAACGACTTTTACATCGCGCAGGAAGTGCTGCCATTTATCGATGTCGGCGCGGCCAACGGTGTCTCGGCGCGTTTTGTACTAGACACGGGGGCACCGCAAACCCGGGTCAACATCGACACTGCGAAACAGATGGGCATCAGGTTGTTGCCCGATGCTCAGTATCGCTACAGCACGTTTTATGGCGAAAAAGGCCTGGCTGCGAGGCTGGGCATTCTCAGGTCACTCAAAGTCGGCACCCGAGAGTTCAGGAATGTCCTGGTGTTTGTCAGCGACCGGGATAATTTGTTGGGGCTGGACCTGATCAGCAAATTGGGGCGCTTGAAAATCACCAGAAGCGCCCTGGAACTCAATCCTGCGCCTGTCAGGCGCTGTGATGCGTTCATTGCCTTTAGCCGCCAGGATCTCAACCAGCGGCTGGTGGTGGCCGCTCAGCTGGATCGCAGGACAACGCAGGCCATCATCGATACGGGAAATGTCGACTACCTGACGGCCGCGTCACCTGGCAGGCAGGTCAATGCCGTGCAGGCACTGAAACCAGGAAGCTCGAACGGTTACACCGGCGACAACAGGCACTTTCAACGCTTCGACGGCGTATTGGTCATGCAAGGCAACATCATGGCGGTCAGCTACAAATACTACCCGGGCTTCACCATCCCGCCGTCGCTGCTGGGCGGGCAATACGTGCCGTCGATATTGCTCGGTTGGCGCGCCTTCAAGGACTTTGAATTGAACCTGGACCTGAACTCAGGTCGCTCATGCTTCAATAAAGTCTGAATCGCTGGAGTTTACCCACAATCCCTGTTGGTGGTTCTGTGGATAACATGTTCGCCCCTCGCTGAACCCCATACAAATCAAGCCCTGCAGGGCGTCGTTCAAAAAACAACCAGCCTGGTTCGTGGTTTTTCCAAGCTTTTTCAAGGGGATAAGTGCTGCTGTTAACGCAGACTTTCCCCCAATCTCTGTTGGCGCTTCTGTGGATAAGATGTTTGCTATTGGCTGCAGGCCTTGTAAACAGCGGTTTACAGCTATCTGATCATAAAATGATCAAAAGGCGGTTTTGCATTGTCGGCTTTCACGCAAACGCTGGATTTTTCAAGGTTTCAGCGGTTTTCCACAGAGCCTTCCAAGTTAACCCCAAAGTCTGTTGGCGCTTCTGTGGATAAGGTGTTTGCCATCCGCTGAACGCCTTTAAGGCCGTAGCTTTCAGGCTTTAGATCAAAAAACGACCAGTCCACCCTTGGAAGCAGGCTACTGGATAAGTCACGTTTTTTTTTGGTTTTCGTGAAGAAAATTTCCAGCATTTCCACAGTTGTCCCCAATAGCTGTGGGTGGAGATGTGGATAACTTGTTTGCGGAAGGCTGGGAGGTGCGGCGGGCATAGGTCTGAACGAGATAGGTCATATTTCGTACAGTTCTATGAATGACGGGCAAGCCCCCTGTAGGAGCGAGCCTGCTCGCGATGGACGTTAACGATAACGTTGGCAACCTGACACCCGGCGGCGTTCTCAGGCTCATCGCGAGCAAGCTCGCTCCTACAGGGAGTGGATTTAGCCTTGGACCGGAACGCCTTTGAGGTACGGCGCAGGCTCGGCCCCCAGGTTGCTCAGCAGACGCTCGCTGTACCAGTCGACGAAGTTCACCACACCGAATTCATAGGTCTTGGAGTACGGGCCAGGCTGGTACGCGGTGGAGTTGATGCCGCGCTGGTTCTCTTCGGCCAGGCGACGGTCCTGGTCGTTGGTGGCGTCCCAGACCTGGCGCATGCGCTCCACGTCGTAGTCCACGCCTTCGACCGCGTCCTTGTGCACGATCCACTTGGTGGTGACCATGGTTTCCTGGGCGCTGATCGGCCACACGGTGAACACGATGATGTGGTCGCCCATGCAGTGGTTCCAGGAGTGCGGCAGGTGCAGGATGCGCATCGAGCCCAGGTCCGGGTTCTTGATGCGGCCCATCAGCTTGGCGCAGCCCTGTTTGCCGTCCATGGTCATCGACACGGTGCCCTTGAGCAGCGGCATGCGCACGATGCGGTTGCGCAGGCCGAAGCTGGCGTGGGCGTACGGGATCTTCTCGGCTTCCCAGGCGGCGGCGGAGGCGGCCACGTGGTCCTTGAACGCCTGGTCGGCGCGCGGGTCGGTGACGTCGTCCCATTCCAGCAGGGTTTTCAGCAGTTCCGGGTGCGAAGCGTTGCAGTGGTAGCACTCGCGGTTGTTCTCTAGCACCAGCTTCCAGTTGGCCTTTTCCATCAAGGTGGTTTGCACCGCCACCTTGGTGTTTTCCATGTCGTACGGTTCCATGTAGTGGTTGAGCGTCGACAGGAAGTCATCGATGGCTGGCGGGTTCTCCGCCAGGCTGATGAAGATGTAGCCGCCGGCAGTCTTCACGTTCACCGGTTTGAGGCCGTACTGATTCATGTCGAAGTCGGCGCCCATTTCGGTGCCGGCGAACAGCAGGCGCCCGTCGAGCTCGTAGGTCCATTGGTGGTAGTGGCAAACCAGCTTGGCGACCTTGCCCTTGTCGCTGGTGCACAGGCGTGAGCCACGGTGGCGGCAGACGTTATGGAACGCGTGCACCACGCCTTCGGCGCCACGGATCACGATGATCGGGTTCTTGCCGACCTGCAGGGTCAGGTAGTTGCCCTTGGTGGGGATCTCGCAGGTCATGCCGGCGATCAACCACTCTTTCTGAAAGATTTCCTGCATGTCGATATCAAACAGGCGCTCGTCGGAGTAAAACGGCTGCGGCAGCGAGAACGTGCGCTCGCGCTCCTGCAGCATTTGCGCGGTGGCCTTGCGTGCGGGTTCCAGCGGATCGCCCAGGCTCAGGGTAGTAGTGACGTCCATCGTTTAATCCTCAAGGCCATTCTGTGTGGCCGGCGAAAGTGGCTAATCAGGGTTGCTACGCAAGGTGTAATGGTTGTGTCTTGGTATGGGGCGAGTGTGGGGCCGGCGCTGGCCAGAACCTTATCCATGGGCGACATGGTGCAATCTGTTCCCGACGCGCAAGCCCCGGTCGTTGGGGGCTGGTCGCGATAAGCATGTCAATGTCGCAGATAGGTAAATGGGTGATCCGCGCTATACGCAGAATCGCCAACATGAAGGCCGACAGTCGGCCGTGGAGATCAGCATGTCCAACAGCTTCCTGAATCCGGTAACCACCCAGACCTGGGCCAATGGTCGACACATTGTCCGTTGCGTCAAAGTCATCCAGGAAACCTGGGATGTGCGCACCTTTTGCTTCATGGCCGACCAGCCGATCCTGTTCTTCTTCAAACCGGGGCAATTCGTCACCCTGGAGCTGGAAATCGAAGGCCAGCCGATCATGCGTTCGTACACCATTTCCAGTTCGCCGTCGGTACCCTACAGCTTTTCGGTGACCATCAAGCGTGTGCCGGGCGGCAAGGTCTCGAACTGGCTGCACGACACCCTGCACGAAGGCCAGGAGCTGGCGGTGCACGGCCCGGTCGGGCTGTTCAATGCCATGGACTTCACCGCGCCGAAGGTGCTCTACCTCAGCGGCGGCGTTGGTATCACGCCGGTCATGTCCATGGCGCGCTGGTTCTACGACACCAATGGCAATGTCGACATGGTGTTTATCCACAGCGCCCGTTCGCCTAAAGACATCATTTACCACCGCGAGCTGGAGCACATGGCGTCGCGGATCGAAAACTTCAACCTGCACCTGATCTGCGAGAAGCACGGCATGGGTGAGCCCTGGGCCGGTTATCGCGGTTACCTGAACCACAGAATGCTTGAATTGATGGCGCCTGACTTCCTTGAGCGCGAAGTATTCTGCTGCGGCCCGACACCCTATATGAACGCGGTCAAGCGCTTGCTGGAAGGCGCAGGTTTCGACATGTCGCGTTACCACGAAGAATCCTTCGGTGCGACTCCGCCAGAGGCGCGCGCCGATGCGGTAGAACATGCAGAGCAAGCGGCCGAGGCACCGGAAGTCGATGCGGCGGACCTGCATCAGGTGGAGTTCACCGCCTCCGGCAAGAGCATCCGCGTGGCCCCGGGCGAGACCGTGCATGCGGCGGCGGCCAAGGTTGGCCTGATGATTCCGAAAGCGTGCGGCATGGGCATCTGCGGCACCTGCAAGGTGTTGAAGCTGGGTGGCGAAGTGGAGATGGAACACAACGGCGGGATCACCGAGGAAGACGAAGCCGAAGGGTTCATCCTGTCGTGCTGCAGCGTGCCGAAGGGCGACGTGCGGATCGAATTCTGACAGCCGCGAATCCCCTGTAGGAGCGAGCCTGCTCGCGATGGACGTCAACGGTGACGCTGGCAACCTGGCGCCCCGCGGCGTTCTCAGGTTCATCGCGAGCAGGCTCGCTCCTACAGGGGAGGGTTTTAGTCAATAAACAGATCTGTCATCAGCTTGTCGCTGCTGTCGGGCGCGAACCGGTAGTGTTCGAACTCGGTAATGCCGCTCTCCCGCAGAATTTCCTCATCAATCAACAACCGCCCGGTCAGGCTGCGGTTTGTGCAGCTCAAAATCACATGCGCCGCATCCGCCATGATCGCAGGCGTTCGCGCATGCTTGAACGATTCCTTCGACCCCAACTGAAACTCGATGGCCGCGGTGGCAATCATCGTCTGTGGCCACAGCGAGTTGACGCTGATGCCGTAATTCCTGAATTCCTCACTCATGCCCAGGGTCAGCATGCTCATGCCGTACTTGGTGACGGTATAGGGGCTATATTGGGCGAACCACTTGGTGGCCAGGTTCAGCGGCGGAGACAGGTTGAGGATGTGGCCACCGGACTTCTTCAGGTACGGCAACGCAGCCTGGCTGCACAGCAATACGGCACGGGTGTTGATCTGGTGCATCAGGTCGAAGCGCTTGAGTTCGATGTGCTGAACCCCAGTCAGCTTGATCGCCCCGGCGTTGTTGATCAGTGCGTCGATACCGCCGAAATGTTCATTGGCCCGGGCCAGCGCCTCTCGTACGGCATCCTCTTCACGTACATCCACCTGCAAAGCCAGCGCCTTGCCGCCTGCGGCTTGCACTTCCTCGGCCACGCTGAAAATCGTCCCCGGCAGCTTGGCATGGGGTTCGGCGCTTTTGGCTGCGATCACAATGTTGGCCCCATCGCGTGCGGCCCGCAGCGCGATCTCGCGGCCGATGCCGCGACTGGCGCCGGTGATGAACAGGGTTTTGCCTTGCAAAGACATGTTGACGCTCCTGATTGTTGTTATGTGAGCTGATCGGCTCGACAGACAATGTAGACGAAGTCTTGCAGGCGTCGGTTTGAGGGATGGTTTCTGGAGGTTTCAATCCACAGCGACTGTGGCAAGTGGAGGCCTTTGTGACGAGGTGCAAAGCACCCCGTCACAAAGGATAAGGGTGTAAATCAAGTCGTTATCAATCGCTGATGTGGGCTGTCGGAGCCATCAGTTTTTCTTCAGCTCCACAGCGTTATTTCGAACCCTCGAGTTTCATCCCCCGCGAATTCTTTGTGCCTGATCAGGAACTCGTTAAACCCAATTTTAACGGTGTCGCCGGTCTTGGCAAATTTGTGAAGTTCCTCCCAACTGACTAAAACGGGAGCGGAAGGGCTTTTGGAGTCGCTTTTCAGGAGTTGGACCAAGGTTTGATCTTTCATTTGGATTGCGCTCTCTGGAACTCGGTTTTCCTATCGAATGTTCGACAGGCCATAGTTCCTGAAATACTGCGAAGAATCATTTTCAGGTCGGCAAAACCTACACTGGCGATATTCAGATCTGGAACTGTAAGAAATACCAGAGCCGACAAGCGGCAGGCGAAACTCTGTAGCGCCCGCCGCTGGCTGTAGCGATTTCAGGTGCTCATCACTTCACGAATGTCTTTCGCCAATTCACGCACGCGCGCTTCTTCGGTATCCCACGAGCACATGAAGCGTGCGCCGCCGTTGCCGATGAAGGTGTAGAAACGCCAGCCCCTGGCGGTCAGGGCGGCGATGGCCGGCTCCGAGAGTTGCAGGAACACGCCGTTGGCCTGCACCGGGAACATCAGCTCCACGCCAGGAATGTCGCTGACCAGTTCGGCCAGCAATTGCGCGCAGCGGTTGGCGTGGTTGGCGTATTTGAGCCAGGCGTCGTTTTCCAGGATGCCGACCCAGGGTGCCGACAGGAAGCGCATCTTTGAAGCAAGCTGCCCGGCCTGTTTGCAGCGGTAATCGAAGTCTTCGGCGAGTTTGTGGTTGAAGAACAGAATCGCCTCGCCCACTGCCATGCCGTTCTTGGTGCCGCCGAAGCACAGCACGTCGACGCCGGCCTTCCAGGTCAGGTCGGCCGGGGAACAGCCGAGGAATGCGCAAGCGTTGGAGAAGCGTGCGCCGTCCATGTGCAGGTTCAGGCCCAGCTCCTTGCAGGTGGCGCTGATGGCGCGGATTTCGTCCGGGGTGTAGACGCTGCCGACTTCGGTAGCCTGGGTCAGGGTCACCACGCGAGGTTTCGGGTAGTGGATATCCTGGCGCTTGAGCGCGACCTCGCGGATCGATTCCGGGGTCAGCTTGCCGTTTTCAGTGCGGGCGATCAGCAGCTTGGAGCCGTTGGAGAAAAATTCCGGGGCGCCGCATTCGTCGGTTTCGACGTGAGCGGTTTCCGAGCAGATCACGCTGTGGTAACTCTGGCACAGGGAGGACAGCGCGAGCGAGTTGGCGGCGGTGCCGTTGAAGGCGAAAAACACCTCACAGTCGGTTTCAAACAGTTTGCGGAAATCGTCGGACGCGCGGGCGGTCCATTCGTCGTCACCGTAGGCGCGCTGGTGGCCGTGGTTGGCCTGTTCCATGGCCGCCCAGGCTTCAGGGCAGATGCCGGAATAGTTGTCGCTGGCGAATTGTTGGCTCTTGTCGGTCATGGCCTGCTTCCGTGGTCGAGATGCCTATGGTGAAGCGTCCCGTGGTCAATGAGGGTGCGCACTTTACCCAAGATCGTCAGGTGGAGCGCACAGGATGTCGCTGTGGGGAAAATACAGTGTCGAAGGGCAATTATGCACGTGACAACGCAGGAGATCATGCACAAGGCCATGCACTTAAAGCCGCGCGATGGGGCACTGGATCTGCTCAAGTGGCTGGCGCTGCTGAGCATGGTGCTCGATCACCTGCGATATGTCGGTTTTTCCGCCGATTGGTTGTATGTGCCGGGGCGCCTGGCGTTTCCGTGGTTCTGCCTGGCGATGGCGGCCAATCTGGCGCGCGAGCGGACTACGACGACCGGTGGCCAATGGCGTTATCTGGGTTGGTTGCTGCTGTTTAGCGCGGTGAGTGAAATTCCTTACCGGATGTTCATTCCCCATCCCGACACCTTGAACGTGCTGCCCACCCTTGCCCTGGGCTTGCTGGTCGTTCGTGGCTGGCAGCAACCGGCGCTTGCATCGCGACTGCTGGCAGGTGGCGCATTGGTGCTGGCGGGTATTTTCTCAGAGCGATTGATGTTCGGTTTCTTTGGCGTGTTGTTGCCGTGGGTGATGCTGCTGGTGTTTCGACGACCTTGGTATTTCGGGCTGTTGGCCGGGGTGGTCTGTGTGGCGGCCAATCAATGGCAGGTGCTGTATCACGCGGCACGGCTGGGCAACCACGCGGCCATTCCGGCCATCGCCGCTTGTCTGATTGCGCCATGGCTCGGACTGTTCTTGTTGCGACACGTCCATGACGTAAAACCACCCCCGATGCGCCGCTGGGCGTATGCGCTCTATCCCCTGCATTTCCTGGTGTTGCTCGCAGTGCGACAGGCTATCGCCTGACCTGTGGGAGCGAGCTTGCTCGCGATGGCGGCGGGTCAGTCGACATCAATGTTGAATGTGATGCCGCTATCGCGAGCAAGCTCGCTCCCACAGGGGATCTGCGCTGGATCGACGGTCGTGTTTGGCCTGCCATTTCTTCCCATGTCGTAAACGCACCTTTGCGTGGCGCCCGTAGGCATTTGACGACTCCAAGCCAGTCATACCATCGCTACCAAAGGGCACTGCCGAAAAGCCAGTGCCTCACCGAGACGAATGGCGCACCGCCGCCGCTGGGAGAGACGCGATGTTCAGCAAGCAAGACCAGATCCAGGGTTACGACGATGCACTGCTGGCGGCGATGAATGCCGAGGAGCAACGTCAGGAAGATCACATCGAGCTGATCGCGTCGGAGAACTACACCAGCAAGCGCGTGATGCAGGCCCAGGGCAGCGGCCTGACCAACAAATACGCCGAAGGTTACCCGGGCAAGCGCTACTACGGTGGCTGCGAGCACGTCGACAAGGTCGAGGCGCTGGCCATCGAGCGCGCCAAGCAACTGTTCGGCGCCGATTACGCCAACGTCCAGCCGCACTCCGGTTCCTCGGCCAACAGCGCCGTGTACCTGGCCCTGCTGCAAGCCGGCGACACCATCCTCGGCATGAGCCTGGCCCACGGCGGTCACCTGACCCACGGCGCCAAAGTGTCGTCCTCGGGCAAGCTGTACAACGCCGTGCAGTACGGCATCGACACCAAGACCGGTCTGATCGACTACGACGAAGTCGAGCGCCTGGCCGTCGAGTGCAAGCCGAAGATGATCGTTGCCGGTTTCTCGGCCTACTCCAAGACCCTCGACTTCCCGCGCTTCCGCCAGATCGCCGACAAGGTCGGTGCGCTGCTGTTCGTCGACATGGCCCACGTTGCCGGTCTGGTCGCTGCCGGTCTGTACCCGAACCCGCTGCCTTATGCCGACGTGGTCACCACCACCACCCACAAGACCCTGCGCGGTCCGCGTGGTGGCCTGATCCTGTGCAAGGCCAACGAAGAAATCGAGAAGAAGCTCAACGCGGCAGTTTTCCCGGGTGCCCAGGGCGGCCCGCTGATGCACGTGATCGCCGGTAAGGCGGTGTGCTTCAAGGAAGCGCTGGAGCCTGGCTTCAAGGCTTACCAGCAACAAGTGATCGACAACGCCCAGGCCATGGCCGGCGTGTTTATCAAACGCGGCTACGATGTAGTGTCCGGCGGTACCGACAACCACCTGTTCCTGGTCAGCCTGATCCGTCAGGGCCTGACCGGCAAGGACGCGGATGCCGCCCTCGGTCGCGCCCATATCACTGTGAACAAGAATGCTGTGCCGAACGATCCACAGTCGCCGTTCGTGACCTCCGGCCTGCGCATCGGCACCCCGGCGGTGACCACGCGCGGCTTCAAGGTGGCCCAGTGCGTCACGCTGGCTGGCTGGATCTGCGACATCCTCGACAACCTCGGCGATGCCGATGTCGAAGCCAATGTCGCCGAGCAAGTGGCAGCCCTGTGCGCGGACTTCCCGGTTTATCGCTGAGTGCGGTTTTGGAGTAAATGACTATGCAACGCTACTCGGGCTTCGGCCTCTTCAAACACTCTCTCAGCCACCATGAAAACTGGCAGCGCATGTGGCGCACGCCGACCCCGAAAAAGGTCTACGACGTGGTCATCGTCGGCGGTGGCGGGCATGGCCTGGCCACGGCTTACTACCTGGCCAAGGAGCACGGCATCACCAACGTGGCCGTGGTCGAGAAAGGCTGGCTGGGCGGCGGTAACACCGCGCGCAACACCACCATCGTGCGCTCCAACTACCTGTGGGACGAATCGGCCCACCTGTACGAACACGCGATGAAGCTGTGGGAAGGCCTGTCCCAGGACCTGAACTACAACGTGATGTTCTCCCAGCGCGGTGTCTACAACCTGTGCCACACCCTGCAGGACATCCGTGATTCCGAGCGTCGGGTCAGCGCCAACCGCCTCAACGGCGTGGACGGCGAACTGCTGGATGCCAAACAGGTTGCCGACGAGATCCCGTACCTCGACTGCTCGAAAAACACTCGCTACCCGGTGATGGGCGCAACCGTCCAGCGTCGCGGCGGCGTGGCCCGTCACGATGCCGTGGCCTGGGGCTTTGCCCGGGCCGCCGACGCCCTTGGCGTAGACCTGATCCAGCAGACCGAAGTGATCGGTTTCCGCAAGGAAAACGGCGTGTGCATCGGCGTGGAAACCAACAAGGGCTTCATCGGCGCCAAGCGCGTCGGCGTGGTGACTGCCGGTAACTCCGGGCACATGGCCAAGCTCGCCGGTTTCCGCCTGCCAATCGAATCCCACCCGCTGCAAGCGCTGGTGTCCGAGCCGATCAAGCCGATTATCGACAGCGTGATCATGTCCAACGCCGTGCACGGCTACATCAGCCAGTCCGACAAGGGCGACCTGGTGATCGGCGCCGGTATCGACGGCTACAACGGCTACGGCCAGCGTGGTTCGTACCCGGTGATCGAACACACCATCCAGGCCATCGTCGAGATGTTCCCGGTGTTGTCCCGCGTGCGCATGAACCGTCAGTGGGGCGGCATCGTCGACACCACGCCGGATGCCTGCCCGATCATTTCGAAAACCCCGGTACCGAACATGTTCTTCAACTGCGGTTGGGGCACCGGTGGCTTCAAGGCCACACCTGGCTCGGGCAACGTGTTTGCCGCAAGCCTGGCCAAGGGCGAAATGCACCCGTTGGCTGCACCGTTCTCCATCGACCGTTTCCACAACGGTGCGCTAATTGACGAACACGGCGCTGCTGCCGTCGCCCACTAACAGGAGAAATTTCCTATGTTGCATATCTTCTGTCCTCACTGCGGCGAACTGCGCTCCGAAGAGGAATTCCATGCATCCGGCCAGGCGCACATCCCGCGCCCACTGGATCCGAACAGCTGCACCGACGAGGAGTGGGGCGACTACATGTTCTTCCGCGACAACCCGCGCGGTCTGCACCACGAGCTATGGGATCACGTCGCCGGTTGCCGTCAGTACTTCAACGTCACCCGCGACACCGTGACCTACGAGATTCTCGAGACCTACAAGATCGGCACCAAGCCACAATTCACCGACAAGACCGATAGCCCGAAAGCGGCCAGCACGGCTCTGGGAGAGAAGGTATGAGCCAGATCAATCGCCTGTCCAACGGCGGACGGATCGACCGCAACAAAGTCTTGAGCTTCACCTTCAACGGCCAGAACTACAAAGGCTTCGAAGGCGACTCCCTGGCCGCTGCACTGCTGGCCAACGGCGTCGACATCATCGGTCGCAGCTTCAAGTATTCCCGTCCGCGCGGCATCTTCGCCGCCGGTGCCGAAGAGCCGAACGCAGTGCTGCAGATCGGCGCCACCGAAGCCACGCAGATCCCGAACGTGCGCGCCACGCAACAGGCGCTGTATCAAGGCCTGGTCGCCACCAGCACCAACGGCTGGCCGAGCGTGAACAACGACATGATGGGGATTCTCGGCAAGGTCGGCGGAAAGCTGATGCCGCCGGGTTTCTACTACAAAACCTTCATGTACCCGCAATCGTTCTGGATGACTTACGAGAAGTACATTCGTAAGGCTGCCGGTCTTGGCCGCTCGCCGACCGAGAACGATCCGGACACCTACGACTACATGAACCAGCACTGCGACGTGCTGATCGTGGGCGCTGGCCCTGCTGGCCTGGCGGCTGCACTGGCGGCTGCGCGCAGCGGTGCCCGTGTGATTCTGGCTGACGAACAGGAAGAGTTCGGCGGCAGCCTGCTCGACTCCCGCGAAAGCCTCGACGGCAAGCCTGCGACCGAGTGGGTTGCCAGTGTCATCGACGAACTGAAGAACACCCCGGACGTGCTGCTGTTGCCGCGCGCCACCGTCAATGGCTATCACGACCACAACTTCCTGACCATTCACGAGCGCCTGACCGATCACCTCGGCGACCGCGCACCGATTGGCCAGGTGCGTCAGCGCATCCACCGGGTCCGTGCCAAGCGTGTGGTGCTGGCGACCGGCGCTCACGAGCGCCCACTGGTCTACGGCAACAACGACGTGCCGGGCAACATGCTCGCCGGCGCCATCTCGACCTACGTGCGTCGTTACGGCGTGGCACCGGGCAAGAAGCTGGTGCTGTCGACCAACAACGACCACGCCTACCGCGTTGCCCTGGATTGGCTCGATGCCAGCCTGCAAGTGGTGGCCATCGCCGACGCCCGCAGTAACCCGCGTGGTGCGCTGGTGGAAGAGGCGCGTGCCAAAGGCATCCGCATTCTCACCGGCAGCGCCGTGATCGAGGCCCGTGGCAGCAAGCGCGTGACCGCTGCCCGTGTGGCCGCCATCGACGTCAAGGCCCACGCCGTGACCAGTCCTGGCGAATGGCTTGATTGCGATGTGGTGGCCAGTTCCGGTGGTTACAGCCCGGTGGTTCACCTGGCTTCGCACCTGGGTGGCAAGCCGATCTGGCGCGAAGACATCCTCGGTTTCGTACCGGGTGAAGCACCGCAGAAACGCGTATGCGTCGGTGGCATCAACGGTGTCTACGGTCTTGGCGATTCTCTGGCTGACGGTTTTGAAGGTGGCGCCCGCGCCGCTGCCGAAGCCGGGTTCCAGACGATTGAAGGTGTGTTGCCAAAAGCCCTGAGCCGTCTCGAAGAGCCGACCCTGGCGCTGTTCCAGGTACCCCATGAAAAGAACACCGCACGGGCGCCGAAGCAATTCGTCGATCTGCAAAACGACGTCACCGCTGCCGCCATCGAACTGGCGACCCGCGAGGGCTTCGAGTCGGTCGAGCACGTCAAGCGCTACACCGCACTGGGCTTCGGTACCGATCAGGGCAAGCTCGGCAACGTCAACGGCCTGGCCATCGCCGCCCGTTCGCTGAACGTGACCATCCCGCAGATGGGCACCACCATGTTCCGTCCGAACTACACGCCGGTGACTTTCGGCGCCGTGGCCGGTCGTCACTGTGGGCACATCTTCGAGCCGGTACGCTACACCGCGCTGCATCAATGGCACCTGAAAAACGGCGCCGAGTTCGAAGACGTTGGCCAGTGGAAACGTCCGTGGTACTTCCCGAAATCCGGTGAAGACCTGCATGCCGCGGTCAAGCGCGAATGCAAAGCCGTGCGCGACAGCGTCGGCCTGCTGGATGCTTCGACCCTGGGCAAGATCGATATCCAGGGCCCGGATGCGCGCGAGTTCCTCAACCGCGTCTACACCAACGCCTGGACCAAGCTCGACGTGGGCAAGGCGCGTTACGGCCTGATGTGCAAAGAAGACGGCATGGTGTTCGACGACGGCGTGACGGCCTGCCTGGCCGACAACCATTTCGTCATGACCACCACCACCGGCGGCGCGGCACGCGTGCTGCAGTGGCTGGAGTTGTACCACCAGACCGAATGGCCGGACATGAAGGTGTACTTCACCTCCGTCACCGACCACTGGGCAACCATGACCCTGTCCGGGCCGAACAGCCGCAAGCTGCTCAGCGAAGTCACCGACATCGACTTGAGCAGCGAAGCCTTCCCGTTCATGACCTGGAAAGAAGGTTTGGTCGGCGGAGTGCCGGCGCGAGTGTTCCGGATTTCGTTTACCGGTGAACTGTCGTACGAAGTCAACGTGCAAGCCGACTACGCAATGGGCGTGCTGGAAAAAATCGTCGACGCCGGCAAGAAGTACAACCTGACGCCGTACGGCACTGAAACCATGCACGTACTGCGGGCCGAGAAGGGCTTCATCATCGTCGGTCAGGACACTGACAGCTCGATGACCCCGGACGACCTGAACATGGGCTGGTGTGTCGGTCGCACCAAACCGTTCTCGTGGATCGGCTGGCGTGGCATGAACCGTGAAGACTGCGTGCGTGATCAGCGCAAACAGCTGGTTGGCCTGAAGCCTATCGATCCGAACAAATGGCTGCCGGAAGGTGCGCAACTGGTGTTCAACACCAAGCAAGCCATCCCGATGACCATGGTGGGTCACGTGACTTCCAGTTACCTGCACAACTCCCTGGGCTATTCGTTTGCCATGGGCGTGGTCAAGGGCGGGTTGCAGCGGATGGGCGAGCGAGTGTTCGCACCGCTGGCCGACGGCAGCGTGATCGAGGCGGAAATCGTTTCTTCGGTGTTCTTCGATCCGAAAGGCGAACGCCAGAACGTGTGACACCACAGTACCTGTGGGAGCGTGGCTTGCCCGCGATGGCGTCAGACCAGATAACACAACTGTGACTGACGAATCGCTATCGCGGGCAAGCCCGCTCCCACAGGGATTACGAATTCAGGAAAGGTGCTTTATGACCGCAGCCAATGTTTACCAACAACGCCCAACCTCCGGGGCCAAGGCCGAGTCGTCGTTGCATCATGCCGACCTCGCCAGCCTGGTGGGCAAGGGTCGCAAGAACGCCGGCGTGACCGTGCGTGAGAAAAAACTCCTCGGCCACCTGACCATTCGTGGCGACGGCCACGATGCCGCGTTCGCCGCCGGTGTGCACAAGGCCCTGGGCATCGAGTTGCCGGGCGCACTGAGCGTCATCGTCAAAGGCGAAACCAGCCTGCAGTGGATGGGGCCGGATGAGTGGCTGCTGATCGTGCCGACCGGTGAAGAGTTCGCCGCCGAGCAGAAACTGCGCGAAGCACTGGGCGATCTGCACATTGCAATCGTCAACGTCAGCGGCGGTCAGCAACTCCTCGAACTGAGCGGCCCGAACGTGCGCCAGGTGCTGATGAAGTCCACCAGCTACGACGTGCACCCGAACAACTTCCCGGTGGGCAAAGCCGTCGGCACGGTGTTCGCCAAGTCGCAGCTGATGATCCGTCACACCGCCGAAGACACCTGGGAACTGCTGATTCGTCGCAGTTTCTCCGATTACTGGTGGCTGTGGTTGCAGGATGCTTCTGCCGAATACGGGCTGAGCGTGCAAGCCTGATCACCACCTTCCTCTGTGGGAGCGAGCCTGCTCGCGATGGACTTGAGAGCGACGCGTTAAATCAGGAAGTACGCGTCATCGTTGACGTCCATCGCGAGCAGGCTCGCTCCCACAGATGGGTGCTTTGTTTACAGATCTCACAGGAGTCACCGCACCATGAGCCGCGCCCCAGACACATGGATTCTGACCGCCGACTGCCCCAGCGTCCTCGGCACCGTGGACGCGGTGACCCGCTTTCTGTTCGAGCAGGGCTGCTACGTCACCGAGCACCACTCTTTCGATGACCGGCTATCGGGCCGTTTCTTCATTCGTGTGGAATTCCGTCAACCCGACGGTTTCGACGAGCAATCATTCCGCGCGGGGCTCGCTTCACGCGGTGAAGCCTTCGGCATGACCTTTGAACTGACTGAACCGAACTATCGGCCGAAAGTGGTGATTATGGTCTCCAAGGCCGATCACTGCCTCAACGATTTGCTTTATCGCCAGCGCATCGGCCAATTGTCGATGGACGTGGCCGCAGTGGTCTCCAACCACCCGGATCTCAAGCCGCTGGCTGACTGGCACCAGATTCCGTACTACCACTTCCCGCTGGACCCGAACGACAAGCCGTCGCAAGAGCGTCAGGTGTGGCAGGTGATCGAAGAGTCCGGTGCCGAGCTGGTGATCCTTGCGCGCTACATGCAAGTGCTGTCGCCAGAGTTGTGCCGCAAGCTCGATGGCAAGGCAATCAACATCCACCACTCCCTGCTGCCGGGTTTCAAGGGCGCCAAGCCCTATCACCAGGCATACAACAAGGGGGTGAAACTGGTGGGCGCCACGGCGCATTACATCAACAACGATCTTGATGAAGGCCCGATCATTGCCCAGGGCGTCGAGGCAGTGGACCACAGCCATTACCCGGAAGATCTGATCGCCAAGGGGCGGGATATCGAAGGGCTGACGCTGGCGCGGGCGGTGGGTTATCACATCGAAAGAAGAGTGTTTTTGAACGCCAATCGCACGGTCGTTCTTTAGATAACTATCGCTGGCAAGCCAGCTCCCACAGGGTTTTGTGTTGTTCACAGATCTTGTGTCCCCCGTTCCACTGTGGGAGCGGGCTTGCCCGCGATGAGGCCCTCACAAGCAACACAAGAAACAGCATCTATACCCGAGCATTTAACGCGCTGCCTGCCTGGGCGACGCGGTTCCATAAAAACAACAGCGAGGTGAAAGCATGTCTGGCAATCGTGGTGTGGTGTATCTCGGCGCTGGCAAGGTCGAAGTACAGAAGATTGACTATCCGAAAATGCAGGACCCGCGCGGTCGCAAGATCGAGCACGGGGTCATTCTCAAAGTGGTTTCCACCAACATCTGTGGTTCCGACCAGCACATGGTGCGCGGGCGTACCACGGCGCAAACCGGCCTTGTGTTGGGCCACGAAATCACCGGCGAAGTGATCGAGAAGGGCAGCGACGTCGAGAACCTGAAAATCGGCGACCTGGTGTCCGTACCCTTCAACGTGGCTTGCGGGCGCTGCCGTTCCTGCAAGGAAATGCACACCGGCGTGTGCCTGAGCGTCAACCCGGCCCGCCCGGGCGGTGCTTACGGTTATGTCGACATGGGTGACTGGACCGGTGGCCAGGCGGAATACGCCATGGTGCCGTACGCCGACTTCAACCTGCTGAAATTGCCGGATCGCGACCGGGCCATGGAAAAAATCCGTGACCTGACCTGCCTCTCCGACATCCTGCCGACCGGCTATCACGGCGCCGTGACTGCCGGCGTTGGCCCGGGCAGCACTGTGTACATCGCTGGTGCCGGTCCGGTCGGTCTGGCGGCGGCTGCTTCGGCTCGCCTGTTGGGTGCGGCGGTGGTGATCATCGGTGACGTCAACACCGTTCGCTTGGCGCATGCCAAGGCCCAAGGCTTCGAGATCGCCGACCTGTCCCTGGACACGCCGCTGCACGAACAGATCGCCGCACTGCTGGGCGAACCGGAAGTGGATTGCGCCATCGACGCCGTCGGCTTCGAAGCCCGTGGCCATGGCCATGACGGTGTGAAACACGAAGCCCCGGCTACCGTGCTCAACTCGCTGATGGGCGTGGTGCGTGTGGCCGGCAAGATCGGCATTCCGGGCCTCTACGTGACCGAAGACCCGGGCGCTGTCGACGCTGCCGCGAAATTGGGCAGCCTGAGCATCCGTTTCGGCTTGGGTTGGGCCAAGTCCCACAGCTTCCACACCGGCCAGACCCCGGTAATGAAGTACAACCGCGCGCTCATGCAAGCGATCATGTGGGACCGTATCAACATCGCCGAAGTGGTGGGCGTTCAGGTGATCAGCCTGGATCAGGCTCCGCAGGGTTATGGCGAGTTTGATGCGGGCGTGCCGAAGAAGTTTGTGATCGATCCGCACAAGATGTTCAGCGCGGCGTAAGCGTCGGGTAAAAAAAGGGCGACTGAGGTCGCCCTTTTTTTGTTCAGTGGCCTGCTGGTGGCATGGCCAGGACTCGGTAGTTAAATGCACATTCTTTTTCGAGCTTTGAATTGCAGAGCTCAACGGAGTTTGCCTTATTGAAGGTTCCGGTTTTTTCTGCAGTTGGCTGGGCCTCCCATTTTGTACCTTTGACGGGTGCCCACTCTCTGAAGGAGTACAGCGTCATTCTGGCACCCGCGTACAAGTCGTCTCCAACGTAATCACACGAAACCACATCCATATTCCCTTCGGAACTGACGGTCCGGTAGAACGCTCCGTCGAACACGAAGGTTTTCAGATCTCCCTCATCGGTATAGGGGTTTTCGCCTACCCAGACGCGGCCATTCGGCCCGGGGGCGGAATAGCTGTAGCCTGGCTCCTCTTTCTTTTGTTCGATACTGGCGGTCGCCGGACACATAGCAGTTGCCGCCATGGCGTTAGCTGTGAATACCGACAGTAATACGGCGCTTGCCGTGAGTGTCTTGCGCATCATGGTGTACTCCTTTACATAGATTGGAGTCGTCATGTTGGAGGAGGGTAAATGCGACGTGTACTCTCAGTATTGATAGGTTTATCTGTCGTTTCGATATGACGGCCAGCGTGAAGGTCAGGGAAAGGAAAGGCACAAGGCGCGCTGTGTTCGCGTCGAAGCGAAGCCAATGGACCTTGATAAAGGACTGGGCCCGTCGGCTTGCCATCCGCCGGTATCGCCCACAGTTCCAGGCTGCGATCCTTTGATCTTGATCTTCACGCCAGGATCAAAAGATCGCAGCCTTCGGCAGCTCCTACAGAGTCTGCGACAAGCTCGCAGGGCCGGGAACAATCCTTGAGAGAGTCAGTCCAATGCACAGTTTTTCGCCGCCCATTGCCGGGCGGTGTTCATCGAGGATGTCTGAATGAAGATTTCACGCGGTTTTGCACTGGCATCACTCCTGACCCTGGCTGCCAGTCCGGCCTTTGCACAGTTCAACCTGAGCGATGCAGCCAATGTCATTGCCGGCATGAAGGGCGATGACGCGACCGCGACCGCCGCACCGACGCCGCAGACTGCCGATTTGCTGAGCACCCTCAGTGAATTGGACATCACCCCAGAGCAAGCCATCGGCGGCGCCGGGGCGATGCTGGGCCTGGCGAAGAACCAGTTGAGTTCGACCGACTACTCGCAATTGGCCAAAAGCGTGCCTGGCATCGACATGCTCTCGGGCGGCGGTGAGTTGGGCGCGCTGGCGGGTCTGCTCGGCTCCAGCGGCAAAGCGGCAGGCCTGGATAACGCCCTGGGCAACGTCAAGGACACCAACGACCTGAACAACGCCTTCAGTGCCCTGGGCATGGACACCGGCATGATCGGCCTGTTTACCCCGGTGCTCTTGCAGTACCTTGGTCAGCAGGGCGTCGGCGGTACGTTGCTGAGCAGCCTGGGCAACATCTGGGGCGCCGGCACCGGCACCGGTAGCTGATTCAGTAGCGCTCGGCGCGCAAGGCGTCGATGCGCAGGTCCTTCTCGATCCAGAGCTGGTTGACCCAGTTCTGGATCTTCTCGCGAAATACCGGATCGTTTTCGTAATCGCCCTGCCACAGCGCCGGGTCGAGTTCGCGGGTCGTGATGTCGATGATGACCCTTGGCACATTGCCGCTGATCAGGTCCCAGAACCCCGGAATCTTCTGCTGCGGATAAACCACCGTCACATCGAGAACGGCGTCCAGCTGCTCGCCCATTGCCGCCAGCACGAATGCCACGCCGCCAGCCTTGGGCTTGAGCAGGTGAGTGAACGGCGACTGCTGTTGAGCGCTTTTCGCTGCGGTGAAACGCGTACCTTCCAGATAGTTGACCACTGTCACCGGCTGGCGCTTGAACAGCTCGCAGGCCTTTTTGGTGATCTCCAGGTCCTTGCCCGCCAGCTCCGGGTGTTTGGCCAGGAACGCCTTGCTGTAGCGCTTCATGAACGGGTAGTCCAGCGCCCACCACGCCAGGCCCAGGAAGGGCACCCAGATCAGTTCTTTCTTGAGGAAGAATTTGAAGAACGGCGTGCGCCGGTTCAGCGTCTGGATCAGCGCCGGGATGTCGACCCAGGATTGATGGTTGCTGATCACCAGATACGAGGTATCGCGGCGCAGATCTTCACCGCCACGAATGTCCCATTGGGTGGGGATGCAGACGCGGAAAATCAGCTTGTCGAATTCCGACCAGGTTTCGGCGATCCACATCACGGCCCAGGAAGCGAAATCGCGCAAGCGGCCGGGCAGGATCAGCTTGAGCAGGGCAAACACCAGCAATGGTCCGATCAGGACCAAGGTGTTGAGCAGAAGAAGCAGGGTCACGAAACAGCCGGTGAGCAGGCGGCGCATAAGTCACTCGTGGAAGCGGTTGGGCGCGCCATGATAAGCAGCTTCGGGCGACAGGCCAAATCGGGGGTGACGAATGTTTCACCTCCGGGTCGGTAACCTTGGGGGAACGATCAAGCGAACAACGGTCTAAAATCCGGCAGTTCACTCTTATGGAAGCCCATTACGTGAAATCCCTCCTTGCAGTGCTTTCCCTCATCGCTTTGCCGGTCATGGCCGCCGAGCCGACCCTGTACGGGCGTTACGAATACATCGCCCTGCCGGAAATCGGCGGGCAGGTCCTCAAGGCGAAAATGGACACCGGCGCCCTGACCGCGTCGCTGTCGGCCAAGGACATCGAAACCTTCAAGCGTGACGGCGAAGACTGGGTGCGTTTCCGCCTGGCCACCAAGGATGCGGGCAACCAGGTTTACGAACACAAGGTCGCGCGCATCAGCAAGATCAAGACCCGCTCCGAAGAGGACGAGGAGGACAGCGAAGTCGTCGCGCCGACCAAGCGTCCGGTGGTCGATCTGGAGCTGTGCCTGGGGCACGTCAAGCGCACGGTCGAGGTCAACCTGACAGACCGCAGCAGCTTCAACTATCCGTTGCTGATCGGCGCCAAGGCGTTGCGCGAGTTCGGTGCGGCGGTGAACCCGGCACGGCGGTTTACCGCGGACAAGCCCGATTGCTGATTGATGGGGTGTGAGGCTTGGGGCATGCGGCAAGTGAGTGACGAAGTACGGGAGGGGCTCCATGTGAAGCTCAGTGTGTTCGTCTAACCTCATGTGATTGCGCCTTGAGGGTTTGCACATGGAAACCACCCACGCTGTGCACCGCCATACACCGAAGTTGGCGGTAGTTGACGCTCGTGGATTGCCGGTGGCGTCTGTTGCTTATTGCCGAGCATCCAGTAATGAATCCTTTCCAGAGACGCGGACCAGTCGCGAGACTTTCGATGCCGCGGGTAGATCAGTGGCTAACTGGGATGCGCGCTTGGGTTCCGGTCTGACGCCTGTCGCTTCGACCATTCGCACTCACGGCTTGACCGGGCAGCCCTTACTCACGACAAGCGTGGATGCTGGTTGGCGGCTGGTATTACAGGACGAGGCACGGCAGGTAAAGCAAAGCTGGGACGGGGAGGGCAATACGGCGCGCTTTGAATATGACTCGATGAGTCGTCCGCTGGGTGTCGAAGAGAACAATCGGTGTGTTGAGCGTTTTTACTACGGGACGGCGACCGCTGAGACAAGTGCTCGGAATCAATGCGGTCGGTTGATTCGTCATGTGGACACCGCCGGTGCACGTGTGGTGGCTGACTACAACCTGAGTGGTGCGCCGATCACAGAGATGCGGCGTTTTCTGACAGAGGTGGATCACCCAGGTTGGCCTGCCACCGAGAGCCAACAAAGTGCCTTGCTTGAACAGGGTGAAGACAAAGCTTACACCAGCCGCTGGCAATACGATGCAACGGGCAGCGTACTTGAACAGGTGGATGCAGCAGGCCATACCCGGCGTTATGCCTACAGCGTTCAAGGGCAATTGCAAAGTGTCTGGCTGAAAGTGTCCGGTAAGCCTGAGCACTTATTAGTCGGCGGTATGGCCTATAACGCTTCCGGTCAAGTTGAGCGCGAGCTCTCGGGCAATGGTGTCATCAGCACCAGCGTCTACGATTCCGGTGATGGCCGACTGCGGCATCTGCTTGCATGTAAAGGCGAGCGGAACTTGCAAGACTTGCGTTACGACTATGACCCGGTGGGCAACATCCTTTGCTTGACCGATGCTTCCCAGCCCGTCAGTTGGTTCGCCAATCAACGTATCGTACCGATCAGTCGTTATTGGTACGACTCGCTCTATCAGTTGGTCAGGGCTACGGGGCGTGAAGTCGCTTCAGCAGTCAACGGCCCAGCGCTGCCCGACCTCATCTCACCTGCGGATCCTGCTCGACTACAGAACTACACCCAGAGTTGGTGTTATGACGCAGGCGGAAACCTGATCGAACAGCATCACAGCAACAAACCAACGCATTTGATGGGCATTGCTCAGAACAGCAATCGCGGGCTGACTCGGGTCGAAGGGCAGGAGCCGGACTTCGATGCGGGTTTCGATAGCAACGGCAATCTGAGGTTTTTGGCGCCGGGGCAACCGATGCGCTGGACGGCCCGCAATCAACTGGGTGAAGTCGTTCTGGTTTCGCGCGATGACGGTCGAAACGATAGTGAGCGTTATCTGTATGACGGCGCCGGTATGCGGGTGCGCAAAGTTCGCTGTGCTTTAACTTCGAATATGACGCGGAAGTCGGAAGTTCGTTATTTGCCAGGCTTGGAGATTCGTATTGAAGGGGCGGATAGCCCCGGTGAAATCCTGCATGTGATCAATGTCCAGTCGGGACGCAGCAGTGTCCGGCTTCTGCATTGGGAGCAAGGGCAACCGGATGGGATCGATGAGGATCAGGTGCGTTACAGCCTGGATGATCATTTGGGCAGTAGCACACTGGAGCTCGATCGCCTCGGCAATCTAATTAGTTATGAAAGTTATTACGCCTACGGTGGTACAGCGTGGTGGATGGGGCGTTCGCAAGTTGAGGCTAAATACAAATGCGTTCGTTATTCTGGGAAAGAAAGAGATGTGACAGGGTTGTATTATTACGGCTTCAGGTATTACGCACCTTGGTTGCAACGGTGGGTTAATCCCGATCCGGCCGGGCTAGTTGATGGGCTGAATTTGTATTGTATGGTGGGGGGTAGCCCGGTTGGTCGACGAGATATAGTGGGGTTGTACAGTGGTGAGGGAGATGAACACGAACTAAGTCTCGAAAAAAGTTATTTTATTATTGCTCGTGGTCGTGATCAGTTCAAGAAACACCATATAAATGCGTTTGATAATGCATTACATCTTGCCGTTGAAATAGTTACTGAAGCAATTATTGCATTGGATACTGATGATGGGGAGGATAAAGCCCATCGGAGAATGCGTAAAATCTATAAGTGGATGGATGTGCCAGCAGAGAACCTGGTGAATGATTTTAAAAAGTCACAGGAGTTATTAGGTAGCTATTTTGAGGGTGATGAGCTAGGTGAGCAGATCGTTTTTATAGCGCCGATCAACCCTAAGCATGAAATTGCCTTTGTTCGTAGGGGGGACAAGGAAAAACGAATTTTTATAACGCCTGATTTTTTTCGAACGCAAATGAATGCCGCTTCTATGGCTAGAGTTCTTATACATGAGGTATCTCATTTGGCCGTAAATTCTGTGGATTTTTATTATCATATCGATCCGTTTGGTGGGACATCATATTTTTCTGATAGTTACAGTGTTGAAAAGCAAAATAAAAAAATAAAAGAGCTGGTTGTTGCTGCAAGTAGAAGTTTGGATGAGGTATCGGTTGATATAAGGGGTGGTAAGATTAGCGATGATAGGTTGGAGTTTGTATTTGGAATTGCAGATCGGAAGGTTATTGGGTCGGGGATTGTAAGTGGCGGAGCGTTTAGAGAGAAAATGATTTTGGCAAATACGGATACTGCCGCTGTGGCGGCGATTTCAATTGGTCGGAGTGCGTTGCACAATTATTTGTCTTCAAGATCGGCATCTAATTCGTTTAATTAATTGTTGCCGTGCAGCCACTTCACAACCCCTTATTTGTGTCGGAGCTATGAGTGGCTTTAAGGTTCAGGCACAAAAAGTTGGGTGCATTGGTACAGACGTTTTAAACCTTCGGCATCGTCGCAATCATCGAAGGCCGCTGGCTCACCTCGAAGTACCACGCCGCCAGTTGCGGATTCGCCGTGCGCCAATCCAGATCCGGGTGGCGCAGGTCCAGGTAACCCAGTGCACAGGCCACGCTGATCGCGGCCACGTCGAAGTGGCAGGCCAGCTCGGCAATCGCGTCTTTTTCCAGCAGGGCCAGGGCGCGGCGGATCTTGTCGCGCTGGCCGTCGAGCCATTCGTCCCAGTGTTTTTCCGGGGCACGCAGGGCGACTTCGTAGCGCACCAGCACGGCCGCGTCCATGATCCCGTCGGCAAGTGAGGCGAGGGTCAGGCGCCGCCAGCGGGCCGAGCCTTCGCGTGGGATCAGCGGGTTCCCGACGTGTTGCTGATCGAGGTAGTCGAGAATGACCCGGCTGTCATGGATGACATTGCCGTCGGCCAGGCGCAGGGCCGGGATTTTGCTCAGAGGGTTGTCGTCGATCAGGGCCGGATCCGGGGTAACCGGGGTGAGGACGCTGGTCTGCAGCGCCACGCGGTCCTGTTGACCGGTTTCGTGCAGCAGCACCATGACTTTGCGAACGAAGGGAGAGAGCGGGTTGTGGTAGAGGGTCATGCTCGGGGCGGACATGGCAGCGTCTCGATCGGTGGCAGAGTCGGGCAGCATAGCGTGTTGGGGCGATTGCTCAAGATGGCAAATACCCTTGTAGGAGCGAGCTTGCTCGCGATGGACGTTAACGATAACGCGGGGAACCTGACGCCCAGCGGCTTTCTCAAGTCCATCGCGAGCAAGCTCGCTCCTACAGGGGGTCAGCGGCGTTGCAGGAGGCCGCGCAGGGCCAGCACAGCCGGGATGCCCAGCCCCAGCCAGCTCAGTGAATCCCACACACCATCCCCGAGCAACGCGGCAAACAGCCCTGCCGCGCTGAGCACCGCGATGACGGTGGGAATGGCAAAGACTTTCCAGAAGTTCGACTGCCGGGGCTTCATGCCACGCTCTCCGCTTTTTCCAGCACAGGCCTGACAGCCTTGCGCCGCACCACCCACAGGTAGACTCCGCTGCCGAGCACAATGATGGTCAGCACATCCAGGGTCGCCCAGAGGATTTGCATCGGCATGCCGCCGTAGTCACCGAAGTGCAGTGGTTGCGACATGCCCATGGCATCCATGTACCAGGGCCGCTCGGCCACGGCGGTGACTTGCAGGGTGCTGGCGTCGATCAGTACCGGTGTCAGCAGGTGCGAGGTCAGGTGCGTGCTGCCTTTCATGAACACCGCGTAATGGTGCTCGCTGGAAAATCGCGTGCCGGGGAAGGCGATGAAGTCCGGCTGCATGCCCGGCGCGTCGTCCTTGGCGATGTCGAGCAACCGGGTGGCCGGCGCCAGTTGCGTCAGCGGTGGCGCATCGCGGTACGGCGCGACCATCGCGCTCAGGCTGTCGTTGCGCCAGGCGGCAATGATCAGGTCGGCGCAGGCACTGATCACGCCGGTCACGCCGACCACCAGGGCCCAGGTCAAGGTCACGACGCCGATCAGGTTGTGCAGGTCGAGCCAGCGCAGGCGGGTGGATTTGTCCTGGCGCACGGTGGCGAACTTCAGGCGGCGCATGAATGGCAGGTACAAGACGGTGCCGGAGACGATCGCCACCACGAACAGAATCCCCATGAACGCCAACAGCAGTTTGCCCGGCAAGCCGGCAAACATGTCCACGTGCAGGCGCAGCATGACCATCATGAAACCACCGTTGGCCGACGGCATCTCCAGGGCCTCGCCGGTACGGGCGTCGAGCATGAAGGTATGGGACGAATTGGGTTCGGTACCGGCGGTGGGGGCCATGATCGCAATCGCGGCATTGGGCTCGTCGTCCTCGAAGCCGAAATACTGCATGACTTCGCCAGGACGATGCTTTTCAGCCGCCGCTACCAGCTGCTGCAAATCAAGCCGCGGGGTGTCTGCCGGCATCTGCTTCAGCTCGGCCGCATCACCGAGGAGATGGTCGATCTCGTGATGGAAGATCAACGGCAGGCCGGTCAGTGCCAGCAGCAACAGGAACACCGTACAAATCAGGCTGGTCCAGGTATGAACAGCGGACCAGCGGCGAATTGTTTTACTTTTCATTTCATAGCCTTCAGAAAAACCAAAGCCGTCCTCTGGGGACGGCTTGGTCATAGGGCGTGTCAGCTCAAACTGTTACCACTTGTACGTTGCACTGGCGACGACACTGCGCTGGTCGCCGTAGTAGCAGTAGAAGCTGTCACAAGTCGAGATGTAGTCCTTGTCGAACAGGTTGGTGGCGTTAACGGCCAGCGAAGCGCCCTTGAGGCTGTTGTCCAGGCGGCCGAGGTCGTAGTGTACCGCGGCGTCGAACACCGTGTAGGCGTCGGCCTTGCCCAGCCAGGTGTTGGCCTCGTCACCGTAAGTGTTGCCGGTGTAGCGCGCGCCGGCGCCGATGCCGAAGCCGTCGAGCACGCCGTTGTGCCAGGTGTAGTCGCCCCATACTGATGCTTGCTGGTTAGGCATCAGTTGCAGGCGATTGCCCTTGAATGCGCCATCTTGCACTTCGGACTTGGCCAAGGTGTAGGCAGCGGTGACCTTGAGGTTTTCGGTCACGTCGGAAACGGCTTCCAGCTCCAGGCCTTTGACTCTCACTTCGCCGGTCTGACTGGTGACCGTCACGTTGCCCACATTGTTGGTGACGGCAACGTTTTTCTGGGTCAGGTCATACACAGCGGCCGTCAGTAGTGTGTTGCTGCCCGGTGGCTGGTACTTGATACCCAGTTCCCACTGCTTGCCCTCGGTCGGCTTGAACGAATCGGTCGGCGAGGCGACGGCATTGCTGGCCGGCTGGAACGATTCGGCGTAGGACAAGTAAGGCACGAAGCCCGAGTCGAACACATAGCTGATCGCCGCGTTGCCGCTGAAGTTCTTGTCGCGCTGAGTGTTGGTGGCATCGCCCTTGTTGAAGAATTTGGTGCCGGTATGGACCCAGTCTTCACGACCGCCGAGGGTCAGGCGCCATTGATCGAGGGCCATTTGATCCTGGACGTACAGACCGGTCTGGTAGGTCTTCTGGTCATAGTCATAAAACGCCGAGGAGCGTGGTGGACGGGTGATCGGCAAGCCATAGACCGGATCGTTGACGTTGATGGCCGGTGCGGTGCCAAAGATCGAGGTGTAGTTGGTGTTGCTGCGCTGGTGGTCCAGGCCGATCAACAGCGTGTGATTGATGTCGCCGGTGGCGAAGTCGGCCTGGAGGTTGTTGTCCACGGCGAACTGGCTGATGTCTTCGTCGACATTGGTCGTGCCGCGCCCGGTGTTGCCTTCATCGTCCACGACAAATCCGATGGAGGGAAAGTAGCTGTTGACGGTCACCGTCTGGAACGACAGGTCCGACTTGGTGTAGCGCAGGTTCTGGCGGAACTGCCAGACATCGTTCAAGCGATGCTCGAAGGCATAACCCAGTGCGTAATAGGTGCGGTCGTAGAAATCGTAGTCCGGATCACCGAGGTTCTTGTGGTGCGAGATCTTGCCGAACGGCATGTCGATCTTGGTGCCCTGAATCGGATAGAACTGGCTGGTAACGCCGGTATCGTCACGGGTGAACTGCGTCAGCAGGGTGAAGCGGGTGTCTTCGTCGATGTTCCAGGTCAGGCTTGGCGCAATGTTGTAGCGCTTGTCATCGATATGGTCGATCTGGGTGCCGCCGTCACGCACCACGCCGCTCACGCCATAGAGAAACCGGCCTTCGTCGTCGATCTTGCCGGTGCTGGCGAAGTTGATCTGGCGATGGTTGTCGCTGCCGTACTGCAGCTGGATTTCGCTGCTGGCTTCGGTGCTCGGGCGACGGCTGACCATGTCCAGCAGGCCGCCTGGCGGGGTCTGGCCGTACACGGACGAGGCCGGGCCGCGCAGCAAGGCCAGGCGGTCGAGGTTCCAGGTTTCCTGTTTCGGGTTGGCGTAGACGCCTTTTGGCAGGGGCAGGCCGTCGAGGAATTGAGTCGGCTCGAAACCACGCACGCGCAGCCAGTCAGCGCGGGTGTCGCTGCCGTAGCTGCTGGCGGTGATGCCCGGCAGGTAGCGCACGGCGGCGTCAAGGGTATGCGCGTTGCGGTCGTCCATCTGCTGGCGAGTGACGACCGAAATCGAGCGCGGTACCTCGACCAGCGCGGTATCGGTCTTGGTGCCGGCGGCGGTGCGCTTGGCCACGTAACCTTGCACCGGGCCCCAGGCGCTTTCAGCGTCTTCCACGCCAATCACGCTGGTTGCCGGCAGATCCATCACGCCCTCGGGCACGGCCACCAGGCTGTAGGTGCCGGCACTGCTTTGCTCCAGTTGCAGCCCGCTGCCACGCAGGGCCTCGCGCAGGGCGCTGGCGGCGTCGAACTGGCCGTTGACGGGCGCCGAGGTTTTGCCTGCCGCCAGGGAGGGGTTCAACGACAAGGCCAGGCCCGCCTGGCTGGCGATCTGGTTCAGGGTGCTGGCCAGTGGTGCGGCTGGCAGGTTGTAGGCGCGAACGCTCGACGCCTGTTCAGCGGCGACCAGTTGGCTGCTGGCCAAAGGGGTGCAAAGAGCAACGGCGACCGCCAGCAAACTGGGGCGCAACAGGGTGTTCAGCGAACGGGACATACAGCGGCTCCTGAATGGAAACATTTCTCAATTGCCTGTGTGCCGAACGAGAATCAGAAAGTGATAGGGCTGGATGAAAATAATTTCTATTCAGTTATTCAATAAGCACTGAAGGGTTTCAGGCGTGCGCCTCTGTGGCGAGGGGGCTCGCCCCCGTTCGGCTGCGAAGCAGGCGTAAAGTCAGCGAACACCGCCTGTCAGGAAAATGCAGGGGGCCGCTTCGCGACCCAACGGGGCGGTGCGGCGATCCGACAAGCCCCCTCGCCACAGGGTTCTGTGTGCGGGTTCAGGGCTTTGTTTCGGCCTTGGCGACTACCTTCACCCACCATTGCGTGTGCTGTTCGATCTGCACCGGCAGGGTCGGCAGCAGGGCATTGAGCGCCAGGTCGGTGTCACGCAGCGGGAAACTGCCAGTGATGCGCAGGTCGGCCACTTCCGGCGCGACGCCTGTGTGACCGGTTCGATAGCGACCGATTTCATGCACCAGATCTTCCAGCCGCGTGTTGTCCACCACCAGCATGCCGCGGGTCCAGGCATCCGCGCCGAAGTTGACGGCCAGAACCGGACCCAGGCCGTTATTGCGGATCAACACTTGCTGACCTTCGCGCAGAATCTGTTCATCCGGGCTGGACTCGGGGTGAACCGCCACCGCCGACTGCAATACACTCAGGCGTGTGCCTTCTTCTTCACGCTTGACCAGAAACCGCGTACCCAGCGCGCGCATGCTGCCGTCACGGGTTTCGACGATGAACGGCCGGGGATCGCCATGACCGGTTTCAACCAGGATTTCGCCTTCCTGAAGCACGATGCGCCGCTGCTTCTCATCGAAGCGCACATCCAGGGCACTGTGGGTGTTGAGATTGACCAGCGTGCCATCCGCCAGGCGCAGGGTGCGCTGCTCGCCAACAGCGGTGCGCTGGTCGGCCAGCCAGTAATCGATCGGCAGGTAACGTGGCCCGGCAAATAACGCCAGGCCGATCACGGCCACCACGCTCGCCACGCCATTGCCGAGTTTGCGCACCCGTCGGCGGATGCCTTCGCGCGATTGCAGCAGGGCTGTGCGGGCCGGGCCACTGGCTGCGCTGAAGCGTTGGTCGAGCATGCCCAACTGGCGCCAGGCGCGGGCGTGCTCTTCGTGGGCAGCGTGCCACTTGGCGAATTCTTCGCGCTCTACGGGGTTGGCGCCATCCATGGACAATTGCCAGGCAATCGCTGCGTCCAGCACGTTGGCCGATACCGGTTTGGAACCGAGCGGGTTCATGTCGGCTCACCGTACAGCGCGATGTAGCATTGGCGAATGCCCTGGGCCAGGTACTGGCGCACCCGCGGCACCGATACCCCCAGGCGCTCGGCGATTTCTGCGTGGCCAAGACCGTCGAGACGGTTGTAGAGGAACGCCGCCCGGGCCTTGGTGGAAAGCTGGCCGAGCAAACGGTCGATGTTTTTCAGGTCTTCGAGGATCATCTGCTGCTCTTCCGCCGAAGGTTGTTCAGCTTCGGGAATCAGCATCAGCTCGGTGAGGTAAGCCTGCTCCAGCGCGGCGCGACGGAAATAATCGAACAGCAGGCCCTTGGCGATGGCCACCAGGAATGCCCGCGGTTCGCGTGGTTCCTTCAGTTCCTCGCGGCCCAGCAAGCGCACGAACGTGTCCTGGCTCAGGTCTTCGGCCCGCTGTGGGCAGGCGACATTGCGTCGAAGCCAGGCCAATAGCCAACCGCGATGGTCGCGATATAACGCACCGACGAGCTCAATTTGAGGGCTTGGGACTGACGACACGCCGCATCACCGCTTGGGAAGTATTAACTAACGAGAATTGTTCGCGATTGTGGCAGAGGCGCGGGAGGTCCGCAATCGGCGTTGGTCGGGAGAGCGCGTCATCGTTCATCGCGGGCAAGCCCACTCCCACAGGGGTTTCGGTACTCCTGTGGGAGCGGGCTTGCCCGCGATGAGGCCAGAGCAGGCGCCGAAGACTAGAAGGACGGCGCTTGTTGCCGCCGCTTCCACTGACTCAATCGCTGTTGCAAATTCAACGGGCTATGAATCTGCTGCTGCCGTGCGCGGCTGAACAGGATCAGCGCCAGTTCAGCGGTGGCCAGGGCGTCGGCACTGGCGTGGTGGCGTTCGAAGACTTCGAGCTTGAACCAGTCGATCCAGTCGTCCAGCCCGGCCTCGCGAAAGTGCGCCTGGGGGCATAGCAGCGGTGCAATGTCCGCCACGTCCAGAAACGGATGCTGCAACTTGAAACCCAGGTGATCTTTCAGCGCACGGCCGAGCATGTGCTGGTCAAACGGCGCGTGGAAGGCCAGTACCGGACTGTCACCGAGGTACTCCATCAAGTCCACCAGCGCTTCTGCTGGATCGCTGCCCGCCGCAATGGCGCTGGGGCCAATGCCGTGGATCAGCACACTGGGGCCGAGTTTTACTTGCGGATATTGCAAGGTGCGTTCGAACTGCTGGCGAAAATCGATGGCCCCATCCTCGATCGCTACCGCCCCAATCGACAACACATGGTCCTTGTTCAGGTTCAGCCCGGTGGTTTCCAGATCGAGTACCACCCAGCGCTGTTCACGCAGGCTGCATTCGCCCAGGGCGGCAGCGGCCGGCAAGCGTTCCAGACGATGTTGCAGGTCGGCGGGCAGGGTGGGACTTGGCGGGCGCAGCCAGGAAAACAGGCTCATAACTGATACCGCAAGGTCAGGCTGCTCTGCAGGCGTTGGGCCTGACGCAGGGACTCACGCAGGATGCGCCGGTCCAGGTGATTGAGGCTGTCGGGATCGACCCGGTTCGAGTAGGGAAAATTCTCCCGGGTCTGCAATTGATGTTGCTGCATGCGGGTTTGCTGGATGAAGTGATAGGCCTCTTCGTACGCGGCGCCGTCCAGGGGGTCGATGACCTCTTTGGCGACCAATTGGCGAAAACGCTCCAGCGTGTTATTGGCCTCTATGCCATGGGCCAGGGCCAGCAGTCGGGCGCCGTCGACAAATGGGGTCAGCCCCTGAACTTTCAAATCCAGGGTGGCCTTCTCGCCATTTTTGCGCGTCAACACGAACTCGCGCAAACGCCCTACGGGCGGGCGATTGCGCAGCGCATTTTCGGCCATCATGCGCTGGAACAAACGGTTGTCACCGACCTGATCGAGAATGCCCCGACGCAACTGCTCGCAGCCTTGCTCGCTGCCCCAGACCACGCGCAGATCGAAATAGATGCTCGAACCCAGCAGGTTCTCCGGGTTGGCCTCGCGGATGAACGCCGCAAAGCGCCGCGCCCATTCGGCCCGGGACAGGCACAGCTCGGGGTTGCCGGCCATGATATTGCCCTTGCACAAGGTGAAGCCGCACAGCGCCAGGCTCTGGTTGATCTGCTGGGCGATGGGCAACAACTTGCCGCGAATCTCGGCGGCATGGGCTGCATCCCTGGCTTCGAACAGAATGCCGTTGTCCTGATCGGTGTGCAGGGTCTGCTCGCGACGGCCTTCACTGCCGAAGCACAGCCAACTGAATGGCACGCCGGGATCGCCTTTTTCGGCGAGGGTCAGTTCGATCACCCGGCATACGGTGTGATCGTTGAGCAGGGTAATGATGTGGGTGATCTGCGTCGAAGACGCGCCATGGGCCAGCATGCGCTCGACCAGTTGGCCGATTTCGCCCCGCAGCGCCACGAGGTTTTCCACCTTCTGCGCGTTGCGGATGGTGCGCGCCAGGTGCACCAGGTCGACCCGTTGCAGGGAAAACAGATCGCGCTCGGAAACCACGCCGCACAAGCGTTGGTCCTTGACCAGGCAGACATGGGCGATGTGACGCTCGGTCATGGCAATCGCCGCGTCGAATGCACTGTGATCCGGCGACAGGAAAAACGGTGCCCGGGTCATGTGCCCTTCGATGGCTTCGTTGAAATCACTGCTGCCGTTGGCCACGGTCTGACGCAGGTCGCGCAGGGTGAAAATCCCCAGTGGCACCTTGAGTTCATCGACCACCACGATGCTGCCGACCTGTTGTTCGTGCATCAATGTCACGGCTTCGCGCAAGGGTGTATGCGGGGCGCATGACACCGGGTGGCGCATGGCCAATTCACCCAGTCGGGTATTGAGCGAATATTGGGTGCCGAGGGTTTCCACGGCTTTTTGCTGCACTTGCTGGTTGACCTGATCCAGCAGGCTGCTGACGCAGCGCAGGGCGAAGTTGCGGAAGGTGTCCGATAGCGAAAACAGGCGGATGAACGCCGGCTTGTTCAGCTGCAGGCAAAAGGTGTCTTCGCCGGCGAGGTGCTCGGTGCGGGTCGCCCGTTCACCCAGCAACGCCGCGAGGGGAAAACATTCGCCGGTGGTGATCTCGAAGACTGTTTCGGAGCCACCTTTTGCCGTATCCGGACGCTCACCCACGACTCGGCCTTGCTTGACGATATAGAAGTGCTCGACCGGGCCGTCGGCGGGTTTGATGATGCTCTCGCCGGGGGCGTAGAAACGCAGCTGACATTGCTCGACCAGATACGCCAGGTGCGCGTGCTCCATCTGGTTGAAAGGCGGGAAGCGCTGAAGGAATTGCAATGTACCCTGGATGTTCTGCAACACCGCGGTTTTCCCTGCCTGTGTGAAGGCGTCCGCTTTACTCATAACCATTACCGCAGTCTTTTTTGAATTGTTGTAGTCGGATGACCAGGACATGGTCGACCCCTGTGGCCGGGGTGCCCATTGGACGTAAGTCTAGGTAGGCTGTTAGCGTCCTGAAATGTCGGAGGAATCCTACGCAAACGTGCGAAAAACCTCTCTTCTGCCCTATTGGAAAATTTTCCGACGAGGTGCACATTGATGGTCTGCTTAGCGATGTCTCACCACTGTGCTAGGGAATTGTATTGAATATGTAGAGAAAGCCATGTCCGACCACGATATTTTGAGCGACGCCGAGCGCGAAGCGCTGAGTGCAGTCATGCTGGAACCTGACCTGCCACCGCAACGGGTGCTGATCGTCGACGACGATAAAGATGCCCGGGAGTTGCTGTCAGAGATCCTGGCACTGGACGGTATTCGCTGCCTGAGCGCGGCCAGTGGCGAAGCGGCACTCAAGATGCTGGAGGAGAAACCTTCGATCGGACTGGTGATTACCGACCTGCGCATGGGGCATGTCGACGGGCTGGACCTGATCCGACAGGTGCGCGAGTCGGTACGGGCGGCGTTGCCGGTCATCATCGTCTCGGGCGATGCCGACGTAAAAGATGCGATCGCCGCGATGCATTTGAATGTGGTGGACTTTCTGCTCAAGCCGATTGATGCCGACAAGCTGCTGGAGTTGGTCAAGCATGAGCTTGGGATTGAGCCTTAGTCCAAGCCCGCGCCCACAAAGAGCAACAAATCATGCAAACAAAAAAGCCCTGATCTTTCGATCAGGGCTTTTTCATGTCCGGCGCAGACGCTCAGTTACAGGCCATTGACGGCCTTGAACTCGCGACGACGACGGTGCAGGACCGGCTCGGTGTAGCCGTTCGGCTGTTTGGTACCTTCGACCACCAGTTCGACCGCTGCCTGGAAGGCGATGTTGCTGTCGAAGTTCGGGGCCAGCGGACGGTACAGCGCGTCGCCGGCGTTCTGACGGTCAACCACCGGCGCCATGCGCTTGAGGCTTTCCATGACCTGCTCTTCGGTGACGACGCCATGGCGCAGCCAGTTGGCGATGTGCTGGCTGGAAATACGCAGCGTGGCACGGTCTTCCATCAGGCCGACATCATTGATGTCCGGCACTTTCGAACAACCGACGCCCTGGTCGATCCAGCGCACGACGTAACCGAGAATGCCCTGGCTATTGTTGTCCAGTTCGTTCTTGATCTGTTCGGCGGTCCACTGCGGGTTCACCGCCAGCGGGATGGTCAGGATGTCGTCTACCGAAGCATGGGCACGTTTGGCCAGTTCGGCCTGACGGGCGAACACGTCGACCTTGTGGTAGTGCAGTGCGTGCAGTGCAGCGGCAGTCGGCGAAGGTACCCAAGCGGTGTTGGCACCGGCCAGCGGGTGAGCGATTTTCTGTTCGAGCATCGCTGCCATCAGGTCCGGCATGGCCCACATGCCTTTACCGATTTGCGCGCGACCTTGCAGGCCGGTGCTCAGACCGATATCGACGTTGGAGTTCTCGTAGGCGCCGATCCATTTTTCCGCCTTCATGTCCGCCTTGCGCACCATCGGGCCGGCTTCCATGGAGGTGTGGATTTCATCGCCGGTGCGGTCGAGGAAACCGGTGTTGATGAACACCACACGCTCGCTCGCCGCCTTGATGCAGGCCTTGAGGTTGATCGTGGTACGACGCTCCTCGTCCATGATCCCGACTTTCAAGGTGTTGCGTGGCAGGCCCAGCACGTCTTCGATACGACCGAACAGCTCGTTGGTGAACGCGGCTTCTTCAGGGCCGTGCATCTTCGGCTTCACGATATAGACCGAGCCGGTGCGGCTGTTCTTGCGCGAGCTGTTGCCGTTGAGGTTGTGGATCGCCGACAGGCAGGTCACCAGGCCATCGAGAATGCCTTCCGGCACTTCGTTGCCCTCTTTGTCGAGGATCGCGTCGATGGTCATCAGGTGGCCAACGTTGCGCACGAACAGCAACGAACGACCGTGCAGGCTCAGTTCACTGCCATCGACTGCGGTGTAGGTGCGGTCGGCGTTCATGGTGCGGGTAAAGGTCTGACCGCCCTTGGCGACGTCTTCCGACAGATCGCCCTTCATCAGGCCGAGCCAGTTGCGGTAGATCACCACTTTGTCATCGGCGTCGACGGCGGCAACCGAGTCTTCGCAGTCCATGATGGTGGTCAGTGCGGCTTCCATCAGGATGTCTTTGACGCCGGCCGCGTCGGTCTGGCCGACCGGGGTGCTGGCGTCGACCTGGATTTCGAAATGCAGACCGTTGTTTTTCAGCAAGATCGCGGTCGGTGCAGCGGCATCGCCCTGGAAGCCGATCAGCTGGGCGTCGTTGCGCAGGCCGGTGTTGCTGCCGCCTTTAAGGGCGACCACCAGTTTGCCGTCGACGATCTTGTAGCCGGTGGAATCGACGTGGGAGCCGGCCGCCAATGGCGCCGCTTCGTCGAGGAAGGCACGGGCGAAGGCGATGACTTTGTCACCGCGCACCTTGTTGTAGCCTTTGCCTTTTTCCGCACCGTTGGCTTCGCTGATGGCGTCGGTGCCGTAGAGCGCGTCGTACAGCGAGCCCCAGCGGGCGTTCGAGGCGTTGAGCGCAAAGCGGGCGTTCATGACCGGCACCACGAGCTGCGGGCCGGCCATGCGGGCGATTTCGTCATCGACGTTTTGCGTCGTTGCCTGGAAATCGGCCGCTTCTGGCAGCAGATAACCGATGTCTTGCAGGAAGGCTTTATAGGCCACGGCGTCGTGCGCCTGACCGGCACGCTGTTGGTGCCAGCCATCGATACGAGCCTGGAAATCATCGCGTTTGGCGAGTAGGGCTTTGTTCTTCGGCGCCAGGTCATGGATGACCTTGTCGGCACCGGCCCAGAACTTATCGGCGGTGAGGCCGGTACCGGGAATGGCTTCGTTGTTCACGAAGTCGAACAGGACTTTGGCGACCTGCAGGCCACCGACTTGAACGTGTTCAGTCATTGCTTGCCTCACTCTGCTCAGCTATTTCGCTTTTCAGCTCTTCAATTTAACAATGAAGCCTTTGGCCATTTAAACCACAAACCCCTCTGCCAGTACATGCCCATGACGGGCGGCTGGGTTGGGACCAATCAACGGCTTGGGGCCTTGCTGACAGGGCTTTCAGGGTTGCGAACGTGCCGGCGGCAGACATCGATCCAACGTTATGTAGTGCGCGCTGCGGCATACTACATGATGAATTGCGGTTGTGAAAATTAGACTAATCACGTCGTTCTGCGACCCCATGACGCATTGCGGTCACGGCGCGAAACAGGATGTTCTCAAAAAAGCAGTAGATTGTTCCAGTTAAATATCAAAAGTTGTACACGATTTGTTTGATCGGTCAGGTCGGCGGTGCATCCATTCGCGAGCAAGCCCGCTCCCACAAAAGCCTGCACAACCGTGTGGGAGCGAGCCTGCTCGCGAAGGCGCCTGACCTGTCAGCGCAGGTTCAACCCTTGCCTATACTTGGTTCTCTGCAACAAAAATCATGACCAGAGGGCTGCGCCATGGACCACCTCGTACTCACCGTTTTCGCCCCGGACAAACCCGGGCAAGTCGAGCGCATTGCCCAATGCATTGCCGAGCACGGCGGCAACTGGCTGGAAAGCCGTATGTCGCGCATGGCCGGACAATTCGCCGGCATTCTGCGGGTGGGGGTGCCGGCCGAGGCCTATGACGAATTGGTCGATGCCCTCCAAGGCTTGTCCACCCAGGGCATTCGCGTATTGATCGCCGAAAGCAGCATCGAACAATCCTGCACCTGGAAGCCGATCGCGATGGAACTGGTGGGCAATGATCGCCCGGGGATCGTGCGTGACATCACACGCTTGTTGAACGAGCAGGGGGTGAGTCTGGAACGGTTGGTTACCGAAGTGCGCCCGGCACCGATGAGCAGCGAGCCGTTGTTCCATGCCGAAGCGATTCTTGCCGTTCCGCTGACGCTGTCGCTGGACGTCCTGCAATCGCGCCTGGAAACCCTGGCCGACGATCTGATGGTCGAACTGGTGCTGCGCAGTGAGCCCTGATCAGGTTATCCAAGTAAAACGTGCACCGGCCTGTGGATAACCTGTAGAGACACCCCGCCAGGCCACGCGGACCGGGGTTCTTCAGGATCTGATCAAAAAACCAGCAGTTTCAGCCACTTGCGCACAATCGGCGGGGATCACGCTGTGGATAACCTTGGGAAGGAATGGTGCAGGCCACGGAACTCGTGGCCTGTAGAGGTTTGTGTGTTTTTTGATCAGCTGCGGCGACGCAAACTGAGCCACGCATCCACGCTGTAAACCGCCAGACCGGCCCAGATGAACATGAACGCTACCAGGGTGCTGGACGACAGGTGCTCGCCAAACAGCAACACCGCTTGCAGCAGCACCAATGTCGGCGCCAGGTACTGGAGAAAGCCCAGTGTCGTGTAGGGCAAATGCCGCGCAGCCGCGTTGAAGCAGACCAGCGGCACCAGCGTGACCGGTCCGGCTGCCACCAGCCACCAGGCTTCTGACGTGGTCCAGAACTCGGCCTGAGCGCTGTGGGCGGTCGGGTTGAACAGCAACCAGGCAATGGCAATCGGCACCAGCATCCAGGTTTCCACCACCAGCCCCGGTAGTGCCTTGACCGGCGCCTGCTTGCGAATCAGCCCGTAGAATCCGAAGGTCAGTGCCAGCACCAGGGACACCCACGGCAGGCTGCCGACTTGCCAGACCTGTTGTGCCACACCCACAGCCGCCAGACCGACGGCAATCCACTGCATGCGCCGTAGTCGTTCGCCAAGGATCAGCATGCCCAGCAACACGTTCACCAAGGGGTTGATGTAGTAACCGAGGCTGGCCTCCAGCATGCGGCCGTTGTTTACCGACCAGACGTAGGTCAGCCAGTTGGCCGCGATCAGCGCACCGCTCAGGGCCAGGATCGCCAGGCGTCGCGGGTTCTCCCGCAGCTCACGCCACCAGCCGGGATGCTTCCATACCATCAGCAACAATGCGCCGAACAGCGCCGACCACAACACCCGGTGGATGATGATTTCCACGGCGGGCACGCTGGCGATGGCTTTGAAGTAGAGGGGGAAAAGTCCCCAGATGATGTAGGCACTCAGGCCCAGAATGTACCCGCGACGCGGGTTGGCGGCTTGCATGCAGAATCCTTGCTTAGGCAGCTAACAAAGAGAGGATTGTAAGGAGATTCGTCTGCGAATGTCCTGCCTGAATAGGTAGGTCATTTGTGAACATCGGTACCTGTAGGAGCGAGCCTGCTCGCGATGGACGTCAACGATAACGCGTGCTGTCTGGATAAACGCGTTGCCCTTGCGTTCTTCGCGAGCAGGCTCGCTCCTACAGGGGGGCAGGGTGGGTCAGAAGAGTTTTAGTGGCTCTTCCTGGAGCGCTGCCAGTTGTTCGCGCAGAGCCAACACCTGATCACCCCAGTAACGCTCGGTGCCGAACCACGGAAAGCTGCGGGGGAACGCCGGATCGTCCCAGCGACGAGCGAGCCACGCGCTGTAGTGCAACAGACGCAGGGCGCGCAAGGGTTCGATCAGCGCCAGTTCGCGCGGGTCGAAGTCGTGGAATTCGTTGTAGCCATCCATCAGTTCCGACAACTGGCTCAGGCAATCCTGGCGATCGCCGGCGAGCATCATCCAGATGTCCTGTACCGCCGGGCCCATGCGGCAGTCGTCGAGGTCGACGATATGGAACATCTCGTCGCGGCACATCATGTTGCCGGGGTGGCAGTCACCGTGCATGCGGATGTTCTGGTGCGGCGTGTTGCTGTAGGCATCTTCCACACGCTTGAGCAGATCGCGGGCCACCGACTCGTAGGCCGGCAGCAAGCTGCGGGGGATGAAGTTGCCGTCGAGCAACGTGGCCAGCGAGTCATGGCCGAAGTTTTTCACCGCCAGCGCTTCACGGTGCTCGAACGGCCGGGTCGAGCCGACCGCGTGCAGGCGTCCGAGCAACTGGCCCAGGCGATACAGTTGATCGAGGTTGCCCGGCTCCGGTGCGCGGCCGCCGCGGCGGGGGAACAGGGTAAAACGGAAACCGTTGTGTTCGTGCAGGGTTTCACCGTTGTGGATCAACGGCGCCACGACCGGCACCTCGCAGTCGGCGAGTTCGGCGGTGAACTGGTGTTCTTCCAGAATCGCTTCGTTGGACCAGCGTTGTGGCCGGTAGAACTTGGCGATCAGTGGCTCGGCGTCTTCGATGCCGACTTGGTAGACGCGGTTCTCGTAGCTGTTGAGCGCCAGGATGCGCGCGTCGCTGAGAAAGCCGATGCTTTCGACGGCATCGAGCACGAGGTCTGGCGTAAGGGTTTCAAACGGGTGGGCCATGCTGACTCCTGCGCGCAGCAGGCTGCTGCGTCCGGCCAGGCATGGTAGCGCAGACGGCGCGGTTTTAGTGGTTGGGCTTGAGAAGTGTGGTGTCCGGGCTGACGCCTTCGCGGGCAAGCCCGCTCCCACAGGAGATCTTCGGTGTGCCGCCGATCGCATGCGCACCGACAATCCAATGTGGGAGCGGGCTTGCCCGCGAAGAGGCCGAATCAGGCGCCGACGATCCCGCCATCTTCCCGGCTGATCGCCATCACCGAAGAGCGCGGCTTGCCATTGGGCAGATGCTCGGGGAAGGTCGAACCACCGTTTTCACCCGGGTGCTGGATCCCGACAAACAGTGTTTTCTGGTCCGGCGAGAAGCTGATCCCGGTCACCTCGCAGCCCACCGGCCCGACCATGAAGCGGCGAATCTCGCCGGTCGCCGGATCAGCGCAGAGCATCTGGTTGTTGCCCATGCCGGCAAAGTCACCGGTGTTGCTCACATCGCCGTCGGTCAGGATCCACAAGCGGCCGGCCTTGTCGAAGCCCAAACCGTCCGGGCTGTTGAACATGTTCTGCGGCGTGATGTTCGACGAGCCGGCCTTTGGCGTCCCGGCATGTGCGGCCGGGTTGCCGGCCACCACAAACAGGTCCCAGGCAAAGGTGTGTGAGGCGTGATCGTCGCGCTCGGTGCGCCAGCGCAGGATCTGGCCGTAGACGTTCTTCTCCCGCGGGTTCGGTCCGCCCACCGGTTGTCCGTCTTCGCCGCGTTTGGCGTTGTTGGTCAACGTGCAGTAGACCTGGCCGTCCTTGGGGCTGACCACGATCCATTCCGGGCGGTCCATGCGCGTGGCTTTCACCACACTGGCGGCGAGACGGGCGTGGATCAGCACCTCAGCCTGATCGGCAAAACCGCTGCTGGCGTCGATACCGTTTTTGCCGTGGGTCAGTTCGATCCATTCACCCTGGCCTTTCGGGTGATCGGCGTTGCCGTCCCCGGCATCGAAACGCGCCACATAGAGGGTGCCGTGATCGAGAATGTCGCGGTTGGCCTTGGGGTTCTTGTGGTCGATCTTGTCGCGGCTGACGAATTTGTAGATGAACTCGCCGCGCTCATCGTCGCCCATGTACACCACGGCATGGCCATCGCCGGTTTCGGCCAGGGCGGCGTTTTCGTGTTTGAAGCGGCCCAGGGCGGTGCGTTTGACCGGCGTCGACTGCGGATCGAACGGATCGATTTCCACCACCCAGCCGTGACGGTTGAGCTCGTTGGGGTTCTTGGCCAGGTCGAAGCGCTCGTCGTGTGGGTGCCAGTTGATCTCTTTGCTGGTCACCACCGCGCCGTAGCGTTTTTGAGCCGGGTCGAATTTCTGCTCGGCGTTGCTGCTGCCGAAGCAGTCGGTGAAGTTTTCTTCACAGGTCAGATAGGTGCCCCACGGCGTCTTGCCGTTGGCACAGTTCTGGAAGGTGCCGAGGACGTTCTTGCCGTGGGGATCGGCGCTGGTCTTCAGCAGTGCGTGACCGGCGGCCGGACCGCTCAGGCTGATCGGCGCATTGCCGTGAATGCGGCGGTTGTAGCGTGAGCCCTGGACGAATTGCCATTGGCCGTTCTTGCGCTGCACTTCAATCACCGACACGCCTTCGCAGGCCAGCGCCTTGCGCACGTCTTCCGCCGATTGCGGCATGCCGCCGTGGGCGTAGAGGTAGCGGTAGTTGGTGTATTCGTTGTTGATCGCCATCAGCGCGCGGTCTTTTTCGCCCGGAAATTCGAACAGGCTCATACCATCGTTGTTATCGCCGAACTGGACTTCCTGATGCTCGGCGCTGCCGTTGCCGCTCGGGTCGAACGCCGGGCCGTCCTTGTGCAGGGGCTGGCCCCAACTGATCAGCACCGAGGACTTGTAGCCCGGTGGCAGGGTGATGGCGTCGCTGGTGGCGGCGGCAATGCTGTCAAAGCCCAGCAACTGGCTGTTACCGGCGCTGACGCTGGCGGCCATCACACTGCGGCTCAGCAGGTTGCCGCCGAGGAACATCGCCGCGCCGCACAGGGCACCTGCGCTGATGAAGCGGCGACGACTGAGGCCGACCATGGTTTCGAGGTCGGTGGATTGGTTTTCTTCTAATAGGCTCATTTCAGGCTCCCTGCGGTTTTGCAGACACCTTAATGATGAGTAATGAACCTTTTGTTGCAGTTTGCTTAAAGCGGCGTACCCAGCAGAACCTTCGATGGCGAAAACTCCACACGCACGGGTTTGCCGCAGGTCAGCCCCAATGCCTGCAGATGCGTCGGTTCGTCCAGCGCGCACAGGGTCAGGCCGTTAGGCAGGGTGATGCGCACTTCGCTGGGGCCATCGTCGGCGTCGAGAATCTTCTCGATGATGCCTTTCAGGCAATTGTGTCCCGGCGTTTCGGCTGAATCGATCTCCAGCACATCGAGCCAACCGGCCTTGATCAAGGCCACGACTTCGGTGCCGATCTGCAATTCCAGGCGCTCGGTGCTGTCGTGGGTGATTTGCGCGTCGACGATCAAGCCTTCGGCGACTTCGAGGCGAATCAGGTCGTTGCGTCCCTGGGACTCGATCGCCACCACCTTGCCGTGCAACTGATTGCGCGCGCTGGTGCGCAGCATCAAACGCCCGAGCAGGTCGAGGTCGCTGGCATCTTCAGCGGCTTCCAGCACCTGGGCCTGCAAGGCTTGCAGCTTCTGGTACAGCCGCAGCACCCGCTCGCCTTCTTTGGAGAGGCGGGCACCGCCGCCACCCTTGCCGCCGACAATCCGCTCCACCAACGGCTTCTGCGCCAGGTTGTTCAGCTCATCGATGGCATCCCAGGCAGCCTTGTAGCTCAGGCCCGCACTTTTTGCCGCACGGGTGATCGAGCCTTGTTCGGCGATGTGCTGCAGCAGGGCGATGCGCTGCGGACGGCGGACAATGTGCTGGGACAACAAGGTGGGCAAAGACATGGCAAGTCGCTTTGGGTGGTGGCGATGGGGGGACGTTGGCGGCTTGGTACGCGCGAGTCAAGTCAGGGTGTCTCGCCGGGCTTGGGCGTGCGGGCCAGGCAATAGACGTCGACCCGCGCTGCACCGGCGTCGATCAACAACCAGGCCAGGGCCTGGGCCGTGGCACCGGTGGTGAGGACGTCGTCGATCAGGGCCAGGTGCCGGCCTTTGACGGCGGCTCCGGGTATCAGGCTAAAAGCGTTGCGCAAATTCTTGCGGCGCGCTTGGGCATTCAAGGCCTGTTGGGCATCGGTGTCCTGAGTTCGCAACAGCAACCGTTCGTCGCACGGAATGTCCAGAGCGTCACTCAACCAGTGGGCAAGCATCGCCGCCTGGTTGAACCCGCGCTGGCGCAGGCGCCGGGTGGCCAGCGGTACCGGAATCAGCGCATCGGGTCGCTGCAGATCGTCTTCGAAGCGATGTTGCAGGTATTGAACGAGAAGTTCGGCGAGCAAGCGGCCAAACGGCCACTTTGCGTTGTGTTTGAAACGGGTGATCAGACTGTCAACCGGAAAGCTGTAGGTCCAGGGGGCAATCACCTGTTCGAAGGCCGGTGGCTGCTTCAGGCAATGGCCGCAGGTCAGGCCCGCGGCCGGCAGCGGCAGGGCGCAGGTTCGGCAGTGAGTGCCAAGCCAGGGCAACTCGGTTTCGCAGGCCGTGCAGACCGGGGCGATGCCGTCGGTGGGTTCATCGCACAAAAGGCATGATTGATTGTTTTTTGACCAGATGTAAACCAGTCCTTTGTTCTGTGGTTGACAGCGCATCACTCTTCCTTAAATATGCCGAAACATCTGTGAGGCGGCTGTGACATTCCATGACCCAGCCGCATGCCAAAGCATAATTCAAAGGAAACGCCCATGAGCGCCAGCACCACTGCAACCCTGCGTCATGACTGGACTTTGGCCGAAGTCAAAGCACTCTTCGTTCAGCCATTCAATGACTTGCTGTTCCAGGCGCAGACGGTGCACCGTGCGCATTTCGACGCCAACCGCGTCCAGGTGTCGACCCTGTTGTCGATCAAGACCGGCGCCTGCCCGGAAGATTGCAAATATTGTCCGCAGTCCGGTCACTACAACACCGGCCTGGAAAAAGAAAAACTGATGGAAGTGCAGAAGGTCCTCGAAGAGGCCGCGCGCGCCAAGGCCATCGGCTCGACCCGCTTCTGCATGGGCGCGGCGTGGAAGCACCCGTCGGCCAAGGACATGCCGTATGTACTGAAGATGGTTGAAGGCGTGAAAGCCCTGGGCCTGGAAACCTGCATGACCCTCGGCCGCCTGGATCAGGAGCAGACCGAGGCGCTGGCCAAGGCCGGCCTCGACTACTACAACCACAACCTCGATACATCGCCGGAGTTCTACGGCAGCATCATCACCACCCGCACCTACAGCGAGCGCCTGCAAACCCTGGCCTACGTACGTGAGTCGGGAATGAAGATCTGCTCCGGCGGCATCCTCGGCATGGGCGAGTCGCTGGACGACCGCGCCAACCTGCTGATCCAGCTGGCCAACCTGCCGGAGCATCCGGAGTCGGTGCCGATCAACATGCTGGTGAAAGTCGCCGGTACGCCGCTGGAAAATGCCGACGACGTCGACCCGTTCGATTTCATCCGCATGCTCGCGGTCGCGCGCATCCTGATGCCGCAATCCCACGTGCGCCTGTCCGCCGGCCGCGAAGCCATGAACGAACAGATGCAGGCTCTGGCGTTCTTCGCCGGTGCGAACTCGATTTTCTACGGCGAGAAACTGCTGACCACCGCCAACCCGCAGGCCGACAAGGACATGCAACTGTTCGGGCGCCTGGGGATTCTGCCGGAAGCCCGCGAAGAGCACGCCGATGAAGTGCATCAGGCGGCGATCGAGCAGGCGCTGGTGGAGCAGAAGAGCAGCGAGCAGTTCTATAACGCGGCGGTTTGAGCAACCACTGCGTCCACTGAATGAATGCAAAACCCCTGTGGGAGCGAGCTTGCTCGCGATAGCGTCAGGTCCGTCGACATCAATGTTGAATGTGACGCCGCCATCGCGAGCAAGCTCGCTCCCACAGGGATCGCATTCATTTTGATTTCTGTGATCTGAACTTCGAGGCCTGCATGTCTTTCGATCTCGCCGCACGCCTTGCTGCCCGTCGTGCCGAAAATCTCTACCGCCAGCGTCCGCTGCTCGAAAGTCCGCAGGGGCCGCAAGTGGTGGTTGATGGCCAGCCGTTGCTGGCGTTCTGTAACAATGACTACCTGGGGTTGGCCAATCATCCACAAGTGATCGAAGCCTGGCGTGCCGGCGCTTCGAAGTGGGGGGTGGGCGGCGGCGCTTCACATCTGGTCATCGGCCATAGTGCCCCGCACCATGCCCTGGAAGAAGCCTTGGCCGACCTGACCGGTCGCCCGCGCGCGCTGCTGTTCACCACCGGTTACATGGCCAACCTCGGTGCGGTCACGGCGCTGGTGGGGCAGGGTGATACGGTACTCGAAGACCGGCTCAATCATGCGTCGCTGCTCGACGCGGGGCTGTTGTCCGGCGCGCGGTTCAATCGCTACTTGCACAACGACCCGGTGAGCCTGGCCAAACGTCTGGAAAAAGCCACCGGCAATACCCTGGTGGTCACCGACGGCGTGTTCAGCATGGACGGCGATATCGCCGACTTGCCGGCACTGGCCCGAGAGGCCAAGGCCAAAGGCGCCTGGTTGATGGTCGACGATGCCCATGGCTTTGGACCGCTGGGCGCCAATGGTGGCGGCATCGTCGAGCATTTTGGCTTGAGCCAGGAAGAGGTTCCGGTGCTGGTCGGCACCCTCGGCAAAGCCTTCGGTACGGCGGGCGCCTTTGTGGCCGGCAGCGAAGAGCTGATCGAAAGTCTGATCCAGTTCGCCCGGCCTTACATCTACACCACCAGCCAGCCACCGGCGCTGGCCTGCGCCACGTTGAAAAGCCTGGAACTGCTGCGCAGCGAACACTGGCGCCGCGAGCATTTGCAGACGCTGATCCGCCAGTTCCGCCAGGGTGCCGAGCAGATCGGCCTGGAACTCATGGACAGCTTCACACCGATCCAGCCGATCATGGTCGGTGATGCCGGGCGCGCGGTGCGTCTATCGCAAATGCTGCGCGAGCGCGGGTTGATGGTGACCGCGATTCGCCCGCCGACCGTACCCGCTGGCAGCGCCCGACTGCGGGTCACGCTGACGGCAGCCCACAGCGAGGCCCAGGTGCAGCTATTGTTAAACGGACTGGCCGATTGTTTTCAACAACTGCAGCCGGAGCCAAGCCATGCGTGATCGTTTGATTCTGCTGCCCGGCTGGGGCCTCGGCGTTTCACCGCTGGAGCCTTTGGCGGCGGCTTTGCGCGGCCTGGACGAGCACTTGCGCGTCGAGATCGAGCCGTTGCCCGACCTGGAGTCGAGCGATCTTCAAGAGTGGCTCGATGAGCTTGATGCGACGTTGCCGCAAGACGCCTGGCTGGGCGGCTGGTCATTGGGTGGCATGCTCGCCTGCGAACTGGCGGCCCGGCGTGGCGATCGCTGCTGCGGCGTGTTCACGCTGGCCAGCAACGCGTCTTTTGTCGCGCATGAACACTGGTCGGCCGCCATGTCCGGGGAAACCTTCGATGCGTTTCTGGCGGGATGTGCAGCCGATCCGCGCGCGACCTTGAAACGCTTTTCACTGCTCTGTGCCCAAGGCGCCGAAGACCCGCGCGGATTGTCGCGGCTGTTGCTCGCCGGCGCACCGAGCACGGCCGCGCCAGTGCTGCTGAGCGGTCTGCAAGTGCTTGCGCAACTGGATACGCGACAGGCACTGCAATCGTTCCGCGGTCCGCAACTGCATCTGTTCGCCGGCCTCGACGGGTTGGTGCCGGCGGAGGCGGCGGGCGATTTACTGGCGTTGCTGCCGGATATAGAAATCGGTCTGATTGAGCAGGCCGGCCACGCGTTTCTTCTGGAAGATCCCCACGGTGTGGCGGGGGCGATCCAGGCCTTTTTGCATGAGTCCGGCGATGACTGATTTATCTCTTCCCAACCTGCCCGGCGGCTTGCCCGACAAACGCCAGGTCGCTGCATCTTTCTCCCGCGCGGCGCAAAGCTACGACAGCGTGGCCGAGTTGCAGCGTGATGTGGGCAGCCAATTGCTCGGGCGCTTGGCGCAGGACTTTGTACCGCAGCGCTGGCTGGACCTGGGCTGCGGCACCGGGCATTTCAGTCGTGCCTTGGGTGAGCGGTTTGCGGGCAGTCACGGTGTGGCGCTGGACATCGCCGAAGGCATGCTCAACCACGCCCGACCGTTGGGCGGTGCCACGCATTTCGTGGCCGGCGATGCCGAGCGTTTGCCACTGCAGGACTCGACCTGCGACCTGATCTTCTCCAGCCTGGCGGTGCAATGGTGTGCGGACTTCGACTCGGTGCTCAGTGAGGCTTATCGAGTGCTGAAGCCAGGTGGCATTTTTGCGTTTGCTAGTCTTTGTACAGGGACGTTGTTTGAATTGCGCGACAGCTGGCGACAAGTCGATGGCATGGTGCACGTCAATCGCTTCCGGGAGTTTGGCGTGTATCAACATTTGTGCGCTGCCAGTGGTTTGCGGGTCGTCAGTCTGCAAAACCAGGCGCATGTGCTGCATTACCCGGATGTGCGCAGCCTGACCCATGAGCTCAAGGCACTGGGTGCGCACAATCTTAATCCCGGTCGACCGGGTGGCTTGACCGGCCGGGCGCGGATTCTGGGTTTGATCGAGGCTTATGAGCAGTTTCGTCAGGCCCGAGGCCTGCCGGCGACTTATCAAGTGGTGTACGCCATTTTGGAGAAACCCTTATGAGCGCAGCCTATTTCATCACCGGCACGGATACGGATGTCGGTAAAACCACGGTCGCTGCGGGGCTGCTGCATGCGGCGCGTTCGGCGGGGCTGAGCACGGCGGCGGGCAAGCCGGTCGCTTCCGGGTGCGATGTGACGCCCAAAGGCTTGCGCAACGCCGATGCGCTGGCCTTGCTGGCGGAGTGTTCGCTGCCGCTGACCTACGCACAGGTCAATCCGATGGCCTTCGAACCGGCCATTGCTCCCCATCTGGCGGCACGGGAGGCGGGCGTGGCGTTGACGGTGCAGTCGTTGCTGGCGCCGATGCGGCAGATTCTGGGGCTGCAGGCGGACTTCACCCTGATCGAAGGCGCTGGTGGCTGGCGCGTACCCTTGGCGGATCAGGACAATCTGTCGGACCTCGCCATTGCATTGAGGCTCCCGGTGATCCTGGTGGTCGGCGTGCGCCTGGGGTGTATCAGCCATGCCTTGTTGACCGCCGAAGCGATCGCCCGGGATGGCTTGCAACTGGCGGGATGGGTGGCCAACATCATCGACCCGAAGACCTCGCGGCTGGAAGAAAACCTCGCCACCCTGGCCGAGCGCCTCCCCGCGCCGTGCCTGGGGCGTGTGCCAAAACTCAAGGCCGTGACGGCAGAGTCCGTGGCCGAGCACTTGCAACTGGACCTGTTGGACTGAGGTTTGGCAATGCGGGCTTTGCCTATGACAAGGCACTGTGCCATTGGTGTTTTTGACGGGTGTTTTGCCAGCCACTCTGCTTCAATGGTCATTGTTGATCCTTTGAAAGGACGAGTTCTCCCATGGAAATCTCAGGAAGCACCGCTTTTTATGCCGGTCTGAGCACCCTTCAGACAGGGCAGAACCGAGTCGATCAAGCCGCCGGGCAGATCGCCAACACCACCCTCGAGCGTTCGGTCACCAGCCAGTCCTCCGAGGCGCAGGTCGATCGTCTGCGATCGGTTGATCGTAGCCAGCAATCGGATCTGGCCAGCAACGTGGTCGAAATGGCCCAAGGCAAGATTCAGGCGGAGTTGGGCGTAAAAATCGCCAAGGCCTCCGATGAAGTGCTCGGAACGTTGATCGATACCTACGCTTGATTCTTCGCTGATACCGCACCCTCGACGCCGCGCCTGTTCGCGGCGTTTTTCTGCGTAAGTCTTTCTTGCTCAACTAATCTTTTCAGTGTGGCGGGCTGCTTTGAAAGCGCGGCTGCGTTGCCGTGTGCCTGTGTGTCCAAACCTGCGATGACGAACGGCAAAAGATCGACGCTTGACAAGATTTCGGCGTAAACGTATGTTTCAAACAACTGTTTGATCGCAACAACAAATCCATGCGGTCGTTCATTCCCGGTTACATCAGCAGAGGTTTATCGCTATGCCTGACTACAAGGCCCCCTTGCGTGATATTCGCTTCGTTCGTGACGAACTGCTCGGCTACGAAGCGCACTATCAGAGCCTTCCGGCTTGTGCCGACGCAACGCCGGACATGGTTGACGCCATTCTTGAGGAAGGCGCCAAGTTTTGTGAGCAGGTACTGGCTCCGCTGAACCGTGTGGGCGACCTCGAAGGCTGCACCTGGAGCGAGTCCGGCGTTAAGACGCCGACTGGCTTCAAGGAAGCCTACAAGCAATTCGTTGAAGGCGGCTGGCCGAGCCTGGCTCACGACGTCGAGCACGGCGGCCAAGGCCTGCCGGAATCCCTGGGCCTGGCCATCAGTGAAATGGTCGGCGAGTCCAACTGGTCGTGGGGCATGTACCCGGGCCTGTCGCACGGTGCGATGAACACCATCTCCGAGCACGGCACCCCTGAGCAGCAAGAGGCTTACCTGACCAAGCTGGTTTCCGGCGAATGGACCGGCACCATGTGCCTGACCGAGCCGCACTGCGGCACCGACCTGGGCATGCTGCGCACCAAGGCCGAGCCTCAGGCCGACGGTTCCTACAAAGTCTCCGGCACCAAGATCTTCATCTCGGCCGGTGAACACGACATGGCCGACAACATCGTCCACATCGTACTGGCCCGCCTGCCGGATGCACCGGCTGGCACCAAAGGCATCTCCCTGTTCATCGTGCCGAAGTTCCTGCCGAACGCCGATGGCTCGGTTGGCACGCGTAACGCCGTGTCTTGCGGTTCCCTGGAACACAAGATGGGCATCCACGGCAACGCTACCTGCGTGATGAACTTCGACGGCGCCACCGGTTTCCTGATCGGCCCGGCGAACAAAGGCCTGAACTGCATGTTCACCTTCATGAACACCGCTCGCCTGGGTACCGCGCTGCAAGGCCTGGCCCACGCTGAAGTCGGTTTCCAGGGCGGCCTGAAATACGCTCGCGACCGTCTGCAAATGCGTTCGCTGACTGGCCCGAAAGCGCCGGACAAAGCCGCTGACCCGATCATCGTGCACCCTGATGTGCGTCGCATGCTGTTGACCATGAAGGCGTTCGCCGAAGGCAACCGCGCGATGGTTTACTTCACCGCCAAGCAGGTCGATATCGTCAAATACGGCGTGGACGAAGAAGAGAAGAAGAAAGCCGACGCATTGCTGGCGTTCATGACGCCAATCGCCAAGGCCTTCATGACCGAAGTCGGTTTTGAAGCAGCCAACCACGGTGTGCAGATCTACGGCGGCCACGGCTTCATCGCCGAGTGGGGCATGGAGCAGAACGTTCGCGACAGCCGCATCTCGATGCTGTACGAAGGCACCACCGGTATCCAGGCACTCGACCTGCTGGGCCGCAAAGTGTTGATGACCCAGGGCGAGGCTCTGAAAGGCTTCACCAAGATCGTCCACAAGTTCTGCCAGACCAACGAAGGCAACGAAGCGGTTCAAGAGTTCGTCGCGCCGCTGGCTGCACTGAACAAGGAATGGGGCGAGCTGACCATGAAGGTCGGTATGGCCGCCATGAAAGATCGCGAAGAAGTCGGCGCGGCCTCCGTGGACTACCTGATGTACTCCGGTTACGCCTGCCTGGCCTACTTCTGGGCTGACATGGCGCGTCTGGCTGCCGAGAAACTGGCTGCCGGCACGTCCGAAGAGGCGTTCTACACCGCCAAGCTGCAGACTGCGCGCTTCTACTTCCAGCGCATCCTGCCGCGTACCCGCACTCACGTCGCAACCATGCTGTCGGGCGCCAACAACCTGATGGACATGAAAGAAGAGAACTTCGACCTGGGCTACTAAGCCTCAACGAAGTACTTGAAAAAGCCGCTGCTCCTTCGGGATCAGCGGCTTTTTTTGCTTTAAGGGTTGCCCGTGGAATGAATGTTTGTAACGCCCTCTGAAAAATACCTCAGTAATTCACTCAGCAACTCGGGCATTCTGCCGTTACAGTAGTTGGCACATTGCCATCTATTGATCTGACGGGTCGGAGCTTTACCCTTGCCGCGCTCATCTGCTGTACGTTTCAGTCATTTCCTGCCGTCATTACTGCTGTTGCTGGCGGGGCTTGCGGCTGCGTACATCAAGGATCTGAACGTCTTTTTCACCTCGCTGTTCAACGTGCTGCCCACCCTGGTGTTGTTGCTCGGTGGCGCCTATTGCGCAGTGTACCGACGCCAGCGTGAACTGTTTCTGATGGTCACGGTGTACATCGCCTACTTCCTGCTCGACACCCAGACCGACTATTACCGCGACAACGGCAAGGTGCGAGACGATGCCGCCGTGGTCTTTCACTTGTGTTGCCTGCTGCTGCCATTGTTGTATGGGGTGTTCGCGGCGTGGCAGGAACGCACCCATCTGTTCCAGGACATGGTGGCGCGATTTGCAGTCTTGCTGGCGGTCGGCAGCGTGGCGCTGGGGCTTGAGCAAAGTTATCCACACGCGTTGCTGATCTGGTTGTCGGAGATTCGTTGGCCCGCGCTGCATGGTGCCTGGATGAGTCTGATCCAGTTGTCCTATCCGGTGTTCATTGCCGTGTTTGTGCTGCTGACCTGGCAATACTGGCGCAACCCGCGACCGCTGCATGCCGCGCAACTGGTGGGATTGCTCGGGTTGTTCTGGATGCTGCCGAAGACCTTCATCTTGCCGTTCACGCTGAACATCATGTGCAGCCAGGTGATGCTGATGATCGCCGCCGCCGTCGCCCACGAAGCCTATCAAATGGCCTTCCGCGACGAACTGACCGGGCTCCCGGGCCGCCGTGCGCTGAATGAGCGCATGCAACGGCTGGGGCGCAACTACGTGTTGGCCATGAGCGACGTCGACCACTTCAAGAAGTTCAACGATACCCACGGTCACGATGTCGGTGACCAGGTACTGCGGCTGGTGGCCAGCAAGCTGTCGAAAATCGGCGGTGGCGGTAAGGCGTATCGCTATGGCGGTGAGGAATTTGCCCTGGTGTTTGCAGGCAAGACCCTCGAAGAGTGCATGCCGCACCTGGAAGTCATCCGCGAGTCCATCGCCACTTACAACATTCAGCTGCGCAATCAGGAAAACCGCCCGCAGGACGACAATCAGGGGCGTCAGCGGCGTGCCGGTTCCGGCGCATCGAGTGTGTCGGTGACGGTCAGTATCGGCGTTGCCGAACGGATCGATCAGCGCACCCCGGAAGAGGTGCTCAAATCCGCTGACCAGGCGCTCTACAGCGCCAAGGGCGCCGGGCGTAACTGCGTGATGGCGTTCGGGCAGAACCGCCGCGGCGCCGTACGCATGGACGCCGCTACGGTTGAGTGATGATCGCGCATTCAGCGACTGGACATTGATTGTGGCGTAGTGTCGGCGGCAGTAGGTTGGAAAAAACTGCCGACGGAGAATGACCATGCCCGAGTACAAAGCTCCCTTGCGCGACATGCGCTTTCTGATCGACCACGTCTTCGATTTTCACAGTAGCTACGCCGCGCTGGGGGCCACCGATGCCAGCCCGGACATGGTCAATGCGATCCTCGAAGAAGGCGCGAAGTTCTGCGAAAACGTGCTGTCCCCGCTCAACCGCAGCGGAGATGAAGAAGGCTGTCATTTCGACAACGGCGTGGTCACTACGCCCACGGGCTTCAAGCAGGCCTTCGCCCAATATGTCGAGGGCGGCTGGCATGGCCTGGCGGCGGACCCGGTCTACGGCGGCCAAGGGCTGCCGATCTCTCTGGGCCTGGTCATCAGCGAGATGGTGGGTTCCAGCAACACCTCGTGGGGCATGTACCCCGGCCTGACCCACGGCGCGATGTCGGCGATCCACGCCCACGGCACCGAGGCGCAGAAGCAGACCTATTTGAAGAAACTCACCGCTGGCCAATGGACCGGCACCATGTGTCTGACAGAAGCCCATTGCGGCACCGACCTGGGCATCATCAAGACCCGTGCGGTGCCAGCGGCCGATGGCAGCTATGCGATCTCCGGCAGCAAGATCTTCATCTCTGCGGGCGAGCACGACATGAGCGCCAACATCATTCACCTGGTGCTCGCCAAATTGCCGGACGCACCGGCCGGGACCAAGGGTATTTCGCTGTTTATCGTGCCCAAGTTCCTGCCCGACGCGATGGGCGAAGCGGGTGAGCGCAACGATGTGTCCTGCGGCTCGATCGAACACAAGATGGGCATCAAGGCCTCGGCCACCTGCGTGCTGAACTTCGACGAGGCCAAGGGGTTTTTGATCGGCGAGCCAAACAAGGGCCTCAACTGCATGTTCACCATGATGAACCACGCGCGGTTGGGCACGGGCATGCAAGGTCTGTGTCTGGGCGAGGCGAGCTTTCAGGGCGCGATCAAATACGCCAACGACCGATTGCAGATGCGCTCGCTGACTGGTCCGAAAGCACCGGAAAAAGCCGCCGACCCCATCATCGTGCACCCTGATGTGCGGCGGATGTTACTGACGATGAAAGCCTTCAACGAAGGCAACCGCGCGCTGACCTACTTCACCGCACAGTTACTGGACATTGCACACCTGAGCCCGGACGAAACGGCGCGCCAGGATGCCGAAGACCTGCTGGCGTTCCTCACGCCAATATGCAAAGCCTTCATGACCGACACCGGCCTGGAAGTGACCAACCATGGCATGCAAGTGTTTGGCGGCCACGGGTTCATTCGTGAATGGGGTATGGAGCAACTGGTACGCGACTGCCGGATCGCACCGATCTATGAGGGCACCAACGGCATTCAGGCGCTGGACTTGCTCGGGCGCAAGGTACTCGGCAGCCAGGGCAAGCTGTTGCGCGGGTTCACCAAAATCGTCCACAAGTTCTGCGCGGCGAACGCCGAACATCCACAACTGGCCGGGTATGTGGCGCAGCTCAATCAACTGAACCAACAGTGGGGTGAGTTGACCACCAGGGTCGGCATGGCGGCGATGAAAAACCCGGACGAAGTCGGTGCCGCATCGGTGGATTACCTGATGTACAGCGGTTACATCATCCTTGGCTACCTGTGGTTGCGCATGGCGCTGGTGGCTCAGGCGCAGCTCGAGGCTGGCAGCGGTGATGCCGGCTTCTGCAGGGGCAAGCTGGCGACCAGCGAGTTTTACTTCAAGCGTCTGTTGCCACGCACCACCGCTCATCGGGCGGCCATCGAAGCGGGGAGCGAATGTCTGATGCAACTGCCGGCCGAGATGTTTGCGCTTTAGTCATGTAATTCCGTTACAAAGAAGCTCGCCTTGTGCGGGCTTTTTTGTTGATGACCAAAAATAACAAAACAGTCATGAGCTGACCCTATGTGTCTTAAAAGTTGTTGGGGTACACTCCGACCCAACGAAACCACTCTTCCTGTGAATCACCTGTATAGATCTTGCGAGGTTTGCCATGGCTGACTACAAAGCGCCCCTGCGCGATATGCGCTTCGTCCTCAATGAAGTTTTCGAGGTCGCCAAACTCTGGGCCGAACTGCCTGCGCTGGCCGAGACCGTCGATGCGGAAACGGTCGAAGCCATCCTGGAAGAAGCCGGCAAAGTCACCAGCAAAAGCATTGCACCGCTGAGCCGTGCCGCGGACGAGGAAGGTTGCCACTGGGCAGACGGTGCCGTCACCACGCCGGCGGGCTTCCCGCAGGCCTATCAGACCTACGCGGAAGGCGGTTGGGTCGGTGTCGGTGGTGATCCGACCTACGGCGGCATGGGCATGCCCAAAGCCGTTTCGGCCCAGGTCGAAGAAATGGTCAACTCCGCCAGCCTGTCGTTCGGCCTGTATCCGATGCTGACCGCCGGTGCCTGCCTGTCGATCAACGCCCACGCCAGCGAAGAGCTGAAAGCCGCGTACCTGCCGAACATGTACGCTGGCATCTGGGCCGGTTCCATGTGCCTGACCGAGCCACACGCCGGTACTGACCTGGGGATCATTCGCACCAAGGCCGAGCCTCAGGCCGACGGTTCCTACAAGGTCAGCGGCACCAAGATCTTCATCACCGGTGGCGAACACGACCTCACCGAAAACATCATCCACCTGGTGCTGGCCAAGTTGCCGGATGCACCGGCGGGGCCGAAAGGCATTTCGCTGTTCCTGGTGCCGAAGTTCATGGTCAATGCCGATGGCAGCCTGGGCGCGCGCAACCCGGCGAACTGCGGGTCGATCGAACACAAGATGGGCATCCAGGCGTCCGCGACCTGCGTGATGAACTTCGATGAGGCCGTGGGTTACCTGGTCGGCGAACCGAACAAAGGCCTGGCGGCGATGTTCACCATGATGAACTACGAGCGCCTGGGTGTCGGTATCCAGGGCCTGGCCACGGGCGAGCGCTCGTACCAGAACGCCGTGGAATACGCCCGTGACCGTCTGCAAAGCCGTTCGCCGACGGGCGCGCAGAACAAGGACAAAGTGGCTGACCCGATCATCGTCCACCCGGACGTGCGTCGCATGCTGCTGACCATGAAAGCCTCGAACGAGGGTGGCCGTGCGTTCTCTACTTACGTGGCCATGCAACTGGACACCGCCAAGTTCAGCGAAGATGCCGCCACCCGCAAGCGTGCGGAAGACCTGGTGGCCTTGCTGACCCCGGTGGCGAAGGCGTTCCTGACCGATCTCGGTCTGGAAACCACCGTTCACGGCCAGCAGGTGTTCGGCGGCCACGGTTACATCCGTGAGTGGGGCCAGGAGCAACTGGTGCGTGACGTGCGCATCACCCAGATCTATGAAGGCACCAACGGCATTCAGGCGCTGGACCTGGTGGGGCGCAAGATCGTCGGCAGCGGTGGGGCGTTCTACAACCTGTTCGCCGACGAGATTCGTCACTTCACCGCAACGGCCAGCGCTGACCTGGCGGAGTTCACCAAGCCGCTCAACGACGCCGTCACCACCCTCGACGAACTGACCGCGTGGTTGCTGGATCGGGCGAAGAGCAATCCGAACGAAATCGGCGCGGCATCGGTCGAGTATCTGCAGGTTTTCGGCTACGTGGCGTATGCCTACATGTGGGCCCTGATGGCCAAGGCCGCTTTGGGCAAGGAGGCGCAAGACGATTTCTACGCCAGCAAACTGGGCACCGCACGGTTCTATTTCGCCCGTCTGTTGCCGCGGATTCACTCGTTGAGTGCGTCGGTCAAGGCCGGTAGCGAATCGTTGTTCCTGCTGGATGCAGGACAATTCTGATGACGTAATGGTTTGTAAGCATTCTCTTACATAACGTGCTGCTGTTCTCCCATAGATGCAAATTGGATCCACAGCTAATCTACTTCTCATGGACGTAGCGCAGGAAGCGCAAAGCAACAACAGGGACACGTAGGATTCTGCCAGGATGGCGGAGTGAAATGGATGTCAGGGAAACAGTCTGCAAAGCCCCGCTTCGGCGGGGTTTTCTTTTGCCCGAAGAAAAGTTTCCTAGCTCAGCCCGTCCAGAGCCTGCGCGCTGTTCAAGCGTTCAGCGGGGCCATTGATTACTTCTTCCAGCAATGTCCGCAGCAAGGCCAGCGAGGCCTGCTGCCGTTGCACATCCCGACACACCAACCCGACTTTCAGGGGTACTCGTGGTTCGCTCAGGGGTTTCCACAGCAATTCGTGGTTGCCATGGGTCTTTTGCGAGCGTCCGGGCAGCACCGTCGCCAGGCGTGTGTGCGGCAGGCTGTCGAGGATGCCGGCCATGTTGTTCAGTTCGGCTTGCACCTGTGGGCGACGTCCGAGGTTCGCCAGTTGGGTTTGCCAGATCTGCCGGATTTGAAACTCCTCGCCCAGCAGCAACATCGGCAGCTCGGCGGCCTGGCTCATGGACACTTTCTTGAATTCACGCAGCGGGTGCTCTGCCGGGATGACCAGGGTCAGTTCATCTTCGTACAGCATCACGCCATGCAGACCAGGCTGGCGGGGCGGCAGATAGCCGATACCGATATCCAGAGAACCGTTGAGCAGTCGCCGCTCGATTTCCAGTCCGGTCAGTTCGTAGATCTGCACGACAAGATGCGGCTGCGCCTTGCGCACGCGTTCGAGCATCTGTGGAACGAGGCTGGTATGCACCGTCTGCAATACACCGATGGCCAGGGTGCGCAGCGCCTGCCCCTTGAAGTTGCCGAGCGCTTCGCGTGCCCGTTGCAGGCCATCGAGCAAAGGCAGGGCGTGGTTGTACAGCGTGTGGGCCGCGAGGGTCGGCAACAGGCGTTTGCTGTTACGTTCGAACAGGCTCACATCGAGGTTTTGCTCGAGGTGGCGGATTTGCTGGGACAGCGCCGGCTGGGAGATCGACAGGCGCTCGGCGGCCCGGCCCACATGGCCTTCTTCATAGACCGCGACGAAATAACGCAGTTGCTTGAAATCCATAAGTATTACTTATCGAAAATGCTGGGAAATCGAAATGGCTGAATGCCTTGCCTGAGCCTAGTCTAACCGCATTCACAGGGCTTACAGGGCCACAGAGCGCGATGAATACCCTTTGCTTCGATGGTGTTTACATAGGTAAGGCAAAAAACCTCAAAAGAGGTTTTTTCGCATGAATCTGTTCAGTTTGCGCCGGAGTCCTCCCAGTCTTGATGATCTGGTCATGGACGCCTCCCTGCCTTCCAAAGACAACAGTCTTTCCAGCGAGTACTTGATGCCCGGTGTCGAGCGGCCGAAACAGGTGTTTGTGCGTGGCCAGGGTTCATGGTTGTGGGACAGCGATGACCGTGCGTACCTGGATTTTTCCCAGGGCGGCGGGGCCAATAGCCTTGGCCACAGTCCTTCGGTACTGGTCAACGCCATCGCTGCCCAGGCTCAAGCGCTGATCAATCCGGGTTTCGGCCTGCATAACCGCGGCATGCTCAGACTTGCCGAGCATCTGTGTGCCAGCACGGGCAGTGATCAGGCCTACCTGCTCAATACCGGCAGCGAAGCCTGTGAGGCGGCGATAAAACTGGCGCGCAAATGGGGTCAACAGCATCGCGGCGGTGCGTCGCGAATCATTGTGGCCAACAACGGTAACCATGGCCGTAGCCTGGCGACGATGTCGGCGTCGGACAGTTCGACATTAGCCAACCGATTCGAGCCGCAACTGCCGGGCTTCAGCCATGTCCCGTTCAATGACCTTCCGGCATTGCATGCGGCCGTGGATGAACGGACCGTTGCGATCATGCTCGAACCGATCCAGAGCGAAGCCGGTGTGATCCCGGCCACTGCGCATTACCTCAAGGGCGTCGAACGCCTGTGCCGTGAACTCGGCATTTTGCTGATCTTCGACGAAGTGCAAACCGGCATCGGCCGTTGTGGCACCTTGCTCGCGGAACAGTCCTGCGGGGTAACGGCGGATATCGTCGTGCTCGGCAAGGGCCTGGGCGGCGGCGTGCCATTGGCCGCGCTGCTGGCGCGGGGCAAGGCCTGCTGCTTCGAACCCGGCGAGATGACCGGTACCCATCATGGCAATGCACTGATGACCGCGGCGGGACTTTCGGTGCTCGATACGGTGCAGGACAAGGCTTTCCTCAAGCACGTCGCAGAAACCGGTCAGCACCTGCGTGAAGGCTTGGGGCGTTTGGCCCATCGATATGATCACGGCGAGTTGCGCGGACAAGGGCTGCTGTGGGGGCTGACGCTGTCGGACGATTCCGCTGACGCGGTAGTCAAGGCCGCGCTCTACGAAGGCCTGTTGCTCAACGCCCCGCAACCCGACTGCCTGCGCTTTACCCCTGCGCTGAATGTCAGCAACGCCAACATCGATGAAATGCTCCTGCGCCTGGCGCGCGCCTTCTCCCGAGTACGCACCGCGCAATTGCAGTGCCGCAAAGGGATTGCCGTCTGATCAGACGCGCCCTGCACACATTCCCGAACCGTCTCGCGGTAATACGCACGCCCCACGCCTGACATTTTTGGTGTGGGGCGTTTTTTTGTGGCTGGTTTTTGCCAAAGGCAATTTCGGCTTGAGCGGTTAGCTCATCAATGGCTTTCTAGCGTGCATCGGCAGGGAGTGCCGGTGCCAGCGATTGAACTTTGTTTTGGCGTTGGCTTTGAATTCCATACCACTGAGTGGTATGTTTTTGCGGAAGGGATACCTATGTCTCCGAGGCTGTTCAAGACCAAACGTTTTGCGATGCAGGCCGCCAAGGCCTGGATCGGTGATGACGAACTCCGGGAGGCATTCACCGAAATGCTCAATGGCCAGGCTGACAATCTGGGTGACGGGGTCTGGAAGAAGCGTTTGAATGCCAACCGTCATCGCTCGATTATCCTGGCCAAGGGAGGTGCTTATTGGATCTATCAGTTCCTGTATGCGAAGAAAGATCAGAGCAATATCAATCAGGCCGAACTGATCGGATTTCGGAGAATGGCAAAGACCTACGAAAGCCTGACAGAGAGGCAAGTCCAGTATTTGCTGGATACGAAGGAGTTTGTGGAGATACCTGATGAGTAAGAAATTCAAAAGTGAAGCGTTTGAGTCGATACATGAGTCTGCCAGTGCCTTGTACGCCATCGGTGCAATCAGCAAGGCGACCATGCGTGAATTCGATGAGTCTTGTCTTGCAACGGTGCCGAATGCGATTCCCGCTGAGGAGATCAAGGCATTGCGCGAACGCAACAATGTCAGCCAACCGGTGTTTGCGCGCTACCTGAACACCAGCGCTTCCACGGTCAAGCAATGGGAAGCAGGGGATAAGCACCCCAGTGGCATGGCGTTGAAGTTGCTGAGTATCGTGCAGAAACACGGTCTGGAAATACTGGCCTGAGGAATCGGGCTGAACCCTGACAAACGGCACAGGTCGATTAGCTGTAGGGCTCGAACGAGGCCACCCCAATCAGGAGCTGCCCCCATGGACTTTATTCGCATCATCATCGCCATCCTGTTGCCGCCGCTTGGTGTTTTTTTGCAAGTAGGATTCGGCGGAGCGTTCTGGCTGAACATTCTGCTGACGTTGTGCGGTTACATTCCGGGGATCGTGCATGCGGTGTACATCATCGCCAAGCGCTGAATTTCGCGGCGGCAGGTCGACCGCTTTCGCGGGCAAGCCCGCTCCCACAGGTTCTGTGGCGTGCACAAATCCTGTGGGAGCGGGCTTGCCCGCGAAGGGGCGCCACGGTTTCGGCAATGAGCACGCCTTCAGTCCACTGAATCCATCACCCGCCGATAAAACAACCACTCCTGCTCCAGCGCATGGGCTTGATTGCCGGCCTTGCGAAAGCCATGGCGTTCTTCCGCGTAGTAATGCGCTTCGACCGCAATGCCGTTGTCCCGCAGCGCCGCGACCATGTCGCGGGTCTGTTGCGGGACGACCACGGCATCCAGTTCTCCCTGAAAGAAGATCATCGGCACGCGGATGTTGCTGGCATGCAGCAGCGGAGTGCGGGCGGCGTAGCGTTCGGCGTCCAGCAGAGGATCGCCGATCAACCAGTCCAGATAGTCGCTTTCGAATTTATGGGTCGCGCGCCCCAGCGCTACCGGGTCACTGACGCCATACAGACTGGCTCCGGCACAGAACACATTGTGAAACGCCAGGGCGCAAAGCGTTGTGTAGCCACCGGCGCTGCCGCCGCGAATGAAGGCCTTGTCGCCGGCGATCAGGCTGCGTTCGTTGAGGTAACTGACCACCGCGCAAGCGTCTTCGACATCCACATCACCCCAGCTCAAATGAAGCGCCTGACGATAGGCCCGGCCATAACCGCTGCTGCCGCGATAGTTGAGGTCGGCCACGGCGAAGCCCCGCTGTGTCCAGAACTGGATGCGCGGATCGAGCATCGGGTAGCAGGCCGACGTCGGGCCGCCATGGATGAACACCACCAGTGGCGGTTTCGCCGCGCCGGTCATTGCCGGGTAGAAGAAACCGTGGGCTTCGCCTGAGCCACTGGGGTAGCGCAAGGTCTGCGGGCGGCTGATCCGTTCGGGAGGAAGTGGTGCGATGCCGCCAGCCAGCACCTTCACTTGCCGGCTCTGACGGTCTATGGCGATGACGGCGGTCGAACTGACGGGCGACGCTGCAATGCAATAAATGAACTGCCCATCCATCGCGAGATGGCGGAAGCGGCTGTAGTCGCCGGTGAAGTCGGCGCAGGAGTTGCCGCCTATGCCTAAACGGCCAAACCCGCCTTCGGTCCAACTGGCCAGATAACTGTCGTTGCCCAGCGGCAACCAGGTACTGCCGCCGAGTTGCCAGGGTGCCGGGCCATGGTCGGCGTTGGTACTTGGCAATGGGCTCAGGCCTTTCCCGGATTCCACCCATGGCTGCCAGTAACCACCTCGATCCGTCAGGCAGTACAAGCGACCATCGGCATCAAACCGTGGCTGTTGCACAGACTCTTGAGCACCGTCGCCCGCCACACAACGCGCCTCGGCAAACCCGCCATGGGCGAGGCGTTCGGCAACCATCAAGCGGGTCGCTGTCCATGGCTGATCCGGGCGACTCCATTCGATCCAGGCCAGGCGCCGGGCATCGGGGCTCAGCGTCGGTGCCGCGTAGAAATCAGTACCTTCGGCCAGCAGGTGGCGTGCGCCATCCACCAGATCGATCGCCACCAGTCGGTGTTGGTCGCGATGCTCCTCGACCGCCAGCAGCTGCCCGTTGGCGAACTGCAGGTCGCCAAAGCGGCACGCACCGGACGTCAGTTTTTCGGGTGCTTCGTCTTGCAGTGATTGCCGATACAACTGCTGGTCGGCTTCGTTAACGAAAACGATGCCGTCGCCCGTCAGACAAAAGGCTCCACCGCCATATTCGTACACCCGACTGCGCACGCTGAACCCCGGCGGCGTCAGGCATTTCGCTGTGCCTTCACGCCAATGCCAGATCCGGCACGCCGCGTCTTCGGGGCGGTACTCGTTCCAGAACAGGCCGTTTGGCCCGACCTGCAGTTCGGCAAAATCGATACCGGCAGCCACGGCTTTGGCCGCGCTGAACGGTTCAGCTTTTGGCGATGAGGCGTGAGTTTCGTTCATTGCGAAAGGCCAGTTGGTCGATGGTCTGGGTCGCGTGTTCGGCTTCTTCGCGAGCCTTGAGGATCACGCCGTGTTGTGGCGACTTGCTGCACACCGGGTCGGCGTTGCTGGCATCACCGGTGAGCATGAACGCCTGGCAGCGGCAGCCGCCGAAGTCTTTTTCTTTCTCGTCACAGGAGCGGCACGGCTCGGGCATCCAGTCGTAGCCGCGAAAGCGATTGAAGCCGAACGAGTCGTACCAGATGTGCTGCATGCTGTGGTCGCGTACGTTGGGAAACTGCACCGGCAGCTGTCGGGCGCCGTGACAGGGCAGGGCGGTTCCGTCCGGCGTGACTGTCAGAAAAATACTGCCCCAGCCGTTCATGCAGGCTTTCGGGCGTTCTTCGTAATAGTCCGGGGTGACGAAAATCAGCTTGCACGGATGCCCTTCGGCTTCCAGTTTGGCGCGGTATTCATTGGTGATGCGTTCGGCGCGCACCAGTTGCTCCCGGGTCGGCAATAGCCCGACGCGATTGAGTTGCGCCCAACCGTAGAACTGGCACGTGGCGAGCTCGACGAAGTCCGCTTCCAGTGCGATGCACAGCTCGATGATGCGGTCGATCTGGTCGATGTTGTGCCGATGGGTGACGAAGTTCAGCACCATCGGATAACCATGGGCCTTCACCGCCCGGGCCATTTCCAGTTTTTGTGCAAAGGCCTTTTTCGAGCCGGCCAGCAGATTGTTCACCTGCTCGTCGCTGGCCTGGAAACTGATCTGGATGTGATCGAGGCCGGCCTTCTTGAAATCGCTGATTTTCTGCTCGGTGAGGCCGATGCCGGAGGTGATCAGGTTGGTGTAGTAACCCAATTGGCGGGCTTCGGTAATCAGCTCGGCGAGATCCTGGCGCACCAGCGGCTCACCACCGGAAAAGCCCAGTTGCGCGGCGCCCATTTCCCGCGCTTCACGGAATACCTTGATCCACTGTTCGGTGCTGAGCTCTTTGCCCTGTTCGGCGAAATCCAGCGGATTGGAGCAGTAAGGGCATTGCAGCGGGCAGCGATAGGTCAGCTCGGCGAGCAGCCACAGCGGCAGGCCGACTTCAGGTTTGGGCGGCACTTGCACTGATGAATCAGGCAAGTTCGATCCAGTGCTGCGCACGGGCTACCTCCATGAATTGCTCGATGTCGTCACCGAGTTCGGGTACCCCGGGGAACTGTTGGTCGAGTTCGGCGATGATCGCCGCGACATCCCGTTCACCGTCAATCAAGCCACCGATCAGTGCGGCACTTTCGTTGAGCTTGATCATGCCTTCCGGGTACAGCAGCACGTGGCCTTTCTGCGCCGGTTCGTACTGGAAACGGTAGCCGGGACGCCAGGTCGGGGTCTTGCTGCGATCGAAACTCATAAGGTGATTCCTTTGTGCCAGACCCGTTCTCCGGTCACGCTGTGATACGGCGGGCGTTTCAGTTCGTAGGCCATGCTCATGGCATCGAGCATGCTCCAAAGAATGTCCAGTTTGAACTGGAGAATTTCCAGCATGCGCTCCTGGCCTTCACTGGTGGTGTAGTGCTGCAGCGTGATTGCCAGACCGTGCTCGACATCACGCCGTGCCTGACCCAGGCGTGTGCGGAAATACTCGTATCCGGCCGGGTCGATCCATGGGTAATGCTGCGGCCAGCTGTCCAGGCGCGATTGGTGGATTTGCGGGGCGAACAGTTCGGTCAGCGAGCTGCTGGCTGCCTCCTGCCAGCTGGCGCGGCGGGCGAAGTTGACGTAGGCGTCCACGGCGAAGCGCACGCCGGGCAGTACCAGCTCCTGGGAACGCAACTGGTCCGGGTCGAGGCCGACGGCCTGGCCCAGTCGCAGCCAGGCTTCGATGCCGCCGTCCTCACCGGGCGCGCCGTCGTGGTCGAGCAGGCGCTGAATCCACTCGCGGCGGATCTCGCGGTCAGGGCAATTCGCCAGAATGGCCGCGTCTTTCAGGGGAATGTTCACCTGATAGTAGAAACGGTTGGCGACCCAGCCCTGGATCTGCTCGCGGGTCGCCCGACCTTCGTACATCGCCACGTGGTAGGGGTGATGGATGTGGTAGTAGGCGCCCTTGGCGCGCAGGGCCGCTTCGAATTCGGCGGGGGACATCGGGGTGTCGGTCATCGGGGTTCTCCGGGGGAACAACCGTTGAAATCTTTGGTGTCTGGTCGGACATCATCGCTGGCAAGCCAGCTCCCACAGGTTTTATGTGCGCCACAGAACATTGTGGGAGCTGGCTTGCCAGCGAAGGGGCCCTCAGCTACAGCACAATACTCATGCCGTCATACGCCACTTCAACCTGGCGCCGATCCAGCTCCGCGCGCTCGGGCGAATCTTCATCGAGAATCGGATTGGTGTTGTTGATGTGGATAAGCACCTTGCGCTGGGTGGGCAGTTGCTCCAGCACTTCGAGCATGCCGCCGGGGCCGTTTTGCGCCAGGTGGCCCATCTCCCGACCGGTGCGGGTGCCTACGCCACGACGCTGCATTTCATCGTCATCCCACAGCGTGCCGTCGACCAGCAAACAATCGCTGCCGGCCATGATCTCCAGCAGCGCGGCGTCCACCTTGCCCAGACCCGGTGCGTAGAACAGTTTGCCGCCAGTGTTGAGGTCCTCGACGATCAGGCCGATGTTGTCGCCCGGATGCGGGTCGAAGCGGTGCGGCGAGTAGGGCGGTGCGGCACTGCGCAGCGGCAACGGGGTGAAGCGCAGGTTCGGGCAGGCGGGAATGGTGAAGCTTTGATCGAGTTCGATGCGGTTCCAGTTCAGCCCGCCGTTCCAGTGTGTCAGCATGTTGAACAGCGGAAATCCGCTGCTCAGGTCTTCGTGAACCATGTCGGTGCACCAGACCTGATGCGGGCAACCCTCACGCAGCATAAGCAGGCCGGTGGTGTGGTCGATCTGGCTGTCCATCAGGATGATCGCGCCGATGCCGGTATCACGCAGGGCGCGGCCCGGCTGCATCGGGGCGAAACCCTGGAGTTGGGCGCGGATGTCCGGGGAGGTGTTGCACAGCACCCAGTTCACGCCGTCATCGGAAATCGCGATGGACGACTGCGTCCGCGCCTTGGCCCGCAGGCTGCCGTCGCGAAAGCCTGCGCAGTTCACGCAGTTGCAGTTCCACTGGGGGAAGCCGCCGCCGGCGGCGGAACCTAGAATCTGGACAAACATGGACGCTCCATCATTTCAACGCTGAAAATAAAACGCCTCGGATAACCGAGGCGTTGTGCTGCACATCTGCCAAAGCAGAGATTAGCGGCTTGCGAAGTACATGGTGACTTCAAAGCCAATACGCAGGTCGGTGTAGGCAGGTTTGGTCCAGGCCATCAATTGAACTCCTTCAGGTAGGTGGGACAGCGCTATCTATAGGTTTAGTCCACCTCAGGTCAGAGATGTTCCAAATAGTTAGGTTGCTATGTTACTCAAAATTTCAAAGAAATTGCCCGTGAAACTTTGAGAAAGCTCCTTACCGCCCCGGTAATGATCATTTTGCCGCTTGCCATGGCGTACCTGGGCTGGTGGAACTGGCCAGGCAGCGCCAGCCGCCCTCGGCCTGATTCAGGCGTCGGGCCGCCGCCAGTAGAGCGACCCGGTCAATTTGCAAAATGGCTTCGGGCAATTGCGTCAGATAATCCGACGAGCGGCCGCCCAGCTTGCCCTGCCAAAGCAATTCCGCAGCCTGGGCAGTGGGCAAGGCAGCCTGGGAAAATTGCTCGGCCAAGGTCTGGCGCCCGGCGATGAACCCGTTGTCATCGAGGGCATTGATCAACATTGGCAAACCGCTGAGGAACTGCTCGATGTGTTGCAGCAGATCTGCCGGCGCTACGTTCGGTGATTGCACACCGAACAGTAATCCGGTTGTCCCGTGAATCTGGCGCAGGGCGCTGAACACCGCATAGCCCAGTTGCAACTCCACTCGCAGGCGCTGGTAGAACGGTGTCTGACAGAAGTGCGCAAGCAGACGCCACGCGGCTTCGTCGGCCAATTCCCCGGTCGCGACAGGGCAAAACAGCAGCAGTGCGTGCTCGCTGGAATCGCTGTCGATGGCGCTCCACAGACGTTGTGACGGGAGGGTTGGCGGCGGGGTCAGTTGATTGTCCGGTGTGCCAGGTATACGGCTCAAGGCCAGGCCCATGGCCGCTTGAGTCTGGGCGGACAGGCCAATCGCCAGGCCATCCCAGCGTGCACTCGACCAGAGTTGCTGCGCATCGTCCGTGTTCGCGGTGTGCGCAAGGCAGTGATCGGGCAATACCTTGAGCAGCTGTCGAATGGGCATCAGCGCGACGCTCTCCGGCGCGGCTTGTGAGACTGCAGCGTCAGGTTGTGTCAGCTCTTTCAGCGCATGCTCCAGAACGGTGGGCATCGGCTCCTGCAGTCCGGTCATTCTCAGCAGCCATTCGTTGCCCGAGGCACTGAAGGAAACATCCACACCGGCCTGACGCGCGTCTTCGCACAGCGCTTGCAGGTTATTTTCCAGGCGTGATTGAAGGGCGCTGGCGGGACTTGAGTCCAGACGCCAGCGCAGATAAATCGCACCCTCCGCGCTGTTGTCCGGCAAGGCCTGGCTGAATTGCATCGGCGACCGTTCACGACGGCTGCGCGAGCGATCCTGGGCAAAGGTACGCAGGCCGCGGTGGGCGCTGGTCTGGCCACGAATCAGTCCGGCGTTGGACGCGGGTGTTTCGGTGCGCAGGAACGGGTTGGGTGCGGGCAACTGCCATGGGCCGCTGAAGTTATCCACAGCGCCGATTTGATTGAGGATTTGCTTGAGCGCTGTAACACCTTGACCGGATAACCCGACTTCGCGTTGTTCGCTGTCCAGCCGGGCCAATTGCAAGGCACTGCTGACCTGTTGCTGGCGCTGGTGCAGGGTTGCGTATTCTTCGCGCAACGGGGTCCAGTCTTGCTGGGCAAAAAAGCTCAGCCAGTCCATAAGGCGTTCGTGAATCCCTGTCGGCAACCCATTGGCCGGCAAAGTGAACTCGATATGCAGCAAGGCTTGTCCTGCGAATTGGTACAACGGCTCGGCTTTCAGGTGATCGGCCAGCCCGCGCTCGCGCAGGTCCGCCAACAAGCCACCGGGTTTTGCCGAATTCAGCCAGTAGCACAAGAATGCCAGCGCCTCGGCGCAAGACTCGGGCAGCGATTCGAGGGCGAACAGCCAATCCAGTCGCCGTTCTTCTGCCTGTTGATAACTTCTTTCTGAGCTCGACATCAGTGGCACAGGAGCCTGTTGCTCAATGCTTTCTCCCTTGGCGATGACGTTATCAAAGGCTTCTGCCAGCGTCCTAAGCTCTTCGAGGCTTTGCGGGCCGGCCAGGCTCAACGTCATCTGCCCGGTCTGGTAAAACCGCTGATAAAAATCCTGCAGGGCCTGCTGAAACTCGGGCTGCTCTACAGCCAGGGTGGCGCGATTGCCGGCATGAAAACCGCGAAGCGGATGTGCTTCTGACAGTCCGTCGAACAGCGCAAATTGCTGCTGCGCCGCCGCATCCTGCGACCAGGCGACAAATTCCGCCTGTAGTACTTCCCGTTCCCGCTGCTGATCGTCCGGATTCATACGCGGATGGGCGAGCATGTCTGACAGACGCTCTAGTCCACCGGCAAATGCCTGGGGTGACAGTTCGAAAAAGTAGTCCGTGGTGCGCTCGCTGGTTCGCGCGTTTATCTGGCCGCCATGACTCTGGACGTAGGCCATCAACCCTTGCCCGGCAGGAAAACGCTCAGTGCCCAGAAACAGCAGATGCTCAAGAAAGTGCGCCAGGCCGGGCCACGCCAGCGGCACATCATGGCTGCCCGCGGCGACCCGCAACGCTGCTGCGCAACGCTTCAGATTCGGGGCATGACGCAGCGTCACCCGCAAGCCGTTGGCCAGGGTTTCAGTGTGGGGGCGAGGGTGATTCAGCGCGGGCATGGGCACTTCCAGAACAGTGAAGTGCCAATGCTAGCGGATTAGGACTTGTTCAGCTCGCCGTAAAGCTCGGGACGGCGATCGATCAGGTAGCGATTGGCGGCACGGGAATCGACCATCAACTGTCGATCCAGCTCACCGACAATCAGCGATTCATCCAGTCCCGCCTGAGCGATACGGCTGCCATCCGGCGCAGCAATGCTGCTCTGGCCGCAATAGTGGATGTCGCCTTCATGGCCACAGTAGTTGGCGTAAGCCACATAGCATTGGTTTTCGAAGGCGCGGGAACGCACGGTGACATCGGCGACGAAATCGAACGGAATCATGTTCGCGGTCGGCACCAGAATCAGCTCGGCGCCGCCCAGGGCCAGGCGTCGGGCATTTTCCGGAAACTCCAGGTCGTAGCAGATCAGGAAACCGAGCTTCCAGCCGTTGAGCTCAACGATGGGAAACTCATCGGAACCTGCACTGAACATCGAGTGATCGAGGTCGCCGAACAAGTGCGTCTTGCGGTAGTTGCACACGCGCTCGCCATTGGCATCGATCAACTGCACGGCGTTGTAGATCTGCCCATCCTCGGTGCGCTCGGGATAGCCATACAAGATGGCAATCCCGGTTGCCTTGGCAATGCGTGCGATCTGCTGAGCCGACTCACCGTTGTACACCTCCGCCAACACGCTGACGGCATCGACGCCGATGTTGTAGCCGGTCAGGAACATCTCCGGCAGCACCAGCAGGTCCGCGCCTTTTGCCTCCAGCGCCAGTTGTTGCAGGCGTTGCAGGTTGCCGGCGACATCCAGCGGCAACGGTGGACATTGGTAAAGGGCTACGCGCATTTCGGATTCCTCTTACTCGGGCAGGGCGATCGGTCCGATCTCGTTGAATACATCTCCTGGACCCGGATTCTCGGCGTGAGTTGCACCGCCAAAGTGTTTCATGATGCCCCACACCGCGTTGAGCGAGGTCTGTACTGCGCCTTCAACCCAGGCTGGCGTCCACGAGACGTCGTCGCCAGCGATGAATATCCCGCGCTGTTCTGCCGGCATGTCGTCCTGCATGAAGTGCGCGTACATGCGCTGGTTGTAGCGGTAGTGACCGGGCAGTGCGCCTTTGAACGCACCGAGGAAATGCGGGTCGGCTTCCCAGGACACTGTGATCGGGTCGCCGATGATCCGTGCGGCAATGTCGACTTTCGGGTAGATCTTCTTCAGTGCATCCAGCGCCAGTTTCACGCGTTTTTCCACCGGGTGCGGGAGCATTTTCAGCGCGTCGCTCATCCACGAGTACGACAGGCAAATCACCCCTGGCTTGTCGTCGCCGTTGTCGAAAAGGTAGGTGCCACGGGTCAGGCGATCGGTGAGGGTCATGCTCATCAGGTCGCGGCCGGTTTCCGGATCCTTGTCCTTCCAGAACGGGCGGTCGACCATCACGAAGGTTTTCGACGATTGCATGTAGCGGGTGCGGTCCAGGGCCATCCACATCTTTTGCGAGAACAGGGTTTCGTCGCATTCGATCTGGGTGGTCAGCAGCCAGCTCTGGCACGTGGTCAACACGGCGGCGTATTCGCGGGTGTCGCCCCAGTTGTCGGTGACGGCGAAACGGCCGCCCGGTGCGTGGGCAATCTTCTTCACGCCGGTGCGCGGCGCGCCGCTGTGCAGGGAGCTGAGACTGGTACCGGCCGGCCAGTGCGCGCAACGCTCCGGCACATGGCGCCAGATGCCTTGTGGCACCTGTTCCACGCCGCCGACCACCAGGTGCTGGTGATCGTCGCAGTTGGTCATCACCACGCGGAAGATTTCCAGCATCGAATTCGGGAAGTCAGAGTCCCAGCCGCCGGTGCCGAAACCGACCTGGCCGAACACTTCGCGGTGATGGAACGACAGCTTGGCAAAGGCTTTGGACGTGGCGACGAAGTCATAGAAGGTGCGGTCGTCCCACAGCGGCACCAGGGTGTTCCACAGCTCCTTGAGGCGTGGCACGTCACGGTCGCGAATGGCTTGCTGGATATCGGAGAACTGCGAACCGGCTTCCAGGGCATCGGCCCAGGCGTCAGCCACTTCCTGGAACAGCGCAGGAAGGTCCGACAGCTTCTGTGCGTAATGGGTCTGGCCTTCGAGGTCGATGACCGTGCTGCCCGACGCAGGCGTCAGCGGGTTGGGGAACGGTTTGGTTTCCAGGCCGAGCTTGTCGACGTAGTGATAGAACGCGGTGGACGACACCGGGAAGCGCATGCCACCCAGCTCGGCCACGATGCCTTCGGCGCCGTTGAACGCCTGGGAACGCAGACGGCCACCCATTTTCGAGGCTTCATAGACGACCGGCTTCAGCCCCAGCTTCATCAGCTCATACGCGGCCACCAGACCGGCAATCCCGCCGCCGACAATCGCCACTTCAGCACCGTGATTGTGCTCGGGAATACTGCCCAGGCCAGCCGGGTGTTCGATCCAGTCGTCGAAGGCGAAGGGAAAGTCCGGGCCGAAAATGGTGATTGGTTTTTTACCGTCTGCAGGATGGCGATTGTTCTTGTTCATGGCTGACCTTGCTGGCGACCCGACGCGGAATGCGCATCTGAGTATAGGAAAAGATGCCAGCCATTCTAGAGAGCACAGAACACGTTAATAAGACGCAAAGTGTCGTCGTTTTGCTATTTTATTGGTCGATATGACGATATCGATGTACACACTGCCCATTGTGGGAGCGGGCTTGCCCGCGAAGAGGCCCGACCAGACACCACCAAACCATCGGCACAAACTCAAACCGGCTGCCCCCGATCAATCTTGCTGCTCAAGATGATCGACGTCGTGGTCTTCTCCACCCCATCCACACTGCCAATCTGATCCAGCAACTGATCCAACTGCTCCGGCGAATCAGTGCGCAACCACGCCACATAATCAAATTCGCCACTCACCGCACACAACTGCTGTACCTGCGCCATCGCGCTCAGGCGGCGCAACACCTCCTTGCCGGAACGCGGTTGCACCGTGATCCCGACATACGCCTGCAACCCGCCATCCACCACCCGCTGCCCGAGGCGCACGCCGTAGCCAGTGATCACTTTGGCCTTTTCCAGCCGCGCCAGGCGCGAGGTGACAGTGGTGCGGGCGATGCCCAGTTGCCGGGCGAGCATGGCCACGCTCTCACGGGCGTTGATCTGCAGGGCTGCAATCAACTGGCGGTCGATTTCGTCGAGAACGGGCGGGCGAGTGTCAGGCAAAGGCTTATCTCCAGCGGCATGGATCAGTGCGCAAGCATGTTACAGGCAGATTCTGTACGACGCTCGCGACGGATCCCTGATCTGGCCTCCGTACCGTTCATGACATTTCTGCCTGCGACAAATTGCCATAAGTAACCAGTTAGTACATTATTCCGCCCTTGTCACAAATGGGGAAAATGTCCGACATGAACAATTCTGGGGCTGCCGCCGGCAGCAAATGGTTGCTGGCGGGGCTGGGTGTGCTGATTGCACTGATCGGGCTCGGTCTGGCGGGTGGCGGCGGCTATCTGATTGCGCTGGGTGGCAGCTGGTATTTCCTGCTGATGGGCCTGGCGATGCTGGTGTCCGGCCTGTTGATTGCCCGTCGCAAGCCGCTGGGCGCCTGGCTGTATGGTGTGGCGCTGGTCCTCACCGCGATCTGGGCGGTATGGGATGCCGGTCTTGAATACTGGCCGCTGGTCTCGCGGGTGCTGACCTTCGCCGTGATCGGGCTGGTCGTCGCGCTGATCTATCCGACCCTGGTCCGCGCTTCGGGCGCGACCGGCGGGCGTGGCGCCTACGGTCTGGCCGGCATTCTGGGTGTGGGCGTTGTAGCGACGATGGCCTACATGTTCGTGCCGACCCACGTGGTCAAGGCCTCCGTTGAACCTGCGGTCACGCCGGTCGCGCCAGGCACTGAGCAGAAAGACTGGGCGCACTGGGGCAACACCACCGCCGGCAACCGCTTTGCCGCGCTGGACCAGATCAACAAGGGCAATATCGACAAGTTGCAGGTCGCCTGGACCTTCCGCACCGGCGACATCCCGCAAAGCACCGGTGCCGGTGCCGAAGACCAGAACACCCCGCTGCAGATCGGTGACACGGTCTACACCTGCACCGCCTACGGCAAAGTCTTCGCCCTGGATGCCGACACCGGCGCCCAGCGCTGGAAGTTCGACCCGCAAGGCACCGCACCCAACTGGCAGCGATGCCGTGGCCTGGGCTACTCCGAAACCCCGGCGTCTTCGGACAATCAGCCGACCGCCTGTACGAAACGTCTGTTTCTGCCGACCGGCGATGCCCGTCTGATTGCCATCAATGCCGACACCGGCAAGCCCTGCGAAGAGTTCGGCTACAAAGGCACCGTCGACCTGACCACCGACATGGGCGAAGTGAAGCCCGGTTACTACCAGCAAACCTCGACCCCATTGGTCGCAGGGGACGTGGTGATCGTCGGTGGCCGCGTGGCCGACAACTACTCCACCGGCGAACCGCCGGGCGTGGTGCGTGCCTACGACGTGCGTAGCGGTGAACTGGTGTGGGCGTGGGATCCGGGCAATCCGAACACCACTAAACGTCCGCCGGCCGGTGAGACTTACACCCGTGGCACGCCGAACGTGTGGTCGGCCATGTCCTACGACGCCAAACTCGGTCTGGTCTACCTGCCGACCGGCAACGCAACGCCAGACTTCTTTGGCGGTCAACGCACCGAGTTCGACGACAAGTGGAGCTCGTCCATCGTCGCCATCGACGTGAAAACCGGTCAGGTGCGCTGGCACTTCCAGACCACTCACCACGACCTGTGGGACTTCGACCTGCCGGCACAACCGCTGCTGTACGACGTGCCGGACGACAAGGGCGGCACCCAGCCAGCCCTGGCGCAAGTCACCAAACAGGGCGAGATTTTCCTGCTCAACCGCGAAACCGGCGTACCGATTGCCCGCGTCGAAGAACGCCCGGTGCCACAAGGCAAGGTTCCCGGCGAACGCTATTCGCCAACCCAACCGTTCTCGGTCGACATGCCTTCAATCGGCAACAAGACCCTGACCGAATCCGACATGTGGGGCGCCACGCCGTTTGACCAGTTGATGTGCCGCATCCAGTTCAAAGGCATGCGCCACGAAGGCGTCTACACCCCACCGGGCATGGACCGCGCCCTGCAATTCCCGGGCTCGTTGGGCGGCATGAACTGGGGCAGCGTCTCGGTCGATCCGAACACCAGCTACATGTTCGTCAACGACATGCGCCTGGGCCTGGCCAACTACATGATCCCGCGCGACAAGATCAAAGCCGGAGCCAGCGGCATCGAAATGGGCGTGGTGCCGCAGGAAGGCACACCGTTCGGCGCCATGCGCGAACGTTTCCTCTCGGCGGTTGGCATTCCGTGCCAGAAACCTCCGTTCGGCACCATGTCCGCCATCGACCTCAAGACCCACAAACTGATGTGGCAAGTCCCGGTCGGCACCGTACAGGACACCGGCCCGCTGGGCATCCGCATGCACCTGCCGATCCCGATCGGCATGCCGACCCTCGGCGCATCGCTCGCCACCCAGTCGGGCCTGCTGTTCTTCGCCGGCACCCAGGACTTCTACCTGCGCGCCTTCGACACCGGCAACGGCAATGAAATCTGGAAGTCGCGCTTGCCGGTGGGCAGCCAGTCCGGGCCGATGACCTACGTATCACCAAAAACCGGCAGGCAGTACATCCTGCTGACGGTGGGCGGTGCGCGTCAGTCGACGGATCGTGGGGATTATGTGATTGCCTACGCTTTGCCCAAATAAGGTGATGTAGGAGCGAGCCTGCTCGCGATGGACGTTAACGATAACGCGTGCTGTCTGAATGGCCGCGGCGCGTTCAAGTTCATCGCGAGCAAGCTCGCTCCTACATGATTGTGCGGGGCAACAGGATGGACAGCGACCGTCACTCGTAGTCGAATGCGAGAACGAAGGATCCGAGGCAATGGACATGACGACGAACCTGCCTGCCGCTGTACGCGACCGCGCATTGCAGATCGCCCATCACGAAATGGGGCACTACGTGGTGGCCCGGGCCCTGGGCTTTGAAACGGGTGGCGTGACCCTGACCGTGACCAGGGATTTGCGCCACCAGGGTGGGGCCTCCATTACGCTGGTGCGCCCCATTTTGTCGATAGAAGCCATGAAGGAACATCTGGAAGCCCGGATGATGGTGCTCCTGGCTGGCGCCATGGCGCAGACACTCCCTTCAAAACCGTCAGCCGCAAAACGCGTCGATAAGCCCAAAGCCACCGCCATCCTCAAAGGCGAGCAGGGGGCGGAGCAGGACTACGCAAAAATCAGGGAGCTTCAGCATCTGCTGCGTAACATCGTCTACCCGGATACCGATCCAGCATCGGGTAAGCGAATAACGGCGGAGCTTAAAGCGATGACGGATCGGGTGTGGGGTCGGACGCAAAAAATCATCGAGGATCAGGCCGAGACGATTGCCGAATTGGCTGCGGCGCTGGTGGACGGGATGGCTCTTGTGGAGCAATGGGGGCGGGCGGCGGATACGTATGAGGTGGTGTTCACCGGGCCGATGCTGGAGCGGCTGCGGGAGGTGAAGGCCATACCTTCGTGATGTGTTTGGACTGAAGAGCCCGGTCCTATCAGTCCCAAAAAGGGAACGCTCGGTCCCTTTTTGGGAATTTTCAGGCTCTGTTTATTCTATTGATCTGCTTGCGCTCTCGTTTGAGCAGGTCTGCGCGTCAGCACCTTCACCACATCATCAATCACTGCTTTGCTCATCGTTGTCAGGTAGTGCGCGGCCCAGGCGTGGCGGTCGGAGCCTTGGGTGTAGGCAGCGTCCACGGTCAGGGACTTGGCGAGGTAGAGCAGGTCGGAGGCTTGGGCCAGGGCGTCGGCGATGGGAACGTTGCGACAGACGTGGAACAGTGGTTGATCCGAGAGATACAGGAAGGGGGTTAAGCCGACGGTTTTTAGTTCTGAAGGTGCGGATATGCTCATGTTCAAACTCCTAATTTTTTAAGGAACTGTCACATTCGTTTCCAAGCGAATGGGTGGCAGCTGTGCGCAGGTTGGAAAACCGGGAAACTAGGAAACCGGCACGCCCAGGGACGTCCCACGCACAGCCGCCATAACTCGAAATTGAGGTGGGCAATCTGTTGCGTCTAATTTCGTCGGGTTTCCAAGCCCGATCGCTGAATGCTCAGCGACGTCCGGAGACTATCCCGTCAAAGAAAAGCGCAACAAGGCGGCAAAGTGCCCAAAAGCAAGATTCGGAGTTTGCCTACAAGGTCCTAAGGCGTCATCCGATATTTTGATCAAGCAAGTGTGTCCAGGACTCAACGTTCAGGCGTGGCTGGAAACTGTCATTAACAATTCAGCAAGAAACAGGGGGTGGTCGGACGGCCGCTCAAACCCATAGAGTTATTCCCTTGAGGTCATATTCCTTGGGTGGCATATTGTATGGGCTGGGATGTTGAGTACACCGATCAATTTGGAGGCTGGTGGGAGGGGCTGGATGCAAAGGAACAGGCTTCTGTCTCGGCCAGCGTCGATCTGCTGGAGCTCTTTGGGCCAGGCCTGCGTTTTCCCCATAGCAGCGACATCAAAGGCTCGCGACATGGCAATCTGCGAGAACTGCGGGTCCAGCACGCGGGAAGGCCTTATCGTGTGTTGTATGCGTTTGATCCTCGTCGATGCGCTCTACTGTTGATCGGCGGGGACAAAACCGGTCAAGACCGCTGGTACGACGAGCATGTCCCGCTGGCGGATAACTTGTATGACGAACATTTGGAAACACTGCGTAATGAGGGCCGCAACGATGGCTAAGAAATTTGCTGAGCTCCAAGCTCGAATGACGCCGGAATCTCGCGCTGACGCAGAGCGGCAGTTCCAACAGCATCTTAAAGAAATGCCTCTGCACGAGTTGCGTAAGGCCCAGGAGCTGAGCCAGGAGACCTTGGCCAAGGCGCTACATGTCAATCAGGCGGCAATTTCCAGGATGGAGCGACGAACCGACATGTACATCAGCACGTTGCGCAATTACATCCGCGCCATGGGCGGCGAGCTGGAAATCATCGCAACCTTTCCCGACGGACAGGTAAAGATCGAGAACTTTGCCCATTGAGGCGATAAAACGTCTCTGCAAAAACCGATCTGTCAGACACGAAAAAGCCGCGCAATGCGCGGCTTTCTTGTTTGGTGGGCCCACACGGACTTGAACCGTGGACCAAAGGATTATGAGTCCTCTGCTCTAACCAACTGAGCTATAGGCCCTCAGTAGGTCGCGGATTATAGCGACGGTTTCGCGGCTGTGCTATCCGAAAAAGCCATTACGGTTGTACGAAGAAATGTCGCGGCGAATTCTTCGGCGGGCAAGGGCAGGCTGACGATGTAGCCCTGGATCTGTTCGCAACCCTCGGCGGCGAGGAATTGCTGTTGCGCCTGGGTCTCGACGCCTTCGGCAATCACGGTGAATTGCATGCTGCGTCCGAGGGCGATGATGGCGCGTACGATCGCCGCATCGTGGGGATCGTCCGGCAGGCCGCGGACGAAGGACTGGTCGATCTTGAGGATGTCCAGCGGCAGGCGCTTGAGGTAGCTCAGGGACGAGTAGCCGGTGCCGAAGTCATCGATGGCCAGTTGCACGCCCAGATGTTTGAGTTGATGCAGCACCGCCAGCGCTTCTTCGGCCTGGCTCATGATGAAGTTTTCGGTGATTTCCAGTTGCAGGAATCCGGGGTTGAGGCCGTTGTCCTTGAGTAACTGCTCGATACGACCCAGCAGGTTGGGTTGGCGCAATTGGGCGCCGGCAAGGTTGACCGACAGCGGGCCGGGGCTTTCGTACAGGCGGTGCCATTCGGCCATCTGCCGGCAGGCGGTTTCCAGGACCCAGTCGCCGATTTGCAGGATCATGCCGTTTTCTTCAGCCAGCGGGATGAAGTGTTCTCGCGGCACGTCGCCAAAGGTCGGGTGGCGCCAGCGGATCAGGGCTTCGGCGCCGACCAGGCTGTAGTCGTCGAGGCTGATTTTCGGTTGGTAGCACAGATGCAATTCGTTGCGCTCGATGGCGCGGCGCAGTTCGTGTTCCAGCGCCACGCGTTCGCTGGCCTGGGCGGTGAGGTCGCGGGTGTAGCTTTCGACGCGGTTGCGGCCCTTGGCCTTGGAGCGGTACATCGCCGCGTCGGCGTTCTTGATCAGCGTGGCAACGTCGCAGCCATCCTTGGGATAGAGGCTGGTGCCGATGCTGGAGCTGATGAAAAACTCGTGTTCGCCGGCCTGGAACGGCGCGGCGAAACAATTGAGCAGCTTGGTGGCGATGTTGTCGGCATCACTGGATTGTTGCAGGCCCGGCAGCAGGATAATGAACTCGTCACCGCCCAGGCGTGCCACGGTGTCGATGTCACGCAACTGCTCCTTGAGGCGTGCGGCAATACCCTTGAGCAGCAGGTCGCCCACCGGGTGGCCGAGGCTGTCGTTGATGTGCTTGAAGCGGTCAAGGTCGAGGAACAGCACGGCGCCCTGGCCGCCGTTTTCCTGCTGGTTGTTGAGTGCCGTCAGCAAGCGGCTTTCGAACAGCGTGCGGTTCGGCAGGCCGGTCAGAGGGTCGTGGTGCGCCTGGTAGTCGAGCTTGGCCTGGGCATGCTTGAGGCTGGAGATGTCGGCGAATACCGCGACAAAGTGGGTGATGAACTTGTCACGGTTGCGCACGGCGCTGATGGTCAGCCAGCTCGGGTACAGCTCGCCATTTTTGCGCCGATTGGAAATCTCGCCCTGCCAATGACCTTCGGCAGTCAATTGATGCCACATGGCCGCGTAGAACGCGCTGTCATGCAAGCCCGAAGCGAGCAGTCGTGGCGTGTGGCCCAGCGCTTCGCTTTCGCTGTAACCGGTGATTTCGGTGAAGGCACGGTTGACCGCACTGATGTGCTGTTGGGTATCGGTGATCAACACGCCTTCGGCGGTGCTTTCGAACACGGTCGCGGCTTGTTGCAGTTTTTCCTGCATCAGGTGCCGCTCGGTGATGTCCCGGGCGATGGTCAGCATGCAGTCGTCATCGCCGATCGGCAGCGGACGGCTGGACACTTCACAAAGGCGGATCTGTCCGTCGCTGCGGCGGATATGGCAACTGAAGTCGCGGACAAAACCGTCCCGATGTAGCAGGTCGAGCATTTGTTTGCGTTCATTGAGATTGACCCAGATCCCCAGGTCCAGCACCGAGCGATCCACCGACATGGCGCTGTTGAATCCGGTGATGCGACTGAAACCCTCGTTGACCTCCATCAGCAAGCCGTCACTTTGCCGCGACAGCAGCAGGCCGTCGGGGGACGCATGGAAGGCCTTGGCGAACTTCTCTTCGGACGTTTGCAGTTGTTGCTGGGTTTCCTTGAGCTGGGTGATGTCCCGCACCACGACCACCAGCGCCGGTGTCATGTCGAGGTCGAACGGTTCGGCGGAGATCAGCCCGGTGAACACCTGGCCGTTGCTGCGACGAAAGGGCATCTCCAGGTTGCGGATACTGCCGGCCTGCAAGCGTTGCAACAGACCCGGCCCAACGCCGGGAATCCCCCAGATGTTCAGGTCGGTGGCGGTCAGTCCAATGACGTCCTCGGCCTTGAGGCCGATCTGTTCTTCGAACGCTTCGTTGACCTCCAGCAGGCAACCGTCGCTCAGGCGTGCGATCACCAGAATGTCAGGGCATTGCTGGAACACGGAGGCGAATTTCTGTTCCGACAGGCGCAGCGCTTCTTCGGTGCGCTTGGCGTCGGTGATGTCGATCATCAATCCGCGCATCACCGGCTCATGCCCATGCTCGATCAGGCTGACGATGTCGCGCACCCACAGGCAGCGCCCGTCGGCGGTGATCACCCGGTAATCGAGGCGGTGATCGCGCCCGGCCAGCACTTCGTGATCGCAGAAAGTCTGGGCACGAATCAGGTCGGCGGGGTGAATGATGTTGCGCCAGAAACCCGGAATCAGCCAATGGGAGAGGGGATAGCCAAGAAGATCTTCGGCGTGGGGCGATACATAGCTGTAGGTGTAGTCGGTGACCCTTGCCTCCCAGGCGATGGCCGACAGGCTCTCTACCAGGCCGCGATAGTGGTACTCGCTGCTGCGCAGTTCCTGTTCAAGATCGACCCGGCGGGCGATTTCCGAACTCAAGCGGCGGTTGATGCGGATAACCGCGGCCAGCACCAGGGTCAACAGCAGCAATCCGGGCAGGCCATACACCAGCAGGTCATTCCAGAACGTTCGATGATCAATGACGTTACCGACCCAATGCTCCTGAATGGCGCTGATTTCGGCGGGGCTCATGTCCGCCAGGACTTTGTCGAGAATGCCGACGAGAATTGCGTTGTTGCGGGGTACGGCCATGGCCAGTTGATAGCGATAGGGGGTTTCACCGCTGACATACAGCCCATCGAGCTTGAGTTGGCGCAGGCTCCAGACGCTGGACGCCAGATCGCCCACCACCGCATCCACTGCACCCGTGGCCAGCGCCTGTAACGCCGAGCTGACGTTCGGCATCGCCACCAGGTTCAGGTCGGGATTGTGGGTGCGCAGCAGTTCGTGGGGGGCATAGTTTTCCACCACGGCGATTTTCAGGCCATACAGGTCTTGCAGGTTGTGTGGTTGGGCGCCCCTGACATGGGCCAGGATGACGATCGGAAAATCCAGATAGGGGCGGGTGAACGACAGGTATTTCTGGCGTTCCGGGGTCGACATGATGCCCGGCAGCAGATCGATTTTGCCCTTTTTGGCTTGTTCCAGGACGGCGGTCCAGCTCACCGGCTCAATGGGCGTGAGTCGGGTTTTCAGCCTTTGGCGAATGACCTCGATGTAATCCGCGGCAAGGCCCTGGTAGCGGCCCTCATCGTCGCGAAACTCGAAGGGCGGCCACGATGCATCGACACCCAGGCGCAAGTCCGGGTGAGCCGCCAGCCAGCTACGTTCATCCTCAGTTAGAGTCAGCGCGCCAGCCGTTGCGGTCCAGGTCATCAGCGACAGCAAAAAAAGCACGGTCGGCAGTCTGGGCATAACGGTCTCGTTATGGCTCTGGGGAATGTTTCGAGTGTAGACGGGCTACAGGGCGCAGGGGGGGTGTGGAGATATTAATCTGCCATAAAACAAAACCCCCGGCCTGGGCCGGGGGTTTTGTGATTACTCGTCGAGGAAGGAGCGTAGATGCTCGCTTCTCGTCGGGTGGCGCAGCTTGCGCAACGCCTTGGCTTCGATCTGACGAATCCGCTCACGGGTCACGTCAAACTGCTTACCAACCTCTTCGAGGGTGTGGTCGGTATTCATGTCGATACCGAAGCGCATGCGCAGTACCTTGGCTTCACGGGCAGTGAGGCCGGACAGCACTTCGCGAGTCGCTTCTTTCAGGCTCTCAACGGTTGCAACATCGATTGGCGACTGCATGGTCGAGTCTTCGATGAAGTCACCCAGATGGGAGTCTTCGTCATCACCGATCGGCGTTTCCATGGAGATCGGCTCTTTAGCGATCTTCAATACCTTGCGGATCTTGTCCTCAGGCATTTCCATGCGTTCGCCCAGCTCTTCCGGGGTCGGTTCGCGACCCATTTCCTGCAACATCTGCCGGGAAATGCGGTTGAGCTTGTTGATCGTCTCGATCATGTGCACCGGAATACGGATGGTGCGGGCCTGGTCGGCGATCGAGCGAGTGATCGCCTGACGGATCCACCAGGTGGCATAAGTCGAGAACTTGTAGCCGCGGCGGTATTCGAACTTGTCTACCGCTTTCATCAAGCCGATGTTGCCTTCCTGGATCAGATCGAGGAATTGCAGGCCACGGTTGGTGTACTTCTTGGCGATCGAGATCACCAGACGCAAGTTGGCTTCAACCATCTCTTTCTTCGCGCGGCGGGCCTTGGCCTCACCGATCGACATGCGACGGTTGATGTCCTTGATCTCGGCGATGGTCAAACCGGTTTCGGTTTCCAGCGCGGTCAGCTTCTGCTGGCAACGGACGATGTCCGGCTGCAGACGACCAATGGCTTCAGCGTATTTGCTTTTGCCTTTGGCCAGGGCATCACTCCAGCTTTCGTCGACTTCGTTGCCCGGGAACTGGCGCAGGAAGTCTGCACGCGGCATGCGCGCATCACGAACGCAGAGCTGCATGATTGCACGCTCTTGCTGACGCAGGCGATCCAGGGCACTGCGAACACGCTCGACCAGGGCTTCGAATTGCTTCGGTACCAGTTTGATCGGCATGAACAGGTCGGCCAGGGCCAGCAACTCGGCAATCGCTGCCTTGTTGTGACGACCGTGCTTTTTCAGTGCCTTGCGGGTGATTTCCATCTGATCGGCCACAGCGCCAAAACGCTGGGCGGCGATGATCGGATCCGGACCGCTTTCGGCTTCTTCCTCGTCATCCGAGGCTTCACCGTCTTCGTCGTCGGTGTCGTCATCCGCCTTGACGGCTTTCGCGTCAATCGGTGGCGGCACTTCTGCCGCAGGCGGCGCGATGCCGTCGTCCGGGTCGATATAACCGCTCAGGACGTCGGACAGGCGGCCACCTTCGGTGGTGACGCGGGTGTACTCGGAGAGAATATGATCAACCGTGCCAGGGAAGTGCGCGATGGCGCTCATCACCTCACGGATGCCCTCTTCAATACGCTTGGCGATTTCAATTTCGCCTTCACGCGTGAGGAGCTCCACCGTACCCATTTCGCGCATGTACATGCGCACCGGGTCGGTAGTGCGACCAATGTCGGTCTCGACCGCAGCCAACGCTGCAGCGGCCTCTTCGGCTGCGGCTTCGTCGGTATCGGCGTCGGCCAGCATAAGGGAATCCTTATCTGGCGCAACCTCGAATACGTTGATCCCCATGTCATTGATCATGCGGATGATGTCTTCCACCTGTTCCGGATCTGAAATATCCTCCGGCAGGTGGTCGTTGACCTCCGCGTAAGTCAGGTAGCCCTGCTCACGACCAAGTGTGATCAACTCTTTGATACGAGACTGCTGTTGCGCTTTTCCGGACATAACACCCTATCCACTGAAGGTCTTGGCGGGCAAAAAACAAGCCGAGGATTATACCTGAGCTATGACCTCACGCGCCAGTTGAGGTCGGGTTTGATGCGGAAACATTGCGACTTAAAAGGTCGCGCAGTTGGTTTTTCTCTTCGGTGCTCAATTCACTTTGACGTGCTTTTCGAAGAAGTTGTTCCAGGTTTCGCTCGCGTTGGCGGGCTGACAAGCTAGTAATGGTGTCGAAAAACTGTTGTTCAAGGTTGTCTCCATCAATCAGCCATTCCTTTTCCGCCAGGGCCTTGAGCAAGCGGCCCTGCTCTGTGCCGTGCCAGCGGGCAATCAGCTGAATTGAGTTTAGCTTGGGATTCTTCTGCACGGCCTCGAGCAGCGCCACCAGCAATTGTGTGTTGGTGTGATCCTCGGCGGCGAAGTGCCCGGCATCCTCGACTTTCTCGGCCAGTTGCGGGTGATGCAGCAGCGTGCGCAAGGCGGCGAGGGTCGGCGGTTCTACGGCGGCGGGCACCCGTGGCGCGCGGGGTTGATCGCGATCACCGCCCCGTTTGCCATTCTTGTCCCACGGTTTCTTGTCCCATTTCTTGCCTCCTGCACCGGGTTTCTTTGGCGTCCATTCCTGCTGCGGCACATACATGTCCTGTGCCTGCGGCTGATGATAGTCGCTGTAGTCGGGCATCGCGTCGTAATCGATGCCCGGATCGTAGGCCGGCGGTGCTTCCTGCGGGGCGCTTTGTGCCAGTTGGCTCACCGCTTCGCCGCTCAGGCCGGTGATTTCGCTCAGACGCTGACGCATCAGGGTGCGCAGGTTGGCGCCAGGGACTTTGTCGATCAGCGGTGCGGCGAGGGTGGCCATGTGGGCCTTGCCCTCGAGCGAGCGCGGGTCGGCTTCTTCCGTCAATTGCTGGAAAAAGTAATCGGCCAGAGGTTGTGCATGCTGGTTGATCCGTGCGCGGAAGGCGTCGGTGCCTTCGGAGCGGACCAGGGTGTCCGGATCTTCGCCCTCGGGCAGGAACAGAAAACGTGCACGACGACCGTCCTGCAGGCTCGAAAGTGTCGCCTCCAGTGCCCGCCATGCCGCATTGCGACCGGCCTGATCGCCGTCGAAGCAGAACAGCACGCTGGGCACGACGCGAAACAGCCGCTTGAGGTGCTCTTCGCTGGTGGCGGTACCCAGGGTCGCGACGGCATTGCGCAGGCCTTGCTGGGCCAGGGCGATGACGTCCATGTAGCCCTCGACGACGATGATCTCGTCGAGGTTGCGGTTGGTCTTGCGCGCTTCGTACAGGCCGTAGAGTTCCTGGCCCTTGTGGAATACCGGGGTTTCCGGGGAGTTGAGGTACTTCGGCTTGTCGTCGCCCAATACCCGGCCGCCAAAGGCGATGACGCGACCGCGGCTGTCGCGGATCGGGAACATCACTCGGTCGCGGAAACGGTCGTAACGTTTGCCGCTTTCGGCGTTTTCGATCAGCAGGCCGGCATCGATCATGGCTTTTTGTTGCAGGGTATCGCTGCTCAAGTGCTTGAACAGGTTGTCCCAGCCAGGCGGTGCAAAGCCCAGACCGAAGTCCCGGGCGATTTCGCCGGTCAGTCCGCGACCTTTCAGGTAATCCACGGCGGCCTTGCGCGATGGATGGCTCTTCAAGGCCTGGCGATAAAAGTCGGCAGCGGCGCTGAGCAGCGGATACAGCGGCGAATCGGTCGGCTGCCGCGGTTTGTGCGGGCGGCCGCTTTCTTCGCGGGGGATTTCCATGCCGGCGGCTTTGGCCAGTTCTTCGACCGCCTGGACGAAATCCAGGTTGTCGTGGTCCATGATGAAGCCGAGGGCGTTGCCGCCAGCGCCGCAGCCGAAGCAGTAGTAGAACTGCTTGTCGGGGCTGACGCTGAACGACGGAGTCTTTTCCTTGTGGAACGGGCAGCAGGCGGTGTGGTTCTTGCCGGCCTTTTTCAATTGCAGGCGCGAGCTGACCACATCGACGATGTCGGTGCGGTTCAGAAGGTCGTCAATGAAGCTCTGGGGAATTAGCCCGGCCATGGCGTTCTCGTCATCTGCGCTGAAAGGAGCCCGAAACGTACGGCGACCGAACGCGGGCATTGATTGAAGCGCGCAAAGTGTGCGGCTCGACCAGTGTCGTCTGCGTAATCGCTGTCGGGAAGTGTATCTGCCGAAAATCCACTGACGTTAATGCCAATCAGTATTCGACTGTTTGAATGTGTTGCGCTGAATCCGCTGCGGCCAATCACAGGCCTCGGATAGCTCATCATTCGGCACGCAAGCAGGTGCCTTGGGCTGATCGTCGTGAGAGGAATCAGTGGGTGTGCTCGTCAGTAGCCTTGAAAGGCTCGTCAGAAAAGACGTGCACCGCTGGCAAAAGAGCCAGGTCTGACGCGGTGAAGCAGATTTGTCTCGGTCGCGTCTGCGGCTTCGACAGTGAAGCATCAAGCGTTTTACGCAAATGCCATAAGCCCGGCTGAGGGCCGGGCTTGGCAGAAGCTTGCTACGGTCGTCTGTGTATTAGTACAGACGAACGGCGCGGCGCTGTTCGCGCTGAACTTTCTTGGCGTGACGCTTAACAGCAGCAGCTGCTTTGCGCTTACGCTCAGAAGTTGGCTTCTCGTAAAATTCGCGGCTACGAACTTCAGCCAGTACACCGGCTTTTTCGCAGGAGCGCTTGAAACGACGCAGAGCTACGTCGAAGGGTTCGTTCTCTTTTACTTTGACGGCTGGCATCCAGAGCTACCTTCATTCATTACCGGGGTCAACATCCTCGCGGCAAAAGAGCACTTGAAGACGTCGGTTTTTAAGGGTTGCGGATGTTAACCCCTCATCGCTCGGAATGCAAAGCCTCTGATCGAAAACCGCTGGTCGGGGCATCCCGCGACGACTATTATGCGCGCCTTCGAATTCAGCCTAAACAAGGCGCAAACCCATGCTAGTACTGGGATTAGAAACCTCCTGCGACGAAACCGGCGTCGCATTATATGACAGTGAACGCGGGCTGTTGGCCGATGCGCTTTTCAGTCAGATCGACCTGCACCGCGCCTATGGTGGCGTGGTGCCGGAGCTGGCCTCGCGCGATCACGTCAAACGCATGCTGCCCTTGATTCGTCAGGTGTTGGCCGAGGCCGACTGCGTGCCGACCGAGATCGATGCCATCGCCTATACCGCGGGTCCCGGCCTGGTCGGTGCCTTGTTGGTGGGGGCTTCCTGCGCCCAGGCGCTGGCCTTTGCCTGGGGCATTCCGGCCCTCGGCGTACACCACATGGAAGGCCACTTGCTGGCACCGATGCTGGAGTCGCAACCGCCGGAATTCCCGTTCGTCGCTTTGTTGGTCTCCGGTGGTCATACGCAGCTGGTTCAGGTCGACGGAATTGGGCAGTACACGCTCTTGGGCGAGACCCTGGATGATGCGGCTGGCGAAGCTTTCGACAAGACGGCCAAGATGATGGGGCTCAATTATCCGGGGGGACCTGAGATCGCTCGCCTTGCAGAGCAGGGTGTCGCAGGGCGTTTCGTCTTCCCGCGTCCGATGTGCGACCGCCCGGGCCTGGATTTCAGCTTCAGTGGCCTGAAAACCTTTGCGTTGAATACCTGGCAACAATGCGTCAGTGCCGGGGACGACGGCGAGCAAGCCCAATGCGACATCGCACTGGCGTTCCAGCAGGCCGTGGTGGAGACTTTGACCATCAAGTGCAAGCGTGCCCTTAAGGCCGCCGGCATGAAGCGCCTGGTGATCGCCGGGGGCGTCAGTGCCAACAAGGCGTTGCGCGTTTCTCTGGAGAAAATGCTCGGCGATATGAAGGGCGATGTGTTTTATGCCCGTCCGCAGTTCTGTACCGATAACGGCGCGATGATTGCCTTTGCCGGCTGTCAGCGCTTGCAGGCCGGTCAGCAGGAAAGCCTGGCGATCAGCGTGCAGGCACGCTGGCCGATGGAGCAGTTGTCTGCGTTGTGATGAGCGGCGCTCATGTCCGGCCGCTAGAAATGCCGTTCGCGCCCGGCAAACAGGTCGCGTAGATTGCCGCGATGGCGCCAGACGATCAGCCCGGTGAGCGTGCTCATGGGCAGCAGGGCCGCCGGTTCTTGCCAGGCCAGCAAAGGCAGGGTCAGCGGCGTGGCGATCAGGGCGGCCAGGGAGCTGGTGCGGGTCAGGTAGAACGTCAAGAGCCAGGCGCAGACCGCCAGGAGGGCGGCGGGCGGGTACAGCCCCAGCAACATGCCGGCAGCGGTGGCGACACCCTTGCCGCCGCGAAAGCGGAAGTACAGCGGAAACAGGTGGCCGATGACGGCATAGACGCCGATCCAGGCTTGTTCCTGCTGCGAAAGGTCCGCAAGACGCGCTATCAGTACCGGCAGCAGGCCTTTGCAAAGGTCGCCGAGCAGGGTCAGGATGGCGAGTTTCTTGCCGGCCAGGCGCAGCATGTTGGTGGCGCCGGCATTGCCCGAGCCACTCATTCGCGGATCGGGGTTACCGGTCAGGCGGCTGAGCAAAATGGCAAAGGACAGAGAGCCGAGCAGGTAGGCGAGGATCGCCAATAACCAAAACATGCTAACTATTCCGGGCGAGGAAGCCCTGATTCTAACGGCGCATTGCGCCCTTGTCGTGTAGCGGAGAGAAGTGCTTGGACAGAGTGTTTATCGAGGGCCTGGAAGTCGACACGGTGATTGGTGCCTACGACTGGGAGCGAGGCATCCGACAGTGCTTGCGTCTTGACCTGAGCTTCGCCTGGGACAATCGCCCGGCTGCAGCCGGTGATGACCTGACCCTGGCGCTCGACTACGCCAGTGTTTCCTCGCGCATCCAGGCGTTTGCCGAGCAGGCGCAATACCAGCTGGTCGAGACCTTTGCCGAGCGTCTGGTTGAAGTGCTGATGAGCGAATTCAAGATCACCTGGATGCGCCTGAAGCTGACCAAGCCCGGCGCGGTCCCGGCTGCCATCGGTGGTGTGGGCGTGGAGATCGAGCGCGGATGTCGCTGACTCAGGTGTACCTCGGGCTCGGTAGCAATATCGAGCGTGAAACCCATTTGCGGGCGGGGCTCGATGCATTGGCGACATTCCTTGTCGATATCCGCTGTTCGGCAGTGTTCGAAAGCCAGCCGGTGGGCATCAAGAGCGGGCCTTTCTTCAATTTCGTGGTGTCGGCGTATACCGATCTGCCGCTGATTGAGCTTGATCGTCGCCTGAAGTTCATCGAGGCGGATAACGGTCGTTACGCACCGGATCGCCGAGGTTTGCCGCTGGATATCGACGTGTTGTTGTTCGGCGACCTGGTGGGCAACTTCGATGGCCTGATCTTGCCGCGGGCAGAAATCCTGAAAAATGCTTTTGTTCTGTGGCCCTTGTCGTTGATCGCGCCGGATCGCGTGCACCCCGGTGTCGGTAAAAGCTTTGCCAGGTTGTGGGCGGAATCGAAGATTGATCAGGTACTGGCGCCAGTGGCGTTTGAGTGGCGTGGTGAGCAACTGACCGCGTCCAGTTTCCTTTAAAGCAAAAGATCGCAGCCTTCGGCAGCTCCTACAGGGAAACGCATATTCCTGTGTAGGAGTTGTCGAAGGCTGCGATCTTTTGATCTTGCCTAGACTTGTTCTTTGTAAGCCTTCAACGCCTTGAGCCGCTCACGCTTGATCGCCTCGCCCAACTCTGGTCCTTTGAAACCCTTCTCCAGCAGCGGCTGCACCGCAATACTGCGTGCCGCAGTTGCCGCCCCGCGCAAATAGTCCGCCTGTGGATAACTTCTCTGCTCCAGCCCCTCGCGTCCGCGCGCATCCATCTCGCACGCCGCAATGAACTCCTCGAACCGCTGTGGCCGGCGGTAAACGTCGAAGCTTTGCAATAATTCCAGCAATGTCGATGGCTTCAGCTCCAGGGCGCGATGCCCGTGGGTGTGGTACTCGCCCACCAGCATTGCCAGTTCCTGGCAGTCTCTCGGCGTCTTGAAGCGTTCGTTGACCGCTTTGATTAGCTTCAGGCCCTTGAACTCGTGGGCAATGTGCCGCGGCCATTCCTCTTCTGGCGTCAGGCCCTTGCCCAGGTCGTGCAGCAGGCAGGCCCAGCGCACGGTCAGTGGCTGTTTGTGCAGTGCTGCTTGCTGCAACACGCTCAGGGTATGTGCGCCAGTATCGATTTCCGGGTGATGGGCCGGGGGCTGCGGGACGCCGAACAGTGCGTCGACCTCCGGCATCAGCACCTTGAGTGCGCCACATGCGCGCAACACCTCGATAAACACCTGTGGCTGATCTTCCATCAAGGCACGGGAGATTTCCTTCCAGCTGCGCTCGGGCGTCAGCGCTTCAAGCTCACCTGACTCGCTGAGTTGGCGCATCAGTTCCAGGGTTTGCGGGGCGACGGTAAAGCCCAGTGCGGCATATCGCGCGGCAAAGCGGGCAACGCGCAGGACCCTGAGTGGGTCCTCGGCAAACGCCGGGGAAACATGGCGCAGCAGGCGCGCTTCGAGATCGCGCTGGCCGTGGTAGGGGTCGGTCAGGTTCTGCTGATCGTCTTCGGCCATGGCGTTGATGGTCAGGTCGCGACGGATCAGGTCTTCTTCAAGGGTGACTTCAGGGCTGGCGTGAAACGTGAACCCGCCGTAACCGCGCCCGCTTTTGCGCTCGGTGCGGGCGAGGGCGTATTCCTCGCCGCTTTTGGGATGAAGGAACACCGGGAAATCCGCGCCCACCGGGCGAAAGCCCTTGGCGAGCATTTCTTCGGTGGTGGCGCCGACCACGACCCAGTCGATATCGGTGACCGGTATACCCAGCAGGCGATCACGTACCGCACCGCCGACTTTATAAATACGCATAAAAAACCTCCGTTAGCTCGACAGGATAACCCTTGCATCGAGCTTTCGGAGGCGCAAAGCGGATCAAAGATGGATGACAGCCAGGTCCAGTCGACCGTAATCACCTTCACTGTGCTCGTTTCGGGGCGGCACATGGTGGGTTTTCATCACGGTGTCCCCTTGCAGGGTTTCCAGGTGAATGTCGAAGCCCCAAAGGCGGTGCAGGTGTTTGAGCACTTCTTCGGTCGAGTCGCCCAGCGGTTTGCGATCGTGTTGCTGGTGACGCAGGGTCAGGGAGCGGTCGCCACGACGGTCGATGCTGTAGATCTGCACGTTAGGCTCGCGATTGCCCAGGTTGTACTGTGCCGCGAGGGTTTCACGGATGATGCGGTAGCCACCTTCGTCGTGAATGGCGGGCACCAACAGGTCGTCCTTCTGGTCGTCATCGAGAATGCTGAACAGTTTCAGATCACGGATCACCTTGGGCGACAGGTACTGCAGGATGAAACTCTCATCCTTGAAGCTGCTCATGGCGAACTTGATGGCTGCCAACCAGTCGGTACCGGCGATGTCCGGGAACCAACGGCGATCTTCTTCCGTGGGCTCTTCGCACATGCGACGGATGTCGCGGTACATGGCAAACCCCAGGGCGTAGGGGTTGATACCGCTGTAGTAAGGGCTGTCAAAGCCTGGCTGGAACACCACACTGGTGTGGGACGTCAGGAATTCCATCATGAAGCCGTCGGTGACCAGGCCCTCGTCGTACAGATCGTTCATCAAGGTGTAGTGCCAGAACGTGGCCCAACCTTCGTTCATCACCTGAGTCTGGCGCTGTGGATAAAAATACTGGGCGATCTTGCGCACGATGCGCACGATTTCCCGCTGCCATGGCTCCAGCAACGGCGCATGTTTTTCGATGAAATACAGGATGTTTTCCTGAGGTTCGGCGGGGAAGCGCGCGTTGTCCTTGTCGCTGTACTTGTCCGCGCCCTTGGGAATGGTTCGCCACAGATCGTTGATCTGTTTCTGCAAATGTTCCTCCCGGTCCTTTTGCCGGCGGCGCTCTTCTTCCGCGGAAATCGGATAGGGGCGCTTGTAGCGGTCGACGCCATAGTTCATCAGCGCATGGCAGGAGTCGAGCAGGTCCTCGACCGCGTCGATGCCGTGGCGTTCCTCGCATTGCATGATGTACTGCTTGGCAAACACCAGGTAATCGATGATCGAGCTGGCGTCGGTCCAGGTGCGGAACAGGTAATTGCCTTTGAAAAAGCTGTTGTGCCCGTAGCAGGCATGGGCCACCACCAGCGCCTGCATGCAGATGGTGTTTTCTTCCATCAGGTAGGCGATGCACGGGTCGGAGTTGATCACGATCTCGTACGCCAGACCCATCTGACCGCGGGTATAGGATTTTTCAGTACTGAGGAAATGCTTGCCGTAGGACCAGTGGTGATAACCCAGAGGCATACCGACGGAGGCGTAGGCATCCATCATCTGTTCAGCGGTGATCACTTCGATCTGGTTAGGGTACGTATCGAGGGCGTAACCCGCCGCAATGCGACTGATTTCGCGGTCGTACGCCTGGATCAGCTCGAACGTCCATTCGGAGCCGGTGGAAATGGGTTGGCGCTTCTGCTCTTTGGCGGTCATGTCACTAACCTGCGCTGGAAGAGTTCACGGAAGACCGGATAGATATCCCCGGCCGAGACCAGTTGTTGCTGGGCAAACGTATCGGAAAAGGCTTCGGCGATGCGCTCGTATTCGAACCAAAGGGCCTGGTGTTCGCGTGGGGTGATCTCAACGTAAGTGTAGTACTGCACGAATGGCATGATCTGGTTGATCAGGATGTCGCGGCATATCGGAGAATCGTCGTTCCAGTTGTCGCCATCGGAGGCCTGGGCGGCGTAGATGTTCCACTCGTTACTCGGGTAGCGTTCGGCCATGATCTCCTGCATCAGTTTCAGGGCGCTGGAAACAATGGTGCCGCCGGTTTCCCGGGAGTAGAAAAACTCTTCTTCATCCACTTCGCGGGCACTGGTGTGATGGCGGATGAACACGACGTCGATCTTGTCGTAGTTACGCTTGAGAAACAGGTACAGCAGGATAAAGAAGCGCTTGGCGATGTCCTTGGTCGCCTGGGTCATCGAGCCGGACACGTCCATCAGGCAGAACATCACGGCCTTGGAGCTGGGGTTGGGTTGCTTGATGAGCAGGTTGTACTTGAGGTCGAACGTGTCGAGAAACGGTACGCGGTGAATGCGCGCGCTGAGTCTTTCGATTTCAGCTTCGATTTCCTGAATATCGCCGAAGTTGTCTGGTTCTTCCTGCTTGAGTCGCAGAAGTTCTTCCTTGGCTTCGCGCAGTTTTGCGCGGCTGCTGCCGGACAGGGCGATCCGCCGGGCGTGGGCTGAGCGCAGGGTGCGGATGATGTTGATCCGCGACGGGTTGCCCTCGTTGCTGATCCCTGCCCGTACGGTCTTGAAGGTGTCGGTGCCGGTAAGGTTGCGTTTGACCAGGTTGGGCAGTTCCAGATCCTCGAACATGAATTCGAGGAACTCTTCCTGGGTGATCTGGAAGACGAATTCGTCCATCCCTTCGCCGGAATTGCCAGCCTTGCCGGGGCCTCGGCCACCACCGCCTCCCGGTGGGCGGGCGATATGTTCGCCACTGGTGAACTCCTTGTTGCCCGGGTGCACGACCGTCTGCTTGCCACCGCGACCGTGGTGAAGCACCGGCTCATCGATGTCGCGGCCGGGAATGCTGATTTGTTCGCCGTGTTCCATATCGGTAATGGAGCGCCGGCTGACCGCCTCTTCGACAGCCTTTTTAATGTGATCACGGTAGCGCCGCAGAAACCGCTGGCGGTTCACCGTGCTCTTGTTCTTGCCATTGAGACGTCGGTCGATCACATAGCTCATGACTGCTCCTTAGAAGCTGTCCTGAAAGGGGCGAGCGGTGATACAGCATCGAACCGAGAGCCGAGGGATATTGAACGCTCCCCCCAAGCGCCTTGGATGCTGCCTGAACTCGCTACCGACTTTCGAACACCTTCCAGAGGCCTGTGTAACAGAAAAAGCGCACACAGGTCTCTGGCTGACGACAACCGGTCTGACCGGCAGCGGGTTATTGTGATTTTCTGACCCGCAGGTACCACTCGGACAGCAGTCGTACCTGTTTGTCGGTGTAGCCCCGCTCGACCATCCGTGTGACGAAGTCGTTGTGTTTTTGCTGATCCTCCTTGCTGGCCTTGGCGTTGAAGCTGATGACCGGAAGCAGGTCCTCGGTGTTGGAGAACATTTTCTTCTCGATGACCACCCGCAGTTTTTCGTAGCTGAGCCAGGTCGGGTTCTTGCCGTTGTTGTTGGCCCGGGCACGCAGGACGAAGTTGACGATTTCGTTGCGGAAATCCTTCGGATTGCTGATGCCGGCCGGTTTTTCGATTTTCTCCAGTTCTTCGTTCAGGGCTACGCGGTTGAGGATTTCGCCGGTTTCCGGGTCGCGGTATTCCTGGTCCTGGATCCAGAAGTCGGCGTACAGCACGTAGCGATCGAAGATGTTCTGGCCGTACTCGCTGTAGGACTCGAGGTAGGCAGTCTGGATCTCCTTGCCGATGAATTCGATGTAGCGCGGTGCCAGGTACTCCTTGAGGAAGCGCAGATAGCGTTCGCGGGTCTCGGCCTGGAACTGTTCCTGTTCGATCTGTTGTTCCAGCACATAGAGCAGATGTACCGGGTTGGCGGCAATTTCGTGCGGATCGAAGTTGAACACCTTCGACAGGATCTTGAACGCGAAGCGGGTCGACAGACCGTTCATGCCTTCGTCGACACCGGCGTTGTCGCGGTATTCCTGGATCGACTTGGCTTTCGGATCGGTGTCCTTGAGGTTCTCGCCGTCGTACACGCGCATCTTCGAATAGATGTTGGAGTTTTCCGGCTCTTTAAGACGCGAGAGCACGGTGAACTGGGCCAGCATCTTCAGGGTGTCCGGCGCGCAATGCGCCTTGGCCAGCGAACTGTTGAACAGCAGCTTGTCGTAGATCTTCACTTCGTCACTGACCCGCAGGCAGTACGGCACTTTGACGATGTAGATCCGGTCGATGAAGGCTTCGTTGTTCTTGTTGTTGCGGAAGGTGTGCCACTCCGATTCGTTGGAGTGCGCCAGCAGGATCCCGGTGAACGGAATCGCACCAAGGCCTTCGGTACTGTTGTAGTTGCCTTCCTGCGTCGCGGTCAGCAATGGGTGCAGCACCTTGATCGGTGCCTTGAACATTTCGACGAATTCCATCAGGCCCTGGTTGGCCCGGCAGAGGGCGCCCGAGTAGCTGTAGGCGTCGGCGTCGTTCTGCGGGAACTCCTCCAGTTTGCGGATATCGACCTTGCCCACCAGCGCCGAAATGTCCTGGTTGTTTTCGTCACCAGGCTCGGTCTTGGCCACGGCGATCTGGTTGAGGATCGACGGGTAGAGTTTCACCACGCGGAACTGGCTGATGTCGCCACCGAACTCGGCCAGGCGCTTGGTCGCCCATGGCGACATGATGGTGTTGAGGTAGCGCCGTGGAATGCCAAAGTCTTCCTCGAGGATCGCTCCATCTTCAGTGGAGTTGAACAGACCCAGGGGCGACTCGAATACCGGCGAGCCCTTGATCGCGTAGAAGGGCACTTTTTCCATCAGTTGCTTGAGCTTCTCGGCCAGGGACGATTTACCGCCACCGACAGGGCCGAGCAGGTACAGGATCTGTTTCTTCTCTTCCAGGCCTTGAGCGGCGTGGCGGAAATACGACACGATCTGGTCGATGCATTCTTCCATCCCGTGGAAGTCTTCAAAGGCCGGATAGCGGCGGATGACCTTGTTGGAGAAGATGCGCGAAAGCCTCGAGTTGGTCGAGGTGTCGAGCAGTTCCGGTTCGCCGATGGCCAGCAGTAGACGCTCGGCGGCGGAAACGTAGGCGCTGCGGTCTTTTTTGCACAGCTCAAGATACTCTTGCAGTGAGAGTTCTTCCTGGCGTGTGGACTCGAAGCGTTGTTGGAAGTGGCTAAAGATACTCATGACGTCACCTCGCTCGATACGTGGAGCCGACGCCGGATCACTCAGTCGATGCTGGCAGCAACCGAACAGGCGATTGCTGTTTACCCCCCAGAACTCTCCCGGAGCTGACGACTCCGAAAGCTACTCCCGATGACCCGTGCGCCGGTGTACCGGCTCTCCCCTGTTTTGGATGGCCTGGGCTTAAGGATAGTTGGGAATTCGAGAGGTAAAGGCGAGATACGTAATTAGTTGTGGCAGACCGTTCGTCTGCCACCGCGCTAGCCCGCGGGAGCCGGGGCCTGCAACGTTACAAAAAAATTATTCGGCAGTGCCTTGCGCCGTTTCTGCAGGATAGGTCGTACGCCACAACTCGAATCCGCCATCCATGCTGTAGACGTCGGAGAAGCCCTGGCTGATCAGGTAGGCGGCCGCACCCTGGCTGGAATTGCCGTGATAGCAGACCACGACGGTCGGCGCATCGAGGTCGGCACCCTGGATGAAAGCGTGCAGGGAATGATTGTCCAGATGCTTCGAGCCTGCGATATGCAGGGCGGCAAAAGTGGCCGGGTCGCGGACGTCGACCACCACTGCGCCTTGTTCGCGCAGGGCCTGGGCCTGTTCCGGGGGGATGCGTTTGAATTCGCTCATGGCGGGCTCCTGTGGCTCGGCTGAATGGGCAGTCTAGCGCGGTGCGCTGGCTGGCGATGTTTGGGGAATGGATGAGGCGACTGGCGGCAGGGCATTGCCGTGTTCGTCGCATTTGCAGGACAGGCGCTCAAAACTGTCGACGTTCATCAAGGTCAGGGCACCGCCCCAGACGCAGCCAGTGTCGAGGGCCGAGATGCCAGGCTCATTGATATTGCCTTCCAGTGCTGCCCAGTGGCCGAAGATGATCTTCAGGCCCTTGGTCTTGCGTTCCTTGTGCTGGAACCAGGGTTTGTAGCCGGGGGGGGCGGTATCGAGGCCTTCCTTGCTCTTGAGGTCGAGTTTGCCTTCGGCGGTGCAAAAACGCATGCGGGTGAAATAGTTGGTGATCACCCGCAGGCGCGTCACGCCTTTGAGGTCATTGTCCCATTTCGCCGGATCGTTGCCGTACATGCCATCGAGGTAGGGCGGCAGCAGGTTGTCGTCACGCAAGGCAGTCTCGACTTCGGCAGCACACTTCAAGGCTTTGCGTAGCGACCATTGGGGTGGAATGCCGGCATGGACCAGTGCCACGTTGCGCTGTTCGTCGTAGTGCATGAGCTTTTGCTGGCGCAGCCATTCGAGCAGTTCGGCGCTATCCGACGCTTCAATGATCTCGTGCAGGGTATCGGCCTTCTTCAGGCGTTCGATGTTGCGTCCGGCTGCCAGAAGGTGCAGGTCATGGTTGCCGAGCACGCACACCAGCGATTCGCGGATGCTATAGAGGAAGCGCAGGGTTTCCAGCGATTGCGGACCGCGGTTGACCAGGTCGCCCACCAGCCACAGGCGATCGCGTTGAGGGTCGAACGCCACTTGTTTGAGCAGGCACTGCAGGGCCTGAAGGCAGCCTTGCAGGTCGCCGACAGCGTAGGTTGCCATCAGTGCAGGGCTCCGGGCACCGCCAGGCGGAAGGGCGCGATGATGGCATCGAAATGTTTGCCGTCGTCGGAAAGCATCTGATAGGTGCCTTGCATGGTGCCGACCTTGGTGGTCATGACCGTGCCGCTGCTGTAGGTGTGGCTCTTGCCCGGGTCGATCAGCGGCTGCTGGCCCACCACGCCTGCGCCGCGGACTTCTTCGACATGCCCGTCACCATCGGTGATGACCCAGTGCCGTGAAAGCAGTTTGGCAGGCATTTCGCCATTGTTTTGCACGGTAATGGTGTAGGCGAAGGCAAAGCGGTCGTGCTCGGGTTGCGATTGTTCTGCCAGATAGCGGGTGACGACGCTGACGTCGACCTGATAACGAGGATCGGACATGCAAGGGGCCTTAAAAACGAAGCGGGACGCGGGGCGTAGCTGATGGAGTTCAGTCTAGGCCAAGTATCGGGTAGTAGACCAGAGTGGCGTCCTACCCGATAGCGCTCATCGCCTGTCAGTCAGTGGCAGGCTTTTGTGGCGCTTGCTCGCTGAGCGTGTCAGCCAGGCGCACGAAGGCGGCCAGGTCGAGCTGCTCGGGACGCAGGCTGCCATCGACGCCGGCGGCTTCGATTTCGGCATTGCTCAGCAGCAGCTTGAGGGTGTTGCGCAGGGTCTTGCGGCGCTGGTTGAACGCTTCGCGCACGACGCGCTCCAGCAGGCGGTGATCCTTGGCCGGGTGCGGCAATACCGCGTGGGGCACCAGGCGCACGATGGCCGAATCGACTTTCGGTGGCGGGTTGAACGCGCCCGGGCCAACGTTGAACAGGTGCTCGACCCGGCAATGGTACTGAACCATGATCGACAGACGGCCCCAGTCACCACCACCCGGGCCCGCAGCCAGGCGCTCGACCACTTCCTTTTGCAGCATGAAGTGCATGTCGCGGATCAGGTGCGAGTTGTGCAGCAGGTGAAAAATCAGCGGCGTGGAGATGTTGTACGGCAGGTTGCCGACCACTCGCAGGCTGCCTGGCGCGGCATTCAGGCTGTTGAAGTCGAACTTCAGCGCATCGCCCTGATGCAGGTTGAAGTTGCTCTTGCCGGCAAACTGCTGGTTGAGGATCGGGATCAGGTCCTTGTCCAGTTCCACCACGTCGAGTTGCGCGCCGCTGCTGAGCAGGCCTTGAGTCAGTGCGCCCTGGCCCGGGCCGATTTCCAGCAGGCGGTCTTCTGCCTTGGCATGAATGGAGCGCAGGATGCGGTCGATAACGCCGGCATCGTGCAGGAAGTTCTGGCCAAAGCGTTTGCGCGCCTTGTGTTGGTAGTGCTCGGTCATAAACGGGTCTCGGCCATCTGGTAGGCGGTTTCCAGGGCGACTTGCAGGCTGCCGGTGTCGATCTTGCCGCTGCCGGCCAGATCCAGGGCGGTGCCATGGTCGACCGAGGTGCGGATGATCGGCAAGCCGAGGGTCACGTTGACTGCCGCGCCGAAGCCTTTGTACTTCAGCACCGGCAGGCCCTGGTCGTGGTACATCGCCAGCACCGCATCGCAGTGCTCCAGATATTTGGGGGTAAACAGAGTGTCGGCGGGCAGGGGACCGCGAAGGTCCATGCCCTCGTCGCGCAGGCGCTCTAATGTGGGTTCGATGATATCGATTTCTTCATGGCCCAGGTGTCCGCCTTCACCGGCATGCGGGTTGAGCCCGCAGACCAGGATGCGTGGCCGGGCGATGCCGAACTTGTTTTGCAGGTCGGCGTGCAGGATTCGCGTGACGCGTTCCAGGCGCTCCGGCGTGATGGCATCGGCAATCTCGCGAAGGGGCAGGTGAGTGGTCACCAGGGCCACGCGCAAGCCACGAGTGGCCAGCATCATCACCACTTGCGCGGTGTGGGTCAGGTCGGCAAGGAATTCCGTGTGCCCGGAAAAGGCGATGCCGGATTCGTTGATGACGCCTTTGTGCACCGGCGCGGTAATCATCCCGGCAAAATCCCCGCTGAGGCAGCCTTGGCCGGCCCGGGTCAGGGTTTCCAGGACGAACGCAGCGTTGGCCTTGTCCAGTTGTCCGGCGATGACCTTGGCGTTGAGCGGTGTGTCCCAGACATACAGGCTGTTGGCTGGCGCGGGTGCATCCGGCCAGTTGTCCGGGGTGACCGGCAGCAAGTCGACCGCCACGCCCAGTTGCGCGGCCCGCTCAATGAGCAGGTCGCGGCTGGTAATGGCAATCAGGGGATGGGGCTGGGCTTGCGAGGCGAGCAGCAGGCACAGGTCGGGACCAATGCCGGCTGGTTCACCGGGTGTCAGCGCGAAACGTTGGGGTTTCACTGCGCTGCCTGGTCGGCGCCAGGGAGTTTGATTTCCACGTACGCTTCGTCACGGATCTGACGCAGCCAGGTTTGCAGCTCTTCGTCGTATTTGCGGTTACGCAAAACGGTCATGGCTTGCTGCTCGCGAGCCTGGCTGGTGCTGTCGGTGGCACGACGGCCCAGGACTTCCAGCACATGCCAGCCGTATTGAGTCTGGAACGGCTTGGACAGCTGACCTTGCGGGGTCTTGGCCATCACTTCGCGGAACTCGGGCACCAGCGCGTTCGGGTCGATCCAGTTCAGGTCGCCGCCGTTGAGGGCGGAACCCGGGTCTTCCGAGTAGTTTTTCGCCAGCTCGCCGAAGTCTTCGCCAGCCTCGATACGGCTGTAGAGGGATTCGGCCAGGGCCTTGGTTTTCGCTGCGTCGCGGATCGGGCTCGGCTTGACCAGGATGTGACGCACATGCACTTCATCGCGCATCTGGGTCTCGCCGCCACGCTTGTCGAGGATCTTCAGGATGATGAAGCCGCCCGGCGTGCGCATTGGCTGGGTGACATCACCCACCGGCATGGTGCTCAGCAGACGATCGAACGGCGGAGGCAATTGAGCGGCTTTACGCCAGCCCATGTCACCACCTTCCAGAGCGGTTTCGCTGGCGGATTTGGCGATTGCCAACTGACTGAAGTCAGCGCCTTGCTTGAGCTGCTGGTAAATCGCATCGGCCTGTTTGGCGGCACTCTGAATCGCTTCGGAGTTGGCGCTTTCCGGCGTAGGAATCAGGATGTTGGCCAGGTGGAACTCTTCGGACAGCTGCATTTTGCCCAGGTCAGACGCCAGGAAGTTCTTCACTTCCTGCTCGGAGACCTGAATGCGTTCGGCGACCCGACGCTGGCGCACGCGGCTGATGACCATTTCGCGACGGATCTGCTCACGTGCGTCGTCGTAGGACAGACCGTCGCGAGTCAGGGCGGCGCGGAACTGCTCGATCGACATGTTGTTGCGCTGGGCAATGGTGCCGACCGCCTGGTTCAACTCTTCATCGGTAATGCGGATGCCGGAGCGCTCGCCGATCTGCAATTGCAGGTTTTCGACGATCAGGCGCTCAAGTACCTGCTGCTCCAGCACGCTGGCCGGCGGCACGGCAGAACCACGCTTGGCAATGGTTTGCTGAACTTCATGGACGCGTCGGTCCAGTTGGCTCTGCATGACCACGTCGTTGTCGACGATGGCCACCACTTTATCGATGGACTGCACGGCGGCACTGGCCGCCGTACTCAGGAACAGCGCGCCCAGCATCAGCGGGCGCAGACAATCAGAAAGCTTGGTCTTCACGTTCACGATAACCTTGAATGCCTTTGTCGAGGAAGCTCTCTGCCTTGGCGCCGGTGAGGCCGCCGAGTCCCTTCAGAACAATTTGGAGGAAGACGCCATGGTCGCCTTTTTCGTTTTCCGGTGCCTGCTGGCTGAACTCGTCGTAATCAACGAAGTAACGGTTGATCAGGCGCAGTTTCCAGCAGCAGCTGTCGTACTCGAAACCACCGAAGGCTTCCAGGGTACGGTTGCGGTTGTAGTCATACTGCCAGCGGCTGATAGCGCTCCATTGCGGCACGATCGGCCAGATCACCGAGAAGTCGTGCTGTTCGATCTTGTAGTAATCCTTCACGTAGCCAGGCTGGCCAGGGGTGCCGTAGTCACCGCCGAACTGCCATTGGCCGGTGTTCTGGTTGTAGATCACCTGGTCGTTACGATAGCGATAGCCAAGGTTGACGATCTTGTTCGGGTTGTCTTCAGGCTGGTAGTGGAACATCGCGCTGCCCGAGCGAGGGCTGCGGCTGTCCGGGTCCCAGTTGTAATCGGCCGTGGTGCGCCAGTCGCGGTTCCAGCGATATTCGTATTCCAGCGCATAAGGCGAAACATTCGAATGTGCATCGGCGCGGGTTTTTGGGTTGATCCCTGGCAACTGAACTTCGCGGTCCTTGAAGTACAAGGCCTGGCCGACACTGATGCGTTGACGCTCGAAGCCGTTGTCTTCGATCCAGCGGCTGGTCAGGCCCAGGGACAGTTTGTTCTCGTCGCCGACACGGTCGGAGCCGGAGAAACGGTTGTCACGGAACAGCGACGCAAAGTTGAAGGTGTATTCGCTGGTGTCGAATACCGGGATGTCTTCCTGGTCGACCTCAGGCACGTACAGGTAGAACAGGCGCGGCTCCAGGGTCTGGCGGTAGTTCTTGCCGAAATACTGGGTATTGCGATCGAAGTACAGGCCGCTGTCGATGCTGGCGATCGGTACGCCGCGGTTCTGGTTGCTGTCGAAATTGCCGTTGAAATTTTTAGTCCCGGCGGCAGCTGCGGCCTGATTTTGCTGCGCGATCTGACTTTTGCCGGTACCGTCCAGATCCAGTTGGTACTGGGTGTACTGGTACTTGAGCTTCGGTGTCAGGAAGCCGTACGTCGTGTTCATCGGCAGGCTCATGGCGGGCGCGAGATTCAGGCGGTCGCCATTGGCGCGAGCCAGACCTTGAATGTTGTTATCAATACGGGGAGACCCGACGCCATCTTCGTCAAAGTAGGTCCCGCTCTGCAGATCCCGGTCAAACCGCACGAGCTCGGTGTTGTACGTGAAATCCAGGCCTTCCGGATGGTAAGGCAGCATACCGTCGAGGGTAAGCTGCGGCAGGCGGTCGTACGGCGTAATGTTCGCTACGCTCGCCAGTTCGTATGCCTGGGCGTTCGCGCGAGCGGTATAGCCCTCGCCGCGATAGGTCACGGAACCCTGCTGGTTCACGAAGTCGTTGCTTTTTATGCCAATCTGGTCGGTCTGCAGATCCTGGAAGTAATACGGATCGCTGATCTTGGTGTAGTCGACTTGCGTGAGTACTCGTGAGTCGAGGCCACCCTTGTGCTGCCAGTTGTACATGTAGCGGTTTTTTTCGGCGTCGGACTGTTTGTCGCGCTCGTTGCTTTCGTCGTTGAGGTACGCCGCACCGAACTGGCCTTCGCTGGACTTGGTCAGGTAGCGGAACTCGCCTTCCATCAACAAGCCGTGCTTTTCCATGTAGCGCGGGTACAACGTGGCATCGTAGTTCGGCGCCAGGTTGAAGTAGTACGGGGTGACCAGCATGAAGCCGGTATCGCTGCCGGTGCCGATGGTCGGCGGCAGGAAGCCGGACTGGCGACGGTCGTCGATCGGGAAATAGATGTACGGCGTGTACAGGACCGGAATGTCCTTGACACGCAGCGTCACGTTGGTCGCCGTACCGAAACCGGTGGCCGGGTTCAGGGTGATGTTGTTGCCCTTGAGCTGCCAGGCGTTGCTGTTCGGTTCGCACGTGGTGTACGTACCATCCTTGAGGCGGATGATCGCGTTCTCGGCGCGCTTGGCGTACAGCGCATTACCGCGGATGCGAGATTTGTGCATCACGTATTCGGCGTTGTCGACCTTGGCTTCACCGGTGTCGAGCTGCACGTCGGCGTGGTCGCCGACGATCAGGGCGCCGTTGTCGCGAATGCGCACGTTGCCATTCAGGTCGCCACGGCTCTCGGCCTGGTACAGGTTGGCTTCGTCGGCTTCGACCTGCATGCTGCCCTGGCGCATGACGACGTCGCCGGCCAGGGTCGCGACCTGCTCATCCTGCTTATAGCGGGAGGCTTTTGCGCCGATAAAGGTAGGCGCGTCACTTTTATCCGTCTTGTCATTCATGCCAGGACGAATCGGTTCGATATAGGAACCAGAGCAATAAGGACCGGTTTCAGCCAATTGTGCGGCGGTGAGCTGCTCGCGGGGAACCCAGTCGAGGTGACTGTAGTCTTCGCTACGCGACTTCAGGCCACGGCCTTTGGATTCGGTGACCAGCACCGGCTTGGCGCCAGTGTCTTCACTGGAACCGTTTTCGGCCGGGGCTTCACCAGTGGCGGAAACTGCGCTGCCGTCATGGACGGGACGCGGTGGCAATGCAGCCGCCGGCGTCTTTGGTGCGCAGTCCCAGGACCCCGAAGCAGAGACTGAGCAGTCAAACTGTTCCGCGGCGACCACGTAGGAAGTGGCAAGGGGTTGCAGCGCCAGCAAACTGCCGGTAACCAACAACGGAAATTTTTTACGAAACGCGGGGGATTTCAATGCCATCTTATTAGTCCGGGCTTCCTGCGTGCCATCTGCCCGCGGTGTGGGCCGCACGCCTCTCGATGGTCTGAAAAAGATGCTGGATAATAAAGCATGACCCGCTTGACGGCTAGCGCCGTCGGAGACCCTTGCAATGCCTGATCAAGATGTACGCTTGCAACACCTGAAAGTTTGGCTCGATGAACAATTGGCAATCCTTTTTGCCGAACAGGGTTGGGGCGTCGTACCCCCGGCCACGTTGACCGCGGCCAGCAGCGATGCGAGTTTCCGGCGGTATTTCCGCTGGGAAGGCGATGGCAGAAGTTTCATCGTGATGGACGCGCCACCGCCCCAGGAGAACTGCAAACCCTTCGTGGATATCGCCTTTTTGCTGGCGAAATCCGGAATAAATGTGCCGAAAATTTATGCCGAAGACCTGGAGCGCGGGTTTCTTTTGCTCAATGACCTGGGCAATAAGACCTATCTGGACGTCATCGGCAGCGAAAACGCCGACGATTTGTTCAAGGATGCCCTGCAGGCGTTGCTGGCTTTCCAGCAGTTGCCGATGGTTGCGCCGCTGCCGAGCTATGACGTGGCATTACTGCGTCGCGAACTGGAACTGTTCCCCGAGTGGTACGTGAAGCGCGAATTGGGCATCGAATTCGACGCGGCGCAGCAAGTGCTCTGGCAGCAGGTCAGCGATCTGTTGATCGACAGCGCCCTGGCACAGCCAAAAGTCCTGGTGCATCGCGACTTCATGCCGCGCAACCTGATGCTCAGCGAGCCCAACCCCGGCGTGCTGGATTTCCAGGATGCGGTATATGGCCCGGTGACCTACGACGTGACCTGCCTGTTCAAGGACGCCTTCCTCAGTTGGCCCGAGGAGCGTGTACACGGCTGGCTCGAAAGCTACTGGCAACAGGCGGGCGCCCTGGGTATTCCGGTTCAGCCCGAGTTCGAGGACTTTCTGCGTGCCAGCGACTTGATGGGCGTGCAACGTCACCTGAAAGTCATCGGTATTTTCGCGCGTATCTGCCATCGCGACGGCAAACCGCGTTATCTGGGCGATGTTCCGCGTTTCTTTGCCTATATAGATGCCGTGATCGCTCGCCGCCCCGAACTGGCCGAGCTGGATGTGCTGTTGGCCAGTCTGCGTGCCGGAGTGAAAGCATGAAGGCAATGATTCTGGCCGCGGGCAAAGGCGAGCGCATGCGCCCGCTGACCCTGACCACGCCAAAACCGCTGGTGCGTGCCGGCGGTGTACCGCTGATCGAGTATCACCTGCGGGCGCTGGCTGCCGCCGGGTTCACCGACATCGTGATCAATCACGCCTGGCTCGGTCAGCAGATCGAAGACTATCTGGGCGATGGTTCGCGCTATGGTGTGAGCATCCAGTACTCGGCGGAAGGTGAACCCCTGGAAACCGGCGGCGGGATTTTCCGCGCCTTGCCGTTGTTGGGAGATGAAGCCTTTGTGGTGGTCAACGGCGACATCTGGACCGATTACGACTTCAGTGTGCTGCACCAACCCATCAATGGCCTGGCGCACTTGGTGCTGGCCAGCAACCCGCCGCATCATCCGACCGGGGACTTCAGCCTGGTCGGGAATCAGGTGCACGACGGTCAACCGCAGGCTCCCACCCTGACCTACAGCGGCATCGCCGTGTTGCACCCGCAGTTGTTCGACGGTTGCACCGCCGGGGCCTTCAAGCTCGCGCCACTGTTGCGCAAAGCCATGGCTGACGGGCAGGTGACCGGCGAGCAGTTGCGGGGGCACTGGGTCGATGTCGGCACTCACGAGCGTCTGGCCGAAGTTGAAACATTAATAGAAGCGAGCCGCTGACATGCTGTGGCCAGGGACTCTGATCGGAGCCGGAGCGGGCTTTGCCATAGCCAGCATTCCAGGGGCCATGCTCGGCGCATTGTTGGGGCAGGCGCTGGATCGGCGCTTGCAGCTGCAGAGTTGGGGGCATTTGCGGGAGAAACTGGGCGGCCGCCCGGTGCTGCGCAACGACGAATTGCTGTTTGTCCTGCTGGGACGCCTGGCCAAGTGCGACGGTCAGGTGATGGCCGGGCACATCGAACAGGCCCGGGCGGAAATGCGCTCGCTGGACATGTCCGGGGCGGCTCAGCGCCGTGCAATTGCCGCGTTCAACCGTGGCAAGTCGGGTCGCGATCGGCTGCGTGGGTATCTGCGTCGCCTGAGTGCCCAGCCCCATGCGGCGGAGGGCGTGTTACGCGCCTGCTGGCGAATGGTGTGGGCCGATGGTCGTGCCGGCAGCAGTGAACGTGAATTGATCCGCCAGTGGGGCCAGTGGCTGGGCTGGACGCCGCACCAGGTGCAGGCGTTGGCCCACGATTATGAGCCGCAGAAGCGGCCATTGGGCAACAGCGTGCCAAGCTATCAGGACGCCTTGAAGCTGTTGGGGGTGTCGGCCACCACCGAGCCTGCGCAGATCAAGCGTGCTTATCGGCGCCTGCTCAGTCGCCATCATCCGGACAAGATTGCCGGCAGTGGCGCGACGGCGATGCAGGTGCGTGAGGCCACTGAGCGAACGCGTGAACTGCATAGTGCCTATACGCTGATTCGGGAGCGGCGGGATTTTCGCTAGGCGAACCGCTTTGTGTTGCCTGTAATGGCCCCTTCGCGAGCAAGCCCGCTCCCACAGGTTTGATGTCGTCCGCCATTTCGTGATCGGCATAAAACCTGTGGGAGCGGGCTTGCTCGCGAATGAAGCGCCTCGGTCTGTCAGTCCGCCGGGTTCTGCGGATTCAACCAACCCCGCACCCGCCGGAACAATTGCTCCTGTTCGGCCTTGCTATCGGGCAAGGCCTTGAGCGCGACCTGACTGAACGTGGAGGACTTCAAGCGTTTGCTGGCCTGCAGGCGTTCCAGTGCGGCGTTGCGGTCCAGCGCTTTGTCTTTGTAGTAAATATCGGCGGTCGGCAGTTTCAGGGTCGGGGCCAGTTCCGCCAGCTCGGGCTTCGCTGCCACCGGTGTGCGAGTGGCGACCATGACCAGTTTCTCGACTTGCGATGGCTGCTTCTCGCTCAGGTAGCGCGCTGCCCAATAGGCGCCAGTGCCATGCCCCAGCACCACGATGCTGCGGGCGCTTTGTTGTTCGGCAAACGCAATCGCGGCGTCGATCCGGCCGAAGATGCGCTCGGCATCTGCTTTGGATTGTTCTTCGGTGGTTTCGGCGATGGCCTTGTCGGCCACATCGGCCTCGCCACCGGCCACCTGTTCGATCGGGGCTGCGGTGGTCGAGTCCTTGCTGCCGGCTTCGGGGGCCTTGGGCGCCGACGTTACCTCCACGATTCGTGGCGCAATGGCATCGCTTTGCAGGTCCGGCAAGGTGATACTCAGGCTGCTCCACTCGGCGTCCGGCAATTTGCGCCGCAACGGACCGACCGCTTGCGGCCAGTCAACGGTTTCGCCGGCGCCCGGGATGATAATCACCGCGCCTTTGGGTTCGGCGGTATTGGCCGGTTTCCACAATGCCAGAAAAGTCTCGGTGCCCGCTTGCAGTTGTTGCTGTTCCTGAGCCGGGATTTTTCGCTCGAGTGCAGTCGCTTCTTCCTGACTACGCTCAGGCAGCGGCTGACGTTCGAGTGGTTTTTCTTCGGCGGCCTTTTCTGCTGCGACAGGCGCCGGTTCGGCCGCCTCGACGGAAAAAACGCAAGGCAGGATCAGCGACAGGCACAATGCTGGCAGTGCCAGGCGGTAGACAGGGGGCATCGGATATTCCAGGCCAGAAGTGGTTCCGGCAGCCTAATGGGTTGGTCAGTATTTGTCAGTGTGTGAGAGTTCAATGATGCGTTTTCGCTGCCTGTGGGTTATCGGCTGTTTGTGGTTTCCCTTGATGGGTTGGGCGGCAGTCGTGCCCCCGACGCACGTTGCCCAACTGACCCCGAAACAACAGCATTGGCTGACGCAGCAGGGCGAGTTACGGGTCGGACTGGTGTTGCAGGCACCCTATGCGCAATACGATCGCCGCTTGCAGCGCCTGTCCGGGGTGAATGTCGACTTGATGAAGCGGCTGGCAAAGACCCTCGACGTCGAGCTGAGCTGGCGCAACTTTTCCGACCTTGAACAACTGGAAGCTGCCGCACGCGAAGGCGAAATCGACATCGCCCCGGGACTGACCCAGACACCTGGCGGGCTGCGCCTCTGGCAATTCTCCGACCCCTATATGCGGGTGCCGCAACTGGTGGTCAGCGACCAGAAAAGCGCCGGGGCAATCGAACTGGAAAAGCTCGACAGCCAGACCCGCGTCGCCGTGCGCATGCCCAGCGCCATCGCCGATTACCTGCACAGCAACTATCCGCACCTGAATCTGCAGGGCGTGCCGATGGAGCGCCAGGCATTGCAGTTAGTGACGGGCCAGCAGGCGGCTTATGCGGTGGTCGATGAAGCACAATTGGGGCGTCTCTCCGTCGAGCCGGAGTTTGCCGGGTTGGTGGTAGTCGGGGATGTCGGCCTGCCGCAGCTGTTGCGGGTAGCCACGCGTCGCGACAAGCCGGAACTGGCGGGTATTGTCGAAAGCGCATTGCGGGCGATTCCGGCCAAGGATCTGGAGCAACTGCACAATCAATGGCTGCAGCCCAAGTATCCACGTCTCACCGAGTCGCGGGGGTTCTGGCAAAACCTCTGCCTGTTGCTGGCCGTGCTGGCGTTGAGTTGCATGGCCATCGTGTTCTGGCAGCGTCGCCAGCAGCACAGCCTGGAACAACGCCTGATGGCCGCGCAGGAAGACATTGCCTTGCGTGCCGCCAGCGAAGAGGCCCTGCGGCTGACCCAGTTTTCCATCGATCAAAGCACCGTCGGCATCCTCTGGGTCAACTGGGACAGCCACGTGCGCTACGCCAATCGTGCGGCGGAAAGCATGCTCGGCTATCCAGCTGGCGCGATCATCGATCGGCCCTTGATCGATTTCGAACCCGGCCTGCACATGGATCGTTGGCTCAATCTGTGGAAACGCGCCCGGGCCAGTGAAGAGGGCCCGCAAAGCTTCGAAACCAACTGCGTGCGCGCCGACGGCAGCATACTGCCGGCTGATGTTTCGTTGAGTTTTCTGCGTTTTCGCGATGGCGAATACCTGGTGGTTTACCTCAACGACGTCACCGAGCGGCGCCGCGCCCTGGCGGCCTTGCAGGAAAGCGAGGCGCGGCTGCAAGGCATCGCCGCCAACGTTCCGGGGCTGGTTTTCCGCCTGGAGCGGGCACCGGTGACCGGCCAGATCGACTTTGCCTACATCAGTGAGGGCAGCGAAAGCCTGGTGGGTTATTCACCGGCCACACTGGCGCATCGCGACAAAGGCCTGCGCAGCCTGGTGCATCCGGATGACAAGGCGAGTTATCACCAGACCCAGGACCATGCGTTGGACACCGACAGCGACTGGTCGTGGCAAGGGCGAATCCTCACGCGTCAGGGCGAGCAGCGCTGGGCGGAAATCAAGGCCATCACCCGCCGGCTGGAGGACGGCGCCTATGTCTGGGACGGCATCGTCTGGGACATCAGCGAGAGCAAGCGCATCGAGCTTGAACTGGCCAGCTCCCGGGAACAACTGCGTGAGTTGTCCGCGCACCTGGAGAGCGTGCGCGAAGAAGAAAAAGCGCGCATCGCCCGGGAAGTTCACGATGAACTGGGGCAGATGCTGACCGTGCTCAAGCTGGAAACCTCCATGTGCGAACTGGCTTACGCGCAACTTGATCCGGGCCTTAACGAGCGCCTGGGCAGCATGAAGCGCCTGATCGCCCAGCTCTTCCAATTGGTTCGCGACGTGGCGACTGCCTTGCGCCCGCCGATTCTCGATGCCGGCATTGCCTCGGCCATCGAATGGCAGGCCCGGCGATTCGAGGCGCGTACGCAGATTCCGTGTCTGGTGCAGGTGCCGGACAATCTGCCGGTGCTCAGCGATGCCAAGGCCATCGGCCTGTTCCGGATCCTTCAGGAGGCACTGACCAATGTCATGCGCCATGCCCAGGCGCATACTGTTGAACTGACACTGGCGCTGGAAGGCGACGAGTTGTGTCTGACGGTCGCCGATGATGGCGTAGGATTTGTTGCTGCGCCTGGCAGGCCAACGTCCTTCGGGATCGTCGGAATGCGTGAGCGGGTGTTGATCATGGGGGGTGAGTTATCCCTTGAGAGTGAGCCGGGTGAAGGCACGACCCTGAGTGTGAAAGTGCCATTGGATGTTGCCTGAATAAGTTGTGTTGTCTGTACTGACGCCTTCGCGGGCAAGCCCGCTCCCACAGTGGGTCTAGGGTGGTCACAAAATCCCTTGTGGGAGCGGGCTTGCTCGCGAATGATCTTGAATCTGGAGAAGAACGTGATCCGTGTACTGGTAGCCGAAGACCACACCATTGTCCGCGAAGGCATCAAGCAGCTGATTGGCCTGGCCAAGGACTTGCTGGTGGTGGGGGAGGCGAGCAATGGCGAGCAGTTGCTCGACACCTTGCGTCATGTGCCCTGCGAAGTGGTGTTGCTGGACATTTCCATGCCGGGCGTCAATGGCCTGGAGGCCATTCCGCGGATTCGTGCCCTGAACAATCCGCCGGCGATCCTGGTGTTGTCGATGCACGACGAAGCGCAAATGGCTGCCCGGGCGCTGAAGGTCGGGGCCGCCGGTTATGCGACCAAGGACAGTGATCCGGCACTGTTGCTGACGGCCATTCGCAAAGTGGCGTCAGGCGGGCGTTATATCGACCCGGAACTGGCCGACCGCATGGTCTTCGAGGTCGGTCTTACCGACTCGAGGCCATTGCATTCGTTGCTCTCCGAGCGCGAGTTTTCCGTGTTCGAACGCCTGGCTCAAGGCGCGAACGTCAACGACATTGCCCAGCAACTGGCACTGAGCAGCAAGACCATCAGCACCCACAAGGCGCGGCTGATGCAGAAGCTCAACATCACCTCGCTGGCGGAACTGGTGAAGTACGCGATGGAGCACAAGCTCCTCTAAACACTACCGCCTTACATTGTGGGAGCGAGCCTGCTCGCGAAAGCGTCTGATCAATCTATATTCATGTCGACTGACACACCGCCTTCGCGAGCAGGCTCGCTCCCACAGGTGTCGTGGTGGCATGTCCATTTGCGACACGCTTGGCAGCGCTTTTGCCTATGCTGGCGGCCTGCAGCTGACCGCCGGTCACTGCGTTTGCCAAAACGCGCCATCCTTGTAGGGCAATCCCTACCCCCAACCTTCCATCCGGCTGAGGCGAATCTCTCTTGCCCCCCGATTTGCGTGGTCCCCAGCGTCCACTAGGCTTAACCCCACAGCAGTCATCAATAACAAAGGTGTGGGTATGAGCCAGGTCGATTCAAGTGCAGGGGCCAATGATGTTCTGGTCAGCTTTCGTGGAGTGCAGAAGAGCTACGACGGCGAGAACCTGATCGTCAAAGACCTCAACCTGGACATTCGCAAAGGCGAATTCCTCACGTTGCTCGGGCCGTCCGGCTCCGGCAAGACCACCAGCCTGATGATGCTCGCCGGCTTCGAAACGCCGACCGCGGGCGAAATCCTGTTGGCCGGGCGCGCCATCAACAACGTGCCGCCGCACAAGCGCGACATCGGCATGGTGTTTCAGAACTACGCCTTGTTCCCGCACATGACGGTGGCCGAGAACCTGGCGTTCCCGCTGACCGTGCGCGGCATGAACAAGAGCGACGTCAGTGCCCGGGTCAAGCGCGTACTGAGCATGGTCCAGCTCGACAGCTTCGCCCAACGCTACCCGGCGCAGCTCTCCGGTGGTCAGCAACAGCGTGTGGCCTTGGCCCGGGCGCTGGTGTTCGAGCCGCAACTGGTGCTGATGGACGAACCTCTCGGCGCACTCGACAAACAACTGCGTGAACACATGCAGATGGAAATCAAGCACCTGCACCAGCGCTTGGGCGTCACCGTGGTCTACGTGACCCACGATCAGGGCGAAGCCCTGACCATGTCCGACCGTGTGGCGGTGTTCCATCAGGGCGAAATCCAGCAGATCGCGCCGCCGCGCACCCTCTACGAAGAGCCGAAAAACACCTTCGTCGCCAACTTCATCGGCGAGAACAACCGCCTCAATGGCCGCCTGCACAGCCAAACCGGCGACCGTTGCATTGTGGAGCTCGGGCGCGGTGAGAAGGTGGAAGCCCTGGCGGTCAACGTTGGTCAGACCGGTGAGCCGGTCACCCTGTCCATTCGTCCGGAGCGAGTGAGCCTCAACGGTTCCAGCGACCAATGCGTCAACCGCTTCTCCGGGCGGGTCGAGGAATTCATCTATCTGGGCGACCACGTCCGGGTGCGCATGGAAGTCTGCGGCAAGACCGACTTCTTCGTGAAACAACCGATTGCCGAGCTTGATCCCTCGCTCGCCGTCGGCGACGTGGTACCGCTTGGCTGGCAGGTCGAGCACGTGCGCGCGCTTGATCCCCTTCTAGAGGCGAACTGATCGCCCCGGCAATACCAACACCAACCCTGCACGTGGAGAGAACAATAAATGTTGAGATCCCTGAAATTCACCGCTTTGGCACTGGGCATGATGGGCGCGGCACACGCAATGGCGGCCGGCCCTGACCTGACCGTGGTGTCCTTTGGCGGGGCGAACAAGGCGGCTCAGGTCAAAGCCTTCTACGCACCGTGGGAAGCGGCAGGCAACGGCAAGATCGTGGCCGGCGAGTACAACGGCGAAATGGCCAAGGTCAAGGCCATGGTCGACACCAAGAGCGTGTCCTGGGATCTGGTAGAGGTTGAGTCGCCGGAACTGTCCCGTGGTTGCGACGAAGACATGTTCGAGCAGCTTGATCCGAAGTTGTTCGGCAAGACCGAAGACTACGTCAAGGGCGCCATCCAGCCGTGCGGCGTGGGTTTCTTCGTGTGGTCGACCGTGCTGGCCTACAACGCCGACAAGCTGAAAACCGCACCGACCAGTTGGGTGGATTTCTGGGACACCAAGCAGTTCCCGGGCAAGCGTGGCCTGCGTAAAGGCGCCAAGTACACCCTGGAATTCGCACTGATGGCCGACGGCGTAGCGCCGAAAGACGTCTACAAAGTGCTGGCCGGCAAAGACGGTCAGGACCGCGCGTTCAAGAAGCTCGATGAACTCAAGCCGAACATCCAGTGGTGGGAAGCCGGTGCACAACCGCCGCAATACCTTGCTTCCGGTGACGTGGTCATGAGTTCGGCCTACAACGGCCGGATCGCTGCCGTGCAGAAAGAAAGCAACCTGAAAGTCGTGTGGAACGGTGGCATCTACGACTTCGACGCATGGGCCATTCCAAAAGGTCTGGATGCCAAGCGTGCTGAAGCAGCGAAGAAGTTCATCGCCTTCTCGGTGATGCCACAGCAGCAGAAGACCTACTCGGAAAACATCGCCTACGGCCCGGCCAACACCCAAGCCGTACCCTTGCTGGCCAAGGATGTCCTGAAAGACATGCCGACCACCCCGGAAAACATCGCCAACCAGGTGCAGATCGACGTCAGCTTCTGGGCTGACAACGGCGAGCAACTGGAACAGCGCTTCAATTCCTGGGCGGCCAAGTAAGACCGCACCGCGGACTTACGCTGTAGGAGCGAGCTTGCTCGCGAAAGCGGTGGGTCAATCAACATAGATGTTGAATGTGATGGCCTCATCGCGAGCAAGCTCGCTCCCACAGGTTGCGGTGTTTCAACACAACAGAGGTGGTTCTCCGCCTCTGTACGATCAAAGATTCCCGGAGTACGTCATGGCTATCGCCGTTCCCCTGAACGAGGGCACCAGCCCCACCTTGAAGCAGCGGCTCAAGCACGCCGAGCGGGTCAACCGCTGGAAGGCCCAGGCGTTGATCGCGCCGCTAGTGTTGTTTCTGTTGCTGGTGTTCCTGGTGCCGATCGTGGCGCTGCTCTACAAAAGCGTTGGCAACCCGGAAGTGGTCGGCGGCATGCCGCGCACCGTGACCGCCATCGCCAGCTGGGACGGCCGCGGCCTGCCCGCTGAACCGGTTTACAAAGCGGCGGCCGAAGACCTCGCCGAAGCCCGCAAGAACCAGACCCTGGGCGATCTGTCCAAGCGCCTGAACATGGAGCTGGCCGGCTACCGCAGCCTGCTGACCAAAACCGCCCGCGCCTTGCCGCTTGCCACCGAGCCGGCCTCCTATAAAGAAGCGCTGGAAGGTCTCGATGAGCGCTGGGGCGACCCGGCCTACTGGCAAGCGGTGCGCCGCAACACCAGCAGCATCACCCCGTATTACCTGCTGGCGGCTGTCGATCATCGCATCGACGACCTCGGCGAAATCGCCCCGGCCACCCCGGACCAAGCAATCTACCTCGACATCTTTGCCCGCACCTTCTGGATGGGCCTGATCATCACCGTGATCTGCCTGGTGCTGGCGTATCCACTGGCTTACCTGCTGGCCAATCTGCCGTCGCGCCAGAGCAACCTGCTGATGATTCTGGTGCTGTTGCCGTTCTGGACTTCGATTCTGGTGCGGGTCGCGGCGTGGATCGTGTTGCTGCAGTCGGGCGGCCTGATCAACAGCGGCCTGATGGCCATGGGCATCATCGACAAGCCGATCGAACTGGTGTTCAACCGCGTCGGTGTCTACATCTCCATGGTGCACATCCTGCTGCCGTTCATGATCCTGCCGATCTACAGCGTGATGAAAGGCATCTCGCCGACTTACATGCGCGCCGCGATTTCCCTCGGCTGCCATCCGTTCGCCAGCTTCTGGCGGGTGTACTTCCCGCAGACCTATGCCGGTGTCGGCGCCGGTTGCCTGCTGGTGTTCATCCTCGCCATCGGCTACTACATCACCCCGGCATTGCTGGGTAGCCCGAACGATCAGATGGTCAGCTACTTCGTCGCCTTCTACACCAACACCAGCATCAACTGGGGCATGGCGACCGCACTCGGTGGGCTGCTGTTGCTCGCAACGGTCGTGCTTTATCTGATTTACAGCTGGCTGGTGGGCGCGAGCCGCCTGCGCCTGAGCTAAGGGGAGAACGAAATGCTGAGTCCTTACATGTCGCCCATCGAACGGGTGTGGTTCTACAGCTTGCGGATTCTCTGCGGCTTGATTCTGTTGTTCCTGATCCTGCCGGTGCTGGTGATCATTCCGCTGTCGTTCAACTCCGGCAGTTTCCTGGTGTACCCGCTGCAAGGTTTCTCGCTGCAGTGGTACCACGATTTCTTCGCCTCGGCGGAGTGGATGCGCGCCCTGAAGAACAGCATCATCGTCGCCCCGGCGGCCACGGTGCTGGCCATGGTCTTCGGTACGCTGGCGGCCATAGGCCTGACCCGTGGCGACTTCCCCGGCAAGGCGCTGGTGATGGCGCTGGTGATTTCGCCGATGGTGGTGCCAGTGGTGATCATCGGTGTGGCCAGTTACCTGTTCTTCGCTCCGCTGGGGCTGGGTAACAGTTTCTTCTCGCTGATCGTGGTGCATGCGGTGTTGGGTGTGCCGTTTGTGATCATCACCGTGTCGGCGACCTTGCAGGGGTTCAACCACAATCTGGTGCGAGCTGCGGCCAGCCTGGGCGCTTCGCCGCTGACCACGTTCCGCCGGGTGACCTTGCCGCTGATCGCGCCGGGCGTGATTTCGGGGGCGCTGTTTGCCTTTGCGACGTCGTTCGATGAGGTGGTGGTGACGCTGTTCCTCGCCGGCCCTGAACAAGCGACCCTGCCACGGCAGATGTTCAGCGGCATCCGCGAAAACCTCAGCCCGACCATCGCCGCCGCCGCGACGCTGCTGATTGCCTTCTCGGTGATCCTGTTGCTGACCCTGGAATGGCTGCGTGGGCGTAGCGAGAAACTGCGGACCGCGCAGGTCTGAAGCCACGCCCCGATCACCTGTAGGAGCGAGCCTGCTCGCGATGATCGTCAACGATAACGCTGGAAGCCTGACACCCAGCGGCGTTTTCAAGTCCATCGCGAGCAAGCTCGCTCCTGCATGGGTTCTCCAGAGTCTGTTCGGACATTCATGGCCTGAATGCCAGACAAACCCCAATCCCCAGCTACTATTGTGCCCAGCTCCCCTACCTATAAGAGGCTGCGCACATGAGTCTTTCCTCTTTCAAGATCGCTCACAAACTGATCACCGGCGCAGGTGCCATCGAGCAGCTGTCCGCCGAGCTGACGCGCCTGGACATTGATAATCCGCTGATCGTCACCGATGCCGCCCTGGTCAAGTCCGGTACGGTAGAGCTGGCACTGGCGCAGTTGGGCGAACGCAGCTACGAGATTTTCGACCGGGTGCTGCCGGACCCGGAAATCGCTATTGTCGAAGATTGCATGCAGGTGTACCGCGACGGTGGGCATGACGGCCTGATCGGCCTGGGCGGCGGCAGTGCCATCGACATCGCCAAGAGCGTGGCGGCCTATGCCGGATACCACGGTGCGCTGGAGGATCTGTTCGGTATCGATCAGGTCCCGCGCAAAGGCCCGCCGTTGATCGCTATCCCGACCACGGCCGGCACCGGTTCGGAAGTGACCAACGTCGCCATCCTTTCCGACAAGGTCGCGCAACTGAAAAAGGGCATCGTCAGCGACTACCTGTTGCCGGACGTGGCGCTGGTCAGTCCGCAAATGACCCTGACCTGTCCGCGCAGCGTCACGGCGGCCAGCGGCGTCGATGCGCTGGTGCATGCCATCGAATCCTATCTGTCGGTCAATGCCTCGCCGATTACCGATGCCCTGGCCATTGGCGCCATCAAGTTGATCGCCAAGGCCCTGCCCAAGGCCTACGCCAACCCGTCGAACCTGCAAGCCCGGGAAGAAATGGCCACCGCCAGCCTGATGGCCGGCATGGCGTTCGGCAACGCCGGGGTGGGCGCGGTGCATGCGCTGGCGTATCCGCTGGGCGGACGTTTCAACATTGCCCATGGCGTGAGTAATGCCCTGCTACTGCCCTATGTCATGACATGGAACAAGATGGCCTGCATCGAACGGATGCAGGATATCGCCGAGGCCATGGGCGTGAAGACCGCTCATCTGAGTGTCAACGAAGCGGCTGACAAAGCCGTGCAAGCCATGACCGAGCTGTGTGCCGCCGTGGAAATTCCCCAGGGCCTGCGCAGTTTCGGTGTACCCGAGGACGCCATCGCGTCCATGGCCGTGGAAGCGGCGGGGATCGAGCGTCTGATGCGCAATAACCCGCGCAAGTTGAGTGCCGTCGATATCGAGAAGATCTATCGCGCGGCGTACTAGAGACTCTGCCGTTGATGGATGATGGCAAGGTCCAATCATCGCGCTCACGGTGCGCGCGTCAAAGCATGAGGTATACAATGCGCGCCATCGTGATTCTGCTCAGAAAAGGTGCGTCATGCAGCCCTTCGTAATTGCTCCGTCGATTCTCTCCGCCGACTTCGCCCGCCTGGGTGAAGAAGTGGACAACGTCCTGGCCGCCGGCGCCGACTTCGTGCACTTCGATGTCATGGATAATCACTACGTACCAAACCTGACCATCGGCCCGATGGTCTGCTCGGCACTGCGCAAGTACGGCGTGACCGCGCCGATCGACGCGCACCTGATGGTCAGCCCGGTGGACCGCATCGTCGGCGACTTCATCGAAGCCGGTGCGACCTACATCACCTTCCACCCGGAAGCCACCCAGCACGTCGACCGCTCCCTGCAACTGATCCGCGAAGGCGGCTGCAAGTCGGGCCTGGTGTTCAACCCGGCGACCCCGCTGGACGTCCTCAAGTACGTGATGGACAAGGTCGACATGATCCTGCTGATGAGCGTCAACCCGGGCTTCGGCGGGCAGAAGTTCATCCCCGGCACCCTCGACAAGCTGCGTGAAGCGCGGGCCTTGATCGATGCGTCGGGCCGTGACATTCGCCTGGAAATCGACGGCGGCGTGAACGTCAACAACATTCGCGAAATCGCTGCGGCTGGCGCTGACACCTTCGTTGCCGGTTCGGCCATCTTCAATGCGCCGAACTATCAGGAAGTCATCGACAAGATGCGCTCCGAACTGGCGCTGGCTCGCCCATGAGTGGCTTTGAGCAGCTGTTCCCGGGGCAATTGCCACGGCTGGTGATGTTCGATCTGGACGGCACGTTGATCGATTCGGTCCCGGACCTGGCAGTGGCTGTGGACAAGATGCTGCTCAATCTCGGTCGCCAACCCGCCGGCCTGGAAGCAGTGCGCGAATGGGTCGGCAATGGCGCGCCGGTACTGGTGCGTCGCGCGCTGGCCGGCGGCATCGATCATTCGGCGGTCGATAACGCCGAGGCCGAACGGGCGCTGGAGTATTTCATGCAAGCCTATGGCGAGAGCCATGAGCTGACGGTGGTTTACCCCGGCGTGCGCGATACCCTCAAATGGCTGCAAAAGCAGGGTGTCGAGATGGCGCTGATCACCAACAAGCCGGAGCGCTTCGTCGCGCCGCTGCTGGATCAGATGAAGATCGGCCGTTATTTCCGCTGGATCATCGGCGGCGACACCCTGCCACAGAAAAAGCCCGATCCGGCCGCGCTGTTTTTCGTGATGAAAATGGCCAACATTCCGGCTTCGCAGTCGTTGTTCGTCGGCGATTCACGCAGCGATGTGCTGGCGGCGAAAGCGGCGGGGGTCAAGTGTGTGGCTCTGAGCTACGGCTATAACCACGGGCGGCCGATCGCCGAAGAATCGCCGGCGCTGGTGATCGACGACCTGCGCAAACTAATTCCCGGTTGCCTGGATCCGGCCGCTGAGATAACGTTGGCCGACGCTGTCAAACCCCCTTCTGGAAACGCCATCGTGGTGGTCACTCGCAAACTCTGGATGAAAGTCATCAAGGCCCTGGCCCGCTGGCGTTGGCGCGCCTGACTTGATCCTGGCCGGTTTCCGGCGCGTTTGCATACCTGACCGTTCGACCCTCAAGCCACGAGGCACCTCATGATCCGCGAAGAATTCCTGCGTTTGGCCGCTGCCGGCTACAACCGCATTCCGCTTGCCTGCGAAACCCTGGCCGACTTCGACACGCCGCTGTCGATCTACCTGAAACTGGCCGACGAGCCCAATTCCTACTTGCTGGAGTCCGTACAGGGCGGCGAGAAGTGGGGCCGTTACTCGATCATCGGCCTGCCGTGCCGCACCGTGCTACGGGTTCACGACCATCACGTCAGCGTGACCGTCGACGGCGTCGAGACCGAAAGCCACGACGTGGAAGACCCGCTGGCCTTCGTCGAAACCTTCAAGGCGCGCTACAACGTGCCGACCATCGCCGGCCTGCCGCGTTTCAACGGCGGCCTGGTGGGCTACTTCGGTTATGACTGCGTGCGTTACGTGGAGAAGCGTCTGGGCAAGTGCCCGAACCCGGATCCGCTGGGCGTACCGGACATTCTGCTGATGGTCTCCGACGCCGTCGTGGTGTTCGACAACCTCGCCGGCAAGATGCACGCCATCGTGCTGGCCGACCCGGCGCAGGAAGATGCCTTCGAGCAAGGCCGCGCGCGCCTGGAAGAGCTGCTGGAAAAACTGCGCCAGCCGATCACCCCGCGCCGTGGCCTGGACTTCAGCCAGCAACAGTCGGCCGACCCGGTATTCCGCTCCAGCTTCACCCAGGACGATTACGAAAAAGCGGTCGATACCATCAAGGAATACATCCTGGCCGGTGACTGCATGCAGGTCGTGCCGTCCCAGCGCATGTCGATCGACTTCAAGGCCGCGCCGATCGATCTGTACCGCGCGCTGCGCTGCTTCAACCCGACGCCTTACATGTACTTCTTCAACTTTGGCGACTTCCACGTCGTCGGCAGTTCGCCGGAAGTGCTGGTGCGGGTCGAAGACAACCTGATTACCGTGCGCCCGATCGCCGGCACCCGTCCACGCGGGGCCAATGAAGAGGCTGATCTTGCGCTGGAAAAAGACCTGCTGTCGGACGACAAGGAAATCGCCGAACACTTGATGCTGATCGACCTCGGTCGCAACGACACCGGTCGCGTCTCGGAAATCGGCTCGGTGAAACTCACCGAGAAAATGGTCATCGAGCGTTATTCCAACGTGATGCACATCGTGTCCAACGTTACCGGGCAACTAAAGGCCGGGCTGACGGCAATGGACGCGCTGCGGGCAATTCTGCCGGCGGGCACCTTGTCTGGCGCACCGAAGATTCGCGCGATGGAAATCATCGACGAACTGGAGCCGGTCAAGCGTGGCGTCTACGGCGGTGCGGTCGGTTACTTCGCCTGGAACGGCAACATGGACACCGCGATTGCGATCCGCACGGCGGTGATCAAGAACGGCGAGCTGCACGTGCAGGCCGGTGGCGGCATCGTCGCCGACTCGGTGCCGGCATTGGAATGGGAAGAAACCCTGAACAAGCGCCGCGCAATGTTCCGCGCGGTGGCACTGGCCGAACAAACCCCGAACACCTGAGTTCGCCGCTAGCCCTGTGGCGAGGGAGCTTTTGTGGCGAGGGGGCTTGCCCCCGTTGGGTCGCAAAGCGGCCCCCTGCATTCGTTCAGGCGACAGCGTTTACGACTGCTTCGCAGCCGAACGCGAGCAAGCTCGCTCACCACAATAAGTGTTCAGCATAAAAAAAACGCGGCGCCTGTAAGGGCGCCGCGTTTTTTATTGCCGCTACATCAGAAGTCCAGCGCAACACCTACGTTGATGCCTTGTTGGGTGAAGTCGTCGTCCCTGCGAATGTTGTAGCTGGCGCGCAATGCCAGGTCGCGGGTGAGGTTATGGCTCACCCCTAGGTTCACACGCTGCAAGTGGCTTTGCGGGGTGTAGCCTTCCAGCGTGAACTGGTTGTTCGGCAGGCTGTTGAGGTTGATGCCTACGTCCTGGGTATCGTCGTTGTACTCACGCTCGATTGCCGCTTCGCCGAACACCTGGGTTTGCGGGGTGATCTGGTATTTACCCTGCAGGCCAGCACCCAGGCGCCGGGAAATCACTTCCTGATCGGCAAAGGTCAGCGCCGTGGAATCGTTGCCGTCCTCCGAGTAGCCGTCGACTTTCGCCTTGGAAAAATCAGCGCTGATAAACGGCGACACGTGCCAGGGGCTGCTGGCATGTTGTGCAATGTCGTAACCCAGGCGAGCGCTGAAGGCTTCGATGTAGCCGCTGGTATCGCCTTTTTCACTGCGTTCGTTGGCGCCCAACTGGAACTTGCGCTTGAGGCTGTCGTAATCCAGATGGCCGGCCGTCAACGCCACGTCCGCCCAGACACGGTTTTGCTGGTATTGGGCGAATGCCGTGCCCAGGTAAGCGTTGAGCTTGTAGTCGGAATCGTTGCTGCCGGCTTCGAGTTTCTGGTTATAGAAACCCGCCGCCAGGCCGACGCGCCAGGCATCGTCGATGCGGTAGCTGCCACCGATGTTCAGGTTGGCTCCATTGCCGTCGGCACTGACCGCGCTGTCCTGGCTGTCAAAGTCCTGATGCTGTCCGCCGCCAGAAACAATGGCTCGCCATTGGCCGACGCCCTGCCAGTTTTGCCAATCGGCCAGCCACTGGTTGCGCAATTCATCCTGATGCGCGCGCAGGGTGCCCTGGGCCATTTCCGGCAGTAATGTCAGCTCCCACGGTGCTGCCAACAGGGAGTACGCGTAGTCGGCAATCAGTCGCTGCCCGGCTTCTGTGGGATGCACGGAGTCGTTGTAGATCAGTTTGGTCGGGTCCGGCGTGGCGCTGTTGATGCCGTAACGGGCATTCTCGGTACACCCGTTGCCGCTGAAGCAGGTGGCGATGAGGTTCTGGTCGGTGGCCAGGCCAAACTGCGCCGGGTTGGCGAACGTCTCTTTGAGCAGTACCGGAATGTTGAGCGGGATGACTTCGGCATTGATGTTCTGCAGTCGGCTGACCAGTTCATTATTGAACTGGGCGCTGAGTTGGGACGTGAACGCTTGCAGCGGGGTGCCGTTGAACGCCGGGGTGAAGCCGATATCGGGCAGCAACCAGACCATGACGTATTTGGCTCCGGCGGTTTGCAGCGTTTGTACGCTGTCGGCCAGTCGATCGGCTGCAGCGCTGGCCTGGGGCAGGCTGGTGACGCGACCTTGCAGGAAGTCGTTACCGCCACCCGACAGGTAATACAGTGCGTTCGGGTCGGCACGGAAGTTGTTCGACGGCAGGTAGCCGGCGCGGGTGCGTTCGCCGGTGGCGGAAACGCTGGTGATCGAATCCAGGATCTGATCCGTGCGGTAGCCGCCGACGGCCCAGTTGTTGCCATCGGGCTGGCCGTTGTTGGCACGCACCGCCGAAGACGATGACGCAGTCTGGTCCGCCGAGAACCCGAGTTTTCCACCCAGTATCTGCGTGGAGTTGAGCGAGCGGACTTCGCCGCTGCCATCCAGATATACCGGCCCCGTCCGGTTGGTAAAGCGCTGCGTCGCCCCGGCAGGGCCGCCGGTGTCGGCAAAGGTCCCGGCGTCGTTGAGGCTGTCCCCGAAGACCACGAAATTTGTATAAGGATTGGGTGCGGCGTTCGCCTGGGCGCATGCCATCGCGAGCAAGCATCCTGCGAGCGGTACAAACAACGACTGTTTGGTCATGAGCAAGTCCGTTTATTTATTGTTGTAGTGAACGAAACGACAGTACCAAAAACGTTCGGCCTTTTGCCATCTGTCGCGAAGCCTTTGATAGTTTCGCGGGCAGTACCCCCGGCGATATTGCACGCTCTGCCCAGCTACGATACTGTGCCGGGACGTACGAACGAGACCTTCCCCGTGTTGATCATCAGTAAACTCCTGGATCAAGTCATCAAGGCACACGCCCGCTGGCGTTGGCGCGCCTGAATTCATTTGCCGGCTTCGCCGGACCTGTACCGCTTCGCCTTCTTTACCTGTTTGAAATGCCGCTTTGCTGGCGCTCCTCCAGCACCTGTCAAAGCGCAGCGCTCTGCGGGTCAATCATTCGAAGGCCATCTTTAAAGTCAGTGAATTCAAGAGGTTCTTAACGCCATGTTGCTGATGATCGATAACTACGACTCCTTTACCTACAACGTTGTGCAGTACCTGGGCGAGCTCGGCTCCCAGGTCAAAGTCGTGCGTAACGATGAACTGACCATCGCTGAAATCGAAGCCCTTAATCCTGAGCGCATCGTTGTGTCCCCCGGTCCTTGCACCCCGACCGAAGCCGGCATCTCGATTGAAGCGATCAAGCATTTCGCCGGCAAACTGCCGATTCTTGGCGTCTGCCTGGGTCACCAATCCATCGGCCAGGCCTTTGGCGGCGATGTGGTGCGCGCCCGTCAAGTGATGCACGGTAAGACTAGCCCGGTATTTCACGAGGACAAGGGTGTATTCGCAGGCCTGAATCGTCCGCTGACGGTGACCCGCTATCATTCATTGATCGTCAAGCGCGAAACCCTGCCCGATTGCCTGGAGCTGACGGCGTGGACCCAGCTTGAAGACGGCTCGGTCGACGAGATCATGGGCCTGCGTCACAAGACCCTGAACATCGAGGGCGTGCAGTTCCACCCTGAATCGATCCTCACCGAGCAGGGCCACGAACTGTTCGCCAACTTCCTTAAACAAACCGGCGGCACACGCTAAGGACTCATCATGAATATCAAGACAGCCCTGAGCCGTGTCGTCGATCACCTCGACCTCAGCACCGATGAAATGCGCGATGTGATGCGCGAAATCATGACCGGGCAATGCACGGACGCACAGATCGGTGCGTTCATGATGGCCATGCGCATGAAGAGCGAAAGCATCGACGAAATCGTCGGCGCGGTGTCGGTGATGCGCGAACTGGCGGACAAGGTCGAACTCAAGACCCTCGACGGTGTGGTCGATGTAGTGGGCACCGGCGGCGACGGCGCCAATATCTTCAACGTATCGACCGCTTCCGCTTTCGTGGTTGCGGCGGCCGGTTGTACGGTAGCCAAACACGGCAACCGTGCGGTGTCGGGCAAGAGCGGCAGTGCCGATTTGCTGGAGGCGGCCGGCATCTACCTGAACCTGACGCCGGTGCAAGTGGCGCGCTGCATTGACAACGTTGGTATTGGTTTCATGTTTGCCCAGACTCATCACTCTGCGATGAAATACGCCGCCAGCCCGCGTCGTGAACTGGGCTTGCGCACATTGTTCAACATGCTCGGCCCGCTTACGAATCCGGCCGGTGTGAAGCATCAGGTGGTAGGCGTTTTCACCCAGGCCTTGTGCCGGCCGCTGGCGGAAGTGTTGCAGCGTCTGGGTAGCAAGCATGTGTTGGTGGTGCATTCGAAGGATGGCCTGGACGAATTCAGCCTGGCCGCACCGACTTTTGTCGCTGAGCTGAAGGATGGCCAGATCACCGAGTATTGGGTCGAACCGGAAGACCTGGGCATGAAGAGCCAGAGCCTGCACGGCCTGGCCGTGGAAAGCCCGGCGGCGTCCCTGGAGCTGATTCGCGATGCCCTGGGCAAGCGCAAGACCGAGAACGGTCAGAAAGCGGCCGAGATGATCATGCTCAATGCCGGTGCCGCACTGTATGCGGCCGACCATGCCAGCAGTTTGAAAGAGGGAGTTGCACTTGCGCACGATGCGCTGCACACCGGTCTTGCTCGAGAAAAGCTGGAGGAGTTGGGTGCATTTACCGCGGTATTCAAAGTGGAGAATGAAGGATGAGTGTACCGACGGTTCTGGAAAAGATTCTGGCGCGCAAAGTTGAGGAAGTGGCCGAGCGCAGCGCTCGCGTCAGCCTCGCCGAGCTGGAAGACCTGGCCAGGATGGCCGATGCACCTCGTGGTTTTGCCAAGGCCTTGCTGGCTCAGGCCAAGCTGAAGCAACCGGCAGTCATTGCTGAAGTCAAGAAGGCTTCGCCGAGCAAAGGCGTGATCCGCGAGAACTTCGTTCCCGCCGATATCGCCAAAAGCTACGAGAAGGGCGGTGCAACCTGCCTGTCGGTACTCACCGACATCGACTACTTCCAGGGCGCCGATGCGTACCTGCAGCAGGCCCGCGCGGCGTGCCAGCTGCCGGTGATCCGCAAGGACTTCATGATCGATCCCTACCAGATCGTCGAAGCCCGTGCCCTGGGTGCCGATTGCGTGCTGTTGATCGTGTCGGCGCTGGATGACGTGAAAATGGCCGAGCTGGCGGCCGTGGCCAAAAGCGTCAACCTTGATGTGCTGGTGGAAGTCCACGACGGCGATGAGTTGGAACGGGCCTTGAAAACCCTCGATACTCCGCTGGTTGGCGTGAACAACCGCAACCTGCACACCTTCGATGTCAGCCTGGAAACCACCCTCGACCTGTTGCCACGTATTCCGCGCGATCGACTGGTCATCACCGAGAGCGGCATTCTCAACCGCGCCGATGTCGAACTGATGGAAATCAGCGACGTCTACGCGTTCCTGGTCGGCGAAGCGTTCATGCGCGCCGAAAGCCCGGGTACCGAATTGCAGCGATTGTTCTTCCCCGAGCGTGGCGTTCCAGTCAGCGGCTCGACACTCGACTAAACACATCTTCACAGGCAAACCGCTTCCACTGTGGGAGCGGGCTTGCCCGCGAAGAGGCCCGCAAATCCCCTAGAGACCTCAGGTCTGTCGGAGCCTTCCATGTCGCTGCCAACCTCCCTGACCATCGAAGCCGGCCTGCAAGCCGAACAAGATCTGTTGGCCTCGGTTTGCGCTGGCGACGCGGAGTTCGGCCTGTTGTTCTGGCAGCCGAGTGATCAGGCATTGGTCATGCCGCGCCGCTTGAATCGCTTGCCGGGTTTCGAGGCTGCCTGTGAAGTGTCGGCGGCGGCCGGTTGGCCGGTGCTGCTGCGCGATACCGGCGGCGAACCGGTTCCACAATCCGCCACTACGATCAATATCGCCCTGGTTTACGCGCCACCGCGCAGCGAAGGTGATTTGAACCGCATCGAAACCGGTTACCGGCGCCTGTGCGACCCCATCTGCCAGTTGCTGGATGAATTGGGTGGCTCGTCGTCCCTTGGCGAAATCGACGGTGCGTTCTGCGATGGCCGCTTCAACGTCAATCTCGACGGGCGCAAAATGGTTGGCACCGCCCAGCGCTGGCGCCAGAGCCAGGGTGGTCAGCGTCCGGTGGGCCTGGTGCACGGTGCGATGCTGATGGATAACGACCGGGCGTCAATGGTCGCCGCGGTCAATCGCTTCAACGAAGCCTGTGGTCTGGCACAACGGGTACGCGCCGAAAGCCACATTGCATTGCATGAGAAGTTCGCGGCACCCGATGCACTGGCGCGCCTCGACGAACTCTATCGATTGATGCTGGCACAGATGTTCGGCGGCTAGGTTTTCGAGCTTATCGCGTACCGAAGACCACCATGGTCTTGCCTTTGACGTCCACCAGGTTACGTTCTTCCAGATCCTTGAGCACGCGACCGACCATCTCCCGGGAACAACCGACAATCCGCCCGATTTCCTGACGGGTCACCTTGATTTGCATGCCGTCGGGGTGGGTCATGGCGTCTGGCTGTTTGCACAGCTCCAGCAGGCAGCGGGCAACGCGGCCGGTTACGTCAAAAAATGCCAGGTCACCGACCTTGCGCGTGGTGTTGCGCAGGCGCTGTGCGATTTGTCCGCTGAGGACGTAAAGAATGTCCGGATCCTGCTGGGACAATTCGCGGAATTTTGCGTAGCTGATTTCCGCGACTTCGCATTCGACCTTGGCCCGCACCCAGGCACTGCGCTCCTGCTCCAGGCCGGCTTGCTCAAACAGGCCCAACTCACCGAAAAAGTCCCCGGCGTTCAGGTAGGAAATGATCATTTCCCGCCCGTCGTCATCCTCGATCAGGATGGTGACTGAGCCTTTGATGATGAAGAACAGCGTTTCCGAGCGGTCACCGGCACAAATGATGTTGCTCTTGGCCTGATAGCGGCGGCGCTGGCAATGCATCAACAGCTTGTCGAGGTTCTTGAGCTTGGGGTTGGGGGCAATAGCAACCATGGTTGTATCCCGAAAAGACTGCACGGTATGGTTTTTATAAATAGCGAACGCTGGAGTAAGGCTGGCCATGCGCCATTGAATTGGCGTCAGCTTACCAGACACCTCCTGAAATATTCGAGCATTTACCTACAAGGCAGTGGGATATGTCCTAGGACGGCGGGCGCTGTCAATCTCGAGGGCTGTGCTAAGCTGGCGACCCTTTTTTATACAGTGGAGTCTTGGCGATGAAGGCACGCATCCAATGGGCTGGCGAAGCCATGTTCCTCGGCGAATCCGGTAGCGGTCATGTCGTGGTCATGGACGGTCCGCCCGATGCCGGCGGACGTAACCTGGGTGTCCGGCCGATGGAAATGCTGCTGCTGGGTGTCGGCGGTTGCAGCAATTTCGACGTGGTCAGCATCCTCAAGAAGTCCCGCCAGGCCGTCGAGAGCTGCGAAGCCTTCCTCGAAGCCGAGCGCGCGACCGAGGACCCAAAGGTTTTCACCAAGATCCACATGCACTTCGTGGTCAAGGGCCGCGCGCTGAAAGAAGCCCAGGTCAAGCGCGCCATCGAATTGTCTGCCGAGAAGTACTGCTCGGCCTCGATCATGCTCGGCGCGGCTGGCGTGGCAATTACCCACGACTACGAGATCATCGAGCTCGGTTGAATCGACATTCAACTATCATAAAAGCAGTGCAGACTCTGGCGAACACAAGCTGACGTCTGCATAATGCGCCACTTTTTTCAGGGTAGTGGCCCGTCAGCCGACAGGCCTCGCACCCGAACAGACAACCAAAATCGCCATCGCGAAGAGGTGTTAACCGTCCTACGCAGGTGCGTTGTTCGCATCTGACGGGCATGCTTGATCACGCGGCCGGGCCGCAAACACATAGAGAGTTTTTAACGGTGAAAAGCAAACTCAAGCTCCACGGGTTCAATAACCTGACAAAGACCTTGAGCTTCAACATCTATGACATCTGCTACGCGGAAACCCCGCAAGACCAACAGGCTTACGTCGAGTACATCAATAAAGAGTACAACGCGAAACGCCTGACGCAGATCCTCACGGAAGTTGTCGATATCATTGGTGCCAACATCCTGAATATTGCCAGTCAGGACTATGAGCCGCAGGGCGCCAGCGTCACGATCCTGATCTCCGAAGAGCCGGTAACCCCGACCGACAGTCAGATCGAAGAGTCTCCGGGCCCGCTGCCCGAAATCATTCTGGCCCACCTCGACAAGAGCCACATCACGGTGCACACCTACCCGGAAATCCATCCGGTCAGCGGTATTGCAACCTTCCGTGTGGACATCGACGTGTCGACTTGCGGGGTCATTTCACCGCTTAAAGCGCTCAACTTCCTGATTCACCAGTTCGATTCGGACATCGTGACCGTGGACTACCGTGTGCGCGGCTTCACCCGTGACGTTGAAGGCAAAAAGCACTTCATCGACCACGAGATCAACTCGATCCAGAACTACCTCTCCGATGACACTCGCGACGCGTACCAGATGACCGACGTGAACGTGTACCAGGAAAACCTGTTCCATACCAAAATGCTGCTGAAGAACTTCGAACTGGATAACTACCTGTTCGGTGATGCCACCAGCAACCTGTCCTCTGAGCAACGTGCCCAGGTGACCGAGCGGGTGAAACACGAAATGCTCGAAATCTTCTACGCGCGCAACATGGCGTAAGGTTCTCGAACACAAAAAAAAGGCGACTACCTCACGGCAGTCGCCTTTTTTATTGCCGAAACGCGGCCCCTGTGGGAGCGGGCTTGCCCGCGAAGAGGCCCTCACAGGCGACCGGGATATCAGATCCGATAAGTACTCTTGGTCATCACCTTGGCCATCAGACTCATTCCGAATTTCACCGGCGCCGGAAAGCGGAACCCACCAGCCTCCAGCGCGCTTTCGGCATGCTGTTCTTCGTCGATACGCATCTGCTCAAGAATCGCCCGGGATTTCTCATCCTCGGCCGGCAATTGCTCCAGGTGTTCGTTCAGGTGTTTGCACACCTGGTCTTCCGTTGCCGCCACGAAGCCCAGGCTGACTTTGTCGCTGATCAGGCCGGCCACGGCGCCAATTCCGAAGGACATGCCGTAAAACAGCGGATTGAGGATGCTGGTGTGGCTGCCCAGTTGATGAATGCGTTGTTCGCACCAGACCAGATGATCGATTTCTTCTTCGGCGGCATGTTCCATGGCAGCACGCACCTGCGGCAGTCTGGCGGTCAGCGCCTGCCCCTGATACAGCGCCTGGGCGCAGACTTCGCCGGTATGGTTGATGCGCATCAGGCCGGCAACGTGGCGCGTGTCTTCGTCGCTCATTTTTGCATCGGGCTGCACGATGGCCGGCGATGGACGGTACGGCTGGCCGCTGAAGGGCAGCAGGGTGCGCATCGCGGCATCGGCTTGCAGCAGAAGGCGGTCAATGGGCGAGTAGTGACGTTGGGTAGTCATGCTGACCTCCGGGGGGAATTTCGGTGGCCAGTTTAACCCAATCGGCCGGGGATGGTTTGCGCTGGGTCAAAAGCGAAAAAAGATCGCAGCCTTCGGCAGCTCCTACAGAGATCGGTGTAGGAGCTGCCGAAGGCTGCGATCTTTGAGGGCTTGGCGAATCAGCCCGGCGGCCAGTGCATCTGGCGCTGGCCCAGCACGTGCATATGAATGTGGTAGACGGTTTGCCCGCCTTCTTCATTGCAGTTCATGACGACTCGGAAGCCTTTTTCGCAGCCCAGTTCCAGGGCCAGGCGCTGGGCGGTGAACAGAATGTGTCCGGCCAGTGCCTTGTCGTCTTCCGTCAGATCGTTCAGGGTGCGAACCGGCTTCTTCGGGATCACCAGGAAATGTACCGGTGCCTGTGGGGAAATGTCGTGGAAGGCCAGTACCTGGTCGTCCTCGTAAATGATCTTCGCCGGGATTTCCCGGTTGATGATCTTGGTGAACAGAGTATCCACAGCTGTTTTCTCCGTTGTTTGGGCTGGCCTGAGTGTACTCATGGTGTATGCCAGCGCCCAGCCTTTTACCTTGAGTTGGATCAGCGCGGGCAGTAAGCCTTGTTGACCATGCCGGCGATTGTGCGCGTCAGCCAGCGTGAGCCGAGCCTTGGCAGGAAGGCGAACCAGCGGTTGCGCCGCCCCGGAATAATGATCGCTTGGTTCTTTTCCAGTGCGCGCACGGTGTAGAGCGCCACTTCCTCGGGGCTCATCAACAGTTTGCTGTTGGTCAGTTTGTCGCTGTCGAGTTGCGCGGTACGGAAGAACGCTGTGCGGGTCGGCCCGGGGCAGAGCACCGAAACCTTGATCGCACACTTTTTCAGCTCGACGCGCAATCCCTCGGAGAAGTGCAGCACATAGGCCTTGCTGGCGTAATAGGTGCTCATCCACGGTCCCGGTTGAAACGCTGCCACCGAGGCCACATTCAGAATCTGCCCGCCACCTTGCAGGGCCATGCTGTTGCCGATGGCATGGCACAGGCGGGTGAGGGCGAGGATGTTCACTTCGATCAGGTCTTGCTCGGTCATCCAGTCCTGGGCCAGAAACGGGCCGCATGTGCCGATGCCGGCGCAGTTGACCAACAGATCGATTTGCCGGTCGCCTTCTTCCAGCTCCAGCAGGAATCCGGACAGGCGCAACGGTTCGCTCAGGTCACAGGCACGGAACAGCACTTCCACGCCGAACCTTTGGGTCAACTCAATCGCAATGCTTTCCAGCTGATCACGTTGTCGGGCCACCAGAATCAGGCTGCGGCCGCGCCGGGCCAGCGCTTCGGCCATTGCCAGGCCGATGCCGCTGGAGGCGCCAGTGATCAGAGCGTAACGGGTCATGCAGTTCTCCATCGCAACAGCTCCGCGCCGCGACGCAGGTGTCACGGGCCAGGAGCGCTGTTCATTCTTTCGCAGAGTCTACAGGGGGCTGGGCCTCTTCGGCTGCATCGTCGGTGGAATTTGGCACCGGTTCGACCTCGACGTCGATTTCATCGGTAGTGACCGAACTGCTGTCGTAGCTGCTCTGGGCGGCGTTTTCGTATTCTTCCTGTATCGCCGAGAGTCCACCGGCCAGGGAGCCGACCAGGATCAGAGCGATGACGACCAGCCACAGCGAAGACAATACTTTGACCGCGGTGCTGTTCGGTGGAGGCGGTGGACCGTAGCGGTTGGCCAGTTCGTTGCCCGGTACAACCATGGTCACGAACGGAAAGAAAGTACCCACAAACGGCACCAGGTTCAGCAGCCACAGCCAGCCGGACCAGCCGACATCGTGCAATCGTTGAACGGTGATCTGGATGCTGACGAAGGCAAATCCGACAAACAGGATCAGGGCCAGCAAGCCGCCCAGGATCAGGCCGGCGGTTGAATCCGCACCGATGAGGGCCAGGGCGACCAATGCAAATACCCCGCAAACAGCCGAGAGTACGAGTGTCAGCACCAGCGACCAGGCGAGGTAACGCAAGCGACCGATACGGCCATCGAAACTGAATGGCTTGAGCGTGGCGAATTCCGCCACGGCTTGGCCGACGGGCGCGCGAGGCGGAGCGTAAGGAGACTGCGGTTCTGCCAAGGCCGCCTGGCTGCTGGCCGGGGTATGGTCATGCACGTCGGCGAGGTTCAACTCGATCGGTGTTTCGGCTTCGATGCGCGCGTCGATACCGGTCTTGCTCAGCGCCTGGAGATAGGTCTGGGCATCGGCCTGCGACAGGTTGCGTTTGAGCGCTACCGGGCGCCCGGTAAACAAGCGCTCGATGGCCGTGACATCGCTTTTGAACAAATCGGCGAGATTGAGCTTTGCCGTGGTGATATCTACACCGGGCAGCAAGGCACCTTCGAAGATGATCTTGAAACGATTTTCGCCCATGTGCGAAGCATCCTTGTCGCGAGAGGTTGAAAGAAGAAGGTTGTGCCCGGGTGAGTGTAAGGCCAGCCGGGAGGGGCTGGCCAAGATTTACTGTCAGCGCGGCCAGCGTTTAGGCAACTGGGCGGCATGCTCCAGGGCCTGGCGGTACTCGGCGTCGAGACGTGCAATCAACTGCTCGACACTCGGCAAGTCCTTGATTTCTCCCACGCCCTGGCCTGCAGACCAAACGGTTTTCCAGGCTTTGGCCTCATCGCTCACGGGTTTGAGCTTGGAACCGAAGTTGATCTCGCCCTTGCCCTGCAACGCGGCCATGTCGAAACCGGCGGCTTCCAGGCTCTGGCGCATGAAACTCGCGGGGACACCTGACACGGCTGGCGTATGGATGATGTCTGCGGCTTTGGATGTCAGCAGCATTTCTTTGTAGGCTTCGGGTGCGTGACTTTCGGTCGTGCCGATAAACCGAGTGCCAAAGTAGGCCAGGTCCGCGCCGAGCAATTGCGCGGCAAGAATTTCATGCCCGTGATTCAGGCAGCCGGCCAGCAGCAGGGTCTTGTCGAAGAACTGGCGGATTTCGGCAATCAGCGAGAACGGGCTCCAGGTCCCTGCGTGTCCGCCGGCCCCGGCAGCCACGGCGATCAATCCATCCACGCCGGCTTCGGCCGCTTTCTCGGCATGACGACGTGTCGTCACATCATGGAACACCAGGCCGCCGTAGCTGTGCACCGCATCGACCAGTTCTTTCACGGCGCCGAGGCTGGTGATCACGATCGGCACTTTGTGCTCTACACAGATCTCCAGGTCCGCCTGTAAGCGTGGATTGCTGTTATGCACGATCAGGTTCACGGCATAAGGCGCGGGGTTTTCCATTGTTGCCAGTCCGGCTTCGATCTCTTCCAGCCAGGCCTTGAAGCCGCTGCTTTCGCGCTGGTTCAGCGCCGGGAAGCTGCCGACCACGCCCTGGCGACAACAGGCGAGTACCAATTGCGGATTGGAAATCAGGAACATCGGCGCGGCCACCACAGGCAGACGCAAACGTTGTTCGAGCAGAGCGGGCAGCGACATTGGAAGTACCCCGGTGAGTGGTGTCTATTGGATTTAGAACGGCCGAACGACGACCAGAATTACGATTGCCAGCAATATCAGAACCGGAACCTCATTGAACCAGCGATAAAAGACATGGCTGCGGGTGTTTTCGCCACGGGCAAAGCGTTTTACCTGGGCGCCGCACATGTGGTGATAGCCGATCAGCAACACGACCAGGGTCAGTTTGGCGTGTATCCAGCCACCCTGGCTGAAGATGCCTGGATTGAGGTAGATGAGCCAGCCGCCGAAGATCAACGTGGCGATCATCGCCGGGCCCATGATGCCCCGGTACAGCTTGCGCTCCATGACGCTGAAGCGTTCCTTGCTGATCGTGTCTTCACTTTGTGCGTGATAAACGAACAGTCGTGGCAGGTAGAACAGGCCGGCAAACCAGCACACGACGCTGACGATATGTAACGCTTTGAGCCACAGATAAAGCATTTTTGGTTATTCCCCAATTCACGGTAATGGGAATAGTAGAGGCTTGAGCGTCCGCACGTCACCTTGACGGTTGTCGCAGGGGCGCGCGGCCCCTATTATCGTCGGCTTTCCAGTGGGTTCGTTGAGGGCAGGTTTATGGTCAAGGTCGGTATCGTCGGCGGCACGGGTTACACCGGTGTCGAACTGCTGCGTCTGTTGGCGCAACATCCGCAAGCTGAGGTGGTTGTCATCACTTCCCGATCCGAGGCTGGCCTGGCCGTAGCCGACATGTACCCGAACCTGCGAGGCCATTACGACGGCCTGGCGTTCAGCGTTCCGGACATCAAGACCCTGGGTGCCTGTGATGTGGTGTTCTTCGCCACGCCGCACGGTGTTGCCCATGCCCTGGCGGGCGAACTGCTGGCGGCCGGGACCAAGGTTATCGACCTGTCGGCCGACTTCCGTCTGCAAGACGCCGATGAATGGGCCAAGTGGTACGGCCAGCCGCACGGTGCACCGGAGTTGTTGGACGAAGCGGTCTACGGCTTGCCGGAAGTCAATCGCGAGCAGATCAAGAAAGCGCGTCTGATTGCCGTGCCGGGCTGCTACCCAACTGCAACGCAATTGGGTTTCCTGCCATTGCTCGAAGCCGGCCTGGCCGATGCTGCGCATCTGATTGCTGACTGCAAATCCGGTGTCAGCGGTGCCGGTCGTGGTGCTTCCGTAGGTTCGCTGTACTCCGAGACGTCGGAAAGCATGAAGGCCTATGCCGTCAAAGGTCACCGTCATTTGCCGGAAATCCGCCAGGGGTTGCGTCGTGCAGCGGGCAAGGACGTCGGGCTGACCTTCGTTCCGCACCTGACACCGATGATTCGCGGCATTCACTCGACGCTCTACGCCACTGTTGTTGATCGCTCGGTGGACCTGCAGGCGTTGTTTGAAAAGCGTTATGCCAACGAACCGTTCGTCGATGTCATGCCGGCCGGCAGCCATCCGGAGACGCGTAGCGTGCGGGGTGCCAACGTCTGCCGGATTGCCGTGCATCGCCCTCAGGACGGTGATCTGGTGGTGGTGCTGTCGGTGATCGACAACCTGGTCAAAGGGGCGTCGGGTCAGGCCGTGCAGAACATGAACATTCTGTTCGGGCTGGATGAGCGCCTGGGCCTCTCCCACGCCGGCATGCTGCCGTAAGGTTTATCGCGTACAGCAAAAGGCCCGTCTGACGGGCCTTTTTGCATTTCGGGCCGGCGATCGGATTGGTTGATATACCATAACAATAGTTGACCGCTTTTCTAGGAGAAGCGGATAATGCGCGTCATCACGCAATATGACGGCGTAACGCCGGGAGATAGTCAGCATGAGCGTCGAATCCTTCACCCCCACGGCTTTGCAATTCACCCACGGTGCCGCGCACAAGGTGAAGAGCCTGGTCGATGAAGAGGGGAATGATCGCTTGAAGCTGCGCGTATTTGTTACGGGCGGCGGTTGTTCAGGTTTTCAGTACGGTTTCACTTTCGATGAGGAAGTGGCCGATGACGACACCATCGTCGAACGCGAAGGCGTGAGCCTGGTGGTCGATCCGATGAGCTTCCAGTACCTGGCCGGTGCCGAGGTGGACTACCAGGAAGGTCTGGAAGGTTCGCGCTTCGTCATCAAGAACCCGAATGCGACCACCACCTGTGGCTGCGGGTCTTCGTTCTCGATCTGATCAGCGCGCCTGTTTCACAGAACGCCGCACGGCCTCAGGGTCTTGCGGCGTTTTGCTGTGTGGAGGATTTATGCGGGGTAGATGGCGCCGAGTACGCGCAATCCACGGGCACCGGTAACGCTCGGACGGTTGGCCGCGATGCCTTCGAGGCAACAATGAGCCAGCCACGCGAAGGCCATGGCTTCAACCCAGTCGGGGTCTACACCGTAAGTCGCGGTGCTGCTGACACTGGCGTTTGGCAGCAGGCTGGCCAGGCGGTTCATCAAGGCCGTGTTGTGGGCGCCGCCGCCGCAGACCAGCAGTTCCTGCGTGTCTGTCTGGGCGCTTTGCAGTGATTCGATAATGGTCAGTGCAGTCAGTTCAAGCAGGGTCGCCTGAACATCTTCGGCGCAGAAGGCTGGCAGCTGCGCCAGATGCTGCGTCAGCCATGGCAGGTTGAACACTTCCCGCCCGGTACTCTTCGGGCCTTTGGTCACAAAGAACGGGTCACTCAGTAGCGCATTCAACAGCACCGGTTGAATGTTGCCGCTGGCAGCCCATTGGCCATCACGGTCAAAGTGGTCGCCGCGTTGCTGGTGAATCCAGGCGTCCAGCAGCACATTGCCCGGGCCGCAGTCGAAGCCGGCGACCGGCTTGCCGGGCCCGATAAGGCTGAGATTGCTGAAGCCGCCTACGTTCAGTACTGCACGATTCCCGATCCGTTCTTCAAACAGGGCTTCGTGAAAGGCGGGAACCAGCGGTGCACCTTGTCCTCCGGCAGCGACATCGCGGCTGCGGAAGTCGCTGACCACGGTGATGCCTGTCAGCTCCGTCAGCAGGGCCGGATTGCCGATCTGCACAGTGAAGCCGCGTGCCGGTTCATGGCGGATGGTCTGGCCATGGCTGCCAATGGCACGAATGTCGTCAGGTTTCAGTTGCTGCTGCGCGAGAAGGGTGTGAATCCCTTGCGCTGCCAGTTTCACCCAGTTCTGCTGGGCGATGGCGGAGCGGGCAATTTCGTCCGGGCCGCTGGCGCACAAGCCGAGCAGCTCGGCGCGCAGGGAGTCGGGCATCGGGATGTAGTGGGAGGCGATCAGCCTGATCGCCGGGGCTTGCTCGATCAGTGCGATATCCAGGCCATCAAGGCTGGTCCCGGACATCACACCTATATAGAGCGCCATGACTTAACGCTTGCTCGAAGCCAGCATCGTGGCTTTTTCCTGATCCATGCGCGCCATCAGGGGCTGGCTTTGGGCGAGGAAGCGTGCGCGTTCGGCCTTGGCAATCGGATCGGCCATCGGCAGTTTCTGGCCCAACGGGTCAACGTGCACACCATTGACCTGGAACTCGTAGTGCAGGTGCGGGCCGGTGGAGAGGCCTGTGGTGCCGATATAGCCAATCACCTGGCCCTGCTTCACTGTGCCGCCAGTCTTCACGCCTTTGGCGAAGCCCTGCATGTGGCCGTAGAGCGTGGTATAGGTATTGCCGTGTTGGAGAACGACGGTATTGCCGTAGCCACCACGGCGACCGGCCAGCAAGACCTTGCCATCACCGGCTGCCTTGATCGGCGTGCCGCGCGGTGCTGCGTAGTCGACGCCTTTGTGGGCGCGGATCTTGTTCAGGATCGGGTGTTTGCGGCCCATGGAAAATTTCGAGCTGATGCGGGCGAAGTCCACCGGTGTGCGGATGAACGCCTTGCGCATGCTGTTGCCGTCAGCGGTGTAGTAGCTGCTGTTGCCTTGTTTGTTGGTGTAGCGAACGGCGGTGTAAGTCTTGCCGCGGTTGGTAAAGCGCGCCGACAGGATCGGGCCATTACCGACGGCCTTGCCGTTGACCACTTTTTGCTCGTAGATCACGTCGAATTCGTCGCCCTGGCGAATGTCCTGGGCGAAGTCCACGTCGTAGCCAAACACACTGGCCATGTCCATGGTCAGGCTGTGGGACAGGCCCGCTCGGGCCGCGGACTGCGACAACGAGCTGTTGATCACGCCATGAACATAAGCGGAGCGCACGGTCGGTTTCGCAGTGATGCGATTGAACGTGTAGCCCTTGTCGTTCCTGGTCAGGCTGATGCTTTCGACGTCGTTGAGCTTGCTGTGCAAGTTGGTCAACTGGCCGTCAGGGCTCAGTTCGAATTCAAGTTTTTGGCCACGCTTGAGCTGGCTGAACTGCTTGGCCTGCTTGTCGCTGGCCAGTATTTCATGCACTGAAGCGGCTGGAAGCCCGACTTTCTCGAACAGCGTGGAGAGGGTATCGCCCTTGGCGACGATCACTTCCCTGTGGCTTGCCGGCTTCTTTTCTTCAACTTCAACTTCAACGACCGGCGCCGGTTCGGCTTGAGCGGCTTCCTGAGTGTCCTCGGCGCTGTTGTCGATCTGCGCGAAGGGGGATGTTGCAGGTTCATTTGTGGCTTGAGCGACGTCGGCAGCGTCTTGATCTTGTGTCAGTTGTTCAGCAGGACTTTCCAGTTCAAGGCTCAGGGTCGTTTTTTTGGCTTCAACATCGCTGGAAGGGAATACCAGGAGCGCCAAGCTGAGAAGGGCAGCGATTCCACTTGCGGCGAGCAGGTGGGTCTTCGGGTAAAGCGGCGGCGCTTTAGACGATTCTGTGGTCATAAGTGGTTTTGACTTTGAAAAAGATGAATTGGAAAAGATGAATGACATGATGAAGATGAAATAACTGTATAAAATATAACCAAATCATCTCTGAAGCAAGTCCGCAGGTGCCCTGCCTGCGGATTGGCGTCCGTGCGCCGGGCAAACCTTGTATTTGACGCGCGATCTTGTATGGTTGGTTCCCTTTGAATCTGAGCCTTGCGGGTCTGTTATGAAGTCGGTTGAAGAGCAGCTAGCGCTGATCAAACGTGGTGCGGAAGAACTGTTGGTCGAGTCCGAGCTGATTGAAAAGCTCAAGCGTGGCCAGCCGCTGCGTATTAAGGCGGGCTTCGATCCAACGGCTCCGGACCTGCACCTGGGCCACACCGTGCTTATTAATAAGCTGCGCCAGTTCCAGGAGCTGGGGCATCAGGTGATCTTCCTGATTGGTGACTTCACCGGGATGATCGGTGATCCGAGCGGCAAGAGTGCTACGCGTCCGCCGCTCACTCGCGAGCAGGTCCTTGAGAACGCCGAGACCTACAAGACTCAGGTCTTCAAGATTCTGGACCCGGCAAAAACCGAAGTGGCCTTCAACTCCACCTGGATGGATCAGATGGGGCCGGCCGATTTCATTCGCCTGACTTCGCAGTACACCGTGGCTCGGATGCTCGAGCGCGATGACTTCGACAAGCGCTACACGACCAATCAGCCAATCGCCATTCATGAGTTCCTCTATCCGCTGGTTCAGGGTTACGACTCGGTAGCTCTGCGCGCTGACGTCGAGCTCGGCGGTACCGATCAGAAGTTTAACCTGCTGATGGGGCGTGAGCTGCAGCGTGGTTATGGTCAGGAAGCTCAGTGCATCTTGACCATGCCGCTGCTTGAAGGTCTGGATGGCGTGAAGAAGATGTCCAAGTCCTTGGGCAACTACGTCGGCATCCAGGAAGCGCCAGGTGTGATGTACAGCAAGCTGGTTTCCATTCCGGATGCGCTGATGTGGCGCTACTTCGAATTGCTCAGCTTCCGCTCCATGGATGAGATCAATGCGTTCCGCGCTGATGTGGAGGCGGGTGCCAATCCGCGCGACATCAAGATCAAGCTGGCTGAAGAGATCGTTGCGCGCTTCCATGGTGAAGAGGCTGCTGCCAATGCTCATCGTGCTGCCGGTAACCGAATGAAGGATGGCGAGCTGCCGGATGATCTGCCGGAAATCGAATTGACTGCTGCCGAGGATATGCCGATCGCTGCCGTCCTTAATAAAGCAGGGCTGGTCAAGAATTCGGCGGTGGCTCGAGATCTCCTGGGTTCCGGTGGTGTGCGTATAGATGGTGAGGTTGTCGATCGCACCTTTATATATGCGCTGGGCGCGACCCATGTTTGCCAGGCCGGGAAGAAGGCATTTGCGCGTATTACGCTCAAGGCTGAATAAAGTTGGAATTAAGTGTTGACGGCGAATTTTAGAAGCCTATAATTCGCCCCACTTCCGGCGCAGTCGAAACGGAAAACTCATTGATAAACAAAGAGTTACGCAGTTTTCGGCAGCAGGTTGCTTCAGGTCATCGAAGCCGAAAGGAAGTTGAAAAAGAGGTGTTGACAGCAGCGAGTAACGCTGTAGAATTCGCCTCCCGCTGACGAGAGATCGAAAGCGCAAGTGGTTGAAGTTGTTAAGGATTCCTTGAAAGCTTCTGAAAATAATCGCTTGACAGCAAATGAGGCTGCTGTAGAATGCGCGCCTCGGTTGAGACGAAAAGCTCTTGACCAACCGCTCTTTAACAACTGAATCAAGCAATTCGTGTGGGTGCTTGTGGAGTCAGACTGCTAGTCAACAGATTATCAGCATCACAAGTTACTCCGCGAGAAATCAAAGATGTAACCAACGATTGCTGAGCC
>NZ_JAHUWG010000020.1:0-16545 GCF_019219115.1 Pseudomonas sp. PDM28
GGAAGAAGACAGGGATTGATTAATCGAACTATGATTTTTCATGGACTCGCCCTCGCTGTCGTTGGCTGTTTAGACTGCCACCGTGGCGCATTGACGCCTCGGCTTGGGCGAGTCCATCCAATTACAGAGGACCGCGTTTATCCGGTTCATCCGCGTTATCGTTAACGACCATCGCCGGCAAGCCAGCGCCTACAAGCGACCGCGTCCGAGTCCAAACCTGTGAAAGCCCCAAAAAAAACGGCGACTGCTGGTACAGTCGCCGTGAAAGACCGGTGTTTGTGACACCGGTCGAGAGCCCCACGGCATGAGGAGTCAACGCCGTGTGGCCCTGCCATAAAACGTATGGGTGATGACGCGTTCAGAGCCCCCAGCGCAGCAGCAACAACACCAGCACGACCAGGAACACCGTCTCCCCGACCATCAGCAGGATCGGCTTGATCCCGACCGCCGCCAGCTCGCGCAAGCGGGTCTTCATGCCCAGGGCGCTGATGGAAATCACCAGGCACCAGCGCGACAGTTCGTTGACCGAGCCTTGCACCGCAGGCGCTACCCATCCGGTGCTGTTAATGCAGGCCAGGATCAGAAAGCCGACGGCGAACCACGGCAACAGCGGCGGGCGCTTGCCGGTCGGGTCGGCGCCTTGCATGCGGGTGATCATCGCGGCGGTGACGATCACCGGCAGCAACATGGCAACGCGCATCAGCTTGACCACCGTGGCTGTGTCGCCGGTTTCGGTCGACATGCTGTAGCCGGCGCCGACCACCTGGGCCACGTCGTGGATCGTGGCGCCGAGGAACACGCCCGCCACCTGCGGCGACAACTGCAGCCAGTTGGCGATCATCGGGTAGACGATCATCGCCAGGGTCGACAGCGCCGAGACGCCGATGACGGTAAACAGTGTGGCCCGCTCTTTCTGCGGATGGTTCGGCAGCGCCGCTGCCAGTGCCAGGGCCGCCGAGGCGCCGCAGATGGCGGTCGCGCCGCCGGTGAGCATGCCGAACAGGCGCTGGAAACCCAGGGCCTTGGCGGCAATCACAGACACGCCGATGGTCACTACCACCAGGATCACCACCAGCGCAATCGGCTTCCAGCCCAGCGCGGCCATTTGCTCCAGGGTGATGCGCATGCCCAGCAGCGCCACGCCAATGCGCAACACCGTGCGGGCGGTGAACTCGATACCGGCCTTGCACGGACCGTCATCGGCAAGAAAATTCAGGGCCATGCCCAGCAGCAAGGCGAACAGCATGACCGGCGCACCGTAGTGCTCGGAAAGGAACGACGCGGCGGCCGCCACGATCAGGCTGACGATAAACCCCGGTGCCAGTTCGCGCGTGCGACTGTGGATGCGGGTGAGAGCAATGGCGCTCATGGCGCGGCCTCCTCGGAAACAATGACGATAAACGCCTGGCCGTCGATGATCTCGACCGGGTAGTTGGTGACTTTGACTTGCCTGGAGTTGAGCAAGTAGCCGCTGTGCAAATCGAAGCGCAGACCATGGGCGCAGCATTGAATCACCCGGCCCTCAAGGCGCCCGCCACACAGCGAAGCGCCCTGGTGCGGACAGCTGTCGTCGATGGCAAACAGCTGCCCGTCGACGTTGAACAACGCCAGGCTTTTGTCCTCGAATTCGAACAGCGCCCGGCCACCGGCCTGCGGGTGTTTGCCGGCCGGCACGGGAATGCGCCGGGTCATGCTGGCTGCCGCTCGCGATCACTTTCCTTGAGGGCCTCGTTCATGGCCCCGAGCAGCGCCTGAGCGGGTTGTGCACCGATCACCGTCATGCGGTTGTCGAACTTGAAGCTCGGCACGCCACTGGTCGCGCCGGGAGATCCTTCAAACGGCGTGGCATCGCCCTTCAGGCATTCGAGCAGCCCTTCCGGAGCGACACCGCAGGAGCGGGCAATGGCCAGCAAGGTCTCGCGGCAACCGAGGTTTTCGCGTCTCAGGAAATAAGCGGCGAACAGGCGTTCGAGCAACATCTCACGCTGACTGGCATTGCCCAGTTCGCTGACACGCTCGAACAAGCGATGGGCGTCTGCGGTGTTGGGCATCGTCTCGATACGGCTGAGGTCTATGGCCAGGCCAACCGCACTGGCCGCCTGCTGGACCTGCTTCTGGCGCATGGTCATGGCGTCGGCATTGCCCAGGCGCTTGCGGTAGAAATCGGCAAAGGGTTCACCCTCTACCGGAATCTGAGGCAACAACTGCACGCCATGCCACACCGTGGTGATCTGCACGTCCGGGTGACGACTGCGAAACTGCACCTGCGCATGCTCCAGTTGGCGTTTGCCGATCAGGCACCAGGGGCAGATAAAATCGAAAAACACATCAATACGTAAACGACGACTCACAACTTCACCTCTAAACCCGCTTCACCGACAGGGTCAGGCACGCTCTGACCCTGAAGCCGGGCAATATCTCTGTGGTAATGACACTTGGCATAAAAGAACACCGCCGCCGCCGCGAGGCTGACCAGTGGCACCAGTTGAAACGCGGCATGCAGACCGATGAGGTCGGACACCCGGCCGGTGATGAACGGTCCTGGTGCCAGCCCCAGCATGTTGTTGGCCAGGGTCAGCGTGGCGAACGCCGTACCGTGCACCGAGTAATGGGTCAGGTTGGCAACCATCGCACCGGCGGGGCCGGTGGTGCCTGTGGCAATTGCCATGCCCAGGCAGATCAGCAGCAGTTGCACTGGCCCTGCCTGCAAGGCAAACGCCGCCGACAACAGCAGGCAACTGCCCAGGCAGAAGCCGATGGCCAGGCTGACCTTGCGCTCCGGCGAGTTGCGACACAGGCGGTCGCTGAGCATGCCGCACAGGATCATGCCCGCACCGCTGCACAACACGATGATCGCCGCCATGCCGCCGGCCTTGTCGGTGGGCATGTCGTAGTAGCGGTTGAGGTAGCTGGGAATCCACACCATCACCGTGCCGCCAACGAACAACTGCAAGCCGCTGGCGATGTAGGTCGACACCACCGAACGGCTGGACCACAGCGTGCGCAGCGGACGCTTGACCGCGGCAGCCGTCTTGTTCGCAATCTGCGCGGCGCGTTGTGGCGCAATGCGCGCTTCCTTGACGATGAGCGGATAAAGCATTGCCAGCACAAGGCCAAACAGCGACATGCCGGCAAACGACCAGCGCCAGCCCAGCTTGGCGGCAATCGCACCACCCAACGCCATGCCCAACACCGAACCGAACATCCCGCCCGCCATGAAGGCACTGGCCAGGGTGGCCCGCATGTGTTTGGGGAACACCGAAATCACCACCGCGATGCCCACGCTGCCGTAGGCGGCTTCGCCGACACCGACCATGAACCGCGCGATGAACATCTGCTGGTAGTCCTGCGCCAACGCGCAACCCAGGGTCGCCACGCTCCACAGGAACGCCATCAGCGCCAGGCTCTTGACCCGGCCGAAGCGGTCGGCCATCAACGACAGGGGAAACGTCAGCAGGCCGACCATCAGGGCAACGATGCCGCTGAGCAGACCCAGCTGTCCGTCGCTCAACGCCCACTCTGTCTTGAGCAGGGGGAATACCGCGTTCAGTACCTGACGCGACATGTAATCGGAAATCAACAGGCCGAACGTCAAGGCAAAGACGATCCAGGCATATTGGCGCGCAACGCCGACTCCGCTGGAGTCGTCATCGTCAGCGGCTATTGGGTGAAAGGCCATGCAGCCTCCTCAAGAGCTTTGTTTTATTTTTGTTATCAAGCGTGTAACGGTCAGGCGGACGAGAGGTCACGGCCTTTCGTCCCGACCCTCGGTCAACCGCGTTGCGGTACACCTTTTTGCCCAGCCTTGCGGTTGGGGGCCATGCCGTTGGCCAACAGGGTTTCTTCGATGGTTTCGTACTGCACGCCGATGCGGTAGATCTCGCGGGCTTCTTTGCCGGTGGCGATTTCGCGGCCCAGTTCGTGGGCGATGCGCACGGTTTGCTGGATCTGTGCCACCGAGCCGAAACGATCGCCCTTGTGATCAATGATAGTGTCTTCATTGCCCACGCGCGGGTGCATGCCCATGGCCATCGACATGGTGTTGAACGGCATGACGTTCTTGAGCAGCGATTCGGAGGTCAGGGTGCAACCGTCCGGCGCGCGGTGGATGAAGTTGAAGAAGTTGAACGGGTTCGGGCCGTCGAAGCCGCCGCCGATACCGATCCAGGTCAGGTTCAGCGGGCCCTTGTAGATGCCCCTGCGCACCAGGCGCTCGAGGGTTTCCATGGCGTGCATGCCGGTCAACTGGAAGTGCGGCTGGATGCCGTTGTCCATCAGGCGCTTGAGGTGCTCGGCAACCCAGGCCGGGCCTGCTGGCACGGTCATTTCGCTGTAGGCGGCCTGGGTCAGCGGATTGGCCAGGGAAGTGCCTTCCAGGTATTCCGGATACAGCAGCTCCATGATGTTCATCTGGGTGGTGTTGATCGCCACGGTGACCTGATCCGGCTTGGGGGTCAGCTCGGCCAGCATGTGGCGAGTGTCGTCGGACAGCCACTTGGCCGCTTCACCGTCGCTTTCCGGAGCGAAGGAAATCGAACCGCCGACCTGGATGATCATGTCCGGAACGGCTTCACGTACACCGGCGATCAGCTCGTTGAATTTCGACAGGCGCTTGGAGCCCTTGCCGTCCAGTTCACGCACGTGCAAGTGCAGAACCGTGGCGCCGGCTTCATAGCATTCGACCGCTTTCTGGACTTGCTCGTCCATGGTCAGCGGGATGTCTTCCGGGAAGTCTTCCGGCATCCACTCCGGGCCGTACGGGGCCACGGTAATGACTACCTTTTCCATGTTTTCCGGGTGCAGCGAATCGTCGAAGAATTGCATGGTCTACTCCAGTTCTTATGATTGTCCCGCCCACCCGGGGTCGAGCCGGGTTGGCGTGTTTACGAGTGCGAATGCAGGAGGCGTTCGATCAGAACGTCTTGTCGCCGATGATCCCGGCACGTTCCATCTTGCGATGGCAGGGCGGGTAATCCATGACGGCGTAATGCTGGGTACTGCGGTTGTCCCAGATGGCGATGCTGTTCGGCTTCCAGCGCCAGCGCACCTGATACTCGGGGATGTACGCCTGACTGATCAGGTAGCGCAGCAACTCGCCGGCGCCGGGGTTGGCGTCCTGGCCGAAGCGCACCCGCTCAGGGGTGTGGTAGTTGCTGAAGTGGGTGGTGAACGCGTTGACGAACAGCACCTTCTCGCCGGTTTCCGGATGGGTGCGCACCACCGGGTGTTCGGCGTCCGGGTACATCGCCTTGAGCGCCAGGCGTTTTTCAATCGGCATCGCCGCACCGAAGCTTGCTTCGATGCTGTGGCGGGCACGCAGGTCGGCGATCTTGACCTTTACCTCTTCCGGCAAGTTCGCATAGGCCTGGACCATGTTGGTCCACATGGTGTCGCCGCCCACTGGCGGGCATTCCACGCAACGCAGCACGCAGCCCATCGGCGGTGCTTCGCGCCAGGTGGCGTCGGTGTGCCAGGCGTTTTCATAGCGGTCCATCGGCTGGTCCGGATTCTTGTAGATCCGCACCAGTCCCGGATGATCCGGATCACTGCCGGCCACCGGATGATCTTCCAGCTCGCCGAAGCGTCGGGCGAAGGCCACGTGCTCGGCGCGGGTGATGTCCTGATCGCGCAGGAACACCACGCGGTGCTTGAGCAACTGGGCACGAATCTCGGCAAACAGACCGTCGTCATGCACCGCGTCGGCCAGGTTGACGCCGATCAGTTCGGCGCCAATGCTGCAGGTCAATTGTTCGACTTTCATGGCTGGCCGCTCCTTAAACGACGAAAATCGAAGAGCCGGTCGTCTTGCGCGATTCAAGGTCGCGATGGGCCTGCACCGCGTCCTGCAAGGCGTAGTGCTGGTTGATCTCGATCTTGATCCGGCCGCTGCCGACGTGGTCAAACAACTCACCGGCCAGGGCGGCTTTTTCCGCAGGGTCGCTGATGTAGTTGGCCAGGGCAGGACGGGTCAGGTACAGCGAACCTTTCATCGCCAGCATCACCGGGTCGAACGCCGGGATCGGTCCGGATGCGGTACCCACGCAGACCATCAGGCCACGGGGTTTCAACGAATCCAGCGACCCCATGAAGGTGTTCTTGCCAACACTGTCGAACACCACGTTGACGCCCACGCCGCCGGTCAGTTCGCGAACGCGAGCGGCGACGTCTTCGTGGCTGTAATTGATCGTATGGTCGCAACCGTGAGCCCGGGCGATTTCCGCCTTCTGCTCGGTCGACACCGTGCCGATCACGTTCAGGCCCAGCAACTTGGCCCACTGCGAAACGATCAGGCCGACACCACCGGCAGCGGCGTGCAGCAGGATGCTGTCGCCGGCCTTGAAGTCGTAGATGCGGCGCATCAGGTACGAAGACGTCAAACCGCGCATGGTCATGGCGGCGGCGGTTTCGAAGCTGATGGTTTCCGGCAGCTTGATCAGCGGCGCGGCCGGGATCAGGCGCTCGGTGCTGTAGGCGCCGAGGGTATTGAGAAAACCGGTGTAGGTGACGCGGTCACCGACTTCGACGTTGGTGACCCCTTCACCAACGGCCTGGACCACGCCGGAAGCCTCGACGCCCATGCCATTAGGCAGAGGAATCGGATAGGTACCGTTACGGAAATAGGTGTCGGCGTAGTTCAAGCCAACCGCCACATGACGCAGACGAACCTGGCCTGGACCGGGTTCGCCGACTTCGACGTCCTCGTAACGTAGAACTTCGGGACCACCGGTTTCATAAAAGCGTACGGCTTTGGCCATTTTTCTTATTCTCCAATCTGCAATGTGGGCGTGTTGCATCGAATTGCGCTGATTGGACTGTAGGACGCGGCCTGTTGTGACGCTTCTCATCAGGCGACAATGGCTTTTCATTTCATGACAGGCGGGGCCGCTCCCTCCTTGCCGTCGCTCGGCTGGTCACTGTTTTTTTCGCCAGCGGCCGGTGCTTGCGGGCTGCCGAATCCGGCCTTTGCGTTTTCGGCCTTGCTCTTGTGGATATCGCAACCCTCCAACTCGCTGACCTGGGTGCAACCGGACTGCTCAAGCTGTTTGCGGTACTTGTCGTTGATGGCATGGGCCGGGGATTGGGCAACGAGCAAAATGGCCAATGCCGGCAGGATGATTTTGTACATGCGTTCCTCCCTCAAACTGAAATGCCGACACAGGGCGCGGCAGACTTACTCTAGCCTGTCCCGTCGTCACCTGCGCTATCATCGCCCGCCTCGATGCCCCAGGAGCCTTGACCCCGGATGTCCGAAACACTACCACTGCCCGATGATCACCCGGCCCTGCCGCCGGTCCTGGCGGGCCCGCTGCTGCGGCGCCTTGAGCCCACGCGACTGGTGCTGTGGCTGGTGGGTTCCCGGGCGCTGGCGCTGACCTTGCGCTTGCAGGGCGTCGGTGACATCCGCCTCGATAGCGGGCAATGCACGGTGATTGCCGCAGGGACTCATGCCTTTGTGCACTTGATCGACGTGCCGCTCGATTGCGCCCTGCCCTGCGACCAGTCGATCGACTACGACCTGCTGATCGATGGCGCAGAACAAGGCATCGCCGACTGGGCGCCGCACCTGCTGTACGGCGATGCCCGTTGCCCGAATTTCGTCCTGCGCGCTCGGGTCGATCAGTTGCTGCACGGTTCTTGCCGCAAGCCTCACCACCCGGCGGCAGACGGCTTGCTCTGCGTCGACCGGTTGCTGGCGCAGGAGCATGCAGCCGAGGACCGTCCGGCACTGCTGATGATGACCGGCGATCAGGTCTACGCCGACGATGTCGCGGGGCCGATGTTGCGGGCGATTCATGCCTTGATCGAGCGCCTGGGCCTGTTCGGCGAACACCTCGAAGGCGCCGTGGTCAGCGACAGCGCCAGACTCTACGAGCATCCGGCCAGTTACTACCACCGTGCGGATCTGCTGCCGGCGCTGCAAAGCAATGAAACCCTGCGCGAGCGTTTCTTCGGTGGCGCACGCAAACCGATCTTCACCAGCAGCAGTGCCGACAATCACCTGGTGACCTTCGCCGAAGTCATGGCCATGTACTTGCTGGTCTGGTCGCCCGTGCCCTGGACCCTGATCTCGCCCCAGGCACCGACGCTGACACCGGAACGGCTCAAGCGCTACGCCCTTGAACAGACGCGCATCGATGCCTTCACGGCCGGCCTTCGCAACGTCGCGCGGGCACTGGCGCATCTGCCGACGCTGATGATGTTCGACGACCACGACATCACCGATGACTGGAACCTGTCCGCGCAATGGGAGGAAACGGCCTACGGCCATCCGTTCTCCCGGCGCATCATCGGCAACGCGCTGCTGGCGTACATGCTGTGCCAGGGCTGGGGCAACAACCCGGATGCCTTCGCTGCCCTGCTGCACAAGGCCAGTGCGTTGAGCGCCAGCACACGGGAGCGCCACCTCGACAGCAGGGTTCAGGACGATCTGATCGATGACCTGCTGAAATTCCAGCATTGGCATTACGTGCTGCCGACCACCCCGGCCATGGTCGTGATCGACACCCGCACCCGGCGCTGGCGCAGCGAAATGAACCTCAAGCAGCCTTCCGGCCTGCTCGACTGGGAAGCCCTGAGCGAACTGCAACAGGAACTGCTGGACCACCCGAGCGCGATCATCGTTTCACCGGCGCCGATCTTCGGCGTCAAACTGATTGAAACCGTGCAGCGGGTCTTCAGCTGGTGCGGTTATCCACTGCTGGTGGACGCGGAAAACTGGATGGCCCATCGAGGCGCGGCCCAAGTGATCCTGAACATTTTCCGCCACTCGCGCACGCCGGGTAACTACGTGGTGCTGTCGGGCGATGTGCACTACTCCTTCGTCTATGAAGTGCTGATCCGCCACCGCAAGGCCGGGCCACGCATCTGGCAAATCACCAGCAGCGGCATCAAGAATGAATTCCCCCCCACCCTGCTCGAATGGTTCGACCGCCTCAACCGCTGGCTGTACTCACCACGCTCGCCACTGAACTGGCTGACCAAACGTCGACGCATGCGCATCGTGCCGCATGTCCCGGAACACGCCGAAGCCGGAGAGCGCCTGTGGAACTCGGCGGGCATCGGACAAGTGTTCTTTAATGAAAAAGGTCAGCCGCAGGACATTTTTCAACACAACGCCAATGGCTCGCCAAAGACACGAATGGTTGCGCCGGAGGGTGAGTAGTAAAGGTATAACCTCTGTGGGAGCGAGCTTGCTCGCGATGGCGGCGTATCAGTCGACATCGATGTTGGCTTTGAGTCCGTCATCGCGAGCAAGCTCGCTCCCACAGTGATCCTCGTCAGGCACATAGGTAGAGGCAACTCGGCATGAACCTCACCCGCACCCTGATCATCGGCAACTCCGGCTCCGGCAAAAGCTGGCTGGCGCAGCGGCTGGCCGAGCAATTGCGTGAGCCCTGGACCGATCTCGACCGGATTCACTGGCTGTCCGACGAACACAGCATCCCCCGCCCCCGCGCGGAAGCATTGGCCAGGGCACGGATCGCGGCCGACGAGCAACGCTGGGTAATCGAAGGAGTTTACGGCTGGATCATCAGCGAAATCCTCCACCGCACCACGGCCTTGATCTGGCTATGTGTCGATGACGAGGAATGCGTCGCCAACATTCACCAACGGGAAACACAGGATAACGAACGGTTGGTGGCATTGCTGGAGTGGGCGGGCAGCTACCGCAAGCGTGATGACTCAAGTGGATTTGCTGCGCACCAGCGCCTTTTCGAGGGGTTTTGCGGTGCGAAAATCCGATTGGAGGATCGGAAGGAAATCGCGGCGCTGATTCATCACCTGTAGGTTTGCGCAGCTGTGGTCGTACACAAACCCAATGGATGGCATGTAGCTCAGAATGGGATTACATCAGTCACGGAAACGTCCTGAGGACCATTCGGCGATACTCGATACAGGCGTGGATGCACTGTCTGCGTAACAACCACTCGTAGGTATCGCCTTGCTAACATGTACTCATTTCTGTACGTTCTCTGCATCAAGCGAGGACAATCACATGGAAACCATCAACTACACCAACGCTCGGGCACACCTGGCACAAACCATGGACCGGGTGAATGAAGATCGCGCCCCGCTACTGGTAACCCGTCAGAAAGGCGAGCCGGTAGTGATGATGTCATTGGCCGAATACAACGCTCTCGAAGAGACAGCCTATCTGCTGCGCTCCCCCGCCAACGCTGAACGCCTGATCAAATCAATCGGTAACCTGCGAGCCGGCAAAACCAAAACCAGGCAACTGATTGAAGAATGAATATCGAGTTCACCCCTGAAGCCTGGGACGATTATCTCTGGTTCCAGCAGAACGATAAGGCTGGGCTCAAACGTATCAACCTGTTGATCAAGGCTATCCAGCGTGAGCCTTTCGACGGTCTGGGAAAACCCGAACCGCTCAAGCATAACTTGAGCGGATTCTGGTCACGCCGGATTACGGCTGAACATCGTCTGGTCTATGCCGTTGAAGACGGCGAAATACGCGTCGTGATGTGCAGATACCATTACTGAGCAGAACTTCAGCCCTCTTTCACCACACTACTCACCCCCCTGACAATCATCTCCACCTCCCGCCCATCAATCGTCAGCGGCGGTAGCAGGCGAATGGTTTTCCCCCGCGTGACGTTGATCAGCAAACCATGATCCCGCGCAGCGATCAGGCTCAGGTCGCGGATCGGTTGCTTGAGCTCGATGCCGATCATCAGTCCCTGACCACGGATCGCCATGACGTTGGGGTCGCCCGCCAACTCGGTGTGCAATCTGTCGAGCAGCCGCGCGCCCTGGAGCCGGGCGTTTTCCAGCAGCCTTTGCTCTTCAACGATATCCAGCACGGTGCAACCGACCCGGCAGGCCAACGGGTTACCGCCGAAGGTGCTGCCGTGGCTCCCCGGCGTGAACAGTTCGGCCGCCTTGCCACGGGCCAGGCAAGCGCCGATGGGCACGCCGTTGCCCAGGCCTTTGGCCAGGGTCATGACGTCCGGAACGATGCCTTCGTGCTGGAACGCGAACCACTGCCCGGTGCGGCCGATGCCGGTCTGGATTTCATCGAGCATCAACAGCCACGAGCGCCGGTTGCACAGTTCGCGCACGGCCTTGAGATAACCCGGTGGTGCCAGCTGCACGCCGCTTTCGCCTTGGATCGGTTCCATCAGCACTGCCACGATCCGCGAACCGTAAGCCTGTTGCACCTTGTCCAGCGCATCGAGGTCGCCGAACGGCACTTTGACGAAATCCCCCGGCAGCTGATTGAACCCCAAGCGCACCGCCGGGCCGTCGCTGGCCGACAAGGTGCCAAGAGTGCGACCATGGAACGCGTTCTCCATGACCACCACCAGCGGCTGTTCGATACCTTTGTGCCAGCCATGCAGCCGGGCGATTTTCAGTGCGGTTTCGTTGGCTTCGGCCCCGGAGTTGTTGAAAAACGCCCGGTCCATGCCCGCCAGCCGCGTCAGTTTTTGCGCCAGCCGTTGTTGCCAGTCGATGCTGTAGAGGTTCGAGGTGTGCAGCAGTAACCCGGCCTGCTCGGTGATGGCGGCGACGATTTTCGGGTGGGAGTGGCCGACGTTGGTCACCGCCACACCGGCGACCGCATCCAGGTATTCGCGACCGGCCTGATCCCACAGGCGAGTGCCCAGCCCCTTGTCGAAACTCAAGGCCAAGGGTTGGTAAGTGCTCATCAGGCAGGCGGCGGTCATGACGTCAAGCTCCAGCAAGGGTCGGTGTTTTTGCAGTATGGTTAGCCACCTGAGCTGGATAAACGCTGTAAAACTTCAATCATTTAAAAGCTGGTCTTGATAATGGATCTGTTCCAGGCAATGAGCGTCTACGTGAAAGTGGTGGAGACCGGCAGCATGACCGCCGCCGCTTTTCAGTGCGATATGTCCACGACCATGGTCGGCAACCACCTCAAGGCCCTGGAGCAGCGCCTGGGTGTGCGCCTGCTCAACCGCACGACGCGGCGTCAGCGGCTGACCGAGTTCGGCGTCGCGTATTACCAGCGTTGCCTGGAAGTGCTGGGGCTGGTGGCCGATTCCGAGCGTCTGGCCGAGCAGGCCCTCGACGAACCGAGCGGGACGCTGCGCATCACCGCTCCCCTGACCTTCGGCACCGAACGCCTGGCACCGGCGCTGAGTGAATTCAGCCGGCAAAACCCGCGAGTGAAACTTGACGTGGTACTGACCAACCGGCGCCCGGATCTGCTGGAAAACGGCCTGGACGTAGCCTTTCGCCTCGGCGCGCTGGAGCCCTCCAACCTGATCGCCCGCCCGCTGATCGACTACACCCTGACCATGTGCGCGTCACCCGACTATCTGGCCCGTCGCGGCACCCCGCAAACGCCTGAAGATCTGCGACACCACGACTGCCTGTCCTTTGCCTATCCGGCCGGGGATGACTGGCAATCGGTGCAAAAGGAATGGCGCCTGGCCGGGCCCGAGGGCGAAGTCAGCGTGGGGGTCAGCGGGCCGATGCTGATCAACAGTTCGGCCGGTTTGCATCAGGCGGCGCGGACCGGCATGGGCATCGTGATGATGCCCGACGCCCTGGTCGAGCAGGACCTCAAGGACGGAAAGCTGTTGGCCTTGATGCCCGATTACTGCCCGCCCAGCCGGCCGATGCACCTGGTCTATGCCCAGGATCGCCACCGTTTGCCGAAACTGCGACGCTTCGTGGAATTTGCCGTACAGATGTGGGGCAAGCACTAGTCGGCCGAACAGGCATGCACGCTGATCGCCATTTACCTCCCCGCCTTCACCAGCACCGGCTGTTCCTGATAACGATTCGGGTACAGCTGCTTCAACTGCGCAACCTTCGGCAAGTCATTGATCACGATGTACGGATAGGTCGGATGCTCGGTCAGGAAATCCTGATGTTCCTCCTCCGCCGGATAGAATCCATTGAAGGTTTCAAGCTTGGTCACGATCGGTTTATCGAACGAATGGGCGGCGTCGAGCTGGGCGATGTAGGCCTGTGCGACCCGCTGCTGCTCGGCACTTTTGGTAAAGATCGCCGAACGATACTGGGTGCCGGTGTCCGGTCCCTGGCGATTGAGCTCGGTCGGGTTGTGCGCCACGGAGAAGTAGATTTGCAGCAAGGTGCCGTAGCTGATCTGGCTCGGATCGAAAGTCACTTCGACCGACTCCGCATGGCCGGTATTGCCGTTGCTGACACGCTCGTATTGCGCCGTGTCGGCCGCGCCACCGGCGTAACCGGAAACTGCATTTTTCACGCCTTTGACGTGCTGAAACACCCCTTGCACACCCCAGAAACAACCGCCGGCGAACACCGCCGTTTCGCTTTGAGCCTGAGTGGTTTCGTCGAGGGCCGGCGACGGAATAACGACGGCTTCCTCAGTACCACTGAGAGAGAACGCCGAGCATGTCCCGATGACGCCAACGGTGGCCAATGCCAATAGCGTACGGCGCCAGGTGAACTGGTTTTTCATGTAAGGAACTCCTGAATGATCCAAGGGGGCAGGCAGTCAAAATCAGACGGTTCGGGGCTCGAACTTCATCGCCAGGCCGTTCATGCAGTAGCGCAGGCCAGTGGGTTTCGGGCCGTCATCGAAGACATGACCCAGATGCCCGCCACAGCGCCGGCAGTGCACCTCTTCGCGGACCATGCCGAACGCACGGTCCTGGCGCGTCGCCACGGCCTTGTCCAGCGGTGCCCAGAAACTCGGCCAACCGGTACGGCTGTCGAACTTGGTGGCCGAGGAAAACAGCGGCAGGTCGCAACCGGCACAGGCGAAAGTACCGTCGCGGTGCTCGTTGTTCAGCGGGCTGCTGTAGGCCCGTTCGGTGCCCTCCTCGCGCAGGATGTCGTACTGCTCGTCACTGAGGATCGCGTGCCATTCGCTGTCGCTGTGGGTCACTTCGAACGCCTCCGCTGCGCTGGCCTCACGGATCAAGGCCGAGCCTGTGGAAAACTTCGGCAACAGGCCGATCGCCAGGGCTGCAACGCCCAGCCCGCCGCCCGCTAGAAGTAATTGCCGTCGTGAAAACATGCTCGCCTCCAAAAATCCAGGGGTGTTTCATGGAACACAGCCTAGGCTTTGGGTGATCGCCAAATCCTCACGGGAAGTTAAACAATTCGTGATAACTCGGGCCCCGAAAAACCCGCACAATGCATAACGCCAACATTGAACACTGCTATTCCTGTGGGAGCGGGCTTGCTCGCGAAGGCGGAGTGTCAGTCGATGGTGATACTGGCTGACCTGACGCTTTCGCGAGCAAGCCCGCTCCCACAGTTTTTTTGAACATAAGCCGAATGGCATGCGCTCATTGCACCGAAGGATTGACCTGGATGGAACAGACCAAACGCGTCCTCGTGGTCGAGGACGACCAGCACATCGCCGACCTGATTTGCCTGCATCTTCGCGATGAGCAGTTCGAGGTGGTGCACAGCGCCGATGGCGATGAAGGCATGCGCCTGCTGCAGCAAGGCAACTGGGATGCGCTGGTCCTCGACCTGATGCTGCCCGGTGTCGACGGCCTGGAAATCTGCCGCCGCGCCCGGGCCATGGCGCGCTACACGCCGATCATCATCACCAGCGCGCGCTCCAGCGAAGTACACCGGATTCTCGGCCTGGAGCTGGGCGCCGACGACTATCTGTCCAAGCCCTTTTCCATGCTCGAACTGGTGGCACGGGTCAAGGCGCTGCTGCGCCGGGTCGATGCCATGGCGCGTAACCTGAAGATGGACGCCGGCAGCCTGCTCACCGACGGCCTGGCCATCGACCCGATCACCCGCGAGGTGGCCCTCGACGGACGACGCCTGGACCTCACGCCCCGGGAATTCGACTTGCTGTACTTTTTCGCCCGCCAGCCCGGCAAGGTGTTTTCGCGCATGGACCTGCTCAACGCCGTGTGGGGCTACAGCCACGAAGGCTACGAGCACACGGTCAACACCCACATCAACCGCCTGCGCGCCAAGATCGAGGCCGACCCGGCGCAGCCTGTACGCATCCTCACGGTCTGGGGCCGCGGCTACAAATTCGCCACCGGGGAGGAGCCGCAGCCATGAGGCTGACCCTGACGCAACGCCTGTCCCTGGTGTTCGCCGTACTGCTGCTGGTGTGCTGCGGCACGTCGGCGTGGATGCAGGTGCGCTCCAACCAGATGCATGAACAGGAAGTGGTGCAAGGCTTGTCCCGCGACCTGGCGCAGCACATCGCCAGCGACACGGTGCTGATGGACACCCAGGGCCTGATGCCCAATGCCGTGCGCGATTTGTTCAGCAAGCTGATGCAGGTCAACCCCAGTGTCGAGGTGTACCTGCTCGACACCGAGGGCAAGATTGTCGGCAGTGCCGCGCCCGAGGGCCGGATCCGGCGGGAGCGGGTCGACCTCGCGCCGATCCAGCGCCTGCTGCGGGGCGATCCGCTGCCGATTCCCGGCGACGACCCGCGCAGCGTCGATGCACGCAAGGTGTTCAGCGCAGCACCGCTGAAGGTGGATGGCAAGCCGGCGGGCTATCTCTATGTGGTGCTGCTCGGTGAGGATCACGACCGCCTGGCCGAACGCGGTGCAACCAGCGCGGCGCTCAACACAGCGCTGCTGTCCATCGGCCTGGTGGCATTGCTGTGCCTGATTGCCGGCCTCACCGCGTTTGCCCTGATCACCCGGCCGTTGCGCCGCCTGACCGAAACCGTCAGCCAGTTCGACATCGATGGCGTACCGGTCACGCCGGCCCTGCCCGTCGCGGTGGAAAAAGCCGCCAGCCACGATGAAATCGCCGTGCTCGATGCCGCGTTCCGGCAGATGCAGGCCCGCCTGGGCGAGCAATGGCGTTCGTTGACCCGCCAGGACCAGGAGCGCCGCGAACTGGTGGCGAACATCTCCCACGACTTGCGCACGCCGCTGGCCTCGCTGCACGGCTATCTGGAAACCCTGTCGCTCAAGGACGCCACGCTGTCCCCTGCCGACCGCCGTCGCTACCTCGGCATCGCGCTGGACCAGAGCCGCAAGGTCGGTGGTCTGGCGCAGTCGCTGCTGGAACTGGTGCGGCTGGAGCACGGCTTCGTGCAACCGGTGCTGGAGCGTTTTTCCCTGACCGACCTGGCCCAGGACATCTTCCAGAAATTCGAACTCACCGCCGAAGCGCGCCAGGTCGAACTCAAGGCCACGTTCGCGCCAAACGCCTCGGCGGCCTGCGCGGACCTCGGGTTGATCGAGCGGGTGCTGACCAACCTGTTCGACAATGCCCTGCGCCATACCCCGCCAGGTGGAGACGTCGAACTGGGCCTACGCCCGCAAGGGGTATTCATCGAGGTCACGGTCAGCGACACCGGTCCGGGCATTGCCCCGGAACTGCGCGAAGGTTTGTTCCTGCGTCCGTTCAACATCGGCGGCGCACGGCGCGATGGCGGGCTGGGGCTGCGGATCGTGCATCGCATCCTGCAATTGCACGGGCGCGAAATTCAGTTAATCGATGTGCCGGGGCGGGGGGCGACCTTTCGGTTTTCGTTGCCGATCGATGAAGAGACAGCGTCGGCGCTGGCGGTGCGGTCGATGAACCTCAATACACCGCGGCAGGCTTGAAAAGTTGTGGTGC
>NZ_JAHUWG010000021.1:0-14707 GCF_019219115.1 Pseudomonas sp. PDM28
GGTGAGAGCATTCAGCTACTCAATCACGGCGTCCCGATAGAAGGTGCCATCGCAATCGCCGATCTCCTCGATGGCGTCTGGAAATTTTGGCTCGATGTGACAGAGGGTGACTACAGCCTGACCGCTCGGGCGAACTATGGCGACAACGAAGTCACCAACCCGCCCCGCACCTTTACCGTGGAGTCCATCATCAAGCCGCACAACACCCGTGCATTCGACGTGGACGGCCTGATCGAGGACAACGGTACAACCCCATACAACTATGTAATTGTCAGGGGTGTAGCGGCGCCGTTAGCGGCGATCAAGCTACAGATCAACGGAGTCACCGACCTGCCGCCAGAACCGACCGACGATACGGGCAAATGGGCCAAACTCGTTCAATATCTGGACTACGGAACCAAGTATACGTTCATCGCGGAGGCAAACTATGGTGACAATGCCAAGTCAAATCCTTGGACGATTACTCCCGAAGCGGCCACCATCGTGCCGATCCTTGGTGAAGTTACTGACCCTGAGGGTAACAAAGTCGGAGGAAGTGAAGGTGGAACCACACTTCATACGAAACTGACTTTTGCTGGCCAAGCCAAACCACATGAAACGGTCGAGATACTGAATGGTGACTCCAGTCTCGGTGAGGCCACGGTCGATGAAAAGGGCAACTTCCGAAAAGTTATTCTCGGATTACCTGAAACTGCCTACAACATAAAAATCAGGGGCCTGTACACCGGTAACCCGGAAAGCACTCAACACTGGACGTTCACCATTGAACAGGCTGTCAGGCCAACTATCAGGCGCATTTTTGACTCCACAAACGATATTGACCCGGACGGTTACACATACGAAACGACCGTGACTGTCGAAGGCCAAGCCCACAGACTGCAGAAAGTGCAAATATTTGACGGCGACGACTTTTTGCGTGAGGTGTCGGTCGAAGGCAATAATACTTTTAAAGCTGAACTTGGCGAATTGCGCTTTAAAAACTACGACCTGAGAATCAAACCGCTTTACGGTAGCGGCCTACCGCACTCTGCTGTTCATCGTTTCAGCATAATCACAAGAGGTGGGTTATCCATCGATAATGTCACCGACCCCAATGGAATTCCAATTCCAGAAGGAGGAAGTGTGTCTCAAAACAAAGTGTTTACTTTCAACGGCCGCGGGGCCCCGCCAAACACCTATGTCAGCCTGTACCGTGACAACGATATTTGGGCAGGTAGAAGACTGGCTGAAGACGATGGGACATTTCATGTAAACACTGGTTCACATCCAGTCGGAGGCCCTTACAAATTCTACCTGAAAGGGGTGGATGGCCGGACTTCGCAAGACTGGTACATTCGTATATCACGTTAATAAGCTGTGACTCGCAAACCAGATTGTAAAAGCAGTATCTGAAAAACGAAAAAAACCGCTTAACGCGGTTTTTTTCATTCCTTTATACCAGGCCATCAAAACCCGTAGCTCACCCCCAGCCTCATCGACCATGGCTGTTCGTAATGTTTCCCTTTGCCGTAGTCGAGGTCCGCACTCAGCCGTACATTAGACCGCAGGGAAAAGGCCACTCCGCCACCCACCTCAACACCACTACCCGACAAATCGCTGTTGAGTTCGTTGCCGTTGACATGCACGTTGTCATTGTTGGCAAACTCATGAACCATCGCGACACGCCCGTATGGCTGCACGACGGTACCGCCGCCCAGCTTGAAGTCACGACCGGCAGCGACACCCAGCTTGGCGCGCAACGAACGCGTCCGGTCGCCGTCGGCGTCCATGCCGTTGTCCAGGTCATAGCTCGCGCCCTCGATGATGGCGGCCGACAACTGGGCGGAAGGTTTGACCCGCCAGTCATCCGCCAACCGGATGTTGCGACCGACTTCCACCAGGGCGCTGACCGCCGAGTTGCTGTAGTCACCTTTGGCGCGGGTTCCGTCGCTTAAACGGACTTTCGAATCGTTGCGGAAATGGTTGAGTTTCAGTGCACCATCGACGTAGTAGTCGCTGTCCGGAGCCTGCCAGCCAACGTATGGACCGGCGTAGAAGCTGTCGACCGTTGCGCTGCTTCCGCCCTTGAGATCAATATCCGACTGGCTGTAACCGGCCAGCACCCCGACGCTCCACGGACCATCGCCCAGACGGGTATCGGCGCCCATGGAAACACCCTGTTGCCGCTGTTGATAGGCCACGCCGGCGCCCTCGCCAACGTTGTATTTGTTGCCGTAAGGTCGTACCCAAACGCCATGCAATTTGCCGTCCGATTGCAAGTCACCCATGCGACTTTCGAGTGACTTCAGCTCACCATAGGAAATGGTCGTCGCGGTACGGAACAGCGCCATCGCTGTCTGGGCACCGGAGCTGACCGTTTTGGTGGCGGGATCGAGGAACCACTCTGTACCGCCGCTGCCATCGGTGGCACTCGCCAGATCGTAGGACCAGGTGCCCAGGTCCACCCGCCCGCCGACCAGCGAAAACTGCGCAGTGCCATTGGCAGTGCGCACCAGTGCCAATGGTTGTGTGGCCACTGCATCCGTGCCGGAAGCCGCGACTTCCAGGCCGAATTGACCATTGGCTGCACCGGTCACATTGAGAAAATCACCGGCACCGGTAGAGAAATCGCCCTTCATGGCAAAGGTGCCGGTGCCATCGAGGGTTCCAACGTTCAGCTGACGATATGCCCCACCGGCATCACCGAAATCAACTCGGCCGCCATCCATGCTCAGGCTGCCGATGGTGTCATTGCCGGTCATGGTCCAGTTCGATTGACTGAGAGTGACGCCCGTGACGTTATCCAGGCGACCGGTGAACTGCGAACCGTTTTGCAGGGTGACATTGGCGGTAGAACCGTCCTCGACCACCACGTCGCCAGTCATCTGGCCTCGATCAAACGTCAGGTTGGCGGTGCTGGAATCAGTGACTTGCACGTTGCCTTGCAAGGCGCTGCCGGCCACTCTCATGGCGGCCGTCGATGCTCCCAGCACTTCCAACAGGTTGCCGTTACTGCCCGCCAACGTGGAACCGTTCAGCACGTCAATACGGGCGTCGACACCGTCGTCCACTTGAATCGCCGGCCCGTCGCGGCCCACGACGCTTGAGCCGTCCAGCACCAGCGACGCAGTGCCCACGGGTGGGTCCGTTTCAAATCGCACACCTGCGGCTTCACCGCTGATTCGCGTATTGCCGGATGCGGTGACGGAACCTCCCGCTACGATCAGGCCAAAGCTGCCTGCGCCCGTTCCGGTGACTTCGGAGTTGATCAGCGCGAGGGTACTGAAACCTGTCACTGCGGCGCCGGCAAAGCCACCAGTGAATGCGCTGTTGGCCGCGGTCACGGTCGAGCCAGTCCTTCCTCCTGGCGTGCGATTGACCAGCAACGCAATGGTGTCGCTGCTGACCGTCGCCCGATCAATGGTTGCGCGGCTGGTATTGATGGATATCCCCGCCTGGCCGGGGTTACCGGTGACGGTCGCGCCATTGATGTTCAGGGTAGAGCCGGTCTGGACAGAGACATTTCGGGTGGTCGCATCGGTCATGTTCAACGTGCTGTTGTTTTTCACCGAATAGCTGTCAGGTGCAGCCGTTGAATCGATATCCAGGGTGGATCCGTTATCGACAATCACTGCCGCAAAAACGGTAGAACTCATGAAAAAAAAAGCTGGCACTAATGCCAGCCTTGCGTTGGAGCCTGAAATGACAGCTGGACGAGACGTCGGTTTGTCGATTGCCATGGTAATTTCCTATTCATCGATCCGTCCTCGCCGACCAAACGGGCTGGAGGACTACAAGGGCGGCGCAAGATAGCCTCACTTCCGACAAAAAAATGTAGGAGTAATCCTAAAGCCTCTCTCGGTCCCGTCCGTCAATCACCGAATGCATCAAAAAAGGGAGACGCCTTCGCGCCTCCCTTTATTGGTTATCAAGTCAGTGGACAGAAGTCGCCATTACCCGGATTGAACATCCCCACCCTGAACCACTTCTCATCAGAGGGTGTTGTGTATCCATCAAGTTTTGCCGAACAGTGCAACGTGCACCAGCCATCGCGAATCTTGTCAAATACCTGCCATGGGAAAAACACACTGAAACCGGTACTCGCCTCATCCTCATCGGGGGTCTTCTCTACCATTGCCGCAGCATCGAGGATGATATCCCCCGGGATATTTTTCCCTGTACCGTCTTTAGCGTTCTCATAACCCTGCACATAGAACTTGACATCGACGTCTTTCAATCTGGTGTCACCGGAAAACTTGACCTCCACAGCCTTTAGCGCCGTATCCGGATCTACAACCAAAGACTTGCAATGCAGTTCAGGACCGTCACCAACATCGCCATACACCACAAAATCAGGCTGAACCATTACACCGGGCACAATGCGAACCTCAACTGTCTGACGAGGCGCAAGCGCAATGTTCTCGTTCACATCTTCATGACTGATCGTGTAATCCGCGAAGGCATTATCATTGTTCCCAACGTCTCCAATAACCTGCCCAGGAATTCTCATTTCAAGAACGGTCTCACTTGTTTCACTACCATCAAGTGTCACAACCCCGCCCTCATCTTCACGCAGAGGAACATCCATATAACGGAGTTGAATTCGATCTCTGGCTTTATGGCCTTCATAAATTGGGACGATAACAAATGCCCCGTTCTCGGCATCCAACTTACCCAGCTTATTAGGCTCCAGCCTGTTCGCCCCAAGTACCGTAACCGGTTGTAACCTCGGATCCGACGAACCAGGATTACCAGGTTTATCAGGGTCCACGGGCATACCCGGCTTTCTCAAGTCTATATTTAACTCTTTCTTAGCTGCTACAGGTGGATAGAATTTATTATTGCGCCGAACCTGCCATTCCAAATCTATCGTCTTAAGGCCAAGATCCCCATTAAACAGCTGTTTATACGTCAGCTGTAAGTCGAAAGGAACGCTGCCCACCGGAATATCACCCAGTGGCTGCCCATCGATACTGACCCTAACTTGATCTCCAGTCTGAAAGTTATCGTAATTAAACTCGGCGATGACCGGCGTTTGCGCATCCGCCAGTAAAATCAGGTTGTTATCATCATGCAGCGCAACAGTAATGGTTTGATTCTTTGGCGCGGGAATCAGCGAAACATCAACTTCTACCGGAGGAGAAGCCACGCTCTTATTGCCTTTTCGATCCGTCGCATAAACAAAAATGGCCCGTTTACCCTCATCGCCTCCATTCTCAAGAAACGCCTTGGTCAAATTGGTTGTTTGCAGCGGAGTCACAGCAGTAAAGCGCTCAGCCGTACCGATAAGTCGAGCGGTATCAAGATCCACAGCACCACTTCCGTTATATTCCGCCAGCATAAACTCAATGACATCACCGATTTTTGCATCGCCATAATTGCCTGGATAACTCAGCAACACATGGGCCATGGAATCGAAATACTCTGCTGTAATCCCCTCATTTTTAATCCTGTCCGGAACTACGGTCTCCGCCGTTGGGCTAGGCGGCTGCGTATCTACTCGCAATACAAATCTAAACGACTCAGCCGTATTTAAACCTACTGTCAAAAAAATCCATACGTTATGCTCACCGGCCTTGTCGGTGTATCCAAGCGGTAAGGTAATTCGCTGATCAAACCAGGTTTCGTCCAAAGGTCTCCTACCTGTCAAGGGAGTGCCGACTTTATCATCTTCAGTATCGCCAAGTATGAGCTGCATTATTACTTCCCGGTCATCATCCAGATCATAATCCGCAAACTTGGGGACTTTAAAAGTCATGGCAAGCCCTTGTTCACTTTTTGGAACTTGATTACCCAGGTCATCAGCCGTCGCCGGCAACAACTTGTCTGGCATTGGCTCCGGCGCTGGAAAATCCTTGATTCGCCGCTCGCGCAGCATCGCTTTATAATCGAGCAGCCGTTGCTGTTGAGCAGACAACTTATTGAATGTCGACATTTCGTAGTTCCTTTCCGTGACCGGACGCAATGCGCCAACGGTGTAACTATCTGACGCCCAGTAAAATCAAAGACCGGCGGTTGTTCGATAAAGCTGGCATACGCCCGCTACCGCTGAATCCGGGCGAAAAACACGGGGAACTCGAGTGTGTGTGCACCGATGCTGTCGCTTGATCGATGACTCGATTTAAAGGCAGTTACAAATGGCTGGCTACTGTCAGAAATTACAGGTTTTGCTACCACTGGTCGGACATTTCCCTTTGTCTCGGCAATAAAAAACCCGTCATCCCTTGCACAGGGATGACGGGCTTTTTTCGTTCAGGTTTTCAGATCACACGGTATCCACCTTCAACGAATGATCGTTGAGCATGCCGTTGATGATGGTCGCCGTGTCATGCCCGCTCGCGACCACGCCACCCGCTCCCGGCGTGACACCGTATTGACTGGCGAGGTTGACACCGGCCAGGTCGATGGTCTGGTTCGGCGCGGCGCCGGCCATGGCGCTGACGTCGATGCTGGTCACCGTCGACGCCCCGCTGCCGGTGACGGTGAAGTGCAGGTAGTCGTCCAGCGAAGCCGTGGTGCCGTTCTCCCCTTGCAGCAGTTGCGACAGGTCGAGCTTGTCGGTGCCGGGCGTGAAGTCGGTGATCACGTCATGGCCGCTGTTGTCCTTGAGCCACTGGAAGGTGTCGGCCCCCGCCCCGCCGCTGAGGGTATTGTTGCCCAGGCCGCCAATCAGCAAGTCATCGCCGCCCCCGCCATTGAGGATGTCGTTGCCCAGGCCGCCGTTGATCACGTTGTTGCTGCTATTGCCGGTCAGGGTGTCGTTGAAGTTCGACCCGGTGAGGTTTTCGATACCGGTCAAGGTGTCCGTGCCCGCGCCCAGGGTGTTCTGCGCAGCGAGCAGGCTGAGGTCGACCGTGACCCCGGCGGTGGCGTGGGCATAGCTGGCCGTGTCGATGCCCGTACCGCCATCGAGGGTGTCATTGCCCAGTCCGCTGAAGAGCAGATCATTGCCGGCGCCGCCATGCAGCTCGTTGTTGCCGGAGCCGGCGGTGAGCACATCGTTGCCGTCGCCGGCATTGATGATGTTGTTGCCCGTGCCCGCCACCATGACGTCATCTCCGCTGGTGCCGGTGAGGGTGTGGCCGTCCTGATAGCTGATGGTCAGGTTGGCCGAGTCGCTGCCACCGTGGTTGTCGTTGGCGGTGTAGGTGCCGTGGTAGTCCGAGGTGACATCGTGTGCTCCAGCGTAATTGACGGTCATGGTCAGGTCGTAGTTTTCTGCCCCATTCTTATTGCCACCACTGGTGTTGACGATGTTGGTCACGTGGATCTGGTAAGTGCCATCCGCGCCTGCGGTGATGGTGTCACCATCGGCAATGCTGACGAACGCTCCACCATTGAGCGAATACTCCATCGTGATGTGCCCGGCACCCAGGTTGTGATTGAGGTTGAGCGTCTCACCCTGATTCAGCTTGACCGTGATGAAGTCCTCATTGTTGCCATTGGCGTTGTTCGCTGCGCCGAGATAGCCACTGACCACCAGCATCGCCGTCATGGTCGCCGTGTTGGCCGCGAAGGCATTGCGCACGTTGGCCAGACTCTGGTTGGCAGCGACGTTGTCGGTGCCGGCGAAGCTGATCGCACCGGTACCGGTGAAGTCCGCGCCTTTCGCGGCCCAGCCGGTGTTGAAGGTAGTCGGCGTCGCGTTGAGCGTATCGCCGTTGGGGTCGGTGTCGTTGGCCAGCAAGAGTTCACCCGGCACCACAATGTTGCCCGACAGCACGTTGGTGATGACGTGGTCGTCCATCGCCACCGGAGGCGCGTTGGGGATCACTTTCACGGTCAGCGTCGAGCTGCTGAGGTCGCCATCGTTGTCGCTGATGGTGAAACCGATGTTCTCGGTGATCAGCACCGTAGTGGTTTTCTGCGAGGTGTAGTTGTAATCGCCAGTGTCGAGGTTGATCACTAACGTGCCGCCGTTGTTGGTGGCGATGCTCACCGTGTTGTCCACGGTGTTGAAGGTGCCGTGGTTGGTGCCACCGCTTGGCGTCAACGAGCCCTCGCCGCTGAGGGCTTTCGGATCGTAGGTGTAGGTGGTGCCGTCGACCACGATGGATTTGATGAAGCCGCCATCAGCGCCGAACGTACCGCCCTCGCCCAGCAACGAACCGGTCACCGGTGCGCCGACCACAGTGCCGGACAGCACCGAGTTGAGTTGAGTGAGGTCGGTGACCACCACCGCATTGGTGTTGGTGTGGCTGATACCGTCGTAGGCCAGCGGATCGAGGTTGGCGTTGCTCACACCGCTGCCCAGGCCGATTGCATAGTTCTTGATGTTGTTGGCATTGAGGAAGGCTTTCAGCGCGGTTTCGTCGGCGGTGCCGATTTCCTGGCCGGTGGTGGGCTTGCCGTCGGAGAAGAAGTAGCCGACGTTTTGCGCACCGGTCAGTTTGCCCGAGGTGTTGAACGCGGTCTGCATGGTCGCCACCGCCGCGTCGTAGTTGGTGCCACCGTTCGCGGTGAGACCGGCCAGCAGTGTCTTGGCGGTCGCAACATCGACCCACACCGAAGTCCTGTCGGTGGCGCTGCTGCTGAAGGTGACGAGTTGCACTTTCACGTCGCCCAGGTCGTCGTATTTATCCAGCAAGGCACTGATGGCCTGCTTTGCCAGTTCCAGGCGTGACAGGCCCGGTACGCCGGAAGGGTCGACCATACTGCCGGAGACGTCGAGCACGATCAGCAGGTTGGAATCGATCTCCACTGCCGCCACCGAGCGATCCGATGCCACCGCTTTGGGTACGTCATCGACAATGTTGACCACGATAGTGCTGGTGCTGCTGTTGCCCGACGCATCGGTGGCCTTGTAAGTGAAGCTTTCAGTCAGACTGTTCGGACCGTCGTTTGCATTCGGCGAAGTTTTTGGCGCCGAGGTCAGGGTGTAGGTGTAGCTGCCGTCGGGGTTGAGCAGGATCTGCCCGTAGGTGCCGGTGGCGCTGCCGACCAGGGTGTAGGTGAGCGCGCCGCTGGCACCCGTGACAGATCCGACCAGGGTACCGGACGCGGTTTCACCGCTATTGCCCGGGTCGCTGCCGGTGACCGTACCGGCGGCCAGGTCCTGGCCGTCCTTGCTCAGGTCGAGGGCTTTTTCGTAGACGGTCACGTCGCTATCGGGGTTGGCCTTGATAATGCTGTTGGCCAAGTCGATGGTGATGGTGGTGGTGCTTTCATCGCCATCGGAGTCGCGCACCGTGTAGGTGAACGTGTCCGTGGCCCCGGCAGCGCCGACCGAATCCGGGTTGCTGTGATACACCGCGTTGCCGTTGGCATCGAGCGTCAGGTAACCGTAGGTGCCGTTGATCGGGTTGCCCAGCCCGCCGACGGCCGACGTCGCGGTATTGCTGCCGGCGCGCACGCCGACCACCATCGCCGGACCATCGGCACCGTTGATGTCATTGCCCAGCACACTGATATTGACCGTGCCGCCCTCCGTTACCGACGACGTGTCAGGTTTGGCGTTTGGCAAGTCATCGACGATGTTGACATTGATCTGCCCGTTCGCGATGTCGCCATCGGTGTCGGTAGCGACGACGTCGAGGTTCTCGGTGAGACTGTTGGCGCCGTTGGCGGTTGGATGGGCTTCGTTGTCGTTCAGGGTGTAGCTGTAGCTGATCACGCCAGTGATCGGGTTGTAGCCGGTGATGGTCAGGGTGCTGCCCAGCGGCGTGACAGCGGTTTGCGGGAAGCCGACGGTCACGCCTGCGCTGACCACGGTGATGCCGCCCACGGTCAGGGTTTGCAGGCCATCGAGGGCGGTCACCGTGAAGGTTCCGTTCTGGGTCAGGGCCGGTGTGTTGGGGGTGGTGCCGTCACTGAGGTTTTTCTCGTAGACCGTCAGCTCGCCGCCATATACATCGAGGCCGCCAAGAGTTACCGGGTCGTCATTGTTGTATACATTCAGCACCAGGTTCGCAGTGCTGATGTCGCCGTCGGCGTCCGTGAGGGTGTAGGTGAAGGTTTCGGTGCCGTTGCCACCGCCGTGCAGGGCCTTGAAGTCGGCGTCGCTGGTGTTGAGGGTGTAGGTGTAGGTGCCGTTGGCGTTGAGCACCAGGGTGCCGTAGGTGCCGGTGAAGGTACCCGGAGTCACCGGGCCGGCATTCAGGCCGATGGCGACTTTATCGGCACCGATCACGTCGTTGTTGAACACATTGCCGCTGAGGCTCGCCACCGTCTCCGAGGCGGTGCTGGCATTGCTGTCGTTCAGCGCTTTTGGCATGTCATCGACAATGTCCACCACGATGGTGCTAGTGACGATATTGCCCAGCGAGTCGGTAGCCTGATAGCTGAAAGTCTCGTGCATCACGTTCGGGCCGTCATTGGCGTTCGGTGTGGTGCTCGGCGGGGTCGTCAGGGTGTAGGTGTAGGTGCCGTTGGCATTGAGCTGAATCTGTCCGTAGGTCCCCACGTTGCTGCCGACCAGGGCGTAGGTGATCGCGCCGACGGCGTGAGTGACCGAGCCCACCAGTGTGCCGGAAGCGGTTTCGCCCGTGTTGGTCGGATCGCTGCCGACGACCGTACCGGCGGCCAGATCCTGGCCGCCCTGGCTCAGGTCGAGGGCTTTTTCGTAGACCGTTACATCGTTGTCGCTGACCGCTTTCAGGCAGCTGTTGTAGACGTCGATGGTGATAGTGGTGGTGCTTTCGTCACCATCGGAATCGCGCACGGTATAGGTGAACACATCCACCGCGCCAGGGCCGCTCACCGCGTTAGGCGTGCTGTGATACACGGCGTTGCCGCTGGCATCGAGGGTCAGGTAACCGTAGGTGCCGTTGATCTGATCGCCCAGCCCGCCGATGGCCGAGGTTGAAGTATCGCTGCCCGCACGCACGCCGACCACGGCGCCAGCGGCAGCCGGGCCATCAGCTCCAGCGATGTCGTTGTCCAGCACATTGCCGCTGACGGTGCCGCCCTCCTGCACCGAGTCCGCATCGGGTTTGGCGGTCGGCAGGTCGTCGATGATGTTGACGTTGATCTGCCCGTTTGCGATATCGCCATCGGTGTCGGTAGCGACGATATCGAAGTTCTCGGTGAGGCGGTTGGCGCCGTTGGCGGTCGGATGGGCTTCGTTGTCGTTCAGGGTGTAGCTGTAGCTGATCACGCCAGTCGCGGCGTTGAAGCCGGTGATGGTCAGGGTGCTGCCCAGCGGCGTGACGGCGGTTTGCGGGAAGCCGGCGGTTACGCCACCGCTGACCACAGTGATGCCGCCCACGGTCAGGGTTTGCAGGCCATCGAGGGCGGTCACCGTGAAGGTGCCGCTTTGGGTCAGGGCTGGTGTGTTGGGGTCGGTGCCGTCACTGAGGTTTTTCTCGTAGACCGTGAGTTCGCCGCCGTACACGTTGAGGCCGTTAAGGGTTACCGGATCGTCGTTGTTGTGGATCTGCAGCACCAGGTTGGCAGTGCTGCTGTCGCCGTCCGCGTCGGTGATGGTGTAGGTGAAAGTGTCGGTGCCGTCGCCACCGCCGTGCAACGCCTTGAAATCGGCATCGCTGGTGTTCAGGGTGTAGGTGTAGGTGCCGTTGGCGTTCAGCACCAGGGTGCCGTAGGTGCCGGTGAAGGTGCCGGGAGTGATCGGCCCGCTGTTCTCAGCGACCGGCACACGGTCAGCGCCTTGCACGTCGTTGCTCAGTACGTTGCCGTTCAACGTCAGCAAGGTTTCCGACGCCGTCGAAGCGTTGCTGTCGTTCACGCCTTGAGGCAAGTCGTCGACGATGTTGACGTCCAGTGAGCCGGTCGCGGTAGTGCCGTTGTCATCGACCGCTGTCACGGCGAACTGCTCAGGCAGGGTGTTCGCGCCGTTGGCCGTCGGATGCGCTTCGTTGTCGTTGAGGGTGTAGCTGTAGCTCACCACACCGGTGGCGGCGTTGAAGCCGGTGATGGTCAGGGTGCTGCCCAATGGCGTAGTGATCGATTGTGGGAAGCCCGCCGTTACGCCTCCCGTGACCACGGCGATGCCGCCGACAGTCAAAGTGGTCACGCCGTCCAGTGCGGTGACGGTGAACGTGCCGTTCTGGGTCAAGGCTGGTGCGTTGGGGTTGCTGCCGTCACTGAGGTTTTTCTCGTAGACCGTCAGCTCGCCGCCGTACACGTTGAGGCCGTTGAGGGTCACCGGATCGTCGTTGTTGTGGATCTGCAGCACCAGATTCGCAGTGCTGCTGTCGCCGTCCGCGTCGGTGATGGTGTAGGTGAAGGTGTCCGTGCCGTCGCCACCGCCGTGCAGCGCCTTGAAGTCGGCATCGCTGGTGTTCAGCGTGTAGGTGTAGGTGCCATTGGCGTTCAGCACCAGGGTGCCGTAGGTGCCGGTGAAGGTGCCGGGGGTGATCGGGCCAGTGCCTTCACCGATGGTTACCCGGTCGGCGCCTTGTACGTCGTTGGTCAGCACGTTGCCGTTCAGCGTCAGCAGGGTTTCCGAGGCGGTGCCATTGCTGTCGTTCACGCCTTTTGGCAAGTCGTCGACGATGTTGACGTCCAGTGAGCCGGTCGCGGTAGTGCCGTTGTCATCGACCGCTGTCACGGCGAACTGCTCAGGCAGGGTGTTCGCGCCGTTGGCCGTCGGATGCGCTTCGTTGTCGTTGAGGGTGTAGCTGTAGCTCACCACACCGGTGGCGGCGTTGAAGCCGGTGATGGTCAGGGTGCTGCCCAATGGCGTAGTGATCGATTGTGGGAAGCCCGCCGTTACGCCTCCCGTGACCACGGCGATGCCGCCGACAGTCAAGGTGGTCACGCCGTCCAGTGCGGTGACGGTGAACGTGCCGTTCTGGGTCAAGGCTGGTGCGTTGGGGTTGCTGCCGTCACTGAGGTTTTTCTCGTAGACCGTCAGCTCGCCGCCGTACACGTTGAGGCCGTTGAGGACCACCGGATCGTCGTTGTTGTGGATCTGCAGCACCAGATTCGCAGTGCTGCTGTCGCCGTCCGCGTCGGTGATGGTGTAGGTGAAGGTGTCCGTGCCGTCGCCACCGCCGTGCAGCGCCTTGAAGTCGGCATCGCTGGTGTTCAGCGTGTAGGTGTAGGTGCCATTGGCGTTCAGCACCAGGGTGCCGTAGGTGCCGGTGAAGGTGCCGGGGGTGATCGGGCCAGTGCCTTCACCGATGGTTACCCGGTCGGCGCCTTGTACGTCGTTGGTCAGCACGTTGCCGTTCAGCGTCAGCAAGGTTTCCGAGGCGGTGCTGGCGTTGCTGTCGTTCACGCCTTGTGGCAAGTCGTCGACAATGTTCACGTCCAGTGAACCGGTCGCCGTGGTGCCGTTGTCGTCAACCAGGGTCACGGCGAACTGCTCAGGCAGGGTGTTGGCGCCGTTGGCCGTCGGATGCGTTTCGTTGTCGTTGAGGGTGTAGCTGTAGCTCACCACGCCGGTCGCGGCGTTGAAGCCGGTGATGGTCAGCGTGCTGCCCAGTGGTGTGGTGATCGATTGCGGGAAGCCCGCGGCTACGCCTCCCGTGACCACGGCGATGCCGCCGACGGTCAGGGTGGTGACACCGTCCAGTGCAGTAACGGTGAAGGTGCCGTTCTGGGTCAGCGCGGTGCCATCCGGTGCGCTGCCGTCGCTGAGGTTTTTCTCGAAGACGGTGAGTTCGCCGCCCTCGACGTTCAAACCGCCAATCGTCACAGGGTCATCGTTGTTGTGGATCTGCAGCACCAGGGTCGCCGTGCTGCTGTCGCCATCGGCATCAGTCAGCGTATAGGTAAAGCTTTCAGTGCCGTCGCCACCGCCGTGCAAGGCCTTGAAGTCGGCATCACTGGTGTTGAGGGTGTAGGTGTAGGTGCCGTTGGCGTTCAACACCAAAGTACCGTAGGTGCCGGTGAAGGTGCCTGGGGTGATTGGGCCGGCGTTTTCCCCTACTGTCACGCGGTCGGCGCCTTGCACGTCGTTGCTCAGCACGTTGCCGTTCAGCGTCAGCAAGGTTTCCGACGCCGTCGAAGCGTTGCTGTCGTTCACGCCTTGTGGCAAGTCGTCGACGATGTTGACGTCCAGTGAACCGGTCGCCGTGGTGCCGTTGTCGTCGACCAGGGTCACGGCAAACTGCTCAGGCAAGGTGTTCGCGCCGTTGGCCGTCGGGTGCGCTTCGTTGTCGTTGAGGGTGTAGCTGTAACTCACCACACCGGTCGCCGCGTTGAAGCCGGTGATGGTCAGCGTGCTGCCCAGTGGTGTGGTGATCGATTGCGGGAAGCCCGCGGCTACGCCTCCCGTGACCACGGCGATGCCGCCGACAGTCAAGGTGGTCACGCCGTCCAGTGCGGTGACGGTGAAGGTGCCGTTCTGGGTCAACGCCGTGGCATCCGGAGCGCTGCCGTCGCTGAGGTTTTTCTCGAAGACGGTGAGTTCGCCGCCCTCGACGTTCAAACCGCCAATCGTCACAGGGTCATCGTTGTTGTGGATCTGCAGCACCAGGGTCGCCGTGCTGCTGTCGCCATCGGCATCAGTCAGCGTATAGGTAAAGCTTTCAGTGCCGTCGCCACCGCCGTGCAAGGCCTTGAAGTCGGCATCACTGGTGTTGAGGGTGTAGGTGTAGGTGCCGTTGGCGTTCAACACCAAAGTACCGTAGGTGCCGGTGAAGGTGCCTGGGGTGATTGGGCCGGCGTTTTCCCCTACTGTCACGCGGTCGGCGCCTTGCACGTCGTTGCTCAGCACGTTGCCGTTCAGCGTCAGCAAGGTTTCCGACGCCGTCGAAGCGTTGCTGTCGTTCACGCCTTGTGGCAAGTCGTCGACGATGTTGACGTCCAGTGAACCGGTCGC
>NZ_JAHUWG010000022.1:0-2694 GCF_019219115.1 Pseudomonas sp. PDM28
TGCTCAAGGGCACCAACAAGATGCGCGTGTTCCAGGAAGAAATCTTTGGCCCGGTGGTGAGCATCACCACCTTCAAGGACGAAGCCGAAGCCCTGGCCATCGCCAACGACACCGAGTTCGGCCTGGGTGCCGGCCTCTGGACCCGCGACATCAACCGCGCCTACCGCATGGGCCGCGCCATCAAGGCCGGTCGTGTGTGGACCAACTGCTACCACCTGTACCCGGCGCACGCGGCGTTCGGTGGCTACAAGAAGTCCGGCGTCGGCCGTGAAACCCACAAGATGATGCTCGACCACTATCAGCAGACCAAGAACCTGCTGGTGAGCTACGACATCAATCCGTTGGGCTTCTTCTAAGCCCCGGAAATGTAGGAGCTGCCGCAGGCTGCGATCTTTTGATCTTTGCCTGTCGGTGGCTCCCATTGCCTGTTCAAAAGATCGCAGCCTGCGGCAGCTCCTACAGGGCTGGATGCTCTGCTCCCCTTGATCGCCCCTTTGGAGCCCTCGATGAAAATCCGTTACAAGGTGAGCCTTGTGGCTGCTTGTGTGCTGTTGGTGACCACCAGTCTTCTATCGCTGGTTCAGGTAGAGCAGATCCGTAGCATTTTGCGTCACCAGGTCGAGGCGAGCATTGCCGAATCGAGCAATGCGGTGGCACGTCAGATCGAGAACTGGCTGAACGGCAAGCTTCATTTGATGGACCTGGCCTCCCAGGCGATCGATCGCCAGTACAGTGTGCAAACGACCCAACGCATCATCGATTCGCCCATTCTGAAAGACGAATTCAAGCTGGTGTTCGGCGCCCTTGAGGCAGATGGAAAACCCATCAAGAACACGGCGGCGTGGAATCCGAAACCCGACTATGACGGTCGCACCCGACCCTGGTACGCGACGGGAAAGACCGGCAACCAAGCCGTCCTGACCGAACCCTACAAGGACTCCACCACGGGTGAGATCCTGATCTCGGCCGTTGCCCGGATCAGCGACGCGGGACAGTTGCTCGGGGTGTTTGGCGGTGACATCCGCCTGACCACAGTGGCCGATGCCATCAATACCCTGGATTTCGGCGGGGCCGGTTATGCGTTCCTGCTCAGTAAAAGCGGCAATATCATTTCCCACCCGGACGCCGAACTGAACGGCAAGCCCTACAGTCAGCTTTTTGCCGGGAGCGCCCTGCCCCTCGACGCTCAGCTTCAAGAGGTGCGCAGCGGCGGGAAATCCCTCCTGGTGTCCTTCATCCCCCTCTCCGATCTCAAGGGCATGGATTGGTACATCGGCGTGGTCCTGGACCAGGACATCGTCATGGCCGCCGCCCATACCCTGAGTTGGCGAGCCGTGATCGGTACCGGCCTGGGCGTGCTGCTCAGCCTGTTGGTGTTGGGCCTGCTGGTCAGGCGACTGCTACGGCCGCTGGAACAACTGAAGGACTCGCTGGCAGACATCAATCGCGGTGAAGGCGACCTGACCCGCCAACTGCCTGTGGTCGGCAATGATGAAATTGCCCTGGTCGCCGGGGAATTCAACCAGTTCCTGCACAACCTCAAGGCGCTGATTGGCGACGTGAAAAACAGCTCGCAACAGGTCCGCGAGAGCACCACCGCGACCTCGTGCGAGGCGGATCAGGCCGCCAGCCGCGTACAGGTGCAATTGCAGGAACTGGATCAACTGGCCACCGCCATGACCGAGATGGCCTCGACCGCCGAGGATGTCGCGCGCAACGCGCAAACCGCTGCCGAAGCGGCGATTGCCGCTAACGAAGAAACCGCCGATGGCGTCGCTCTGGTTTCCCGGTCTACCGGGGCCATCAAGCGCTTGGCCGAGGAGATGGACGCCACCGGTCATGCGATCAATGACTTGTCCACCCTCAGTCAAAGCATTGGATCGATTGTGGCGGTCATCACCAGCATCGCCGACCAGACCAATCTGCTCGCCCTCAATGCCGCCATCGAGGCCGCCCGTGCCGGTGAATCGGGACGCGGGTTTGCGGTCGTGGCCGATGAGGTGCGCTCCCTGGCCTCGCGCACCCAGCAATCCACCCAGGAAATACGCGAGATGATCGACCAGCTGCAGACCGGGGTAAAACACGCCCAGGCACGCATGCAGCAGAGCCGTGACACAGCCAGCAGGACGGCCGGGGATGCCAATGCCGCCAATGACACCCTCGAACGCATACGCGAGGCCATTTACCGCATCAATGACATGAACCTGCAGATCGCCGCGGCCGCTGAAGAACAAAGCGCCACGACCGAGGAAATCAACCGCAACACTACCAATATCCGAGACATCAGTCTTGAAGTCTCCGGCAGCGCGGACAAACAGGCTCGCCAATGCTCAGCCATGGTGGAGCACGTCGGCCAGCAAGACAAACTACTGAGTCGCTTCCGGATTTGAATGTTGCATTTGCCCGAATGCTTGAGCTGCAAACCCGTAACAGATCACAAAAACAACTATTCCACCGAGGTAAGAAAGATGAGTGCGGCTTCCCTGTATCCCGTTCGTCCCGAGGTTCTGGCCAATACGCTGACCGACGAGGCGACCTACAAGGCCATGTACCAGCAGTCGGTCGTCAACCCGGACGGCTTCTGGCGCGAGCAAGCCAAGCGCCTCGACTGGATCAAGCCTTTCACCACGGTGAAGCAGACCTCCTTCGATGACCATCATGTCGACATCAAGTGGTTCGCCGACGGCACCCTGA
>NZ_JAHUWG010000024.1:0-1221 GCF_019219115.1 Pseudomonas sp. PDM28
GCTCCCACTGCTTGTACGCATACGGTTTCAGGATCTATTTCACTCCCCTCTCCGGGGTTCTTTTCGCCTTTCCCTCACGGTACTAGTTCACTATCGGTCAGTCAGTAGTATTTAGCCTTGGAGGATGGTCCCCCCATATTCAGACAAAGTTTCTCGTGCTCCGTCCTACTCGATTTCATGACCAAGAGATTTTCGCGTACAGGGCTATCACCCACTATGGCCGCACTTTCCAGAGCGTTCCGCTAATCTCAAAGCCACTTAAGGGCTAGTCCCCGTTCGCTCGCCACTACTAAGGGAATCTCGGTTGATTTCTTTTCCTCAGGGTACTTAGATGTTTCAGTTCCCCTGGTTCGCCTCTTGCACCTATGTATTCAGTACAAGATAACCATCTTATGATGGCTGGGTTCCCCCATTCAGACATCTCCGGATCAAAGTCTGTTTGCCGACTCCCCGAAGCTTTTCGCAGGCTACCACGTCTTTCATCGCCTCTGACTGCCAAGGCATCCACCGTATGCGCTTCTTCACTTGACCATATAACCCCAAGCAATCTGGTTATACTATGAAGACGACATTCGCCGAAAATTCGATTGCGCTCCTAAGAGCCACTCACAAATTTTACCTTAGCCTGATCCGTTACCAGTGAAAGTAACGCTCAGTCTATCTTTCTATCACATACCCAAATTTTTAAAGAACGAACTAGTCAAAGACTAGAAATCAACATTCACCATCGAACCGATGGAATGCTCATTTCTAAGCTTTATACAATCAGAAGCAGTAGTGGTGGAGCCAAACGGGATCGAACCGTTGACCTCCTGCGTGCAAGGCAGGCGCTCTCCCAGCTGAGCTATGGCCCCGTATTTCTACAGGCGTTTCCCACACAAAATTGGTGGGTCTGGGCAGATTCGAACTGCCGACCTCACCCTTATCAGGGGTGCGCTCTAACCAACTGAGCTACAGACCCAATTTCGAGCTACTAAGGCCGACCTCACCCTGCTCTTAACCACAGAGCATGGGGTGCGCTCTAACCAACTAAGCTACAACCCCAAGGCTGCTTCTTTCGTCTTCTTCAATGAATCAAGCAATTCGTGTGGGAGCTTATGGAGCAGCTGAGTCGTCGATTAAGGAGGTGATCCAGCCGCAGGTTCCCCTACGGCTACCTTGTTACGACTTCACCCCAGTCATGAATCACACCGTGGTAACCGTCCTCCCGAAGGTTAGACT
>NZ_JAHUWG010000025.1:0-1122 GCF_019219115.1 Pseudomonas sp. PDM28
CTGTAATTGGATGGACTCGCCCAAGCCGAGGCGTCAATGCGCCACGGTGGCAGTCTAAACAGCCAACGACAGCGAGGGCGAGTCCATGAAAAATCATAGTTCGATTAATCAATCCCTGTCTTCTTCCGGTTTGTCGGCCTGCACAACCTTGGCGGTCGATCTGGCCAAACAGGTCTTTCAGGTCGCCGGCGAAGATATCCTCGGCCAGGTGCTCTACGAGCAGCGGATCAAGTCGCGCGAGGCGTTTTATGATTTTCTCCGACAGTTGTCGCCTCATGTCATGGTTTTGATGGAGACCGGTCCGGGTGCCCAGGCCTGGGCCCGGCAGCTGCAAGACCAAGGCAATCCGGTGCGGATTCTTCCAGCCGGTTTGGTGGCCACACATCGCAGCGGGCCTAAGAATGATCGCAACGATGCGCTGGCGATCCTGCGGGCTAATCGCGATGAAAAAATCTGCGCCGTACCGGTCAAAAGCGTTGCGGCGCTGGCCATGCAGGCGTTGCATCGCGCCCGCCAGGGCTATGTGCGTCGACGCACGGCCCTCAGTAATCAGATGCGCGGCCTGCTGCTTGAGCACGGCGTAGCCTTGGCACAGGGCGATGTTGCGATCAGCCAGAAAATCCCGCGGGTGCTGGAAGATGCCACCCAGCCGGTGCCGGGCCTGCTGCGTGAACTGATCGACGAACTGTTGGCCGAGTGGCGCCATTTGGGTGAGCGCATCAGCGTACTGACGGGACGCCTGGAAGTGGCCGCCAACGCCGACATGACGGCGAAGCGGCTAATGACTGTGCGCGGCATCGGCCCGGTCACTGCCACGGCACTGGTGGCCAAGGAAACCAAGCCTGAGCGATTTCCCAATGCCCGCAAGTTTGCCGCGTACTTTGGCATGGTGCCTGACCAGCACAGCACCGGGGAGACAGTCCGGTTGGGGGACATGACCAAGCGAGGTGATGCTTATTTACGCAGTCTGATGATCCAGGGAGCCCATGCGGTGCTGCAACAACTACGACCTGATTCCCAGCAACCCGATGACCGCCGCTTGTTGCACTGGATGAGCCGGTTGGGCCGCAAGGAGGCTGCGATCAGGCTAGCCAACCGCAACCTGCGAATCGTCTGGGTGCT
>NZ_JAHUWG010000026.1:0-953 GCF_019219115.1 Pseudomonas sp. PDM28
CCGGACTATCGAGACTGATCGAAGTTTTCGGTTGTTCTGGCTGGCCTCATCGCTGGCAAGCCAGCTCCCACAGAGTAAGTGGGTGTACGCAAAATCTGTGAGCACCCGAAAACATTGTGGGAGCTGGCTTGCCAGCGATGGGGCCCGGTCAGGCACCACAACTTTTCAAGCCTGCCGCGGTGTATTGAGGTTCATCGACCGCACCGCCAGCGCCGACGCTGTCTCTTCATCGATCGGCAACGAAAACCGAAAGGTCGCCCCCCGCCCCGGCACATCGATCAACTGAATCTCGCGCCCGTGCAATTGCAGGATGCGATGCACGATCCGCAGCCCCAGCCCGCCATCACGCCGTGCGCCGCCGATGTTGAACGGACGCAGTTGCGGATGCTGGATCGTGTGGCGCCGGGGTATCGGGGCTGATCGGAGTTTTCGGTTGTTCTGGCTGGCCTCATCGCTGGCAAGCCAGCTCCCACAGAGTAAGTGGGTGTACGCAAAATCTGTGAGCACCCGAAAACATTGTGGGAGCTGGCTTGCCAGCGATGGGGCCCGGTCAGGCACCACAACTTTTCAAGCCTGCCGCGGTGTATTGAGGTTCATCGACCGCACCGCCAACGCCGATGCAGTCTCTTCATCGATCGGCAACGAAAACCGAAAGGTCGCCCCCCGCCCCGGCACATCGATCAACTGAATCTCGCGCCCGTGCAATTGCAGGATGCGATGCACGATCCGCAGCCCCAGCCCGCCATCACGCCGTGCGCCGCCGATGTTGAACGGGCGCAGTTGCGGATGCTGGATCGTGTGGCGCCGGACTATCGAGACTGATCGAAGTTTTCGGTTGTTCTGGCTGGCCTCATCGCTGGCAAGCCAGCTCCCACAGAGTAAGTGGGTGTACGCAAAATCTGTGAGCACCCGAAAACATTGTGGGAGCTGGCTTGCCAGCGATGGGGCCCGGT
>NZ_JAHUWG010000027.1:0-657 GCF_019219115.1 Pseudomonas sp. PDM28
TCATGACTGGGGTGAAGTCGTAACAAGGTAGCCGTAGGGGAACCTGCGGCTGGATCACCTCCTTAATCGACGACTCAGCTGCTCCATAAGTTCCCACACGAATTGCTTGATTCATTGAAGAAGACGATAGAAGCAGCTTTAAGCTCCAAGCTGATAGCTCAACGCTAACAGTTACGCGCTCGAAATTGGGTCTGTAGCTCAGTTGGTTAGAGCGCACCCCTGATAAGGGTGAGGTCGGCAGTTCGAATCTGCCCAGACCCACCAATTTTGTATGGGGCCATAGCTCAGCTGGGAGAGCGCCTGCCTTGCACGCAGGAGGTCAACGGTTCGATCCCGTTTGGCTCCACCATTAACTGCTTCGAAAGTTTGAGAGTTTAGAAATGAATATTCTGCAATGAATATTGATTTCTAGTCTTTTGATTAGATCGTTCTTTAAAAATTTGGGTATGTGATAGAAAGATAGACTGAACGTTACTTTCACTGGTAACGGATCAGGCTAAGGTAAAATTTGTGAGTGGCTCTTAGGAGCTCAATCGAATTTTCGGCGAATGTCGTCTTCATAGTATAACCAGATTGCTTGGGGTTATATGGTCAAGTGAAGAAGCGCATACGGTGGATGCCTTGGCAGTCAGAGGCGATGAAAGACGTGGTAGCCTG
>NZ_JAHUWG010000028.1:0-627 GCF_019219115.1 Pseudomonas sp. PDM28
CGACATCTGTGTTGGATGTGCCGGCCTCTTCGCGGGCAAGCCCGCTCCCACAAGGGATTGTGGCCGGCCGTGAGATTGGCGTTCACTGACGATCAAAACTGTGGGAGCGGGCTTGCTCGCGAAGGCGGTGGGCCAGTCGACATCTGTGTTGGATGTGCCGGCCTCTTCGCGAGCAGGCTCGCTCCCACAGGTATTGTGGGTAGCCGTGGGATTCGCGTTCACTGAAGATCAGAATTGTGGGAGCGAGCCTGCTCGCGAAGGCGGTGGGCCAGTCGACATCTGTGTTGGATGTGCCGGCCTCTTCGCGGGCAAGCCCGCTCCCACAAGGGATTGTGGCCGGCCGTGAGATTGGCGTTCACTGACGATCAAAACTGTGGGAGCGGGCTTGCTCGCGAAGGCGTCAGGTCAGTCGACGTCTCTGTTGGATGTGCCGGCCTCTTCGCGGGCAATCCCGCTCCCACAAGGGATTGTGGCCGGCCGTGGGATTAGTGTTCACTGACGATCAAAACTGTGGGAGCGAGCCTGCTCGCGAAAGCGGTGGGTCAGTCGACATCTGTGTTGGATGTGCCGACCTCTTCGCGAGCAGGCTCGCTCCCACAAGGTATTTTTGCCGGCCGTGGGATTGGC
>NZ_JAHUWG010000029.1:0-423 GCF_019219115.1 Pseudomonas sp. PDM28
TGAAGCCGGTGATGGTCAGCGTGCTGCCCAGTGGTGTGGTGATCGATTGCGGGAAGCCCGCGGCTACGCCTCCCGTGACCACGGCGATGCCGCCGACGGTCAGGGTGATGACGCCGTCCAGTGCGGTCACGGTGAACGTGCCGTTCTGGGTCAACGCCGTGGCATCCGGAGCACTGCCGTCGCCGAGGTTTTTCTCGAAGACGGTGAGTTCGCCGCCCTCGACGTTCAAACCGCCAATCGTCACTGGATCATCGTTGTTGTGGATCTGCAGCACCAGGTTGGCGGTGCTGCTGTCACCGTCCGCGTCGGTGATGGTGTAGGTGAAGGTGTCGGTGCCGTCGCCACCGCCGTGCAGGGCTTTGAAGTCGGCATCGCTGGTGTTCAGGGTGTAGGTGTAGGTGCCATTGGCGTTCAGCACCAGGG